>DATMKY010000029.1:0-29039 GCA_035570955.1 Edaphobacter sp. | reverse complement strand
GCCCCGCTCGGCCCCGTCTATCAAGCCGGAACCCTCAGCGGCAACCCCCTCGCGATGGCAGCGGGCATTGCCACCCTCCGCCATCTTATCGATCACGAAGAAGACGTCTACAACAACCTCGAACAAACCACCGCCATCATCGCCGAGGGAGTCGCCCGCATAACGCAAGACCGAAACATCCCGCTCACCACCAACCGCGTAGGCTCCATGTTCACCTGGTTCTTCACCAGCCAGCCAGTGACGAACTTCGCAAGCGCCGTAACCTCTGACACCGCAGTCTTCGGCCAATTCCACCGGGCGATGTTGGACGCCGGAGTCTGGCTCCCCCCCAGCCAGTTCGAGGCCGCTTTCGTCTCAACTGCGCACGGACCAACAGAAACCGCCATCATTCTCGAAGCCGCCCGCCACGCGCTAACCTAAAGCACAGCAGGAGGGTAGAAATGCGTGTTGGGCTTCAGTGAGCGGTCGCAGCCTTCTGCGCCGCGGCAAACTTCTCTGACGCTTCCTGGCGTCTGCCCAGCTTTTGCAGCGACATCGCCCAGCTGTTATAGGCAAGTACGTCCTTCGGATCGAGTTCGATCACTTTGGCATACTTCGTTATCGCTTCCTCATACTTCCCTTCGTCATCCAGCGCAAAACCCCAGTCGCCATAGGCGGATTTATTCTTCGGATCGATCTCAATTGCCTTGGCATACTTTGCAATCGCGTCTTCGGGCTTCCCTGTCAATCGCAATGTGGTTCCCCAATCGATATACGCAATAACGTATTGCGAATCGATCTCAATTGCTTTGGCATACTTTGTGATCGCCTCTTGGTGCTTCCCATCAGCGTCCAGTGCTAGCCCCCAGTTGTCATAGGCAAACTTATTCTCAGGATTGATCTCAATCGCTTTTGCGAACTTTGCATTTGCTTCTTCGTATTTCCCTTCATATCGCAACGCAATGCCCCAATGGTCATAGGCAGTTGAGTCCTTCGGATCAAGTTTGATCACCTTTGCGTACATAGCAGCCGCTTCCTCGTGTCTCCCTTGAGAGAGAAACGCATCACCCAGCGGGCCATACGCAAAACTATCCCTGGGATCGAGTTCGATCGCTTTGGTCCACTTTGCGATCGCCTCTTGGTGCTTCCCTTCGGCATCAAGCGCAAGCCCCCAGTTCCCATAGGCATATTTGTCTCTGGGATCAAGTTCGATCGCTTTAATACACTTCGCAATCGCCTCGTCGTACTTTCCCTCATCTCCCAATGCAATACACCAGAGATCGAATGCAGCCGTTTTGTGAAGCGTGTCCTGTGATGCATCTCGCGTCATAGCCTCTGCGGTCGACTCAGCCAGGCTGATCTGTTTGCGGTCCTCATAATAGGCTGCCAGAACATACGGATTGACTTGCCGAAGGGCCAACTCCGCTAATTTCTGCACCAGCCCAGCAATGTCATCGCCGTCCACCGTCTCATTCAGCGACTGGCTTCCGACACGTTCCTGCACAAAGTAGACAGTGAGATTAACCGGATTCTTAATCGAGCTACTCTCGATACCGGTTGCAGCGCTCTTCACAGGAAACACGACATCTCCACCGATATGCTTCGTGTGTCGCCCGAAGACACTACGAGCTATATCCACTACCGTCTTCAACCCCAGCTTCGTTCCCGGAATCTCCACCTCAGGAATCGTTGTCTCTTCTCCCAGGGCTCCCATTACATCTTTCTTCATCGAGGTTTGGGTCGATCTCTCGATCTCCTGCAGCCGGTCTCCGAGCCGGTTCGCCATCACCTGCGGCGTCAGCCCCGCTTCCTCAAATCGTTTGGGAACAGTAATTGGGTCGATGATCAAAACATCCCGCGTCACCTCTCGGTACACGTAGTACGTCAGAGGTAAGCCAAGGAGAATGAACGAAACCCGCGCGAACGTAAGCCCCTTGACCCATTCACGAAGAAACCGCTTCGTTTGCGCTCTTCTTCTGGCTCGTCCGATATTTCTGGCCTGCCGATGAAAGCGATGTCCCCGCATAGAGATATATCCTCAAAATCAGGTCCCGGAGGCTAATCAAATACTTTAGGCAAGGTTTTTACATCTGACACCTTCCCATCTATTTCCCGCGGAGTCAAATTTTTGAAGGACTGGGTTCCACTCTAGAATGTCATGAAATCATCTATCGCCGCAGTGGTCATCGCATCTCTGATCGCCGCACCCGCATTACACGCTCAGCAAATCTCACTCCCCGATCTCACCAAGGCAAAGCTGAAAAGCTCAACAGCCGCGATCACTACCTATCGCGGTTCACAAGCTTTCAAACTCATACCCGAAGATCCGAAAGCTCCCGGCTATGCACCTGGAGGCCCCTTAGCAATTCTCGACAACATCCACTTCCACAACGGAGCCATTGAAGTCGATGTCGCAGGCCAACCCGCGAAAGGCGCGGAAGAATCCGCTCGCGGTTTCATCGGAGTCATCTTCCGCGTCAAGTCGGAATCGCGCTTCGAGATCCTCTATCTCCGTCCCACCAACTCCCACGCCGACGACCAGCTCCGCCGCAATCACTCTACTCAGTACGCCTCCGAACCCGACTGGCCGTGGGAGCGTCTCCGCAAAGAAAGTCCCGGCCTCTACGAGTCTTGGGTCGACATCGAAACCGGCGAATGGACTCACATGCGCATCGAGGTCCATGGCACCACTGCCTCCCTCTACGTCAACCGCGCGAAAAATCCTTGCCTCGTCATCCACGATCTCAAACTGGGCGACTCCGAGGGTTCGGTCGGTCTCTGGATGGGACAGGACACCGAAGGCTACTTCCGCAACCTGATCATCTCTCAAAAATAGATCTCAAAAAGAGGAAAGATTTTCGTGCCGCGAACGCGTGCCACGTAACGACCACGTTTTTTGCACTGAGCCCCACGCTAATTTTGAATTCATGCGAAAGTCGGCCTAGGCCGCGACCTTCTCCGGTTCCATCCAGATCTTCCCAACTGCAATGAGAGCAAGCAGCATCCCTGCGCAAAGCGCGAATACCTGCCGCACGCCAATGTGCTGCGTCAGCAATCCGGAAAGCACCAATCCAAGAATCTGCGCAGTGAAAATAATCGACATAAATGTCGATCCCACCCGTCCCATCAGCGCCGGGGGAGTCGCCTGTTGAAACAAAGTCTGCGCCGGAATAATAATTGCCGCCACCGAAAGCCCGATAATGAAGTTCCCCACCAGCGTCGACCAAACATGCGGCAGCAAGGTAAGAATTATCAACCCAACCGCAATCCCCAGCAACCCGCAGTAAACCAGAAACGTATTGCTCAGCTTCTTCCCAAATGCATTCAACCCATTGATTCCAAGCAACATGCCCAACCCAATCATCGGCGACACAATACCGAACATCTTCGTCGAAGCATGCAACGAATCTCTCACGTAAATCGCAATCAGAGGTGCGAAACACCCGATCACAAACATCCCCGCAGCCATTGCAAGAATCACGAAAGACAGAGCAGCATGATGAACAATGAAGCTGATCCCCTGCTTCATATCCAGCCAGATTTTGCGGACAGCTGATGCATTTTCAGCGCCTGGCTCGGCATTCCCGGTAGGCTTGTCCTTCTTAAGGAATGTAACGGAAGCGATCAGGCAAGCAGATCCAACAAAGCTTGCCGAATCGAAGAGATAACAGCTTGATGAGCCAAGATAAGCCACCATGAACGCAGCAATTGCCGGCCCTACAATCCTCATGCCGAACATCACCTGTTGCATTAGCGCGTTAGCCGATCTCAATCCATGGAGCGGAACCGCCGAGCGAATTGCTACTCCCTGCGCTGGGCCAAAAAAACTCGAAACCACACTGATCAAGGCCAAAATCGCATAGAAATGCCATATCTGAGTTGCCAGAAGCAGCAAAAGACAAAGCCCGGCACGTATCGAATCGCTCGAAACCATCGTCGGCTTCAAAGGCCATCGATCAACAAATACCCCGGCAAGAATGCCAAGTACAGCAATTGGAAGCATATACGCGATCTGAACACCGGTGACCTGCTGTGCCGTCGCATGCAGTTTGAACGTAAGAATGCTGATCACCGCGAACAGCGCGAGAAAATCCCCAAAGACCGAAATAACCTGCGCGTACCAAAGCCGCCGCATCATCGGGATACCAAGAACATCCCGCATCGAAAGCGGTGCAGGCATCTCCGGGTCAATTACCGGTTTAGGGACAGACTCGGCTACAGTCGGGTTGGGGGAGGTTGTGCTCATGCGGTCTATGTATCGTACTCGAAACCGCAGAGGATCAATCTCAGCTGAACTCTATTTTTTAGGGTGCAAAACAAGCTTCTGCACGCGCCAATTCAGCAGTTCAGCGACGAAAAGTACGTTCTCAGAAGGACATGCCATCTCGTGAATCCAGCCAAACTGTTTCAGCTGTTTTCCGGACTCCCCCAACACCCCCAATACCGTACCATCCAGACTCAACTTGTAAATCCGTCCAGGAAACGCATCCGAAGCGTACAAAACCTGATTGGGGCCAGGCGTAATGCAGATCGCCCAAGGAGCGCCCGACGACTGCGTCCCGGTGGCGTTGGCTGGAGGTTTATTCCCAATCGCAGGAATTGCACTCGCGTAATCGAACGGCACATCGATCGTGATCTGCCGCTGAAACTTTCCATCTCCGTCGAAGACCTGGATGCGGCGATTGCCACGGTCCGCAACATAAATATTTCCCTTGACGTCGGCAGCGATACTGTGCGGCGTGTTGAACTGTCCCGGCTTGTCGCCAGGTTCACCAAATGACTTCAGCCACTTGCCATTTTTATCAACCTTAGCGACACGTGAATTGATATATCCATCGCTGATATACGTATTTCCGGCAGCATCCCACGTCATATCCGTCACCTGACGAAACTGTCCATCAATCGGTGGCAGAGGTGGTTTCACGTGTTTCAGTGGCGCAGTGTTTTCGTCGGAGGCCTCCTGTTTGCGCCCGAACACCATCACAACGTGTCCCTCAGGATCGAACTTAATCACCATGTCCGATCCCTTGTCCGTCACCCAGATGTTGTCTTCTTTGTCGACCTTGACCGCATGTGCGTAGGACCACGCGTAGAGATTGTGCCCAATCTCGCGGAGATAAGTGCCATCGGGGCCAAACTCCAAAAGTTGAGCGGCGCTGGCTCCGTAAGCCGGACCTGTGGAGTTTCCTCGAGTAAAAACAAAGACATGACCTTTCGAATTCACGGCGACACCGGCGGTTTCGCCGAGATATACATTCGGAGGGAGCTTTAGAAAATTGGGGACGGAGTCGAAGGAAATTTCAGGTACCGCCTGACTGCGGGCGAACATTGAAGATGACAAAATCACACACGTCGTAAGAGCAAGGGCAATGCCTTTCAAGGCGACCTCCTCGGTGAAGCTTTCGATAGTGCATTTCGTAAGAAGATGACTGTAACATGCGATGTTTCTGTGTTCACAGCTTCCATGAGTCGACCGTAACGAACGTCGCCCCAGTCTCGCGACCATACTTCTGCAGAAGGAGTTTCGTGGCTTCGACCGTCGGAAGACGAGGTTGACCCAGGCCTTGCTGCCCGCCATCGTGAAGAACGATGTTCGAGCCCCTCTTTCTTCGTTGGTTTCGGGTAACACCTTCAACGGTCCGGGCTGTGATCTTCTCAGCGCCGATCGGCTGCCAGTCGTTCGCGATGATGTTCCACTGCACCGGCGTGAGATTGAGTTCGCGAGCGATGGAAAGAACGGCAGGGCGTCGAGCTCCATGAGGTGCACGGAAGTAGCGGACCTGGTTGCCCAGAGTATCTTCAAGACGGGAGTTGCATCCAAGCAATTCTTCTCGGATACGAGTCGTTGATTGCCACGCCAGCCAGGGATGGGTCATGGTGTGGTTTCCGATCAGATGGCCTCCCGAGGCGATAGCTCGAACAATTTGTGGACGCAGGCGCACATAGTTGCCGATGAGGAAGAAAGTCGCGCGAACTTTGAAATGAGCCAATACCTCCAAAAGGCGCTCAGTGACGATATCATTGGGGCCGTCATCATAGGTGAGAGCAATTTCGTTTGGGTCTTGACCGGCTATGAGGACTTTCCCAAAGATTTCGGACTGTGCAGAGAGGGCTGCATAGGTGAGAGTGCCAGCTGCCGCAGTGACTGCGGCGAGAGTGAGGGCTGTGGCTGTGGCGCTCATGGCACTCTCAAGTTTAGTGCCAAGCGTGAGGGCCCGCTAAACTAAGGTTTGCGGTTGCAAGAAAAGACCTGCGCTTTGAGCGCAGGTCTTTTCTTTGAACTACGACTTGTTAGTAAAGAATCTTCAAGCCGAACTGAATGATGCGTGGCTCGAAGGTACTGGTGACCTGACCTCCGCCGTTGGGAATCCCACCGACGATAGCAGCTGGCGCAATCGTTCCGCCGGTGCCAGCTGTCGTTGTCGTGGTCCCCTGCGTACCGCTAATAGTCCCCGGAAGGTACAGGTTGGTGTGGTTGAAAAGGTTATAGAATTCGGTCCGAAACTCAACCTTCAGGCTCTCAATTGGGGTCGAGAACTTTTTATTGAGCGCGAGATCTGTCTGGTAGAAGGCCGGCGTCCGACCCGGATTGCGACTGGCGTTGCCAAAGGGACTGAGCACATTGCCAGCAGCGTCTTTGATGGGAGGCAGAACGAAGGCGTTGAAGTTGATGTAGTTGACGTAGCCCGTGTTGGCGGCCCTGTTCGAACGTCCTTGGGTTATCTTCTGGCCTGGAACGAAGTTTGGGCGGTATTCGTTGGCACCGCGATAGGTCGCGGCGATCTGCGGAGAGACGGCCTGGGACCCGTTCGGGCTATAGGTAATATTGAACGGCGTACCAGACTGCATGGTGTTGATCGCGCTGACCTGCCAACCGCCAATTACGGCGTCGACGAAACCGTTGCTTGAACTGGCAAACTTGCGCCCATGTCCGAAGGGTAGCTCATAGACCAGGCTGGTGATATTGGCGATGGGCAGGTTGTAGTCAGACTGGGCATAATCCGCAGCGATATTGTTGCCATCCTGAGGCGAGGGCGTGTTGCCTTCGAGCGAGGCGCTGGCGTTATCGAGCGAGTGCTCCCAGGTAAAGGTATTAAGGAGAGTAAGCCCGCCAACGAACTGTTGCTCATATTTCATCTGCAGCGAGTTGAAGTTCGAGTAGAACTCATTGACCGCAGCGGTAATGTCAGAAGGCCATTTTGTGAATGGACGCGCAAATCCAAGGGCGGGGTTCTTCTGATTCGCATTGAGGAAACCTTGCAGCTTGACGCCATGATTGCCGACGTAAGCGATGTCGATGAGGGAGTTCTTGATCAAAGTACGCTGAATACTGACAAAGTAGCTCTCGACGTAACTGTCCTTCGTGTCTTTGGGTATGTAGGTGATATTGTCAGTCGCCGAGTTAAAACTGGTGACGAGGCCGCTCGGGTAACCCTGATCTGAAGTGGCGAAACACGAGGGTGTCGTCGCGCCTACAGCGATGATCTGGGCGGGGAGCGGAGTCGAACAATGGTTGGTGGTCGTTGGCGTTATCTGAGTTACCGAGGCGAACTGCGCCTGTGGTGCATTGATTCCAAGGATATCCCCAGATCCTGCGCGCGTGTAGTGCGCGTAGCTTATGCCGAATCCGCCACGAATCGCTGTCGTAGGATCGAGCGCATAAGCGAAGCCGAAGCGGGGCCCAAAGTCGGTGAAGTCAGGATTGACCAGAGTTTTACCGTAAGTTCCACCACCGGAGAAAGGTGTAATTCCGTTGCCGGCAACAGCACCGGGTGTCGTGGTGAGAACCGTCTGAGAAACAGGATCGAAGTTCGAAATCCGGTTATAAAGATCAGCATAGGGCGAACCGTATTCCCAACGTAGACCGATGTTCAGGGTCAGTCTGGGCATTACATGCCAATCATCCTGAGCATAGAGGTTGTGCATGTTTTGCGTCAGGTGCGCGACGTAATAGTTCGCCAGCGAGTAAGCATTGGTGGTCCCGAAAAGAAAATCGGCCCAATAGGTATCGCTGACGGTCGATCCGCCGGCGTTCGAGTAGCCTCCACCATAGGTGAAAGAGCCGTAGAGAGGGTTGTTATCGTTGACTGCCATCCAGACACGTTCGTACTCATAGCCGAACTTCATGGAGTGCTTGCCTTTGATCCACGTGAAGTTCACCTTGGGGTCAAGGAGTGCAGGGTTCTGCCACTGAGGATTGGTGCTCTGGCGACCGAATCCAGTGAAACCGGTGATACCTATGGAGGGAAGACCGCCAGCGACTACGGGATTGTTCGGAAGGCCAGGGATGAACCCGGGCTGACCTGGCGTTGAAAATGCCGTGTTGCCGATGGAAAGGTTAAACTTGCCGGCCTTGGTGCGGTCAAGTCCGAGGCGGGCATCAAGGACTTTATTGGCGCTTAGCAAATAGGTGTAGCCGAGGGCGATCTGTTGGTCGAGGATTCGAATCGTGCCGTTGGTCTGGCCATCGAGCGGGATAGGTATGCTGGGATAGTTGACTCCGTTTTCTTTACGATCACTGACACGCACAAACGCTGAGCTCTTTGGAGTGATTTGATAGTCTAGGCGAAGGTCACCCTTATCGGAGTTGTCGGTGAAAGGAACCTGAATGGCGTAGTCATTCGACGCGAGGCCCGTAGACGCTAGGCCGGATACCGGAAGACCGGAAATTTGTTTGAAGTAGCTGATGATCTGTGCCGAAAGTGGATTAATCGCACTGGCAGGGATTGGAGAGCCGGCCGGATAGACAACGCCGGTTGTGGCATTTTTCACCGGTACGACGAGAATGCCATTAAGTTCATTTTGAGTCGGAAGCGTTAGCACACTGAGAGGCTTTAATACCTGCCTAAAGCCCTCGTAGTCGAGGAAGAAGAAGAGTTTGTCTTTGAGGATGGGGCCGCCAACATTGAAGCCGAACTGATTGCGATTGAAGACCGGCTTGCGAAAGGGAACGGTTGCGCCCGTGTTGCTGACTGTCAATGGTTTGAAAAAGCCGGCTGCATTGAGGTCGGTGTTTCGGATGAACTCGTAGACGGTGGCATGGAATCGGTTGGAACCGCTTTGCGATGCGACGTTGATAGTCGCACCTGAGGACCGCCCATACTCGGCACTTTCGTTGTCTGTTACCACCTGAAATTGAGCGACGGAGTCAGGTGGTACCGCGATAATCTGATTGTCGAATCCTTGGTTGCTCTCACCGTAGGCGTTGTTGTCGAGGCCATCGAGCAGGAAGTTGTTAAACATACTGCGTTGACCATTGACGTTGTAAGCACCAGCGCGGACTAGGGAGTTGATGGAACTGGTCGTGGCAGCGGTTGGGGCCTGACGGGTGCCGGGCATCAAGCCCAGAAGATCGGAATAGTTGCGCGTCACCAGTGGAAATGCTGCGCTCTGATAGTTCGTGATGACCTGGCCACGCTCACTCGTCTCGGTTTCAATCTGCAGCGCGACGTCGGAGACCTCGACGGTAGTTTCAGTTCCGCCGACCTTTAGCGAGAGGTTGATGCGCTGCCGTCCGCCTACAGAAACGGCGATGTTACTAGCCACTGCATCCGTGAAGCCCGGAGCGCTCGCTGTGATGGTGTAAACACCGACGTGGACGGACGGGACTTCATAATCACCTTCAGCATTCGTCGTTGTCTTTGTAGTGGCAGCCGTCGCGTTATTTGTGGCGGTTACTACGGCGCCAGAGACCGCGGCTCCAGTGGCGTCGCGGATGGTTCCGACCAGACTTCCGTTTTCGTACTGAGCATGGAGAAAGGTGGGAGTGAGCAGAAACAGGATGGCCACCAAGAGAGACGGTACTTGTGAAAATATGTTTTTTCGCATAGTTCTAAGCTTTGAGGCCGCTTATTAATATGCCGTCAATGAACTGTAAACGTGGAGTTATATCCTTCCATGTACGGGCCGAATCCTAATCGGGGAAAGATCTATTTTGTGGAAAAACAGGGCTGCGTGAGGTCCTTTACGACACACGAGTACAGAATCGGCAGACGCCGGGTGGGGACTATTTTTTCTTTAGGTTTTGCAGCAAAGAGAGAACCTCTTCGGCGTGACCCTCAGGTTTTACGTCTTCGAAGATGTGGAGGAGACGCCGATCAGGTCCGATGAGGTAAGTAGTTCGTTTGACGCCTTTGACGAGCTTGCCGTACATGTTTTTTGGCTTGATCAGGTCATAGCGGTTGATCAACTCCATGTCCGGGTCGGCAAGAAGGTCGTAGGGAAGGTCGTACTTATCCTTGAACTTTTTCTGATCCTTCACGGAATCGCGGGAGATGCCGAGCACGACTACGCCAACTTTTTGAAATTTTTCGAAGGCGTCACGAAACCCGCAGGATTCAACGGTGCAACCCGGGGTATCAGCGCGGGGATAAAAGAAGAGAACAACCGGCTTACCTTTGAAATCGGAGAGGGAGACCGACTTGCCATTCTGATTTTGCAGAGTGAAGTCTTCTACGATCTCATTGACCTTCATAAGGATCTCCCCCGAACGGATAATCGAGCTGATGTGGTTGCCGTGCGTCGCTCATTCCGACTTTACAGGGTAGACGCGAAGGGTGTCACGTCTCGGTACCGGTGGGTTGCTGCGAACCTAACATTGCCCGATTTCACTCCAACCCATTGAGATTGGTGAGACCACATTATTTAATCTGCGGTCGTATTCCCTCGTCGCGAGGGAATTGCAATGGTTCGAATCTACCCGTAAATAAATAGTAGTTGCCTATTTGACAATCGTAATCGTAGTAACGTTTTTCAGCGGAGCAACCTCGCTGGGCACAGCGCCGCCGTTCACTGGAACGGCGGCGCTAACAACAACATCGAGCGCTGTTGGATCGGATGCGATTACCGCAGTCTATAGCGCGACCGGAAGCTTTGCGGGATCAACCAGTGCAGCGCTTTCCCTTAGTTTTACTAATCCACTCGCTCTTACTCTAAGTGCCAGTAGCGTCTCCATCGCCCCAGGAGCCTCAGGCAGCGATACGGTTTCGGCGGCTCCAGCCGTTGGATTCAGCGGGGCAGTCACTTTCTCCTTGCACAAGTCCCGTGGCCGTATATCACTTGTTCTCTGAACCAGTCTTCTCAGACGATCGCTGGAACGCCGCCCGTGCAAAGCACGCTTACATTGAATGTAGCCTCAACGATCAGTGCCTATGATCCAGAATCGACGTCGATGAAGGCCGGTATTTCGTATACACTCCAGCTGCCATTCGGAGTTTTCGCGTTTGCAGGACTTGCTTGACGTCGAAAGAGACTGCGGCTCTCCCAGCTCATTGCAATTTGTCTTTCGATCCTGGTTGGAGCTGCCGTCACCGGGTGCGCAGGTTCATCGCCCCACAACCAACAATCCGCCGGCTCCAAGTGAAACGCAAGTCATTACTGTGAGTGCAAAAACCTCGGTCGCAACTCAAACCATCCAGGTAACAGTCAATATTGGAAATTGAACTAACTTCCGGCCAGAGCGGCGAGGGTTTTTTCGAGCGAAGAAGAATCTTCAACATTCAGAGTCTTCTGATTACGATCAATCTGACGCATAAGACCGGAGAGAACTCTGCCTGGGCCTACCTCGATGAAGTGGGTCGCACCCTGGGCGATGAGGAGCTGGATGCACTCAACCCATCGAACCGGGCCGGTAACCTGTCGCACCAGGCAGTCGGGGACCTCTGAGCCTTTCGTAAGGAGACGGGCATCGACGTTGGCGGCGACCGGGAAGCGAGGATCGTCGAAACCTAATTTGGCGAGATCGTGGGCGAGGGCGTCTTGCGCGGGCTGCATAAGAGCACAGTGAAAGGGAGCACTGACCGGGAGCATAACGGTTCGCTTGGCTCCAGCTTGCTTACAGAGGTCAGCAGTTCGCTCCACCGCGACCGCCGCTCCAGAGATTACAGTCTGATCGGGTGAATTGAGGTTTGCAGGAGAGACGACAGCGCTGCTGGGGGAAAAGTTCTTAGTTTCCGGAGTCATCGGCAATGGCGTGAGCTGGTCGGAAACCTGGGAGCAGATCGTTTGGATCAGGTCGGCCGAGAGCCCCAGAATTGCGGCCATCGCACCTTCGCCGGCAGGGACCGCCTGCTGCATATAACAGCCACGAGACCGAACTGTGCGGACGGCGTCGGCGAACGTGAGTGTTCCGGCTGCAACGTGAGCGGAATACTCGCCGAGGCTGTGGCCGGCAGCGACTGAGGCCTGGATGCCGTGTTCGGCAAGGACGCGAGCCGCTGCGACGGAGACGGTAAGAATCGCGGGTTGTGTATGCTCGGTAAGCTTGAGCTGATCCTCGGGTCCTTCGAAGATGAGATGAGAAAGGGAGAAGCCGAGGGCTTCGTCAGCTTCTTCGAAGACGCTGCGCGCGACGGGAAATTTATCGTTCAGGTCGCGGCCCATGCCGACTGTTTGTGATCCCTGCCCAGGGAACAGAAAGGCTAATCTTGAGTGTGTTTCCATTTCAGCTATGTTAACTCACTGCGGGCTAAGCGAGATTGCTCTCCGCGTCCCCGCGCAATTCGACACGGGGCAAAGAGAAAGGAACTATTGGTTGTGCAGATTGGGGTGATGAGCGATCGAGGCGATGTTTTCATGTTTCATTTGAAACTCTCTTCCGGCTGCGGCGTGAAAGCGGAAGAATTCGACTGAGCTCTGTTGGCCTGGAAGAAGCCAGTCATGTGGCTCGATGATGATGAGGGGGAATTGATCGATGACAGACGTGTCGCCTCCGAAAAGAGGTTTTTCCGCTCCCTCAATATCGAGTTTCAGCAGAAACGGAGAGTATGCCGAGGGGGGGAGTGAGGTGAGCAAGGTGCCTATCGATACCATCTCTATGTCGATACCATTATTGTGGGTGTTGGTTTGATAACTCATGCTCTCACCGAAGGGGTTGCAGAGGGAGGCGTGCCCATCCACCGGGCCCACCCCTGCTTCGTGGAGGTCGACATCCAGCTTGGCGCAGTTCTTACGGAGCAGGGCGAAGTTGTCGGGGGCCGGTTCTACCGCGATGATGTGGGCATCGGGGTATCGAGCGGTGAACCAGAGGACGCTGGCACCTATATTGGCGCCGCAGTCTAGGATGAGGGGCTTCTTCCCTGAGGCGAGGATCTGGGTGTAGAGGCGTTCGATGTAGGTGGCATGGGCTCCGGAGAGCATGTCGTACTGGTTGACGGTGAAGCACTGGTCAACGGCGAGTCGTTGGCTGGTATTCCAGCGTTCCACCTCGATGTGGAAGTGGCGGTCGCGGTAGGAGACGTGAATCAGCTCGTGGTTGAGGGGGATATCTGGATTGGCGCGGCGGCGGGAGAGGTGGACTAGTTGCTGAAGGGGCCTATAGACGATGCTTCCGGCACGAGTGGCCGTAAATGCGTCGAGGAAACTGCTCATATCTTCCGGCTCCCATAATCAGGGGAATACCAAGCGCAGATTGGGAAGAGAGTTCCAGGGCCTAGATGCCTATGCCGAAGTCCACGTCTTGCTCGTCGCCGGAGTGGGCATAAAAGTCGTACGGTGTGCGACGGTTGAACTGATAGCGTTGACGGAGTTCTCGTCCGATGAAGAGGCCGAGAGCGACGGCTCCGAGGCCGGCGGAGATCCAGCCTACGGTTTTGAAGAGGGTGGTCTCCTCCTCTTCTTCATAGTCGTCGTGGTGTTTCGTGCTAGCGGAGTTGATCGAGGTTTCCTCAGGTGTTGCGCCGTCGTCTCGGGATGTGGTGCTGGAACTCATGCTTTGGATGATAGCTTACGCGTGTTGGCGTTGGATAAAACGATTGCTGTGTAGCGATGGTGCTTTTGTGTCATCTTCCGTTTCATCGGTTACTTACGTCCCGATACCTTTACGTCATCGGCTTCTTGGACGCGAGGGATGAGTAAAGGTTGCAGTTTTTTAGATGCACGAAAATGTTCCAACGTCTACGTGACAATTACGTGACATCGACGTGCTGGAATCCCAGGCCGTAGAGGAGGGTGGTGACGGTCGCGCGAGCGTTTTTGCTGGCGGTGTCGAGGATGCCGTCGGTGAGGGCGGTTTGCTGGAGCTGCTGCTCGGCTTTGACGCGGGTGTCGGACTCCAAGTTCGCGTCGGCGGGGACAAGGAGGCCGGTGGAGCGGAGGTAGACGCGGGTGTGCTGGTTGTCGAGAGTGGTGACGAAGAGTTGGGAAGGTGGCAGGGTTACGTGGATGGATCTGGCTCCGTCCTTGTCCTCGATGCGAACGTCCTCGGGCTTGAGCTGGGCGAGGTCGATGCCTGCGATGGACTGGCCATGAACGACGAGGAGGATACGGTCGCCGGCGAGGAGGTCGGGGAGGATGGGGTTGGTTTTGGCGCCTTCGACGACGGTGTCCATGGAGTAGACGACGGTTTCGAGGCGGCTGAGGCGCTTGATGCGGTTGACGATCGCGGGGACTGAGGAGTCAAAAGTGGTGGTTCGTCCCGTGATGGCGGCTGAGAGGCGACCCATGACTCCGGTGGTGGCCTGGCGGACGAAGACGACGATGGCGGCTGCTCCGAGGATGAGCGAAAAGAGAACGAGGAGGAGGGTTCCAGAAGGCCCGCGTCCTGAACGGTATTGAGTGGTCATGCTGGCTAAGAACTCCTCTGCGGTTCGATGCTGCCAACCCCGTTGGCAGGATTGTAGGGGTGCCTCTACCCCGGGTACTTTGCTAAAGTCTTCCGAATCATAACTTGGACCTCGAATGTATGATCGAATGTATCAAGGTCCTGATTTCAGATACTTTACGGGCAAAACCCTCATTTTATTGTGTTTGACGAGTTCTTGTTGGTTTCAGCCGCGGAATTTTGAGGAATTCAGCATGAATTCCTCTCCGTAAGTAAGTAGTGAGGTTGGAGTGGGTAAAGGAAAATATAACCTAGCGTTTAGCAACTGGACACCACTCCAACCTTATTCGGCCGATCGGTTGATGCGTAGACAACTGGAGGCATCACGCTGATGCAATCAAGGATCGACGGCTTGCAAACCATAGCAACAGCGGCCGCGCAATAAATACTCTCTGAGATCGTCGTGGACCGGTTTATGGATGGGGATACGATGAATGACAATCCTGCGGCGACTTCCCAGCTGAACGAAGCGGCCCGATTATTGCTGGGGAGAGATATCAAACCACCCATGTCATCCGGCTGGCCATCGATCCTCTCATTTGCTAGAGGGTGTTGTATGAGCTGAGCTCAGACTCGCCTGGTGGGCAGGGGATCGAGAGCGTCTCGAAACAGGCTCTGGGGGTGACGCAATCGGGACAGGCCCAGCCTTCCGGAATCTGCTCCCATGGCGTTCCTGGTGCGATTCCATGTTCGGGAAGGCCCATCAGCTCGTCATATAAGAAGCCACAGCCGAGGCATAGATATCGGTGGTATTGATTGCTCATGTAAGTTCCTTTCTTATACTGATTGCGCGAGATTGACCGTGAGTCGTGAGGCATATCGTCAATCAGACTTCTGTTTTCTGCCTCGACTTGAAGATTAGCGGCGGGGGATTCTGCAAACAATAAGTGTGCCTACACCGAGGGCTGTGTGGTTCTACACGGCCTCCAGGGGATTGTGGTGGTACGGTTAGATATAGGTCACCCAGTCTGAAAAGATCGGCTTCGGTAATTGAGCCATGCGCACGCGAGGGGGTCCGACGATGAAGACCTGCTGGTTGTTTTGGGCTAAGGCTTTCGTTCTGCTTCTTGGTTTCGGGTCGCTCGGGTTGGAGGCGCAGGATTTCAAGAAGCAGGTGATCTACGAGATCGTCGTGGACCGGTTTGTAGATGGGGATACGACGAATGACAATCCCGCGGCGAGCACTGGACTTTACGATGCGACGAAGACGAACTGGCACGCTTACTGGGGTGGGGATCTTGCTGGTGTTCAGCAGAAGATGGCTTACCTGAAGGGGATGGGGATAACGGCGATCTGGATTTCGCCGCCGGTAGATAACGAGAATGTGAATACGTACGGGCCGGCGAGCGAGCCGCAGGCGGGGTATCACGGGTATTGGGCGCGGGATTTTCAACGGATCGAAGAACACTTTGGCGATGCGGGGAATTCGTGGGCGGCGTTCGACAGGCTGGTGGCGGCGGCTCATACGAATGGGATGAAGGTGATTGTGGATTTTGCGGCGAACCATTCGAGTCCGCAGGATGTGGGTGAGTCAGGAGCGCTGTATAAGAACGGCACGCTGATAGCGAAGTATACGGACGATCCGAAGGGATACTTTCATCACAATCCGGGGATTGCGGATAACGAGTATGGCGATCGATTTAAAGTCCAGTACTTCAATCTGGACGGGTTGGCGGATCTGAATCAGGAGAATCCGGATATTGATGGGTATTTGAAGACGGCGCTGGGGCAGTTTCAAAGACATGGGGTGGATGGATTTCGGCTGGATGCGGTGAAGCATGTGACATGGGGGTGGGAGTATTCGATGGCGAATACTGTGTTCTCGAACGCGCCGAGTTTTTTATTTGGTGAGTGGTCGATGACGGATACAGGGGACGGGCTGTATCACGATGCGTACAAGTTCGCGAATAAGAGTGGGATCAATCTGTTGGATTTCCCGTTGAATACGGCAATACGGGATGTGTTCGCGAAGGACAGCGGGTTTGCGGAGATTGATGGGACGGTGGCGGCGGAGAATGCGGATTTTGTGTGGCAGAACGATCTGGTGACGTTTGTGGATAGCCAGGATCTGTCGCGCGTGTTGAGTATGAACAATAACGACGATCGATTGAATGAGGCACTGGCGTTTCAACTGACGACGCGAGGAATTCCGGTGATTTATTACGGAGACGAGCAGTATCTGCATAACGATACTGGTGGAGGTGGGGATCCATATAACCGGCCGCAGATGACTTCGTTCGATACGACTTCGACTGCTTATAAGGTGATTGGGGCTCTGGCGGGGCTACGGCAGACGAATGACGCAATCGCTTATGGGACGACGAAGCAGCGGTGGATCAACAACGATGTTTATGTTTATGAGCGGCAGTTTTTCAATGACGTTGTTCTGGTGGCTATTAATAAGAACAATTCGAGTAGTGCCACGGTTACGAATTTGAACACGGCTTTACCGGCGGGGACGTATGCGGATTTTCTGGGTGCGTCGCTGCATGGGAGCGGGTTGATGGTGTTGGAGGGTTCGGGTGGCAATAATCCGGCGAATGCGGTGACCTTGGCGGCGAATTCCGTTTCGGTATGGCAGAGTGCGCACGCTGTGAATGGGCCTTCGGTGGGGTCAATTGGGCCGACAGTGGGGCAGCCGGGGATGATGGTGACGATAGCGGGAGATGGGTTTGGTGCAAGCAAGGGGAGTGTGACAGTGGGTGGGATCGCAGCGAAGATTGGAGCGTGGGCGAATACCTGGGTGACATTTACGGTGCCGAAGGTTGCGAATGGTGTTTCGCAGGTGCAGTTGAAGTCGAAGACTGGAGTGGCGGCGAATGCTATCCAGTTCACGGTGTTGGCGGCGAAGCTGGTGCCTGTGACGTTTACTGTGAACAATGCTTCTCCTACGAATCCGGGGGATTACATTTTTCTGTCGGGGAATACTGTCGAGTTAGGGCAGTGGGGAACGACCTTTGATACGGCAGTGGGGCCAATGCTCGATCCGAGCAATCCAAGCTGGTTTCTGAATGTGTCGGTGCCCGCGGGGCAGATGATTCAGTTTAAGTTTTTGAAGATTGCGGCGGATGGGACGGCGACTTGGGAGGGTGGCGGGAATCACACCTACATTGTGCCTGCGAGTGGGGTGGGTACTGTGAACGTGAATTGGCAGAACTAGCCGAGCTTTAGGTGACGACAAACCAGGAGGTAACAGGGCTCTTGTATGGTTGGCGGCTGACGAGCCGATTTTTTCTACGCAATTGATGGACATGGAACAGCGTTTCATCTATGCAGACTGCTCCCAAAGGCAGCTGGTCCGATTGGTCAACACTTTGAAGTAGCTTTCGGTCTGACTTGTGACCGTTGCAACGGAGGAGGCTGGGCCTCCGTGATAACGTTTGACGATTGGGAAAAAAAACGGGAGAGAGCTTTGGCTCTCTCCCGTCGTCCTATCTTCAGGACTTCAAGAAACTAGACAAAAAATTTGCGGCGAGCGAGGCCAGCGAGACCGAGTGCTCCGGTGCCGAAGAGAATGAGTGCGGAGGGCTCAGGAGTCGCGGTGGCGGGGGTCGCAGTAATGAAGCCGTTCGAGGTGGTGTTTCCATCGCGGAAGGCGTAGGTAAGACCGCCGTTGCCGTTGATGCCGATGGTGACGCCGCCAACGACCTGAGTTCCGGTGTAAAGAATCTGCGAGAGAGCACCGTTGTTGAACTGGATCTGAGTCGAATTGACACCGTGGGTCGGATCGCCCGGGTTGGAGCTGGCGTCAAGAAGATCGAAGTCGAAGCCGTCGATCAGGAAGTCGAGGGCAGAGACGTAGTTCGACGGAGTCTTATTGTTCTGGTCAATGGCCTTGAAGTCGGTGTTGCCGGGGGTGGGGGTGGTGCTGACGACAGTGAACGAGCCAGAGCCGACAGCCTGGCCGCTGTCGGAGCCGAACATGCCGGTTCCACTCTGCTGGGTCAAAACAAAGTTGTAGGAGAAGGTATCCGCGTGAGCAGCAACAGGCGCAGCAACACACAGAGCTAGAGCGAGAACAAGCAGAGAATTACGCATAAGAATGTTGTGGAAAACCTTTCAACTGAATAGATGTTCAGGGGGTCAATCGATACTTAGATTATAACGATTTTTATCGCTAAGTGCTGAAATACTGTAAGTTATGTGGTATCAGGCTTATTTTGTGTGAGTTGGCAATTCGATTCAAAAAAAGACCCGCACCCATGCCGTTTTTCCGGCGATGCGGGCCCCAAATCAGGTCTAAATTGAGGCTTTAATGTTGACCGTAGACTGCGATGGTTGAGATGGCAAAGAACGAGTGGCCGAAGACGGTTGGGTGATAGGTGTCCCAGAAGAAAGTATGGTCCGGATCGGCGCATACTGTGGTCGTGATGCAGGGGTGGGTGATGTCGGTGAAGCCAAAGTGGTTGGGGTCGCTGACGACGGATTGCATGAGGCTGAAGATGTCGGGGCGGCGGATGTCGATGCCCTGGAGCAGTTCCTCAAGTTTGATGAGGTCGCCGAGGTATTTGTTGGTGGCGAGGCTGGCTTGCGTGGCGAAGGTATTGTTGGGGCTTGCTGCAGGTAAAAGACCCACGTCAAAGAGGATTGGGATGAGGAAGTTTTTTGCACCTGCGTGGCGGAGGGCGAGTTCCGCACTGGCGAGGCCGAGAGCGATCTGGAATCCGAGAGATTGAGGGTTGCCGGCGCCGTTGGCATCGATGATGTCGTTTCCGCCGCCTTCGAGAATATAGAGGGCGTTGGGATCGGCCTTACCGCCGTGATCGCTGAGATATTTCGCGATCTGTTGAGGCAAGTTGGGGATGGAGAATCCAGGCTCCGGGATTGGATTGATGACTTCAGCGCCTGCCCATGCGTAGTCGTTTCCCCCCGCAAGAGAAGGAGTCATGGGGAGTCCCCAGGCATTCGCGACGTGCTCGACCCAAAGAGGGCCGTTGGAACGGCGGCCGGGAAGGTAGGGCGCTCCAGGCGCACCGATGACTGCATAAAGATTGCCGACGTCGCAGTAGCTGTCGCCAAAGACGTAGACTGCGCTGAAGTGCGGGGTTGCAGCTCGCACTGAACAAGGTAAGAGGATGAGGCAGGTAAGGATCGTGCAAACCAGTAAAGTTGATCGTCTCAAATTCATATGAAACTCCGTTTTCGCATTGAATTCCATGGCCCTTGTGACGGGGAGGCGCATTGCGGGATGAGAATGCAATGAGAACGAGGGAAACGCAAATCATCCATCGGTTAACCCCTAAGAGGCCAAGAGAGAAAGGGATAAAGAGGCGTATCTCTTCGGCAACGAAGGTCATCACGAAGTTGAATTCATGGGAAGTGCCGAGGCTTTTTTCCTCGGATTTTCTTCAGGATGGGTTTCAGACGAGTCGACGCGCTTTGGCTCTGAATCGGCGAAGTCGCTTTGTTGTGGGGTCGAATAAGCGATGCACGAGGCGGGAGGTTGCTCTGGGAATCGAGGAGACGCGCCGCCGGTACCGGCGGAACCGGCCTCCCTGGCGAAACTGATGCAGCGCCTCAGCGTCGGATGGAAGCGCGAGCGTCGTCTGCAGAGAGGATGATTCTCCGGGGAAAAGGTAGGCAGTGAGACTACTCACGATCTGCTCGGAGAGGTCGATCTGCGCCTCGACAGGATTGGAGCCATCGCCCTGAACGGATGCAGTCCAGAGGTGACTCTGATCGGAGACTCGAATCAACTGTGCCGTCAGACGCAGGATGTTCTGATGACTGCGGATGCTTCCTTCGAGGACGTAGTCGACACCAATCTCGTTGCCGATGGTGGCGATGCTCTTGGAAGCGCCTTTGTAGCACATCGCGGTTGTTCGCCCTATGACGGACAACTGTCTCGGCTTTGCATTGCTCAGCTGCGCGGTGAGCTCTTCGGTAAAGCCATCGGCGACATGACCGAGCTCCTTCGCTGGGGCTAATCCGATGATCGGAAGAACAATGACTACGGGACAGTCGATCTGCACCTTCGATTGATACTGTGTAATCGGAGCGATGAACCGATAGCCGTGACTCGGAACCGTTTCGATGAATCTTGGGCTCTCTGCCGTTTCGTCGAGCGCAGTTCTCAACTTATGCATGGCGACGCGGATTCCATGCTCAAAGTCGACGTTGGTTCCGGTGGGCCAGAGCGTGCGGCGGAGTTCGTTGCGGTCGACGAGCTGACCTGAGTTTTCGAGCAGGAGAACAAGGAGAGCGAAGGGTTTGTCCTGCAAGCGAAGGCGGACTCCCTTGCGCAGAATGATTCGCTCTGCGATGTTCAGTTCATAGATGCCAAATCGAATCCACTGAGGCTTATCGACCGTCATAAGAGACCTCTCAAGGGGGACCCGGTGGAGCGTACTGACAGGTTGCCGAAGGTTTGAAGAAATCAATCTACGAGAAGGAGTGGATTGATAGCAAGGAATAAATGAATATTCATTCATATTATGATAGATCGAAAGTTACTGAATATAAGCATTTTCCACGCCAAATTGATCGGGGCGGAGATCAAGAATTGGCTTCCTATTGTGGATTCCAGCGGTAAGTCGCAGCCTGTGGCGGGATCGATTGGCAGTCGGAGTTGCCGTGAAAATGAATAGTCGTTCATGTTTTCCACACCGGGGTGGTGGACAGCATCGATCGATCAAGAGAGTGCGCGCAGATTCTTCCGGAGGAGGTCAGGTTCGCTATCGGAGAGGAGACCTTCAACCGCAAGGTGGGTGCTCTTCCAAATAGGCACGGCTCGTGTGAGCAATCCTCGCCCCTTTGGGGTCAGCGCCATCAGACGGCCGCGGCGGTCGGCCGGGTTCGCCGTAATTTTGACCAGACCGCGGCGCTCCAAAGGTTTGAGGGCTGCAGTCAGTGTGGTCCGATCCATTGCGAGCAGCGACGCAACTGCAGCCATACTGGGTGGTTCCGGGCGGTTGAGGGACATCATGAGCGAGAATTGCCCGTTGGTCAGGCCGAGAGGTCGGAGTTCGTCATCGAAGCGCCGTGCCACGGACCTCGCCGCTCGTTGTAGATGAAGACAAAGACAAGAGTCACGAACCAGAAGCGTGGTTTCAAAGGAAGGGTTCGCAACTATTGACATGGGTGAATTATATTGATATCAACGTATATTGCCAAGCCAACCTTCAGAACGTTCCATTTCATATTCATAGACTCGCTCCTAACATCGGGGATTCTCGGTTCCGGTTGGGCAATGGTCGGATGGGACGGCTGCTTCGGTGGGTGGGCACTAAGCCGGATTTGAGGAACGCCAGCGTGTCGGGATTTCCCTGCCGCGAAAATGCCCGACCTTATCGACGATGAGCGTTGCGAAGGGTCGGGCACCCGATCAGGGTTGGTTTGCTCTATTGGTCGTCCTCGTCCAGATATTGCGGCCTCCTGTCTGGTTGCAATGAAGCAATGGCTACACCGGAACGTCCGTCCTGCAGGGTGTATTGGAACGCCATTTGGAACTTGTTGTTGAGGGCAAAGCGTCCCAAATCTACCTCGGTTACGGTTGAGCCAAAAAGCGGATCTCCGGTCTGGATGACAGGAACTGGCGAAGCTCCTTCGGCGAGTACGACGAAGACACCAGAGGTTCCATCGGTCTTGATGGCGAAGAAAGCGACGGCATCTGAGTCGTTGATTGAAGGATGTTCGAAGCTATGGAATATGTCGTTAAGGAAATCAGTTCGAGGTGTGATCCCGTTCTGATTTCCGCTCAGGATTTCGGAGTTGATTCCGTTGCTGAAGACATCGTTAGCGACGGTGCCGAGCTTGTTGATGACTGGGTCGCCAAAACCTCCGAAGGCTGGGTTGTTTGTGTCGACGATATCGATCAGTTGATTGTCGGGATTTTTCCCATTTTGCTTCAAGTCTTTTCGGGGGTCGAGGATGAACATGCCGGCAAGGATGTCGGTGGTCCCCGCAACGAAGACGATCTCGCCTGAAGCATTGATAGCAACATTCTGGAGGCTGTTGAAGTCGGAAGTTGCTGTGTCGAGGACAGTGGAGAGCGGCCCGCCGTTTCCGACGAAGATGGCTTGCGACGTGAACCCGTTGCGGGTTGCGAAGAAGGCAACTTCGCCGGAGCGGTTGATGGAGGGGGAGCCGAGGAAGCGTGCGATGAGCCCCTGATCGAGTGTATTGACGATGGTTTTAGTTGTGGTCCCGTCGCTTGTGAAGATTCCGGCCGCGGTGCCGATGTTCGCGCCGAATGCTACGGTGCCAGCTTCATTGATGACGGGATCGCGACCGAAGAGACCAAAACCGCCAGGAGAGCTTTGGGCGATCGTGGTTACGGCACCATCTTGCGATTTGAAGATACCGTCTCCGCCCGGAACGGAAGCTTCGAAGGCAACCGCACCGTGGTTGTTGATCGCGGGAAACGTGGAAAATGCGGTGAAACCATTCGTGCTGTCGGCAATATTGACGAACCGAAAGTTGGAGTGGGGTCTGGCGTTTTGAGAACGGCCGAGATCCACATTGACGACCTTTGCGTGGTAGGACAGATCCATGGCGGGCTTGGGAAGTAATACAGCTCTGCCCTGGGCGGATGCAGGGATGATACTTGCTGCTACCAGGAGGCCTGCTGCCAGACTTTGAGGTTTGCGCGTGGAGCGAGTTTGTTTTGTCGCTGCAGGTTCCAATGAATTAAATGTTGAGGCGCTGATTATGCGCGGTTGCGATCGTTCTATTGCGTCGAACATAATTCTTCCTTTTCGCTGTTTTCATCTTGAGATTTGGCCCGGTGATTCAAGACTGCGCGATTGAGGAAAGGGAGTTGTCATACGTCAGTTCGGTAGATGTCAACATTTGGTCAGTATCGATAGTTCTGGGAGAAATAAGGCTGTTTCAATGACCTCGGCAGAGAAAAGAATCAAGTTGGAAATGTTGAGAGTCAAACGCTGGAGATTCCACTATGCCTGCAGTTGGTCCGGGCGATTTGGGGTGATTGATCGTCAAGGAGCTTCCCCATGCGTGGGTTACGAGATGTTTTGCAGAAGGCACGTAAGAACGCTGTTGCGGTTGGTCACTACAATGTTGCTGATCTGGTTTTGCTGAAGGCAGTGTTCGCCGCTGCCCAGGAGCTGAAGGTTCCGGTGATGGTGGGGGTGTCTGAGGGGGAGCGTGAGTTTTTGGGAGTTCGGCAGATTGCGGCCGTGGTGCGGAGCTTGCGGAGGGAGTTCGATTTTCCGATCTTTCTGAATGCTGACCACACGCACTCGCTGGCGAAGGCAGTGGAAGCAGCGAAGGCGGGATTTGATTCGATTGTGTTCGATCTTTCGGCGCTGCCATTTGAGGAGAATGTGCGCCAGACGAAGGAAGCGATCGGAGTATTGAAGGGAATTAGCCCTGACATCCTGATTGAGGGGAGATCGGCGACATTGGGACGGGCTCTGAGATACACGATGTAGCGCCGGACCTGTCGCGTGGGCTGACGAGCCCCGAAGAGGCGAAGCGATATGTGGAATCGACGGGGGTCGACATTCTTGCTCCCGCAGTAGGGAATATGCATGGGATGCTGAAGAGCATGGTGCACGGAGAGACAAAGAAGCATTTAGATAATCCGAGGATTGCTGCGATCAAGGCCGCGGCGCAGGTGCCGCTCACGCTGCATGGCGGATCGGGGACGAACGATGATGATTTTCGGAGGGCAATTGCTGCGGGGATCAACGTCGTCCACATCAATACGGAGCTGCGGGTGGCGTGGAGGCGTGGGTTGGAGGAGGGTTTGGCGAAGAAGCCCGATGAGGTTGTGCCTTATAAGATTTTGCCCACGGCAGTGGAGGCAGTGAAGCAGGTGGCTCTCTCGCGGTTGCGGCTGTTTAATGGCGCGGCTGCCGAAGGCAAGTAATATCAGTCTGTGAAGCCAGTTCGCCTCAGCGCGAATGCCACGTTGGAGTAGATTTTCAGCATGCAATTTGCCAAGCGATTTCGCGAAGGTGTTCGTCAGGGAAAGATCACCTGTTCGGTGCGAATCTGGATGCGTTTAAAGGTAAGGGTGGGCGGCAGATATCGGATGGAGGAAGGCGAGATCGAGGTGGATTCGATCGAACCGATTGGATTTCCTGACATTACTCCAGAACTGGCACGTGAATCGGGATTCCTTGGCGTACTGGATCTGCTCAAGGTTGCGAAGCATGGGAAAGGCGAGCAAATCTATTTAATACGCTTTCATTATGTTTCGCCTTCTCGTGTCAGGACCAAAGGAAAAGATCAAACGCCAAAGCGATCAACGGCTTCGCCTAGCTCGCTCCTGTAAGTTTCCAACGCTCACAGCCTCGGAGGTCTAGAAGTTCTGTTCGAGCTGGGCTTCTGGTTTTGTAGTGTTGGTGTGGCGGAGGTGGTTCTTGTAGCTGGCTGCGATGAAGTCGCGAAAGATGGGGTGGGGCTCGAGTGGCTTGGATTTGAATTCGGGGTGGAACTGGCAGCCGAGGAAGAAGGGGTGGGTGGGGATCTCGACAATTTCGACGTAGGTTGAGTCGGGGGTGGTGCCGGTGATGCGAAGGCCTGCACCGGTGAGGACGGCTTCGTACTCGCGATTGAACTCGTAACGATGGCGGTGGCGTTCGGAAATGTCGGTGGTGCCGTAGGCCTTTGCGGCGAGAGAGTCAGGGGCGAGGACGCAGTCCCATGCGCCGAGGCGCATGGTGCCGCCCATCTCTTCGACGCCGGTGAGCTCGCGGAGCTTGTAGATGATGCGGTAGGGAGTGGCGGGATCGAATTCGGAGGAGTTGGCTTCTTTCAGTCCGCAGACGTTGCGTGCGTACTCGATGCAGGCGGTCTGCATGCCGAGGCAGATGCCGAAGTAAGGCGTGTTGGTCTCGCGGGCATAGCGGATGGCGTTGAGCATGCCCTCGATGCCGCGCTTGCCGAAGCCGCCGGGGACGAGGATGCCGTCGAATCCTTCAAGCTGGTGTTGGTATTCGAGAGTCGGGCGGCCTTCGGTGTCGTGGGTTTCAAGGCCTTCGGCTTCGATCCATGTGACGCGGAGTTTGAGATTATGCGCAAGTGCTCCGTGGACGAGAGCTTCTTTGAGTGATTTGTAGCTGTCTTCGTACTCGACGTATTTGCCGACGATGGCAATATTGACATCGTCTTTCGGGTTGTAGGCGCGGTAGACGATGTCCTGCCACTTGGACAGGTCGGGTGCTTTGGCTTCGATGCGAAGGTATTTGAGAGCGAGGCAGTCGACGCCTTCGGCGGCGAAGGTGAGCGGGACTTCGTAGATGCTGGCGACGTCGCGTGCGGCGATGACGGCGGGCTCTTCGACGTTGCAGAAGAGAGCTATCTTCTGGCGCATCTCGCGAGGGACGGCGCGGTCGGAGCGGCAGAGCAGGATGTCGGGCTGGATACCGATGGAGAGCATCTCTTTTACGGAGTGCTGTGTGGGCTTTGTTTTGAGTTCCTGTGCTGCAGCGATCCAAGGGATGAGGGTGACGTGGACGAAGCAGGTGTTTTCGCGGCCGAGATCCTGGCGCATCTGACGGATGGCTTCAAGGAAGGGCAACGATTCGATGTCGCCTACGGTGCCGCCGATTTCGACGATGGCCACGTCAGTATCGGCTGCGACCTTGCGCATGGCGTTCTTGATTTCGTTGGTGACGTGGGGGATGACCTGGACGGTTTTACCGAGGTAGTCCCCGCGACGTTCTTTGGTGATGATCTGTTCGTAGATGCGGCCGGTGGTGAGGTTGTTGTCGCGGGACAGATGCGCGTGAGTAAAGCGTTCGTAGTGGCCGAGGTCGAGGTCGGTTTCAGCGCCGTCGTCGGTGACGAAGACTTCACCGTGCTGGAAAGGCGACATGGTGCCGGGGTCAACGTTGAGGTAGGGGTCGAACTTCATGAGGTTGACGCGGAGTCCGCGGGCCTCAAGCAAGCAACCGATGGAGGCTGCGGCGAGACCTTTTCCTAACGAAGACACAACACCGCCCGTTACGAAGATGTACTTGGCAGACATTTCCGCGACCTCTTGAGATGGATTGGAAGTTTGTGCGTGGTGTGCACGATTAAGTATCGCAGGGTCGGGCAACGGAGGCAATGGGTTGACTTTTTCCGAGGGAATTCAGGGGAGATGGAGGGGTTCGTGGGTCTTTCGGGAGTTACTTTGTACCCAGTTCAGAGTTTGGCAGAGACTGGACGCCGCGAGATATTTTTTTGACGAGGAACTCCTGGAACAGGGAGCTGATTGCGCCGGAGGCGTCTCCGATGAGCCAGTTGTTGATCGTCAGGCGCGCTCCGTTGCGATCACTCGACGGGTAGTACGTGTTGGAGATGCTTGCTGAAGCGAGGTTTCCTACCAGATTGGAATAGTTTGGCTGCCAGCGGCCGTTGTCGCCCCGACAGATGACGACGGTGGAGATGGCGTACATGGCTCGCGAGATGACACTGCCTGTTCCTTTGTAGAAGTAGCGGGGATCCTGACGGAAGATCGTTGGAAAGACCGCATCGGTGAGTACGGTGCTGATTGCGGTGTCTGCCGATGCGGCGCCGAAACGTTTCGCAAAGCCCTGAGCACCTTGGCCGAATCCGTCGTAACTATTCTGCGACTGCTCGACGCCGGCAACGACTGCTGGGATCGCGATAGAGACGGGATCGACTGTTGTTCTTAGTGCGAGACGGAACTTCTGCCCAGAGCTGAGTGGTGCCGCGTGCCAGACGTACGAGGCATAGAAATTGGGGAAGATGCCGAGGACGCGCTGCTTTTCGGCGTAGTGCATCTGGTCTTCGGCGATCTCGTGGCCGGTAGCGATGATTTCAACCTCGGATGTCGCCGAGGCGATGTGGAGCGCGACCTCGGGGACATCGTAGGACTGGCCGTTCTGGATGCTGAGATCGTCGGCGATCCACCGCGCATAGCCGGATGAGGAGACTGTCAGGTGAAATCGCCCGGGCTCGACGGCTTCGAATTTGAAGAAGCCTGCACTGTCCGTAATCAGCGTGCGCTGGATGCGTGTGTCTTCATTTTCGAGTGTGACGAGAGCGTTGGCGACTTCGGCGCCGTTTGGATCCACGACGGTGCCGAGGATGCTTCCTGCGTTGGTCGGTTCGATTATTTGGCTGGCGATGTGAGAGGCGGGCGACTCCGGCAATCCGGCCGGGGGATCGGTGGTTTCGTGACCGGTGACCGGACCGGCTGTTGCCGAGTCGGACTGGGAAGAGGCGAAAAGGGCAGGTTTGAAGTTTAGAGTTGGCTGGCTGTTCGAGGTCTGCGCGCACGTTGGCGAACCGATCCATGCGATCAGCAAGACAGCAAAACTACAGGGGCCTGGGACGCGCAAATACCACATAACTAATATGTTCCGCTTCCAAATCTCGACACCGGCTGCCACATTAGCGTTCAGGAAGGACTGATTTCGCGAACGATCGCTCTCAATTTTCTGGGTTTGGTACCCAAGTCACAATCACCCATAGGTACAAGACGCTCTTTACGCCGCGTTGATGTCTTGGGCTTTGAGAATTGGTTTTGGATATCCATGCCGGGCGACCTGAAGCATCGCACGGCCGAGTTGCTCTGTAGTCGTGACAGATTTGGGGAAGGCGGATTTCAGAAGCGGAAAGATGGGCTGGAAGATCGTGTAGAAGACCTGGTAGAGGCGAGTCTTCGACCTGATGCCGTGAAGAGGCTGGATGATGCCAGGACGAAACATATAGGCGACTCTAAAGGGAAGTTTGAGGAGGTCGTTCTCGGTCTTGCCTTTGACGCGGGCCCACATGCTGCGTCCGCGTTCGGAGGAGTCGGTGCCCGCGCCGGAGACATAAAGGAAGGTCATCTGCGGGTTGAGTTTTGCGAGCGTGGTTGCGGCTGTCATGGTGAGGTCGTAGGTGAGGTGCTTATATTTGGCCTCTTCCATGCCGGCCGAGGAGACGCCAAGGGTGAAGAAGCAGGCGTCGTAACCGGTGAGTTTGGGTTCGATGTCGGAGTAGTCGAAGAAGTTGGAGTGAACGAGCTCGTGAAGTTTGGCGTCGTGCTGGTTTGTCGGAGTACGCACGATGGCGAGGACGTTGTTGATGCCAGGATCAAGGAGACATTCGCGCAGAACGCCCTGGCCGACCATGCCGGTAGCTCCAAAGAGGATGACATTCATGCATTCATGCTATAAGCCGGAGACTCGTGTGAGTTGCCGGAGGACACTCAATCGAAGAGCGTCTATGCTTACTTGCGGAGGGTAGTGGGTGAAGGTATCCGGGGCGGTGGGAACGGTGAGTTGAGTGTGGACCGATCTTCAGGTCTGGACGATGCGATGGATGGAGGCGTTGGCTGCGCGGAGACGCGGTATGGAAACGGCTGCGCATCTGGCGACGGGCGAGCGAGGTGAGCGAGAGGCTCTGTTTCATCTGCGGAATGTGGGCTATACCGTTGTGGCGCGGCGATGGAAGAGCGCGAAGCTGTGGGCGATGTCGATCTGATCGGGTGGGATGAAGAATGGCTGTGTTTTGTGGAGGTAAAAACCAGAAGCGCGCGAGACTGGGCGCCGGCTGA
>DATMKY010000028.1:0-22177 GCA_035570955.1 Edaphobacter sp. | reverse complement strand
CCTCCTGCCCACGCTCTTATCGACTTATATCGACCACTTGCACAGCTATCAGCTGCTCGCCGGCCCAACCCACCACTAAGCCGGAACCAAAGCTCTAAAAACAAACCCCACGAAAATCGTGGGGTTCGTCAGCAGTCTGAGGCCACCCATTTGGATGGGTGGCCTTTGTATGTTTTCAGCTGGATGTTCGAGTCTCTGCTGCCGTGAATCTTATGCGGACAAAGAGTGCATTCCGGCTGGATTTTCAAGAACCGGAGTCATCTTGGCAGAGGCACGCCTCATAACCTCAAGCTCAGCCGGAGCAAAAAGCTCCGGTGGAATGCCGCCGACTGCGACATATCCTGGATCGTCACCGAGAGCCATCGAGATCTGATTCCAGCGAAGGAACGGCGAGGTCGTTGGAAGCACGATGATACGGCGTTTTGGCTCCGGAAATGCGAAGTACGCGGACCACGTAAGCAGAGTGAGCACCACCGCAAGCCCAGTGATCACGCTGAATTCGGAGTACATGTTTGGGTTGTGGGCGATCCAGGCAGAGTTGACGAGATTCATCGTTGCGAGAAACCCGAGTCCAAGACTAATCCCGAAGATTCGGCTGCGGAACGAAAGACCCATCGGCCGGATGGCAAAGCATACAAACAGCAGCAAGCAAAGAGTCAGAATACTCGAGGTCTGCTGGAGCTGGGTGATCATCGCGGTCATGAAGTCAATGCCTGACTGATGAGGAGATACTGCAACACCAATCGCTACCGCGACGGAGATTGCAGCGACCCAGCGGAAGACCAACATGCCCAGTGTTTGAAGACCCTTAAGCGGGGCCATAGCCATTCTGAAGATGCCATAGATCACGAGCAGGGAAAGAATCGCCTCCAGGGCGAAGCTGACCCAGTAAACGTAGAAATAAATTTGATAGGCGAGGTGGCGTTCAATGCCGTGCCCACTGAAGGTATTCAGGGGAATGCAGATGAAGGAACAGGTGAGTCTAACGCACAGCAAGGCAAAGAGGTACGTGAACTGGCGTGCGGCTTTGGCGCGCAGAAGAAAATATACAAGCATCGCGCAAACCATCGGCTCAACGTATTGAAGCTGTGAATACAGACTGGAGAGGGAAGATTTCATAGTTGTCCGTACCTGTGAGGCAACCTCAGCCTAGCTTATTCCAGGCACGGACACAACAATTTTTACGCAATCATGCAACAAATTGCCCACTATGAAGTAACTAACGCGGGAGGGCTGGCAGTAGGGCCTTTAGCGGCCCAAACCCATCCCGCATGCGTTCGGATCGTTCGGGGGGCAGGTCGGAACCGGCAGCATGCTGGTTCTGGAAGCAACAACCTTGCCATGGGCAGAAGCGGGAGATGTCTGAGTGGAGGCAGCTGCACCGGTGACGACGATGGCAACAACGAAAGCGCGAACGAAAAATTTCATGATAAAGGTCCCTTTGTACTTTCTTTAAAGTATTGAAAATAAATCTACTTAGTGATAATCAAAGCGCCGACCTTAGCGGCCAAGGCCCATACCGCAAGCATTGGGATCATTTGGGGGGCAGGTCGGAACAGGCAGCATGCTGGTGCGAGCTGCGACAACTTTGTTGTGGGTAGAGGCAGAGGAGGTCTGAGTGGAGGCAACTGCTCCGGTGATGACGAGGGCGACGACGAAGGCGCGAACGATGTGTTTCATAGAGAGATACCCCGAAAGTTGTATTTAGTAAAAAAGATTTCTCTGGACAACCAGATGAGGTAACAATAGGATACATAATGGAATAAGTCTAATAGAATCAGTTATATACTGAAGTATGCAACATTGCTTGTTACTAAAGTACCCATTTCCCTCGTTCTAGGCAAAAAGGTGCAGTCGAAAAGAAGAAAATAAAGGGGAAAGCGCCGAATTGCCGTTTTGAATTAGCAGAGGTGGGTGGACTGCCAAATCAGGCCTGATTCATAGAGGGAAAAGCCGGGGCCGATCCCATAAACCAATGATTAATAGACGGTTAGCCGGACTTGATGAACTTTCGGCCCGATCGGCGCAGCTTCATTGACTCAAAGCGGGTCGATTTAAACCCTTGAGGTTCGATTATTTGTTACCAGGAAGTTACTAGCGGCGGAATTAACTCGTCTGTGAAGGCGAATGCACACCAAAATAGGCCCATTTTTGACCACAAAACAAGGCGAAATTGATGGTTTTTTTGTGGTCCTCAGGCTGGTGCTAAGTGCGATCGCGCGGCATTCTTAGCGTGTTATCTCAGACGGCCGCCGAGGTGGGGGGATGGACCGGTTTGCTCCCCGCAGGCGTGGTTCCCGATCCAGATCCGGGCTCGGCTTTTTTCGAACCAGAATCAGATTTCTTCGACGGGGCCAGGATGGCGTGAAGGGTTGTGCCTTCCATGCGGGGCATGAATTCGACCAGCCCGGCATCGCCGATATCGAGAATGAGGCGGTTGATGATTTTGTAGCCGAGGTCGCGATGGGCCATTTGGCGGCCCTTGAATCGGAGGGATGCTTTAACCTTGTCGCCTTCGCCGAGAAAGCGGATGGCCTGATTTTTCTTAGTCTGGTAGTCATGTTCGTCGACGGTGACGGAGAACTTGACCTCTTTGATCGTGATGACTTTTTGCTTCTTGCGGGCTGCCCGTTCGCTTTTGTCCTTTTCGTAGAGGAATTTGCCGTAGTCCTGAATCTTGCAGACTGGCGGAACGGCGTTGGGGGAGATCTCTACGAGGTCGAGGGAACGTTCGCGTGCCATCTTGAGGGCATCAAAAGGCGCCATGACGCCAAGCTGTTCGCCGTTTTCATCGATAACGCGGATTTCTCGGGCGCGGATACGTTCGTTGGTGCGGATAAAAGACTTCGCGGAGCGTTTATCAATTGGTGGAATAAGTCGCCTCCACAGCGGGACTTTGTACCCGCTATGCATTGTTCAGGGATTTAGATGCAAACCCGGGAGAAGGTTGCACTTTAACCTCAAGTATAACACTATGCGGAAGATCGACTTTTGGCTTCGAACTCGCCAGATGAGGGTGAAATTGCGAGACGAACTGCATCGCGAGCACCCGGTAATGCAGCGACAGGAGGGTAACAGGACGGGGCTGCGAAGACCTTTGGTTCTTTGGCATCATGGACCAGATCATGTATGGTTGCTCGGAAAGCAGTAAAAAGGGGATCCCGGATGAGACGCCGTATTTTGCTGGTCGATGATGAGGTTGCTGTTTTGCTGACGCTGAAGGCTGTCCTGGAGATCAGCGGGTTTGATGTGGACACGGCGGCTTCGGCGCGCGAAGGAGTTTCGAAGCTCCATACGCGCGAATATCAGATGTTGATCACCGATATGCGCATGGAGCACGATGTTGCGGGCGTTGAAGTGATTCGCGCTGCACGAGCGGCGGCTTATCATCCTGCGGTGGCGCTTCTGACCGCGTTTCCTGTGGCGGAAGAGGACTGGCAGGAGATGGGAGCGGATCGGCTTCTGGTGAAGCCAATGCATACGCGCATTTTGCTGCAGCAGATCGAAGATCTCATCGCATCGCATGAACGCAAGCTAACTGAGATGGGGATCGCAGTTGGCCAGCTGGCTCTGGAAGCCGCTTCGGAGAAGAAAAAGACGCCCTCAAAGAGGGCAGCGAAGAGTACGCCTGCGAAGAAGAACGTGAAGAAAGTCGTTGCGAAAAAGCACGCAGCGAAACCAAAGAAAAAGATTATGCAGGAGAAAAAATCGTCGGTGAAGAAGACAGCGAAGTCGTCCGGTCGGCGCAGGGTTCGCTGACGATTAAGTTTATCTTTGTTGTCGGTCTTAACTCGCGGCGTGATCCTTGATGTAGTTGCGGAGCTCGAGGTTGTAGCTCATAGCTTTTTGCACGCCGCTGTCGAGCATACGAAGCCAGTCTGAGGCAGGCTCTTTCAGTTCAACTGTGCTGAGAAGGTAGCTGGTCTGGATGATGATCTCGAGTGCGTTGCTCAGGTCGTGGGCGATCCTACGCATTTCGACGGAGAGATCCTCCGGGATTTTCTCATTGTTTGAGGGGGCCTGGGTGAAGTCTTTTTTCTGGTCGGTCTTTTCAGTCATGGGTAGAAATGTAGTCTTTCTTCCCAGTAGACGCGCTTTTTTCGAAGAAGTCTGCCTGAGATTCGGCTGTGTATCCGCAGTTGCAGGTTATTTTTTGAAGGTTCGATGCGTTTGCGGACGGTTTGGGTTGGATTCCCTTGCAAAAGGCTCTTCCGGATTGATCCTGTGAGCCTCGGCTGAATTGACAGCGGGAGCTTGGTTTGTAAGACTTAAAAAGTCGCGGTTAGCGTGCTCAGCCTGACATGGGTTGGAGCGAAGAACACCGTGCCGTAGTGGCGGAATTGGCAGACGCGCATGGTTCAGGTCCATGTACTCGCAAGGGTGTGGGGGTTCGAGTCCCCCCTTCGGCACCAAAATTTTTCAGCCCCCCCATAGGGGCTATGGCGAGCGATCGCCGGCCGGGTCGAGCGTGAGTCGAGGTAATGCTCCGGCTCATCCAAGGTTTTGTATCGCGTTTCCTCTCAGTAACTCACTGGAGACTATGCCAACACAGCTCGATCAGATTCTTGCGCATACGCGGTCCGAGGTAGAGACGCGAAAGGCCGCGGCCGACTATGCTTCGCTCGAGCGCAAAGCGGCTCAACACTGCCCACGGGGATTCATTGCTGCCTTGCGGGCGGCGGCCGTCGAAGGACCAGCGATTATTGCAGAGATTAAGAAGGCTTCTCCCTCGAGGGGACTAATTCGCGCGGATTTTTTCCCGGAGAAACTGGCGCGTGGGTTTGCGACCGCGGGGGCGGCTGCACTGTCGGTACTAACGGATGAGAAGTTCTTTCAAGGCTCGCTTGGGTTTTTGCGCGAAGCTTCGGATGCGGTGAGGATTCCGTGTTTGCGGAAGGACTTCATTGTTGATCCGTTTCAGATTCTTGAGGCACGAGCCGCGGGCGCCGATGCTGTTTTGCTGATTGTGGCTGCGCATACGCAAGCGGATTTGAAGGAGCTAGGCGCTGAGGCCCGGCGGGTGGGGCTGGATGTTTTGTGCGAGGCGCATGACCGGGTAGAAATGGAACGTGCGGCGAGGTTGGGTTTTGAGCTGATTGGCGTGAATAGCCGGGATCTGCGTACGTTTTCGGTGCGGACGGATTTGTTTGCGGAGCTTGTCGCGTTGATGCCGAAGGGAACGGTGGCGGTTGCTGAGAGCGGGATTCGCACGGCGGACGACATCGCGAAGCTGCGGACGATTGGGTACGATGCTTTTCTAGTGGGAGAGGCTCTGATGCGCGAGCCTGATCCGAGTGCGGCGCTGGCGCTGCTGCTCAATCACGAGTACTCCCCGGACATCTAATTTTTGCGAACGAACTTATTCGGAGCGAGCGCTCGGTCAATGTGGATCAAGATCTGTGCAAATACGAATCTCGAAGATGCAAGGCTGGCGGCTGAACTCGGCGCGGATGCGGTGGGATTTGTGTTTGCCCCCAGTGCGAGGCGTGTGACGGTGGCCCAGGTGGCGGCGATTACGCCACATCTTCCTGTGAATGTGGAACGCGTTGGGGTGTTTCCTGCGCTTGCAGCTGATGAGATCGTGCGGGTGGCGGAGGAGGCTGGATTGAATGCGGTGCAGCTGCATGGCGGGTTTGATCTGGCTCGACTGAAGGAGCTGCTCCAGGTTCTTGATGGGCGGATGAAACTGATTCAGACGTTGCATTGGGCTGTGGATGCAGACGGTGTAGGCGAGGATGTCGCGCGGCAATTGCGAGAGGTCGATGCAATGGGACTGGTTGACCGTGTGTTGATTGACTCGAAGATTGGCGCGGCGAGCGGTGGAAGCGGAGTTTCGTTTAATTGGGGTGCCGCTCGTGTCACTCTGGCGGATGCTGCGGGTGGTTTGAAGGTGATTGTTGCAGGTGGGCTTCGGGAGGAGAATGTGGCGGAGGCGATTGCCCGGCTGAATCCCTGGGGAGTGGATGTTGCGAGTGGGGTAGAGGCCGCGCCCGGGAAAAAGAGTCCTGAGAAACTTGCTGGCTTTATTCGGGCTGCACGGAGTTTCACGCCGGTTGGATCGGGCTTGGGATAGAGGGGTGGGAATTGACGCAAGAAAGGCCCCTCCGCGTTGAGGGGCTTTTTATTCGAATTCCGGCGGAGAAGGTGGAGGCGGTGGATTCTTTGGCTGCTTCATACGCACTTCATGGGGGCGCGACTGATTCAGATGAGCTCTCGGAGCGCGGTCGCGGAATAGCTGGGGGCGCATGTGCGCGCTGGCGACCTTCGGTTTCGCGTGCGCGAATCCAGGCGTCAAAGCAAGCAACAACGAGATTGCGATGCGCAATTTCATGAAGCAAAAACCTTTCTGTGACCTTCCTCTATACGACGCGCGAAACCCTGAAGCGGATTCAAATATTGAAGCAACCAGCTCGCCAAAAACGGCTGCTTCTCCTACAACTTTCGGGGATGGCTGCAGTATCGCGGAGAATAGCCTCGCTGTCACCTAAAATTCTTGGGATTTCCAGCTCCCGAACACAGATTCAAACGGCTTAAAGATTCTTTCCGTCGTTGCCCAGTGTCATACGCAATTCGCGGGCCATAAAGGCGAACTGGTCGACGGTGGCTTCGATGCGTTTGCTGAGTGGCATGCCCGCTCCATGGCCGGCGCGGGTTTCCACGCGGATCAGGATCGGGTTCGTTCCCGTTTGAGCGGCTTGCAGGGCCGCCGCGTACTTGAAGCTATGAGCCGGGAAGACGCGGTCGTCGTGGTCGCCGGTGGTGATCAGGGTAGACGGGTAACCCTTGCCATGCCTGATGTTATGGAGTGGGGAGTAGTCGAGGATTGCAGCAAATTCCTCCTCGTTTTCTGAGGGAGAACCGTACTCTTCCTTCCAGGCCCAGCCGATGGTGAACTGGTCGAAACGGAGCATGTCCATGACGCCGACCTGTGCCACGACGGCTCCGTACAGATCGGGGCGCTGGAGCTCGCAGGCGGCTACGAGGAGGCCCCCGTTGCTTCCTCCGGCGATGGCAAGCTTATCTGGGGATGTGTATTTGTTTGCAACCAGCCACTCGGCGAGGGAAATAAAGTCGTCAAATACGTTTTGTTTTCTCACGCGAGTGCCCGCGTTGTGCCAGGCCTCGCCGTACTCGCCCCCGCCACGGAGGCTGGCCTGGGCGTAGATGCCACCCCGCTCCATCCACATGACGTTGGCAGGGGAGAACTCGGGCATGAGCGAGATGTTGAAGCCACCGTAGGCATAGAGAAGAGTCGGCGCGGTGCCGTCGAGAGCGAGTCCCTTTCTGTGGGTTATGAACATGGGGACGCGGGTACCGTCTTTGCTGGTAGCGAAGATCTGTTTCGTCTCGAAGAGCGTTGGGTCGAAGAGAAGTTTGGGCTGGCGATAGAGGGTTGACTTGCGGGTCTTCATGTCCAGCCGGTAGGTGACGCCGGGCGTGGTGAAGTTTGTGAACTGGTAGAAGGTCTCGGTGTCTTCGCGGAGCCCTCCGAAGCCTACCGCCGTGCCGATGGCGGGAAGTTCGAGGCGCTCGATGAAGGTGCCGTCGAGGCGATGGAGTTGGACAAGGCTCTGCGCGTCGGCGAGATAGTTCACGATGAAGGTGTTGTCGATGATCGAGATGTCACTGAGTTTGTTCGTGCTCTCGGGGATGACGGTCTTCCAGTTTTCGCGCCCTGGATGGTCCAGGTCGATGGCGATGATCTTGCCGTTGGGCGCGTCGAGCGTGGTGAGCAGCCAGAAGAGCGTACCGTCGTTGTCGATGGGAGCGTAGGTTGCATCGGCGGAGTCGATCAGGCGCAAGATCGGTTTTTCGGGATGATGCAGGTCCTGCACGGCAAGCTCGTTATTGGGGCTGGTGCCTTTGCTCTGATGGATGACGAGGTAGTGGCCGTCGTCGGTGACCTGTGCGCCTACGTTAAGCTCGCCGTCGTCGGGGCGATGGAAGATGAGTTTGTCTTCGGACTGCAGTGTGCCGAGTTTGTGGAAGTAGATCTTGTGAAAGTAGTTTGCCGCTTTGAGAACATCGGCGTCGGATCCATTGGCTGAGGGCTGATCGTAGCGGGCGTAGAAGAAGCCGCTTGAGTCTTTCATCCAGGAGGCACTGCTGAATTTGGACCACTTGAGGAGGTCTGGAAGGTCTTCGCCTGTGGTGATATTGCGTACGTGCCAATTGACCCAATCGCTGCCTGCGTCGGCGATGGAGTAGGCAGCGAGTGCGCCGTCGTCGGTAACGCTGACTCCGCTAATTGCGACGGTTCCGTCCGCGGAAAAGGTGTTGGGGTCGAGCAATATGTTGGGTGTGCCGTCGAGACCTTCCTGCCAGAAGAGAACGTTCTGGTTTTGAAGTCCCGTGTTGTGAGAATAGAAATAGCGGGTGCCTCGACGGCCAGGCGGAGTGTAGCGCTCGAAGTTTATAAGCTCCATCAGCCGCGCGTGCATGGTCTGGCGAAGAGGGATCTCTGAGAGATACTTCTGTGTCAGCTCGTTCTCGTCTTCGATCCAGGCTTTGACCTCAGCGGAGTCGACGTCTTCCATCCAGCGGTAGGGATCGCTGACTTTGGTGCCGAAGTAATCGTCGACGTGGTCGACTTTGCGGGCGGCGGGATAGGCGAGCTTGAGGGCGGTTTCGGGCGCAGTCGGATTCATAAAAGACGTCTTTCGGGGATTTAGCAGGGAATGTATCCGCTCTTCGGAGGATAACGCAGTCCGGTTAGACTTGGAGGATGCGGGCTCTCGTTGTTGTGCTGCTTCTTAGCGCCGTCGTCTCGGCTCAAACGGCTCCTGCGACTCCTCCTGTAACGCCTCCGACCGATCAGGATCAAAGCTACACGCTGCGGACGCAGTCGAATATTGTTCTGGTGCCGACGACGATCCAGATGAAAAACGGGGACGTTTTGTACGGATTGAAGCAGGACCAGTTTGTGGTTGAAGACAATGGCGTTCCGCAGACAGCGCACCTTGATGAAGATACGGATTCGCTGGGGCTATCGCTTGTGGTAGTGATTCAGTGCAGCAGATCGGCGGGGTGGGAGTTTCCGAAGCTCAACGGGATCATTGCCATGATCGATGAGATTGCCGGCGATGCTCCTCGGGAGATTGCAGTGGTTACGTATGCGTCCGCTCCGTTGCTGCTGGGAAAATTTTCGAACAAGATGGAATCGACAGCTCATGCGCTGGGGCAGCTTCAGCCCTGCGATGACGATCCGGATGCGGCGACGCTCGATGCGGTGGACTATGCAGCGAGGCTGCTCGATGCACGGAAGAATCATTATCGCCATGCAGTTCTACTGATCAGCGAAACACGCGATCACGGCAGCTTGAAGAAACCTGCTGCGGTGGTTGCTGCGCTGGGGCGGACGAATACAGTGGTCGACTCGGTTGCGTTTGGACCGGGAAAGACGGAGGTTCTGAACGATCTGAAGTATGGCGGGGGCAGTGGACCGATTGGATTACTGGTGATGGCGGTTCAAGCGCTAAGGAAGAATACGGCGAAGGAGCTAGCGGCGCTCTCGGGTGGTGAGTACATCAACTTTACAACGCAGAAGGGATTTGATGGGGGGCTTCATCAGCTTTCGAATCACGTGCACAACTATTATTTGTTGAGTTTTACGCCGCATGCGGAGACGAATGGCGAGCCCTCGCCCGGGATGCATCGGATTCGCGTGAGGGTTCCGGAGTATCCGGATGCACGGATTCGTTTTCGCGAGAGTTATTTTGCGGGAGAGTTGGATTCGGCCTCGGCGGATGCAGCCTCGAAGGCTAACTGATTATCTCGTTCGTTTCTTTGCTCCCTTTGTTTTCTTTGTGATGGGTTTTTTTGCTGCGGATTTGATTTTAGTAGCAGCCCGGGTGGCCAGAAATTTCTTTCGCTCGTCGATGCCACGTCTTTGTTCGACGGTGGGACGGGCGAGGAAGGCTCGGGTGATCCGTGGAAGCTTGTTGAAAGTAATCTCGTGCGCGGCCTGGAGTTCTTTCTCCCACTCTACGGTGCGGAAGACGTTCCATCGCTCGACGGCTACCCAGAAGATACGCGCGACGTAGGGTGCGGGAAAGATGCCGTCGATTTCGAGGAGGTCGTTGAATCGTTCGGGGCCTGCGATGTAGGAGAGGACGCGAGGCTTGTTGTCGGTCTGTTCGAGCTTGATCCATGCGAACATCTTGCCGCCGATGGCTTTGTCTCCGACCCAGAAGACGAGGCCGCCGAACTGCTCGGTTTCGACGACGTGCGGAAGAGTGAGGAGATAGGTTCGAATGCGGTCGATGTCCATGGGTTCTCCGCGTAGGATTTTAGCGGAGGCGCAAGCGGATTGGGCCCTTTGCCGTGGCCGGGTCGACCGGGCGACCGTGTTGGGTGATAATAATTTTGTTTTGACTGACGAGACGGCGAGCCGCTCCTCGCGCGGGTTCCATGAGGGCTTCCCAGTCGCGGCGAGATCCGTGCGATTTGTTGCGCGGGTCGCCAGCGACGAGTTTCGCAGCTTCGGAGGGACAGATGGTCGTTCCGGGTTTGCGCTCCGCTAAAAGTTGGAGGACGGCGGCTTCGAGTGCGGCGTCTTTTTCACCTGAACGGTAACCGCTGCAGGCGTCAGAGCAGAATTTGAGAATGTCCCAGTCGCGGGAGTTTTGTTTCGTCCAGTGGATGGGATGCTTGCAGATTTTGCAGAGTTTTTCCTTCCGTGGTGTAGGACGGTCGGGTCTGGGTTTACGGTCTGGCACTGATTATGCCTTTGCGTAGTCGCAGATGAGGATGGTTAGGTCGTCGTTTTGAGCGTGAGACCAGTTTTGCAGGGTGGAGACAATTTCATCGACGGCTTGGTCGGCCGTAAGAAATGCGCTGTTCTGGAGTAAGCGGGTGAGGCGCTCTGAGCCGAACTCTTCACCGGCACGGTTCGCAGCTTCGAGGAGACCGTCAGTGTAGAGAAGGAAGCGGTCGCCGGATTCGATGGGGTAAGTAATGGTTTCGTAGGTAGAGAAAGAAAAGGCGGCGAGCATAAGGCCGTTCTTTTCGACGGGGATGACCGCTCCGGCGCGCAGAAGCAGCATGGGCGGATGCGCGGCGGCAGAGTAGCTGAGGGTGGAAGTGGCGGCGTCGAGGTAGACGTACGCGGCGGTGACGAACTGGCTCTGCGTATTGCCGTGGAGAACAGAGTTCATTCCGATGAGAAGTGCCGCGGGATTAGAGGCGTTGGCTCGCTGGGAGGTGGCCGCGAGTTTGACCATGGAGGCGATGAGCGCGGCCGGGATCCCGTGGCCGGAGACGTCAGCGATGAGAAGACCGGCCTGCTGTTGGCCGGTGATCAGGAAGTCGTAGAAGTCTCCTGCGACAGCAGTCATGGGAACATAACGCGCGGCGACTTTGAAGTGATCGGAACTGGGAAAGGAAGGTGGAAGGATATCGGTCTGGATGCGGCGGGCGATCTCCAGTTCTTTCTGGAGTTCGCCGAATTGCTGGTCGCGGTGGATGCTGCGTGTGGCGGCAACATAGCCAAGGGTGGCGAGGAAGAAGGCAAAGCCGATTGGTTCGATATAGATGAAGTGGCCGAGGGCCTGGAGAATATTGTCGAAGAGGGCGAAGGCGACGAAGACTGCGATTCCACGTCGGATGATGATGAAATCGCGGTCGGGGCTCTTCTGTCGGATGGATTGAATGATGAGTGCGAGGAGCGTAGCAATGACGAGGAGGTGATTGGTCAGGACGAACTCGTGGCGTGGGCCGAAGAAAAAGGTAGCGATGAAGAGACCGAGGAACGGGATGGCCAAGAGGGTAGCGATTTTGCGGCCGGAGCGTCCAAGGAATCCTGCGGCTTCGAAATAAAAGAAAGCCGGGATGGGGACGAGATAGTTGGCGGATTCGCGCAGACTGGAGAAGAAGAAAGAGGGTGGAACCAGCAGGCCGAGGAGTCCGGACTGGAGCCAGAGACGCTGGCCGTAGAGGATAGCGAAGAGGGCGAGCCAGAAGAGCATGGCGTCGAATTTGCGGCTGAGGAAGGCGAACGCCATCGCGACGAGTCCGAGGGCGGTGAAGGATGCGCCAAGGAAGAGATAGAACTCGTCGTGATGGAAGATTCGAAGGACCTGACTGGCCGTTAGTTCCGGATCGGCGAGGTACATACGAGCGAATGATACATGGCGGTTACGGATTGCTCGCGCCGATCGGAGAAAACCAACTGTTTCATGAAAATTCGGCCTCCAGAATGAGAGTAAGTTCTTCGATATGGCGATGCTCGCGATTCCCGGAGGTCAGGAAAGGACTGTGGAGGAATACGTTTTGTTGTTGGCAAAGGAAGGTTTTCGGTGAGAGCAACTGGTGCCTACGGATTGCTCAGTGAGTGTGGTGGAGGCGGTTGTCGCTTGAGGTTGAGAAGTCTTTGAGGGAGGCTGTCGGCACGTGCCCCAAATATTAAGGCTTCCGGTCTTTATACTTGAGACATGCCGGTTCCATTGTCCGAGACCATGTCCAAATTTCCATCGTTGGAAGCGCAACTTGATTTGATTACCAAAGGTGCCGCGGAGATTGTTCCGCTCGAGGCCCTGAAAGAGCGCATCAGCAAGTCGATGGCTTCGGGGGTGCCGATGCGGATCAAAGCAGGGTTTGATCCGACCGCACCCGACCTGCATCTCGGACATACGGTGTTGCTGCGGAAGCTGAAGCACTTTCAGGATCTGGGGCATACTGTGATCTTTTTGATAGGGGATTCGACCGCGTTGATCGGCGATCCGACCGGAAGGAATGTGACTCGGAAGCCGCTGACTCCGGCGGAGATTGCTGCGAATGCGGAGACTTATAAGGAACAGGTCTTTAAGATCCTCGACCGTGAGAAGACCGAGGTAAGGTACAACTCCGAGTGGCTGGACAAGCTGAGCTACTACGACATGGTGAAGCTGATGGCACAGTTCACGGTGTCGCAGATGCTGGAGCGCGAGGATTTTCATAAGCGATTCAATGAGGAGCAGCCGATCGCTCTCCATGAGTTGATCTATCCGATTGCGCAGGGATACGACTCCGTCGCGCTCGAGTGCGATGTGGAGCTTGGCGGAACGGATCAGAAGTTCAACCTCATGCGTGGACGCGATCTGCAGAGGCATTTTGGGCAGCCGCAACAGATTGTGTTGATGATGCCGATCATTGAGGGGCTCGATGGCGTGCAGAAGATGTCGAAGTCGCTTGGGAATGCGATTGGTGTGCACGAGCCAGCGGCGGAGATGTATGGGAAGCTGATGTCGGTGTCGGACGAACTGATGTGGCGGTACTGGACGCTGCTCACGGATCTGCGCGCTTCGGAGATCGCGGGGATGCAGGTGGAGGTACGCGACGGCAAGCTGCACCCAATGCAGGCGAAGAAGAATCTGGCTTGGACGATTACGAAGGGGTTCCACTCAGAGGCGGAGGCGAACGCTGCCGCTGAAGGGTGGGCGAAGATGTTTCAACAGCGTGGCGTGAGCGAGGATGTTCCGGTGGTGAAGGTTTCGCTCGACGAAGAGGGGCTGATGCAGGGCGATGAAGTGCGCGTGCCAAAGCTGCTGGTGCTGGCGAGGCTGGCTGGATCGGCGGGTGAGGCAACCCGGAAGCTTGGGGAGAATGCGGTGAGTTTGAATGGAGAGAAGATTACTGCGCGGACGATGGCGAAAGATGTGCTCGGCGATTCTCCAGTTCTGCGCCTGGGTAAGAAAAGTATTCGTGTGGAATGGGTTAAGTGATGATCTAGAAGTAGACTTCGACTGCGAAATCTGCATCTTACGGGAGACGGATTGTTATGGCTCGGAAGATTGCATCTTTGGCTTTGTTCGGGTTCTCTCTGGTGATGGTGTATGGGCCGGCTCGTGCGCAGGAGAATGGTGGAGATCCGAAGTCTATCGTTCAGGCCGCGGTGAAGGCTGAGTTAGCTGCTGATGATACCGATCACACGAGATGGCGATATCGCGATCTGCGCAGGGAGACCAATAACAGCGTCTTCATTGTTGTAGAGACCGACCATGGATCGGTGAAGCGGCTGGTGAGCCAAGGCGGCTATGCGTTGGGTGGTGCCCAGGCCCAGGCAGAGGACGAACGGATTCAGAGCTTTGTTCACGACCATGAAAAACTGGCGAAGCAGCGCAAGGATGCGGCTCAAGATGACAAGAATGCGCGTGAGCTGATGACGATGTTGCCGAACGCTTTCAAGTGGAAGATTGAGAGCGAAGATCCTGAGAAGTGGACCCTTCAGTTTGAGCCGAATCCTGACTTCAGTCCGCCGGATATTCAATCGCGGGTACTGGGGGCGATGGCAGGGAAGCTGGTGGTAGACAAGAAGCAGCATAGGATCATAACGATGAGCGGAAAGCTGATGGACGATGTGACGATCGGCTGGGGTCTGCTGGGTCGTCTGCACGAAGGAGGAACGTTCCGGGTGGAACGGCGCGAGGTGGCTCCGGGGCTATGGCAGATTACGGAGACCCATGTACACATCGAGGGCAAGGCGCTGTTCTTTAAGAACATCGGCCAGCAACAGGACGAGGTACAGTCAGAGTTTACGCAGGTGCCGGCGGGGACGACGCTGGAACAGGCGGTAGCGATGACGAAGCTTGATAGTGCGCCGGCCAATGGAACGGCGAACGCGTCGGTGAAGTAGGGCTGTATGCTCGGATGATGGCACGAAGTTCTTATGCACGGAGTGATCGCGAGCTGTTGCGATTGATTGAGCGCTCTGCTGGACACAGGGCTGGGTATAAGCAGTTGATTCGCGAGCTTGGGCTGGGTGGAGGGCGCGAGCGGCGGGTGCTGCTGGAACAGCTTGCACGAATGACAGCTCGTGGGGAACTGGTGAAGACAGAGACGGAGCAGTGGGCTCTCCCGTCGGCTGTGCCGGGAAAGACAAAGCGAGTAAAGAGCGATGGTGCGGGGATGCCGGTGACGCGTGATCGTCTGGTAGCAGGACGGCTGGATCTGCATCGTGACGGATATGGATTTGTTCGTCCGAACGGAAGTACGAATCGTGACGATGATCTTTTTATTCCGCCGAATGATTTGAATGGTGCAATGCAGGGCGATGAGGTTTTGGTGGACGAGGCTCCGCCCGGAAGAGATGGTCGCCGCTCGGGGCGTGTTGCGCGGGTACTGACACGGAGAAATTCTACGGTAGTCGGAATCTTTCACTATGCGAGGACGCATCGGCGAAGTGCGTGGGATAACACTCCGCTCGTGAACGGAAATTACATCGCGCCCCTGGATGAGCGGATGACGCAGGCGATTCTGATTCCTGAAGGCGCGGAAGTAGCGGCGATTCCGAAGGAGACTCCACATCGCGTATTAGGTGAGGAGGCGCAGGCGCAGACAGCTCATTGGTCTGAGGATCTGGATCCGCATCAGCCGCTCGAAGGATTAGCGGTGGATGTTGAGATTACGGATTTCCCGACTCCGGGAAGACCAGCGCGGGGACGAGTGATCGAGGTGCTTGGTCCGCCTGACGCCTTTGGTGTGGATGTAGAGATTGTGATTCGCAAGCATCATCTGCCCCATGTCTTTCCGACGAATGTACTGGCAGAGGCTGCCGCTTCGGCGGAGCAGACGGTTGAGAGATTGACGCCGCAAGAGGCTGAGAGACGCCGGGACTTTCGCGGACTGCCGATTGTGACGATTGACGGCGAGACGGCAAGGGACTTCGATGATGCAGTGCTGGTGCGGCCTCTCGCAAATGGGAATTGGGAGCTGCAGGTTCACATTGCGGATGTGAGCCACTACGTGCGACCGGGAACCTCGCTCGACCTTGAGGCAAGATTGCGCGGGACTTCGGTATATTTTCCTGACCGTGCGATCCCGATGCTGCCGCCGCAGCTTTCAAGCGGAATGTGCAGTCTGCGGCCGGATGAGGACAGGCTCGTGCAGAGCTGTGTGATGGAGATCGATGGCCGCGGTGAGGTGTTGGGCTACGAAGTGTGCGAGGGAATTATTCGCAGTGTGAAGCGGATGACGTATACGCAGGTTCAGGCGATTCTCGATGGTGATGCCGCGACACGAGAGCAGTTTCTGGAACTCGTGCCTGAGTTCGAAAGGATGTACGAGCTGGCGCTGAAGCTGAATGCAAAACGTAAGCGACGTGGATCGATTGACTTCGATCTGCCGGAACCCGTGATCCAGTTCGACCCCGAGGGCAACATGGAAACGATTGTACGATCGGAGCGGGGATGGTCGCATCGACTCATTGAGGAGTTTATGCTGAGCGCAAATGAATGCGTTGCGACGTGGATCGAATCGCAGCGAGTGCCAGGCATTTATCGGATTCACGAGATTCCCGATCCAAAACGAATTGTCGAGTTCGAGGAGACCGCGAGCCAGTTTGGGTATTCGCTTGGCTTCAGTAATTTGCCGGTAAAGCGGATTCAGACGAAGGGCGACCGGCGCGATGCGCGTGGGACAAATCGACAGCCAAAGGTGCATGAGATCGCGGAGGCGATTTCGGTGACGCCGCAGATGTATCAGCGGCTGACCGCAAAGATCGCAGGCAAGCCGGAGGAACGTATCCTGTCGTACCTGATGCTGCGCTCGCTGAAGCAGGCACGGTACAGCGAGCAGAATGTAGGCCACTTCGCACTCGCTTCTCCAAGTTACACACACTTCACTTCGCCGATTCGTAGGTATCCCGATTTGATTGTTCACCGATTGTTGCGCGATCTGCTTCAAGTTGGCGCGGATCCGCGTGGAGGAGCGATTCTGTCGAGCGCTCCGCAACCATGGCAGGAGGCGACTGTTGGCAAAGGCCGCCCAGCGCATGAAGCGCCGGTTTCGGAAGGATTCATTCCTGCAGCCGAGTTAAACGCAATCGCGACGGAGTCGAGCCAGTCGGAGCGTCGGGCCGATGATGCAGAGCGCGAATTGATTGAGTGGAAGAAGATCAGGTTTATGCAGGACCGCGTCGGCGAAGATTTTCACGGCATCATTCTGTCGTGTACGAAGTACGGATTCTTTGTCGAGTTGAACGATCTTTTTATTGAAGGAATGGTGCCGTTGAGTTCGCTGCAGGACGATCGATATTTCTTTCGCGATACAGATCGCCAGATTGTGGGTGCTCGAAGTGGAAGGGTGTTTAAGATCGGGCAACCGGTGCATGTCCTGTTGGACCGGATTGACCGTCAGCAGAAGAGATTGCAGTTTGCGCTACTGCCATCGAAAGAAACTGCTATTGTTCCGCGATCATTGCGCAAGCCAAAAACAGCCTCGGCTGCCGAGGAGCGCACGCATTCGAGCCCGAATCGTTCCGGCAGAAAAGGAAAGACGAAATCCCGCACGCGGGAACGGAATAAGAAGTCGAAGGGAAAACGCCGTTAGACTGTCGGGACTGCGGCATCGCCGAGAAACAGGCCAGCAAGCAAAAGGACCAGCGCGGCGATCAAGACTTCCACTCTGACCTTATGGAGGTGATCCCAACGAATTCGATCCTCCCGCCAGCAATCGTAGGGCTGTTGCGTGTCCATCTTCGCAATACGATTGTTAATGGGAACGAGGATTGTAATAGTGAAGACGATCGTGGTGATCCAGAGTATTGCGGATGCGAGAATCAGTCCCAGGCTGTGAGATTCGGCGCGATGCTGGTATGCCGCTCCGAGAATAAGTGCCAGGGATGCGCCATACCAGAAGGGCATCCACTTACCTAACGAGGTTGCCAGGGGAGCGGCGGCCTGCGCGTGCGGCCCGTCCGCCAGCTTCTGAAGCTGCGGATGAACAAAGGCTGCAACAGCGAACTCATTGCCGACCATAATTGCTGCGATGGCTGCCGTCGCGATGTCATAAGCAATCATGAATATTGGATGCGCGAGATTCTGCGAAGCATCGTAAAATAGAGGTTTCAAGGAGCCCGCACGCATATGGCACATATGGTTTTCGATACGAGATTCAAGGCCGAGATGGAAGGGCTCGACGAGCCTCCGTTCGACTCGGACTTTGGGCAGAAGATTTTTAAGAATGTTTCGAAGAAGTCATGGGCGGAATGGGTGGAGCGGCAGAAGATGCTGTTAAATGAGTATCGTTTGCAGCCTTGGACGCGGGAGGCTCAGGAATTTCTCGTAGAGCAAATGAACGAATTTTTCTTCGGTGAAGGCGGCCAGTTGCCGAAGGAGTACGTCGCTCCCACGAAGTAGGAAAGACCGCAAACCACATGGTTCGTGTACACTTAACCTTGCAGCATACCCCGCCGTTGACCGCCCGGTCGACGCGCAAATAAAGAGTCGGGACGTGGCTCAGCCTGGTAGAGCGCACCCTTGGGGTGGGTGAGGTCGCTAGTTCGAATCTAGTCGTCCCGACCATTTACTTTCAATCAGTTAACTTTCCCGCATAGAGCAAATGGGAACAAGTTCGGGAGCAGAAAGGAACATTACTGTTTCCCCGTCTATGTCGTCGCTGCACTCTGTAGGGAGTTCCCGACGAACAAGGCGGCGATAGAGTCTTGAGCTTTGCGTTTGTCCGCAGTGACTGCTTTCGCGTAGACACCCATCGTGATTCCCGGTGAAGCATGACGCAGAAGTTCCTGCGTCGTCTTTACCGATGCGCCCGAAGACTGCAACAGAGTGGCAAGTGTTCGGCGGAAACTGTGCCAGCCAATCCGCTTCGCGATTCCTGCCCTCTCCGCTGCTGGAAAGACGTGCCGCTTGAGAACGGCGTCCGGCCAATAAGGCTTTGCCCCTAGTGCCAGAGGGCTTGCAAACACCCAGTCGTCATCTTTGGAGTAGCTGGTTTGCGTTCTCCAGTTCGCCAGTACGGAAGATAGCTCCGCAGACATCGGGATAGGCCGTCTTGACGCCAACGTCTTCGGTGGCCCTTCGATTTGATCGACCACAGAGCGTACTACGCTAATCTCTGCCTCTGCGAAGTCAATGTCATCCCATTTCAACCCGAACAGTTCTCCCCTTCTTAGCCCAGTGACGGACGCAAGCAAGATGAGTGTGCGGAACGGATCATGCAACTCTGACAAAAGCGCGGATACCTCAACGGGAAGAAGAACAATCTCCTCCCTACTTGGTATCGCACTCTGCCTTACGAGTCGAATGGGATTTACCGTCGCCCATTCATATCTCATGGCATGCTGGAACAGAATGCTCATGACACCCTTCGTCTTGTACCGCGTACCCGGAGCAACTGGCATCTCATTTAGCCACTTTTCCACCGCAATGGGTTTTACTTCGGATAAACGATACGATCCCCATTTTGGTGAAATGACTTTGTCGAATTGATGACGATAGACTTCCTTGGTTCGCGTCGTCTTGCTGTTAGAATCGGCAAGCTCAATGTCTTTGTAGTGCGCGATTACCTCATCTACTGTCACAGACGAAGTGTTGACGGCTTCGACATTGATGTCTAACCGTAGACCTTCGACAGCTTTTAGGGCTGTTGTCTTCGTCGGGTACTCTTGTTTCGTCCCAACGATCTTCTTTCGTTGGACAGTGGCCCCGTCGTGGCATTGTTCCCGCCAGCGATAAACCCAAATCTTCTGTCCGTTGCTTCTCTTCTCAATTGTCAAAGAGCCTAGCTGATAGCGTTTGCGGGTATGTTTCATGCCTGCCTCACTTTCACAGTTGGGCGGCACGAACGGCGCTATCAGTGTACCCCGACGACAACCAAGCATTGAGTTCGGAGGCTCTGAACATGACCTTACGGCCAAGCCGATGATGAGGAATTTCTTTGAACTTGGCTCTGGCCCAGCGGAGTAGGGTGCCCGAATGAACCTGCAATAGCGACGCTGCGTATTCGGAGTCGATTAGGGGTTCAAAAATGTGCTGTGTATCGGTGTTCGCGTCCATGACCTCAAATCCTGCCCTATGTTTTCGTCCCCGCAGAATCATTTTCTGACTACCTGCGCTGACGATGAGTTGTTCTTGTCTACTGGATTAGACCCCTGCCAGAGGAGTTGAAGAACAGAATTTCAAACTTTATTTTCAAGTACTTGCACAGAGACGCAAGGAGATGCAAAACAGAGTTGCCCAAGGGCTTAGCCTCTTCAAAGATTTGCCCAATCCAATCCACGACGGAGGGCCGAAAGCGCCTGTAAAGGCTGCAGTCTCCCCCGTTTCGGTTTGAGCGTCCCACAAAATTCCCCCACAGTCCTTGTCCCACGGATCGTCTATCTTCTGCTGGGGAATCATTCGACCTTTACAAATTTGGCGTCTTCTCCGCATACGGAACAGTGGCCAAAAGGCCGCCCGGCAGTAAATTTACGCTTCTCCGCCTGTCGCCCTGTGTGGAAACACGCGGAACAGTTATACCAGCCGTCCTTTGGACAGCTGTCTTCAAAGTCATAACCAAATTGTGTTCCAAAGTGCTCTGCCAACTGCATCTGAAGTTGCATGGTTCCCGATGGCGACAGACGAACGACAAGCTGACCTCTGACATTGTTGTCGTCGAGGAAAGTCCGGTGAATGGAAGTGGCCATTAAGATATCGGCAAAAGATTCATTCATATCGCGAATTGCCGGTAGATAAAAATTGTGAGGAATATCTCCGTCTCGAAGACCCGCTAATTTCGCTGAACTGCGTGCCTCTTCAGGCAGTTCGGCAATCGCAATGACCGGGGCGATAATGATGTGTTTGCGTTTAGGGTTGTCGAGAGAGCAACTCTTAGAAAGCACCATGACATTACGTATTCGGCAAGATGCCATGATGTACTCGACACGATCAAGGTTTGAAAAAGCATCTGGCACGTCACGTTGTGCCCGGCCTTCCAAATGATTTGGCAAAACCTTGAGGGATGATTGCGACGATATCTTATTGCTTCGAAGAGGTCGTAGAATCGCCCATTTTTCGTCATGGTTGGCGCTCTGGAATGTCGGCCATGTAGGAAAGGGGATTCCGCGAAGAACATCCCCTTGTGAGAACTCCGTGAGGTCAGGCCCGTTTTCGTACCAACCGACTTCTAGAGACATTTAGCTTATGCGAGTGAGTGCGCCTTCCTACGATCATTGTCAGTCGAAAAGTCGTGCTCGTAAGGAGCATTCAACAAGGACATAAACTCTCTATAACCCTCATCGCCCGGCATGGTGGTTTCGGGAACTGAAAGTGCATCTATGCGGACGCAAATCAACTCCAAGTCGGCTGTCTGCGACTGAAGAATCTGCAGCGAATCTTGCCACCAGAACTGAACATGTTTCGGACTATCAAACGCACTGATAAGAAGCATCTTCTCATCTTGAAGCAGCTCATCAAGTAATTGCGACATCTTAGCGCAATCAGCCAGTGACCATTTTTCAGGCTGAGCCACACGGAAACTGGCAAGGAGTTTTCCTTGCCTAACGACCAGACGACGGAAGCCACCGCGTAGTCTCCACACTGAGGCAAACGTGGCAAACCCGCTCATCAGCTCGTCTAAAGGCGCTGGTCGCGCGACGGGGAGCACGGAGGCCACGTCCCTGGCGTCACAGGCCGTTGCATTAGCGAGCTTCCACAAGTCATCCGAATGATAAGCGAAATTAGTTATGATCGCTGCGGCCATGCCGAACCTTCCTTCCTCTACTTGCGCCCAGATTCGGCGCATACATACGATAGATAATTTCAATGCCGCACTAGTTGCGGGCTTCGTTTGATTGACTGAGTTCACTGCGTGGATGCGTCACTCTGGATGATGATGCCAGTCTCACACAACCTCGCCCCTTAACCATCGAACAAGGAGGAAACATTGGCACGTTTTCAGCCATCCAAGCCTCACATTTTGTTAGACGTACCTAGCCCTAGCAGGTTGTACATGGTCGGTGTGCAGTTGCGTAATCTTGTACATCATCGCCTCTACGAGAGGCAAGACCTATCGCACAAAGGTGCCAGTTTAGCGGTCTTTACCATTACGGTAACATCGCCGAGGCCGGAAGACACGGGGATTTGACCACTGTCGGCGGCCACCTTTTCGGCCCGACCGGTTATCAATCCCCTATTGGTACGCGGGAACCAGCAATTCCGCACCACCCTGATTCCTGGTCTCGGCTCTGGCATTTATTGTGCTGTAGCCTTTGAACGCCTCAAGAGACTTGGCGAAGAATGGAATCAATCCCCAACGCATGAGGACGAGTTCGCGTTCTCCGGTCTCTTTGTCATTACGTAATGACGGGCTGGAAGGTTGAGGGAGCGATGTTGTAATCGGCATCGGACAACACGAAGCCATCAGGCAGCTTGCCGAGATGAAAGGCTTCTGTGATGCGCTGTTTGTCCGAGCGTCGGTAGTAGCG
>DATMKY010000027.1:0-24267 GCA_035570955.1 Edaphobacter sp. | reverse complement strand
TGAGCCGTCGAACTGCTCGCACGCCAATAACCTTTGTCCTGCGCTACGGCCATCATGCAGAAAATCAGCACCGATCCTGCAACTGCACGCACCAACGTCGCTCGTTTCATCTCTTGAGCATTGCATTGCAATCACAGTTTGGGCAACCCGGCAGAGCCGCCTGTCGGCTAAACTACCGAAATGTTTCAGATCCACCCAGTATTTTTCTTCATCGTAACGTTGGTGCTCTTCACGATCACATCTATAGTTGGTTTGCGGCTTCAGGCACGAAAGCACATCCTTCTGGAATGTGAGGAGCTCGATCAGGACGCTTCTCGGAGCCTCGTTGGGATTGTTCGGTGTGCTGCTGGGTTTTACCTTTTCCATGGCTAACTCGCGCTTTGAAGAACGCCGGCAGCTGGAAATCGCCGAAGCCACGGACCTTCAAATTCTGTGGTTCCGAACGACATTCTTGGCAGACTCGACTCGGAACGCAATCTGCTGCGCCAGTACCTTCCAGTGCGAATCCGGTTCTTCAATGCCGGGCCGAACGATCCAGCAAATGAAGAAGGCCTTCGGGCAAGTGCACTTATGCAGGGCCGAATGTGGCAGGTTGCGAACGATGAAACAGTGATCCCGCGTAGTGCTGGCATGATCCAATTCCTCGCCGCCCTGAGCGAAAGTATTCAGGCCTCGGAAAAAAGAACAGCTGCTTCTGAAAATAGACTCCCGGCCTTGTCGTGGGCGATCTTGCTCATGCTCGGAATGATGTGCAGTGTCCTGCTCGGTGTCGATCTGAAGTCACGTTCTTACATCCTCCGAGGAATGTTGCAGGTAGCGATGGCCGCGTCCCTCGCACTAACCTATGACATCGATACGCCGAGAATGGGCTTCGTTCAGGTTGGAGATAGCAGTATGTTACGAATACAACATCTAATGGACGCAGCACCCAACTAAACACGAGAAAAATGGACGGAGCGCTCAAGCAATTTGCAAGCGAGTCCAACCGTGCTTACAGCTCCACTACCTCACTGATCTGCGCCACACTTCGAATGTCGGTATAGTTGCGCTCATCCACGATGAGCTCGGAGGCCGTAGGGCTCAGCGCTCTTGCCAGCTCCTCCATTGTCCGGGTGCCGGTGTGCCCGCAGGAAAACCTGCAATGCTCTCGATCGATCTCCGTCGGCACCAACCCGAGTGGGTTAAGCAATCGGCGCGACATTTCAAGATGAGGGCCAAGGTTTCGAAAACGGGACCCGGGCGCCGGCGGGTAATTTACGCTCAGGCGAAGCATAAACGGAAAGTATCATCAGTACTTTAGACCTGTGCAACGAAACCCAAACCGTCCCTGTGAAACCGGACTCGCAATTCCCTTCCTCATGCCTGACAATAGAAGTTTGGCCATGAGAGAGCAAAAGTTCGAGCAGAACCTCGACAAGATCACCATCCGCGGAGCCCGCACCCATAACCTGAAGGGCATCGACGTCGATATACCGCACAACGCCCTCACCGTTGTCAGCGGAGTCAGCGGCTCTGGGAAATCCTCGCTTGCCTTCGACACTGTCTACGCCGAAGGCCAGCGCAGATACGTCGAATCTCTCTCCGCCTATGCCCGGCAGTTCCTCGAGCGCATCGAAAAGCCCGACGTCGACCACATGGACGGCCTCGCCCCCGCCATTGCCATCAAGCAGAAGAACCAGACCCGGAACCCACGCTCCACTGTCGCAACAGCCACCGAAATCTACGACTACCTCCGCCTCCTCTACGCCCGCTGTGGCACTGTAACCTGCCTCCACTGCGGTGGGATCGTCAAACATGACACCGTTGACGAGATCGTCACCGCCCTCTTCGCCCTTCCCGAAGGCACCCGTACCTACGCTTTGTTCCCCATCGAGCGCGCCGAAGTAAAAATCGAGCCGATGCAGATGCCGACAGTCGAAGAAGAGGCCGACGCACCAAAACCACCAAAGCGATCACCAAAAAAATCGGCGAAGGCCTCAAAGACCACGGTCGCTGCCTCCAGCTTCAATCTCACAGACACTCTCAAAGAGCGCCTTACCGAACTCCGCCGCCGCGGTTACAACCGCCTCTTCCAGCAGACTCCAGGCGGCGAAAATAAAACTGTCGAATTCTCGACACCCGAATCCTTGCTCGAGCTCGACTTCTCCCAACCTATCTTCGTCCTTATTGACCGTCTCGCGCTCAACCCGGAAATTCGTTCGCGCATCGTCGACGCCATCGAGACCGGCTACCGCGAATCCGGCGAAGTCCAGTTCTTCACGATGCCGCGCGACGAGAATGAAAAGCCAGCGAAACTCCGCTTCTCTTTAGCCTTCGAGTGCACCACCTGCCACCGCGCCTACCGTGAGCCGGAACCACGCCTCTTCTCTTTCAACAATCCCTACGGCGCCTGCCCTCGCTGCCAGGGCTTCGGCAACACCATCGACTTCGACCCGAACCTCATCATCCCCGACAAATCGAAGTCCCTCGCTGACGGAGCCATCGCTCCCTGGTGCACCACAAAATACCGGCCCTACCACGGCGAAATGATCCGTGCCGCCAAAGCCGCTAACATCCCCACCAACGTTCCCTGGTACGATCTCGAACCCTACCAGCAGCGCTTCATCGAAGAAGGCGACGGCACCTATCCCGGCATTCAAGGCTTCTTCCGCGCCCTCGAACGCAAAAAATACAAGCTCCACGTGCGTGTCTTCCTCTCGAAATATCGTGGCTACGCGCTCTGCCCCGACTGCCGGGGCCAGCGTCTCCGCGCGGAAGCCCGCGCTGTGCTCATTAACAACCAAAACATCTGCGAAACCTCTGCCCTCACCATCGCCGAAGCCCAAACCTTCTTCGACAGTCTGCAACTCTCGCCGACACAGTTAGAAGTAGCCGGAAAGATCCTCGAAGAGGTTCGCCAGCGCATCCACTTCCTCCATCAGGTCGGCCTCGATTACCTCACGCTCGACCGCCTTAGTTCCACGCTGTCTGGCGGCGAATCCCAGCGCATTCAGCTTGCAACCTCGCTGGGCTCCCGCTTAGTCGGAGCGCTCTACGTTCTCGATGAGCCGAGCATCGGCCTCCACACCCGAGACACCGCCAAGCTCATCCGCATCATGAAAGACCTGCGCGACCTGGGCAACACCATTCTCGTCGTCGAACACGACCCCGACGTCATCCGCTCAGCCGACCATCTCCTCGATCTCGGCCCCGGCGCAGGGAAACTCGGCGGTCAACTCCTTGCCGAAGGCACAGTAGCCGAAGTCACCGCGAACCCTAACTCCATCACCGGAAAATATCTCTCCGGCCGCCTCACCATCCCGGTCCCTAAATACCGCCGCGAACCCGGCCGCGAACACCTCAAACTCACCGGCGCGCGCATCCACAACCTTCGCGGCGTCGACATCGACATTCCTCTCGGCCTCCTCGTCTGCGTCACCGGAGTCAGCGGCTCCGGCAAATCCACCCTTGTCCATCAAGTCCTATACCGAGCCCTCATGCAGGCTCTCGGCCAGACCGAAGGCAGCGATCCCTCGCCTCTCTTTCGTGAACTCACAGGCACACACCATCTCAACGACGTCATTCTTGTCGACCAGTCTCCAATCGGCCGCACCCCGCGCTCGAACCCCGTCACCTATATCAAGGCCTTCGACGATATCCGCGCTCTCTTCGCTGCCCAGCCAGACGCCAAACGCCGCGGCTTCGGCCCCGGACATTTCTCCTTCAACGTCCCGGGCGGCCGCTGCGATGTTTGCGAAGGCGACGGCACTGTGACCGTCGAGATGCAGTTCCTCGCCGATGTCGAACTCCCCTGCGAAGAATGTAACGGCACGCGATACAAATCTCAGATCCTCGACATCAAGTACAAAGGTAAGAGCATCTTCGACGTCCTCAACATGACCGTCAAAGAAGCTCTCGTTTACTTCGCCGGCCATCCCAAGATCGTCGATAAGCTCTACGTTCTCGACGAAGTTGGCCTGAGCTATGTCCGCCTCGGCCAATCCGCGACAACGCTCTCCGGCGGCGAAGCTCAGCGCGTCAAACTCGCCTCACATCTCGCCACGGCCCGCAGCATCACCGGCCGGAGCACTAACGAAACCGCAGCCAAAGCCCGCAGCCGCACCCTCTACATCCTCGACGAGCCCACCACCGGCCTTCACTTCGACGACGTAGCCAAACTCCTCGCCGCCTTCCGCAAACTCATTGACGGCGGCGGTTCCCTACTCGTCATCGAACACAATCTCGACGTCATCAAGTCTGCTGATTGGGTCATCGACATGGGTCCCGAGGGCGGCTCGGGTGGCGGTCAGGTCGTAGCCACCGGCACACCCGAAGAGATCGCCGTCAACCCACGCAGCCACACCGGCCACTGGCTCGCGCCTGTCCTGCATCTGCAGACACCTAAGCAAGAGTCAGAACTTCAGGTCACGGCTTAGCCAAAAAAACATACCTCGTACATACCACTCGCAACTCAGCGATCATTGCTGCATGCGCGACAATTGTAACGACGCAGTGACGAAACAATTGCAGAACGCGTACGAAAGCCTTACTTCCAGCTGACAACTAACGTTCTCTCACTCCGCTAGGATTCCGGCGCAGTCGAAAACCATCTTCTCAACGAGATGGTTTCCTCACGAAAGGAACGTTCAATGAAAACGATCTGCCGGAAGTCCTCCCCTGGCAGCGTGGCTTTTCTAACGCTCGCCCTGATGTTCCCTCACGCCAGTGCTTATTCGCAAACCAACGGTATCCAAGCCGACCTACGTAGCTCAGCAGCCGTCACCCCGTCTCCCATAGCAGGTGGCGTCCTGCCCACAGCTCCCGCAGGCGGAGTTATCGTCGACAATCAACCCTGGGTCTGCGATGCCTCAGCAGGTTTTGCTCCTGTTATCGTTACAGAGCCAGGCATCACGAATTCACCTCTCGCCACCGGCACGCCTGGCAACATCAAACTGCCGATCTCTACGACAACGGTGCCCGCGACATGTGGCCAGTCTTCATTCGCAAACGAAGGCTTCGCCTATGTCACTCAAGCTGTGGTTGATACCAAAAACACCCCCTCCTCCGCACGAGGCGTGCTTCGCGTTGCTCTCGATCCCAACACAGGAGCATTCATCGGAGCGTCAACCTACATCGCAATCTCGGCAGGTCTGGACGGCAATCAGCCAACTGCGGCAGCCCTTGGGCCAGACGGCAAACTCTATGTCGGCTTTCTGAAAAATGGCAACATCAAAAGAATCGTCGCTCCAGACACCGGTTCTACCCAAATCGTGGAAAGTCTCGGCAACACCCCGCAAGGACATCCCGCTCGAGCCTTAGCATTCGCCGGAAACGATCTGTACATCGCGTCGTCGGATTCGCTCTCCGTCATCCGTAACGCGACAAGCACTTCTTGTACGGGAGGCTGCAACGCTTCCGTCATCTCTGATGGGTTTTCAGGAGTCGTGCACACCGGCATTACAAGCGATGGGGTGAACGCGGTCTACTTTGCCATAGCCGGCTCACAACAGAGTCCCGGCACGAGCCAGATCTGGCGCTACGCACCCTCCAACGCATTCTTCACCTTCGTCTCCAGCGGAGGCGCCGGCAAAAATGGAGCTCACGCCTCAACGTTCTCCTTCAACGCAGCCAAAACCAACCTGCTCACACTCGATCCCGTCGGCAACCTCTGGGTCGGCGACGATCCCAGCAACACCGGCGCAGCAGGTGCAGGCCGTCTCTGGACGATCAACTCAGGCGCGCTCGCCGCTCTTCCTGCCGGATCGTTCATTGGTGGCACGAATCTTCAGGCCATCCTCAACGTGCTACGTGGTCCGTGGCTCATGGGATTCGTACAATCTGAGTTCGAACCCACCTTCAACCCCGATGGAACCTTCACCGCCACCATTGTGTCCGGCGTCGGTGCCGGAGTCACCACAGTCTCAGGCACATGGACGCTCGCACCGCCAATCGTCCCCCAACCCTTCGCGAACCCTCAGGGCCAGCTCACATTCACCGAGTCGAATGGTGCCATCCTTTTCTCAGCCAACTTCCTGCAGACTAATGCCGACACTCTCGTAGCTTTCCAGCCCTGGACCACCAGCCTCGGAACGCCGATCAGCGGAGTCCTCTCCAAAGGAACTCCATAACCTCCATACAAATTGAAACCGCGGCACGTCGTTTTCGGACTGCATCAACCTCACAGCCTACGATCAGCGCAATCGTCCGTCCAACTCCACATGGTAGCCTCAGGTCAGAACGTGGAGAGCAGAGCGCAATGAAGTTTCTCTCACGATCCTGCTGTGCGTTTTTCCTCTGCGGAGCGGTACTCGGAGTGCTTTACGCCCAGCGGCCCTTCCGCCAGTACCCGTCCGTCGAAGGCTACGACGTGATGCCGCTCCCCGCCGACTGGGAGCGCCCCGCCGAATGGACCTTCGCACGTCTCATGTACCCTCCCGGACCACTCGATGGCTACTATCCGCGCTTTCAGGGCGATTGGCGCAAAGGTCTCTCCCTCTGGACCCAGGACTACCCCAAGGCCGACCGCGCGCTCTCGGCAGCCGTCGGCCGTCTCACCCGCATCGACGCCCGTTCTGTCGAAGAACCCGTTAACCTCGACGATGGAGACGAAATCTATAACTGGCCGTGGCTCTACGCCGTTCAAGTGGGCGAGTGGGGACTCACCGAACCTCAATGCAAAAAACTCCGCGACTATCTCCTCCGCGGGGGCTTCTTCATGGCCGACGACTTTCACGGCAGCGAAGAGGTTGCCTACTTCGAGAAAACCATGAAGATGGTCTTCCCCGACCGCCCCATCGTTGACATTCCTGACGGCGATCCTATCTTTCACACCGTCTTCGATCTCGACAACCGTTACCAGATCCCCGGCGCCGAACATCTCACCACCGGCTTCAAAAAAGACGGCCGCGTTCCCCGCTGGCGTGGCATTTACGACGACAAAGGCCATCTTATGGTCGCCATCTCCCAGAACTCGGACATCGGCGACTCATGGGAATGGCTCAACGAGCCGCGCTATCCTCTCCGCTTTTCCGATCTTGGCATCCGCATCGGCGTCAACTACGTCGTCTACGCAATGACCCACTGATCCAGCGGGGATCAGAAAAACGACTCGAAATTATTCCTTCAGCAGGCCGCCCTCAAGCAAAGAATGCGGACCCTCGGAATCAAGATTTGCATCGTCAGCCACCACGCTGAACCTTGCGTCCGCGCAGGACAATGCGCCCGATCGATAAGATTCCTCCGAGCAGGAGAGCCGAGCGTCGTAGCGGGTTGTGGAACAGAGACTGTAGGGTCGAGCTTCATAAAAAAGGAATCTCAGCTCTTTCCGATGCATCGTGCGGAATATCAAATCCAAATTCTGTTACCAATCTTAGGTTTCATACATCGTAAGTGTGATTGTGTGTCGTTGCTTCACAGTGACACGCTGACGAGGAACTGGAGGTCTTGCATGAAAGACCGTCGGCATACGGGTTTCACCGCGGTTAGTTTACTTATGACCTCGATGGCCTTTGGAATATCCTCCCTCGCACAAAGCCCTGAGCTTACGCCCCGGGAAGCGTCGGTGAAAGTAGTGGAAGCCTCAAGTCGCAACGTAATCATCATCGGATTTGTCGGAGGCTTTGTCAGTCGTAGTGACACAAAGCACCCAGAAGTTCAATTCGCCGCCTACCTTCGCGACCGATACCCCAATATTCATGCTGAAGTCTTCGGCAATCATCATGGGCACAAGGCCCTCCATCAGGTCGTCACCTTCCTCGATACGGATCAGGATGGCTCCCTTTCGTCCGTTGAAAAAACGCAGGCGACAATCATTGTCTACGGCCATAGTTGGGGAGCCACCGAGACAGTAGCATTCGCCCGCCAGCTCGGACAGATGGGTATTCCCGTAGCGCTCACCATCCAGATCGACACAATCAGAAAACCCCTGCACAGGGCATCGCCAATCTCACCGAACGTTGTCAGCGCCATCAATTTCTACCAGACAGGCGGTCCACTTCATGGACAACCGGAGATTGCCGCAGTCGATCCCTCACGAACAAAGATCCTCGGAAACGTTCGGATGACGTACGAAGATCGTCGCATCAATTGCGACAACTACAGCTGGTACTCGCGAACCTTGAACAGACCTCATCACGAAATCGAAAACGACTTCCGAGTATGGGACGAAGTCGCCTCACTCATAGACTCGAATTTGCCTGGCTCTGCATCCGGACTTCACACGCCCTCTCCCTCTGGTTCGCCTTTCTTCAGGTACCTCAGGCGCGGCTTCCAGGCTCAGGAAACTGAAACCGCTCTCTCCAAAACTCCTGGCAGGCCAAACATAATGGAGTAGCATCTGCGTCCAAGCTTCTGATCTACCTGTTATTCTTGATCGAGGAAAAGATAGTTAAGCCCGGCCATTCAAGGCCGGGCTTCGGCACTTAATGCCGCACGGTATTCCAGACCTAAGTCTCTTTTTGCGAAGACTTTGCATACTTTAAGGTAGGGAGGAGGTCTAACCATTGCCGATGAAACAAGACACCGCAGCCAACTCCCTTCACGAACCCCTGCGCTCCCTTGGCGCCTTTCTGATCCTGACGTTTTCCACAATCTTTTTCGTGTCTCTTCCCGCATACGCCCAACTTCCCCCCGGCACAACCGACGCCACTCAGCCTCAAGCCCCATCCGATCCACTCCAAACCCAGGCCAACGAAGCCCTGGCCAAACAGGACTACACCCACGCACTCAAGCTCCTCACCACCCTCGCCGAAAGGAACCCGAACAACGCGCCCATCCTCTATAACCTTGCCTTCACCCAGGACGCGCTCAACCAGACCACTACTGCCGAGGCCAACTACCGCCAGGCCATCACCGCCGATCCGAACTTCCTGGACCCCCACATTGCCCTCGGCCTCCTCCTCGCTCGCAATGACCGCCGTACCGAAGCTCACGCTGAACTACTCAAAGCCACGACACTCAAAACCGACAACGACGCTCTCAAAGCCCGTGCCTACCGCGCACTGGCTCGTCTCGACCAGACTTCCAATCCCTCCGCCGCAAGCGACGAGCTTCTGCAGGCCATCAAAATATCCCCCGAGACGCCCGACGACATCCTCCTATCAGGCGAGATGGCCGAAGCCTCTGGCGACAACGGCGCTGCTGAAGCCGCTTACCGCCGACTTCTCGCCGTCGATCCGCAGAACCACGACGCCACCGCCGCCCTCACCCATCTCCTTCTACATCAACAGAAGCCCGATCAGGCCGAATCCCTTCTTCTTGCGAGCCTCGCCAGGGATCCCGACAATCCCACACTCAACGCCCAGCTTGCGAGCCTCTATGAACGTCAGAACAAGCCGGAACAGGCACTCCCGATTGCCGAAAAACTGCACGCCGCTCATCCTGACGACATTCCAGTCACCAGACTCCTCGCTGGCCTCTACAGCCGCAACCAGCAGTACGATAAGGCCTTGCCGCTGTATGCCGCACTTGCAACCGCAAATCCGCACGATCCGACGCTCCTCGACAACAACGCCGATGCCCTCATCCACCTCAAGCGCTTTGCTGAAGCCGAGGCTCTTCTTCAGCGCGCCGTCGCCAATCCCGACGCCTTCTCCTCGAAAAATGATCTCGGCAACGCCGCCAGCCATCTCGCTTTTGCCGCCTCCTCCAACGATGACCCGAAAGTTACCTTGCAAGCGCTAACTTTGCGTGCTACAGTACTTCCCAACTCGCCGAGCTCGCTGTTTCTCGAAGCAACGGCTCACGACAAGCTGCATCACACGAAACAGGCGACCGACCTGTACAAGCAGTTTTTATCCGTGGCAAACGGCCAGTTTCCAAATGAAGAGTGGGAGGCCCGCCACCGCCTCATCGCTCTCGAACATACGAAGTAGCAGCGCTCCCTTCGAGGTGCGTTATGAAACGCAACATTCGTTTCACACTTCTCCTTCTTCCGTTGTCGCTGTCTCTGTGCTTCTGCCTCCCCGCCCAAGCCTCCAACATCGACGAAAATCTTCCCGATGCGCAGGCCCTAGCCCAGCTTGAGCTGCGCGCTCAGCAGGCAGGCCCCCGCGACCAGTGCTTCCTCTACACCGAGCTCGTTCACACAATGACCGAGATCGCTGGCAAGCAGATGGTCAACGGAGAAATCGATCAGGCGAGTGCCACTCTGAAGAAGGTCAACCAATACGCCCAGCTCATCCACATGGATCTGGCAAGCAACAGCAAGCGCATCAAGAACGCAGAGATGCTCCTGCACCACACAACCTACAAGCTCACGGAATATCTGCATCGCGCTTCCTTCGAAGATCGCCCAACCCTCCAGTCGACTCTCAAGCAGCTCGACCAGGTGCATGAGGAACTTCTTGCCGAAGTTATGAAACACTAGGACGCAATGCTCCGCCGGCTACCCTTTGTCATCGTGATCCTCGCTCTTGCCCTGCCCTTGTGCGCGCAGGCCAACGACTCCGCTCTCTCCGAACGTGAGATTGAGCAGCTCCGCGAGTCGGCTTACATCCCCAACGATCGCATCATTCTCTTCATCAAGCTTCTCGACACCCGCGACAAGGCCATCCAGGAGCTCTACGCTCATCCCCGCAAACCCGGGCGCGAACAGGATACTCACGACCTGATGGCGCAGTTCACCTCCATTGCCGATGAGCTCAACGACAACCTGGACGACTACGGCCCTCACCACCGCGATATTCGCAAATCTCTTCCCAAACTCCTGGACGCCACCGAGCGCTGGTCCTCCAACCTCAAACAGCCGCCGGAAAACTCTTCCTACGATCTGGCTCGCAAACTAGCGCTCGAAGCCATACGCGACATCAGAGAAGAAGCCTCGAAGCTCATCGACGATCAGAAGGCCTGGTTCGCCGCGCATCCTCCACCTAAAGAGCCCGACAATGTTCCCGCCCGCGAAGTTCCACGACAGCCACAGATGAACTGAGCCACGCGCTTATCCCACGCAGGATTCGTCTCTTAGCAGTCCTTTCTGGCATAATTCATTCACCTCCCGGCCCCCAGTTACAACAACCCGAACTTTGTTCGAGCACGAACTTCCTGTGTCTCATTCAGCTGCACTGGAGCGCTATGAGTAATATCAACGGCAAAGTCTACGCAATGAACTGCGTCACCCCGATGAAGCCATGGAAGACGCCAATCCTTCGGCTCATCTTCTTTCTCCTCTGGCACATCAAGTCCAAGCAGCAGGATCTCATCAACCTTTCCTTCATCGAGTTCGCTCGCTGGGTCATCGTTCCCAAGACTCAGTTCCCTTACCTGGGAAATCGCCAGCACAAGGAACAACTCCAATACGACTACCTGCTCTTCTTCAGCAACTTCAACGGAACATGGAACCAATACATTGATGCCTTCTCGGCAGTCCTCAGCACTGGCCTGAACCTTATCTGGCGTTGGAGCGAGAAGTTTCCTGGCGCAGTTCCTATCACTCCCTTTAAGACCTACATCGCACAGGTCCAGTTCGACACTGACTACTACTACACCGCATACCCATATGCCACGGCGAACGATCTTAAAGCTGCGCACATCGTGCAGGCGTCCCTCGATCAACTCAGCCAGCGCGTCGACACCGACAACCCGGATCAGTTCGCAGAGCACTATCTGCAATTCGTTCTTCAGGTCCAGGCCCATCTCGGAGTCACCGGGGCTGCTCCCCTCTGCTAAGGAAACTTGATGCCCAATCAGAACGGCAAACTCTACGGACTCACCTTTCTCGCGCCGATCATCGACGATAAGAAGGCCACACCCTCACATGACCTGCAGATTCGCGCCTATCTCGCTACTCTGCCCACGGATCAGAACAGCCCCTTTGCCAAAGCACCCAGCACACACCTCTGCCGCCTGGTCGTCATGGATGACGTCGTCTTCGTTGGTCATCCTGCGCACGAAGAGCATCTCAAATCCAAATACCTCATCTTCGAAACCAACTGTGACAGCGATGCCACGGACTATCTCACTGGTCTTGCCAAAACCATTCCCCAACAGCTCGATGCCATCTGGAGCCATTGTGTCGGTTACCCCGGGGCCGCTAACCTGTCCGAATTCCTCAGTTACATGAAGGCTTGCCAACTCAAAACCACCTTCTTTTTCGCTGCCGTCAACGACAAGTCACTCCCTGAATCCCTCCGCGCTCTCGCAACCCAACGAGCCGTTGTTGACTTTATCGCAGACCATCAAGGTATGGACCCTGGGCGTCTGCAATCCGAATTCAAACAATTCCTCGCCGAACTTAAAGCCTGCCCGATACCCGAACCCGGCGCCATGGCGCCCCTTCGCAACATCAAGACTGGCGGTAGAAATGAGTAAGCTCAACGAGACGGACATTCAGGGCTTTGTCCTGCGCGGCTACAACCTGCCCTTTGCCCGCCATCTCTTCCTCCACTTTGAAGATTCCGCCCGCGCCCGTAAATTCATCTTCGAGCTTCTTGATCAAATCACCACGGGCCAGCGCTGGGACCATGGAAAACCCGAAAGCACGCTCAACATTGCCTTCACCCATCGCGGACTCGTCGCGCTCGATCTCCCGACCGCAACCCTTCTCAGCTTCCCCGTCGAGTTCCAGGAGGGGATGAAGAGGCGTGCAGAAATCCTTGGCGACACAGGAGCTAGCGATCCTACAAAGTGGGACGAGCTCTGGCAGAAAGACGGAATCCACTCGTGGCTGGGTATCAGCGCAGTTTCTCCCGAAGCCCTCGATGCGCGCTCCGCCCAACTGCAATCCCTCATGAGCGAGACCAACGGAGCGACCCTCCTAGGTTCTCAGGACGCGGCCTCCCTCTTCTTCGACGGCAAGCCATGCAACAAAGAACACTTTGGCTTCACCGACGGCTTCGGCAACCCCGACTATCTCGGTGTCGATCGCGACTCGCAACCCGGACAAGGCAAGCTGATGCCGGATGGTACGTGGCAGCGCCTCGCCACGGGTGAACTCCTCCTCGGGTACGCCGACGAAGCAGGCGAGCTTCCTCCCGCACCCGTGCCGCATCTCCTCGCCAGCAACGGCACCTTCATGGTCTACCGTAAGCTTCATCAAAATGTAGCGACCTTCCGCGCCTATCTCGACAGCCAGGCTGCTAACTACGGCGGAGGCAAAGAAAAACTAGCCGCTAAATTTATCGGCCGCTGGAGAGACGGCACGCCGCTCGAACTCTCCCCCGACCAGCCCGATCAATCCATCGTGATGGATCCCGCCCGCAGCACAAACTTCACGTACGCTAACGATCCCAGCGGCACGCGATGCCCCATCGGCGCACACGTTCGCCGCGTCCATCCGCGAGACGCCTTCGGCTTCAATGGAAAGCTCATCGACCGCCGCCGAATCACCCGCCGAGGCCTCCCTTACGGAAAAGCTGCACTCGAAAACGAACCAATCACTGATTCCGACGAGCGCGGCGTCATCTTCATCGCTCTCAACGCAAGCCTCGTGCGTCAGTTCGAGTTCATCCAGCAGCAGTGGATCAACTATGGCAACGACGCGCATCAGGGTAATGACAAAGACATCTTGATGGGAAATCACGGGGGCAAAGGTCGGTTCGTGGTTCAGGGAGACACCAATCTAGCCAACCCACCCCTTGTCTGCAGCCATCTGCCGAATTTCGTCGAACTGCGTGGCGGAGATTATTTCTTTCTCCCCAGTATCACGGCCTTAGGAATGATCGGCATGGATCTGGTCGACCCTCGTTAGCTTCGTCGACGACAAATTCTTCGTCACGTATCTCTCTGGATTCGCGCGCAGTCGCCGGATTTCCAATGCACCCTCTCTTATAAAATCGGAAGTGTAGTGAGATCTCCGCAGCCGAGATTCACTCCGACAAGGATTAGCCCTGACCACTCCGAAGCATCCCGGCCCCTCCGCTCTGCGCCAGTTCCTGCAGCTCTTTTCGCCGTCCCCTGCCCCATCCCCGACACTCTTCCACGATATTCCGGCCTCCACGCTTCAGTCCCCTGCTCAGGCAACGAAACCGAAGAGACCGCGCGGCAAAAAGATTCCCACCCCAACCTCTCTCGTTGCCATCTTCGAGCACGAATACCGCGAACTTCGCCCTCGCGCTCCCATCCCGACTCTCGACATTCGCTTCCGCCGCTTCACTTCAATCAACACAACGATCCGTCTTCGCGAGGGACGCCTCCACGTTCGTCTCTCTGATCTTCTCGAGCCAGCGCCCGAGTCAGTCCATCACGCCATCGCGCACATCCTGCTTGCCAAGCTTTACAAGAAGCCGCTCTCACGCCACCACGCCGATCGCTACCGTCGCCACGTCTCCTCCGAGACCGTCTCCAAACAAGCCGAACACGTTCGCCAGACCCGCGGCCGCAAACGCATCCTTACCCACGTGGGGCACCACTACAACCTCGACGAGATCTTCGACTCGCTCAACGCTCGTTTCTTCCACGGACTCCTCGGCCGTCCTACGCTGACATGGTCCGCGCATCACGCCCGCCGCATGCTTGGCCACTACGACGCTGCCCACAACACCATCGTTGTCAGTCGAGTCTTCGACCGGCCCGACACTCCACGCTGCGCCATCGAATACCTTCTCTATCACGAGATGCTTCACCTCAAGCATCCCGTCCGCGTCAAAGCTGGCCGCCGTTGCGTCCACTCTCGCGAGTTCCAGGCGGAAGAGCGCCTCTTCCCCGAACTTGCGGCCGCAAAACTCTATCTTAAGCAACTGTAAATTCTTCCAGTCACCCCACTCGTCGAAAATCTGATTTCACCCAACCGCGCTTTTACCGTGCTACGATTCCGCTACGTCATTACCGTTCACTCCCCAACGCGGGAAGTATTTTCAGTCGGTGGATAAGCTCTCTCAATTTCCGGGCCCGAGCAATCATTCGTCTCGCAGAAAGAATTAATCCCAAAGGAAAGAGCAGGTGACAGGATGAATCTCTCCAAACGTGCAATTGCTGAATTTTTCGGTACCTTCTGGCTTGTCTTCGGGGGTTGTGGAGCAGCGGTCTTCGCCGCCGACTTTCCGTCCTTCATCCCGGGCGTCAACTTCAACATTGGTTTTCTCGGTGTCGCGTTCGCCTTCGGACTCACCGTTCTCACGATGGCCTTTGCCATAGGGCACGTCTCCGGTTGCCACCTCAACCCCGCCGTCTCCATTGGCCTCGTCACCGCCAAACGATTTCCGATGTCCGAACTCCCCGCATACATCATGGCCCAGGTCCTCGGAGCCATCACCGCCTCCGCCGCTCTCTACTTCATCGCCAGCGGCAAGCCGGGCTGGGCTCCCGTTCACGGATTCGCCGCCAACGGATACGCCGATCACTCTCCTGGGGGCTATTCACTCGTCGCCTGTTTTCTCGCCGAAGTACTTCTTACTGCTTTCTTCCTTCTCGTCATCCTCGGCTCAACCGACGAGCGGGCCCCAAAAGGTTTTGCCCCTATCTCCATCGGGCTCTGCCTTACGCTGATCCATCTCATCGGCATTCCGATCACAAACACATCGGTTAATCCGGCCCGCAGCACTGGGCCCGCAATCTTTGTCGGTGGATGGGCGCTGCAGCAACTCTGGCTCTTCTGGGTCGCGCCGATCGTCGGAGCGATTATCGGCGGCCTCATCTCAACAACCTTCTTCGCAGCCCCGCAGGAACCGCTTAGCAAAGAGATGTCCAAGTAGACTCACAGCCTGGAATTGGTCCGCAGAGATTGACGTCTCTGCGGACTAACTTTCTTATTCCCACCCAAAAGCAGGACTAAAGTTCAAACAGCCGATTCCCTTCTTAGCTCCGGCGCCCACTGCACTTTCTTTGCCCGAGCCACGGCAATCAACACCGCTCCCACGACAACGGATCCGAGAGCCGCAACCTGCGCATTGCTCATCGTATGCCCAAAATAGAGACGCGGATTCACTCGCACAAATTCAACCAGAAACCGACCAATCCCACTCAGCACAAGATACTCACCCGTAAGCACGCTGACCGGAAGATTCTTCTTACCCCGCTGCCAGAGCCACCATCCCAGCGCCAGCGCAAACAGAAACTCATACACAGGAGTCGGCTGTACCAGCGCATCCGGCGGAGTAGGCGGCACCAAGGCATTTTTCGCCATATGCACACCCCATGGCAGGGTCGTATTGATCCCGTAATCGCCATCGCCTGAAGTCAAACATCCGATCCGCCCCACACCATAACCAATCGCGGCCGCAGGAGCGGCAAGATCCAGCATCCGAAACGCTCCCACCACCTTGCCCTGCGTCCCTTCGAGCGCGCCTTTGAATCGAGCGTGGTTTCCCTGCCACATCAACATCGCAATTCCAGCCAGCATTCCACCAAACCACGCAAACCCCGCCTGGAACCAGTGCAGAAACTCCATCGCCACATCCAGCGGATGCTTCCACCCCGGCGCGCCGATAGTCTTCAACGCATACTTCAGATCGTTGATGTTCTGGAGTTCATGCCAGGTCTTTGCACCGATCACCCCCGCAATGACAACAAACGCTACGACGCTCAAGGCGTCAGCGTCTACGCCGTTGCGAACAAAGTTCTTGTGTAGCACCACCGTCGCTGCCACCGCGGCCAGCCATAACAACAGCCCGAACGTACCCAGGTGCACCGGGCCAAAATCAATATAGGGAAACATAATCCTCGCCTTTACAAGTATAGCGGTCTTTCCCTAAGCTCCCCAATCGCGTTAAGCTATCCCTTATGCCAACAAGTACACCAGCCAGCACGCCCGTCTTTCCTGCCGCCTCCGGAATGCCCATCCTCTACTCAAAATCTCAAATAGCCGACCGTGTTCAGGCTCTCGGCCAGCAGATCTCGGCCGACTACGCCGGCCAGACCATCGTCCTCATCGGTGTCCTCAAAGGCGCAGCCATCTTCCTCTCCGATCTCGCACGCGCCATCACTGTCGATGCCACCTTCGACTTCGTTGCCGTCTCCAGCTACGGCCGTGCCCGTGTGTCCTCCGGCGCCGTCAAGCTCATCAAAGACATCGACAATCCCATCGAGCGTAAGCACGTCATCATCGTCGAAGACATCCTCGACACCGGCCTTACCCTAAGCTATCTCCGCGGTCTTATGCTCCAGCACAAGCCAGCGTCTCTCAAGATCGCAACCTGCCTCGACAAGCCTGACCGCCGTCTCGTCCCCATCGAGGCTGACTACGTTGGCTTCAAAATTCCGAACCAGTTCGTCATCGGCTACGGTATGGACTTTGCCGAGCACTACCGCAACGTCGACGACATCCGCCTTTTTCCCGAAGAAGCAGCCGGCCACTAAATCACAGCTCCGCGAACATCACGACGTCGCCTTTGCGGGCGCTTTATCCTTCGACGCCTCAGGCTGACTCTTTTCCTGCGGCTTGATCGTGCTGCGCACCACCATAATCTTGTTCAACATATCGAACCAGAACGGCGCTCCCAGTGAAATTGCACATGCGGTAATAAACCAACCCGCCAACAGCGGCAAAAGTATTCGCAACCCGGCCCCTAGATCCTTATCGAAGGCATCCCACCAATCTCGACTCCATCGGGGTGCCTTCGTGCTCTCAAAATCTGTCCAAACAATATTCCAGTTCATCACCGGATGCTTCCAGCCCACGGGCAGTAATGCCGTGCTCGTGGCTGTATTGAAAGCCTCCGCCGACTCCAGCAGTTTCTTCTGCAGATCCTGTCCGTTGCTCGCCTTGTCATCTTGGCCACCCGCCGCCCCCGAAGACGAAGTCGAAGTAGCACCGGCGTCTTTAGGGGCATTCGGGTGCGTCTTCATGTAAGCATCTGCAGCATTCGCCATCGCCGTACGAGCATCACGGTCGAACCACAACGTTCGTGCCACCATTACCGAGCTGACATTGAACGCCAACGCTAGCAGCAATCCAATGCAAAGCAGTACTCTTTGCGTATAGCGCTTGTACCATCCAGAGACCCGGTCCATCGCATCGTTGTACCAGTGCTCAAGATGCTTCTGAAAATCGTCAAGGTCTCCCTTGGACGCGACTGCCAGAGTATAGAGAGCCTCCCCCGCTTTGTTATCCATGAACTGCGTCTGATGTTTCTTCAGAGACTCTGTGATCGACTGCATCACTCCATCCCCGGTCGCGCGATCGCGATTCAATATGTCGATCATCGCGAGAGCAAATGTGCGGGACGGAATATACGCAGGAAGCAGCAGTTGATTCGTAACGCCGTTGACCTCCTTTTCCGGAGTGATTCCTATCACGTTACGGAGGAAACGCCGCATCGGATCAAGCGGCCGGGTATAGGGAAATCCACTCTGCTCCTTGGCAGCCTGATTCGGTGCGCCGGAGCCTGCAATCTGTGGCTTAACCTCGGCAGGAGTCGGGTTGGCCGCACCCGCCTTCGCTTCGCTCGATTTCAGGTCGCGATGCGGATCCGCATACAATCCACGAGTCAATCCATGCGTGTAAATACTGTCGACAAGATCCTTTCCCCATAACGAATCGCCAGAAAACAGGCTCACCAACCCGCGCAAAAGATTCGCTGGCCGCAGCTGCATAAAAGTCGCCAGCATCTCCTGAATCACCGAGGCGATCAGGCTCATCAACAGAAAAACAAACACCATCCCAATCGCGACATCAATAACGACGGAACCAAACATAACTCTCCTCCGCTTCGCTTTATCCGGTCTTTCGGGGGAAAACCACCTTGTAATCCCCGCCCCTTATCATGTCAAGCACGCGCCAACTGCACGTGGTATAAAACTCCCACACCCATCTCGTTGTCTCCCGGAAATTGAACGCACACTGTGACCGAAACCATTCTCAGAGAACTCCTCATCTCCGCCGACCACAGAAATCCCCTCATCGGTCTTGGTCTGATCGACGTAACTGAAGAAATCCTCAAGGAACTACTCGTCCCCGCCAATCGCGAGATTCTCTACTTCGTTCTTGGCTTCCTCATGATCGTAATCTTTTTCTTGATGGGGCTCGCCGTATATCTTGCCCGCAAAGGCACGCTCAACGCAGGACGCAAAATCGGCCCTGTCTATATTCAACTCAGCGCAGCCGCCAACTCTGATCAGCTCGCACGAAAAGCCGCAGGCTACCGCAAGCTGCTCTACATCAAAGTCACTTATCTCACCCAAAAAACCGCCACTGCCAGGTCCATCTACACCCGCACCCTCGACCGTCTCGAACCCACCGAGCGCGACGTCACAGTCTACGACGAGGCACTCTACTACACGCTCGAGCTCTTTCCTTCGCGGCGCGTCCTCGAGGCCCGCACTGACTCCTCCTCCGGCTCTGTCGACGCTCGCATCGTCATTCCCTGGCAGGACAACGTCCGTTTCCAGCAGGACACTACTGCGAAGATCGCCAAAATCGCTCAGATGGACATCAACGACGAAACGGACACCGTCCTCAGCATCTCTCACTTTCTCAATGGCCTTCAGGGCGATCATCAGGACTTCAAATCCCTCGTGGCGGAAGACTGCGAAGAGATTCGTCTCGCCGTCGACTTCTCCTCCATCCCCGGTGCAGAAAAATTTGTTACTCTCAAGAACGCTTTTCTCGATCGCAAAGCCGACAATAAATCACTCGCGATCGGCGGAGCCGCGATCAGCCCAACACTCTTCGTAACCTCGACTAAAGAAGGCAAAAAAGGCGATGTCCTTCGCCTCTCCATTAACATCGACTGGAACCGCGTCCCACAACCCACCACCTGAGCGACGACTACACACAACTTTCCCCAAAGAAAGCAACTCAGCCCCCGAGGTTTGCCTTCTCTTCCACTGTTACGAAATCTCCGGCAAGCCCAAACTCTTCTGCCAGCAATTCGTAACTCCGCAGCCGTTTCGCCTGCTCCCAAACAATCGTATTAACAATCAACTCCCCTATCCCCAGCTCCGAAGCCATCTGCTCCAACTGCTTGCCCACATAGGCAGAAGTTCCCACAAAATAACGCGGCCACTCCCCTTCCTCCATCGGCATATCCCCCATCAGTCGCAACTCACGCACTGCATCCTCGGGCGAGGCCACCGGTCGACGATCTCCCTGTCGAATCCTTCGCTGCAACAGTCGCACGCTCGAAGCCAGATAGTCCGCTTCCTCCTGAGTCTCTGCACAAATCACCCCTACCGCAACCGTAGCCTCGGCCTCACCCCGATAGACCCTCGCGGTAAACCCTCGCCGATAAGTCTCAATTGCCGCTCGAGTATGCACCGGCGAAAAGAAGTGAGCAAACGAGTACGGCAATCCAAACTCCACCGCCGCGGCCGCGCTCCACATACTCGACCCAAGCATCCACACATCCGGCCCGCCCGGCATCTCCGGCGAAACCCGAATCCCAGCAAACGGATGTGTCTCTGGAAACGAGTGTCCCAAAAACCCGAGCAGCTCGCTCACCTGTTCCGGAAAATCGTCCAACATCCGCGTCTTCCGTTCGCGCTTCAGAGCCAGTGCCTCAACCGGCCCTCCGCCGGGCGCACGCCCGATCCCCAAATCGACTCTCCCCGGGTAGAGCGCATGCAACATCCTGAAACACTCCGCCACCTTTAGCGGCGTGTAATGGGGCAACATAATCCCACCCGACCCAATTCGAATCCGTTTCGTCTCAACGCCGATCCGCGCCAGCATCACCTCAGGTGCGGTGCACGCCAGCGTATCCATCGCATGGTGCTCCGACATCCAGTACCGGGTGTACCCCAGCCCATCCACTAGCCGCGCCAGCTCAATCGAGTTCTGCAAAGCCTGCCCAGGCGAACACCCCGCAGGTACCGGCGACTGGTCCAGCACTGATAATTTCAAACCACTCTTGTTTTCGCTCATCAATCTATTGGATGTCGTGCGTAATGAATCGAATCGCATTCAAGACTCATCCGGAGCTATGCAACAAAATCGCACCGGCACGCTTGACCAACCAGCCTCTGCCAATGCCCTTCTTCTCATGCCTCTGGAAAACTCCAACTCGACCAAGCCCAGACTTAACCATTCAGAAATGAATACTTTGCACGAATGAGGGAAGGAGGGGACACCCTCTTCAACCAGACCTGATAACGGTATGATAGAAAGTAACCCGGCGAATCTCTCCCCTTCGCCGAAGGAGCAAGTTTTGAACACGCTGTCCATCTCTGATCATCCTGCGAACGACCCGAGCACGTTCGATGCCGCAACCTTCGCAGCGCATACTCTCTCCTCTCCACAAAGCCTCGCTGCGGTCCTCGATCACACGCTCCTCAAGCCCGACGCTACCAGAAACCAGGTCCTTCAGCTGTGCCACGAAGCCGCCGAGCATCGCTTTGCCTGCGCTATGGTCAACCCAACATGGGTCGCCGTCGCCGCAGCCGCGCTCAAAGGCACAGGGGTGCCCGTCGGAGTTGTCATCGGCTTCCCCCTTGGTGCCACCCTCTCCGCCTCCAAACGTGACGAAACCACCCGAGTTCTCAAACTGGGCGCACACGACGTCGACATGGTCCTCAACGTAGGCCTTCTCAAATCTGGCCAGTCCGCCGACTACGAAGCAGTCCGTCAGGACATCCGCGGCGTAGTCGAACTCGCTCATGCTCAGGGAGCCATCGTCAAAGTCATCCTCGAAACCTGCCTCCTTACCTTTGAAGAAAAACTCCGCGCCTCCGAGATAGCACTCTCCGCAGGAGCAGACTTCCTCAAAACCAGCACAGGCTTCTCCTCGGGCGGAGCCACAGCAGACGACATCACCCTCCTTCGCGGAGTCGCCGGAAGTCGTGCAGGTGTGAAGGCCTCGGGCGGCATCCGCTCCCTCGCTGACGCCACAACAATGCTTCAAGCGGGAGCCTCTCGCATCGGCGCCAGCGCCAGCGTCAAAATCGTCTCCGAACTCGGTGGCCACGTCACGGAACAACCAGCAACCTCTGGCTACTAAAGACACACACTGGAATTCGGAGCCCCCACAAATTCCTCCGGATACGGAGTGCCGATCCTTCCCTGTTCCATCGCAAAGGGTAGGTAATATGCGAAACAAACGGCTTTCCCCCTCTAACCGACAAATCCGTGCAACTCAAAACACTCCCCAAACCCAATTTCAGCCAGTAAGATCAACCAAGTAGCATGCCTTCGCCACCCAAGTCGCAGACCCCTAAACCCGCATCCCCCGAAACGCCCCCGCCCGAACACACCTTCGAAGGCGACTATCGCCCCACCGCGCCTGTACTCTTCCACCCCCACGCCCCCGACCCGAAGATCCGGGTAGAACCTCTCCAGGTCGACTTCCTCCACAAGCTTGCCGATGCTCTCAACACCACGCTTGATCTCAACACCTTAATGCACCGCGTCGCCGACCTCGTCCGCGCCGTCATTGATTACAAGATCTTTGCCATTCTGCTCCTCAACGACCGCTCCGAAGATCTTCGCATGCGTTTTCAGATCGGACACACCACCGAAGTCGAACGCATGCGCATCAAGCTAGGCCGCGGAATCTCCGGCCAGGCAGCTCTGCAACGCAAGTCCATCCTCGTCGAAGACGTCGCAACCTCGGACAACTACATCGACGCGAATCCGGCCGTGCGCTCCGAACTCGCCGTTCCTCTCATTATCAAGAACAAGGTCATCGGTGTACTCGATATTCAGTCCGAACAGATCGGCTACTTCACCCTCGAACACCAGCGCCTGCTCGAGCTTGTCGCTTCCCGCATGGCAATCGCCGTCGAAAATGCGCGCCTCTACACCCGTGTATCACGCCAGGCTCAGACCCTCGGCGTCCTCAATGACATCTCCCGCGAGATCACCAGTATTCTCGATCCCAATGATCTCCTCGAGCGCATCGCTCATCTCCTCAAGCGCGTCGTCGACTTTCAAATGTTCAGCATCCTCCTCTGGAACGATCGTACCGAACGCTTCGAGCACACCTTCTCCTCCCGCTTTGGCGAGCGTGTCCTCCGCGAGCGCACCATTGCCCTCGGAGAAGGCCTCATTGGCACCTCCGCACAGCATCGCGAGCCGGTCCTCGCCCCCGACGTCCGCAAAGACTCCCGATACATCGAAGCCAACCCCGAAGTCCGCTCCGAATTAGCTGTTCCACTCGTCTATAAAGGCGAAGTCATAGGCGTCCTTGACCTCGAGCACACCCGCGTCAACTACTACAACGACGACCATCAGCGCACGCTCTCCACGCTCGCCTCGCAGATTGCCATCAGTATCGCCAACGCACGCCTCTATCAGAGGATTCATCAGGAAGAACAGCGCATGGAGCGTGACCTTGAGATGGCCCGCCAGGTCCAGCTCCGTCTCATGCCTTCACGTCCGCCGAAGCTTGAGCGTGCCGAGATCGCCGCACAATTCGTCGCAGCCCGCTCCATCGGAGGCGATGTCTACGACTACCTCGAGTATGGTCCCGGCCGGATCGCTCTTGCCGTTGGAGACGTCAGCGGCAAAGCCGCCCCCGCAGCACTTTACGCCGCCCTCACAAGCGGCATTCTCCGTTCACTCGCGCCTCAGCATCTCTCCCCCGCAGAGATGCTCACCGCCCTCAACGATCAACTCCAGGAGCGCAAGCTCGACTCGCAATATGTCACCATGCTCATGGCCGTCTGGGACGACGGCAACCAGACCCTCCAGATCGCCAACGCCGGCTCCGTCCAGCCGCTCTTCGTCGCCATCAATTCCGGAGACAAGCCACCCACCGTCCGCACCATTCAGGCCGAAGGCTTCCCGCTCGGCCTCTTCCCTCACGCTGAGTATGAAGAGTTCACGCTCTCCACCCAGCCTGGCGACCTCATCGTCTTCTTCTCAGACGGCATCGTCGACGCTGTCAACGCCACGGGCGAGATGTTTGGTGACGATCGCCTCAAGGAACTCCTTGAATCGCAGCACCACCCGACAGCGCAGTCAACAGTCGACGCGATCCTGCAGGCGGTAACCGACTTCCAGGCCGGTACCGCACATTTCGACGATGAAACGATTGTTGCGCTCCGCGCCCTCGAGCCCCCTGATCCGTCGCACTAGCTCAGACGTTGTTGTCCCCCCCGCCAAAATCCCCACCACCATCATCAAATCCCCCACCGCCGTCATCAAACCCAGCTCCGCCATCGTCATAGCCTGATCCGTCATCGCTCAAACTGGAACCATCGTCAAGATCAGAGCCGCTCCCGTCATCCAGTTTCGATCCACCGTCATCAAACTGCGAATCACCACCGTCAAACCGAGCTCCCCGATCGTCCAGCCCTGCGCCTCGATCATCGGAGCCGCGATCATCCAATCCAGATCCACGATCTCCACTCGCACTATAGGCAGAATCGTGCCCGCCCTTTGAATCGAGACCACCTCCTGCGAAGTCGCGATCCACCTGATTACCGATCGCGCGCTCGTCGCTCGAGACACCATGCTCGCCGCCGCGCTCATCCCCGTAG
>DATMKY010000026.1:0-4186 GCA_035570955.1 Edaphobacter sp. | reverse complement strand
ACCCATTGCGCCTGTGCGCCTGTTGCTCCCAGTGAACTCTGCAGGTTCGGTAGAGCCACGTTCACGACGGTGCCGTCGATGAACTCCATGCTCGATCCCAGAATTGTTGCCGCAAGCACCCAGTTTTTTGAAGATTCACGTGGCTCCGAAGCAACCGCTACGGATGTGTCGACCTCTTTGCACGGCATGGGGCCACAGTTCATAGATCACCCTCCAGAAGGGTAGGTCTTCAAAATCTCATGGATAAACTGTACCGCCATCGCCCCTCACCCACGGCGGACGCCACTCTCTTCACGCAGTTCGCCCTCACATCGCCGTACTCGAAAACTCCTGGGCGGCTCAGAACGTACGACTTAAAAAGTGACGGTCTTTCGCTCTTTTCCTCCGAATTACGCGGCCATATTAGGTCCGTTGAGAGGGAGAGGGGTGAGCTGTTTGTGCAACTCACGGAAATCAGCAGCGATCCCACCTGTTCCTAAATGGGTGAATGCCCAAGCCTAAAAGCAAAACGGGACTCGTCCCAGAAAGCGGAAGAGCTCCTGCGACGAATCCCATCCTTAGACTGCGGAATTTAAGTCTTGTAGTTAGACTTGAGCGGTACCACCGTCTACGAAGAGTTCGACGCCATTGACGAAGCTGGAATCGCTGGAGGCGAGGAACAGGGCGACGGTCGCGATCTCCTCTGGGCGTCCCATCTCGCCGCGTGGGATCTGGGATTTGAAGAACTCTTTGGCCTCTTCTCCCAGAGGATCGAGGATCGGCGTGTCGATGGTGCCGGGACTGAGGATGTTCACGCGGATTCTGCGCTCCTTGAGCTCTAAGAGCCAGGTACGGGCGAACGAGCGAACCGCAGCCTTGCTGGCGCTGTAGACGCCGAACGCCGGAAAACCCTTGATGCTGGCGATGGAGCCATTGAGAAAGATAGAGCCGTTGTCGTTGAAGAGCGGGAGGGCCTTCTGCACGGTGAACAGGGTGCCGCGGACGTTGAGATCGAAGGTTTTGTCGAAGTGTTCCTCAGTGACCTCTTCGAGCTTTGCGAGCTCACCGGATCCGGCGCTGGCGAAGAGGATGTCGATCTTGCCTTTTTCGCGCTTGACCGTCTCATAGAGGCGATCGAGGTCGGCAAGGTTTGAGGCGTCGCCTTGCACGCCCGTGACGTTTTTGCCGATGAGTTTTACGGCCTCATCAAGCTTGTCCCGGCGGCGTCCTGTGATGAAAACGTACGCTCCCTCTTCGACGAACAGTTTGGCGGTGGCGAGCGCCATGCCGGAGGTGGCGGCAGTGATGACTGCTACTTTGCCGTTGAGCTTGCCCATATCTTTACCCCTTTTCTGTCTGAAGCGCTTCAAGGAATTGTTTTGGGGGCTGCCGTGCTGTGCAGCCCCGCTCTCCTGGTTCTGATCTGTAGATGGAGCCGGGCTCGTGAAAGATTCTATAGTTCCGAATTCACGAACTATTGAACCTTTAATGCCGAACACCTACTCTTATGGATGTGCGTCCCTTATTCCATCCATCGCTTGAGGACATAACGGTTGAGGGGATTCTCCATGCCTTATCCGACCCGATACGGGCGGCGATCTTCGCAGATATCGTAGCTCAGGAGTGCTCACACAACTGCTCGATGTTTCTGACCGTGAGTAACAAGGCAATTCCGAGGTCCACCCTCTCCCAGCACTTCAGGGCGCTGAGAGACGCGGGGCTGATCCGTGGCGAACGGCGCGGCGTGGAGATGCACAACGCCTCGCGTTGCGCGGAGATCGAGGAACGCTTCCCAGGGCTGCTCCGGGCGATCGTCAACGCTCATACCATCCAATCTAACGATGAAGCTCAAGCAAACAAGCGCGTTGCGAAAAGATCGCCCAGGCGGTTAGTCAAGAATAAGTAAGAAGCTGAGGCCATCTGCTGAGCTGACCACTCGCGAAGTGAATTAGCAATGTGAAAAGTCGGCTTAGCGGAAGGGATCGCAAGAGCAGCACTGGATCCGTGACCTGTGGCGGGATGACTCGCCAAAATAAAGTTTATCGGGGACGGGAGCCCTGTAAGAGAATATCGACAAATTTCCGCGCCTTTTCGGGCCAGTCGTCCGCACTGCCGGCGGTGGAGAGGCCGTAGATGGCACGCATCAAGTCCGTGGGGTCGACGTCCGGGCGGAGATCGCCGCTCGCTATAGCGTGGCTGGCGAGCGCGTGGGCAGCTTCTTCCATCACCTGCGTGGTCTGCTGAAACACGCGCGAAGGGCCGCCGGCCATTGCGTTAAATGCCGGCGCGATGATCTTTTTCGCTGCAATGTAGTCAATGAAGACCAATAGCCATGCTCGCAGGGCTTCGATGGGGGGGAGTTCGGCGGATAATTTTTTCTGCGCTGCCCCCAGCTTCTCGACTTCGGTGATGTAGATGCGCGCCGTCTACGCTGCCTCTTTGGCACAGCGAGGTTTCACAGGCCCAAAAGGTTTGTTTGAAGGCCCTTACGGACTGGAACTCATGTTCGCCCAGCCGATTCCCGTGAACTGGGAAGATCCATCGCTTGAAGTCATTACACAAACTGTTATGAAGAGATATTGTTCGCTTATCCATGGTCAACCCGTATTGGAAGCTGTGTTGGATTTGAAGCGTCGCAATAGTTCGACAGCAGCCGATGTTGAGGAGGTGCGCTGCGACGTCTTCCAGGGGGCCTTCGAATTTCGCGGGCGGTGGCGGCTTCGGTGCCAAGGACTATCCACAGGTGAAAGAGCAGGGGATTACAACCTTAGATACCTCATCGCGGCCGCGCTGCTCGACGATCAACTTGGGCCTGCGCAATTAGAAGAGGCGCGTATCCAGGCTCCGGATGCCCAGGCTTTACCGATGCGTGTCGAAATTCGCCCTGACGAGCGTTTTAGTGCTCGGTATCCCCATGAGCTGAGCGCCCGTGTCACGATTCGCACCAAGGACCAGCGTGTCTTTGTGAAGGAGGAGAACGGCTACGAGGGAGGGCTGACAAATCCAATGTGCTGGGAGCGGACGGTAGACAAATTCGACTGGCTGGCAGAGGCCTTCGCCGATGAAGAACTGCGAGGCGGGATCATTGGGGCAGTGGAGCGGCTCGACACGTCGGAACTATCGGATCTGACAGACCTGCTCGCCCAGGTCCAGCCAATCGCAATGTTTCCAATTACACACCCTGGCATTCAGTGCCCCTTCGTGCTTCCGTGCGGATCTGGAAACGGGAACGGACATTTCCTCTGCCTTGGTCCGGAATTTGAGCCGCCCCGATTCTCGACGGGTGGGCAGAGGTTTACAGGGCAGCGGGGCCACCTGCTGGCGCCGGATTGAATAATCTGTGACTTTTAATGTCAGCCATGGCAGGGTATGGTGGCAGAGAGCACGACCGCAGCTACGACCCTGTTCTCATTCGTGCCGATGCCGCAAGGGCAGCATGGTTCCAGGAAGGCATTGAACATTGGTGAGGCCTTTGTGGCTCTCCCCTAGAGCAGAATCAGTAATAGCCAACCTGGGCGGGCGTGTTCAGAAAGGTAGTCACGATGCCGGGGAGAGAGGAAAGGGAGACGTCAGATAGGAGTACAAGGCCGATTGAGGGTTTACCGGTCATTCGGGCGAGCGTGGCGGGGATCGATTTGGGAAGCGAGCGACATTGGGTGTGCGCTGCGACGCGGGATAGAAGCGCTCGGGAGGTAGCCAGCTTTGGGGCAACGACCGCAGAGCTGCGACGCATGGCGGAGTGGCTGAAGATCCGGCAGGTCGAGTCGGTGGCGATGGAAAGCACCGGGGTCTATTGGATTGCTCCGCACGAGGTGTTAGAAGGACAGGGGTTACAGGTGCTGCTGGTGGATACCCGGCAGCTGGCAAGGGTACCGGGGCGGGACAAAAAGACCGATCCGACAGATTGCGAGTGGATTCAACGGCTGCACAGCTGCGGCTTGCTGCGCGGTTCGTTCCGGCCGAAGGAGGCGGTGTGCATGCTGCGCACGCTGGTGCGGGATAAGGCGAACTTGGTAGCGGAGAGTGGGGACTGGTTGCGGCGAATGCAAAAGAGCCTGGACCAGATGAACGTGCGCGTACACCGGGCGGTTTCTGACATCGATGGAGTAACGGGGATGGCCATTCTGCGTGCCATCGCCGGAGGCGAGCGCGATGCGCAGAAACTGGCGAAGTTCCGCAATGCACGCTGCAGCAAAACCGAGCAGGA
>DATMKY010000025.1:0-5224 GCA_035570955.1 Edaphobacter sp. | reverse complement strand
CAAGGCCCCAAGATCGTGCAAGCTCTTCACGTCATAGTTGACGGGAAGATTGCCGATTTGGGTCGTAGGCATAGAAGCATAGTCATAAGTAAAGTTGTTGGTCGGCAGGAAATGTTCGAACTGGATCAGGAAGAATTGCTTGTTGCTTACCCACGAATAGGAATCCTCTCCCAATGGTCAGCTGCACCTTAGGGAACTTCTCCGATACGATTGTCCTGCCTTTCAAATGACGTAGCGCATTCGGGTTGTCCTCCACCGCTGTCTGGGCAAACGCAGTGCTCAGGAGAACGAAGCAAATTGCCGCAACGATCATCGTCCTGCGGCTCGGAAGGTACATCGTTACACTCCAGTACATTTTTCACGGCTCCCCGTGTTGAATACGCGTGATAAGCAGGGAGGGTTCCTGTGAACTGATGCCCGGCGTAACCCCCTGAACGCGGATTTCGCCTGGAATGCATCTGGATTTGTGCATAATCGCCAAGTCACTCACCGACACGAATTACTACCCGAAAGTCGGCTTCTCGGCAGAAAACCGCAGCTGACGACAAGCGCGTTTTGTATGAGCAGGTCACTGGTGTCAATGTTTTCCTTATCAGGGTCTTTGCTTTTGCTGTTGTCGTTGCTCTCCACCGGGTTTGTATTCGCACTCTGATGAGCTGGGTGTGAGCTGAGCTCGGTGCCGGTTGGGGTTCGAGAGGAGAGTCGATGCTGCCATTTATCAGACGGTCTTGGAGGACCAAAACGCGCACGCAGTCATCGGAACGCGGTATCGATGCAACGGGTGAACATGATCATCTTCAGGCGGCCTGTTGATTGAACGGGATGTAAGGTTCCTGTGTGGTCCAGAGGCGATGGAGCAAGACGGCAAGCTTGCGGGCGACCGCTACGACGGACTTATTCTTCGCCTGCTTACCGCCTCTGGCAGCCAGGTGCAGGCCCCACTGTCGAAGTGCTGAGTCTCGACCGTGTGGTCGCAGGATGTGGTTGGCGCACTCTATCAGCAGACTTCGAAGATAAGCGTTGCCAGCCTTGGTGATGCCGAGCTGTGGATCGCGATCGCCCGACTGGTTGCGTTTTGGTCGTAGCCCAAGGTAGCAGCCGACATCTCGACTTCGACCGAATCGCGCCTTATCCCCAAGAGTCAGAACGAACGTAAGAGCGGTGATGTGGCCGACTCCATGAATCGTCATCATGGGCTGTGTCTCGGCATACTCCGTCTGAGTCATCCGCTGGATCTCTCGGTCATACTGCTTGATCTTGAGAGTCATCTCCGCGATCTGGGCAAGGATCGGACCGAGTGCGAGCTTCAGCCCTGGCGGCATGGCAGCCTGGCCTCGTTGAGCGAAGCACTTCGTAGACGAAGCCGGCATGCGGTGCCCGCAAGCCTTGGTCAACCCGCGTACTGCGTTCACCGCCGCGGTTCGCAGCCGAACCAAAAGCTCTCGAGCGCGGATCAGGGTCAGAGCTTCCTGCTGCTCAACCGTGCGGTGAGCGATCGGCCTGAGAATCTCAGGATCGAGACGAGCGTAACGAGCCAGCTTTTCCGCATCCACATCGTCGCTCTTGCGGTCGCTGTGTGAGATTGCTCGCAGCTCACGTACGTTCGCCACGATCACCTCGTGGCCTAGCTGCTCAAGCTGTTCGCTGATCCAGATCGAGTGAACGCCAGCTTCCATCGCCACTCGGGCATGAGGCACGTCTGTGAACCACTTCTGGATGGCCTTCGGTGTAGTTCTGAAGCGGCCTCGATCGACCACTTCGCCGTCCTGGTTGAGAGTGCAGTAATGGCTCCAGACATCTCCAAGATCGACACCGATCGTCAGCTCGATCTTAGACTGCCTGCGTGAAACTTCTACGACGAGGTGTTGCGTCGTCTTCTTCATGGGAAATAGTCTCTCCCTTCCGGGGTGACCTGCTCATCCCATTTATCGTTACTTATCCTTGGAGCAAAGCTCAATCCGAGTTCACTGAGTGCTAAGGGCTGACTTCGTCAATTGATGTTCAATGCCTGCTACTCGTGCTGCGTCGCAATCGATCACGCAATCGACTAGTAAAACAGACAGTTGGAATTTCCTCGCGCCGCTCTATCGTGGTTTCAGCAGAGGAGTCATCGATGGGAATGCGTACTTTGGGCAGAGTTCCAGGGCCTGTTCTGGCTGCATGCATGTTGTTGATTGTGGGGTGCGATAACGCAAAGAAGAAGCCCGAAGGCGGACTCTCAGCCACGGATGCCCAGTCCATTGCGAAAGACGCTTACATCTACGGCGTCCCGATGGTTGCCCAGTACAAGACGATGTACGCGTTCTCAATCGATAAGGGCAATCCGCAGTATAAAGGCCCTTTTGATTCCATCCTCAATATTGCCCGCGTCTTTACGCCGGCAGACACAGCGTTCGTCACGCCCAACTCCGACACGCCGTACTCGTTTGCGGGACTCGACCTGCACACAGAGCCAGCCGTCATCACGATTCCAAAGATGGAGAAGAATCGTTACTTCGTCTTCCAGTTGATGGATCTTTATACCTTCAACTTCGCTTACATCGGGAGCCGCACAACAGGCAATGATGGCGGGACATACCTCATCGCCGATCCGGGCTGGAATGGCGAGACACCAAAGGGTATCTCAAAGACGTTTCACGCGGAGACGCAGTTTGTCAGCGTCGTCGGCCGCACGCAGTTGCTCAACCCTGCCGATCTGGGAAATGTAAAAAAGATTCAGGCAGAGTATAAAGTTCAGCCGCTCCACGAGTTTCTGCACACAGCCGCGCCCCCTGCCGCTGCCGCCGTCGACTGGCCGAGGCCCCTCGCACCCGCCGAGCAGACTTCGCTCGCCTTCTTCAATCAGCTGGCCTTCCTGCTGCAATTCGCAGTGCCTCCTCACTCCAGCGAAGTGGAGTTACGTAATCAATTCGCAAAGATCGGAATCGAGCCGGGAAAGCCATTTGATCCTTCGTCGTTCTCGCCGGAGATCCAGGCTGCTTTGAAAGCTGGCATCGACGATGGACAGAAAGCCATCGTCGCCAAACGGGCCTCGATGGGAGGCAAAACCGATACCTTGTTCGGCTCACGCGAATATCTGAAGAACGACTTCCTCGCACGCGCCACCGGCACAGAGATGGGCATTGGAGCCAACTCCCGCGATGAGGCTCTCTATCCCATTCTCGACAAAGACGCCGACGGTCAGCCGCTCGACGGAAGTAAGGGCAAGTACACGCTTCACTTTGCCAAGGGACAGTTCCCCCCGGTGAATGCCTTCTGGTCGCTGACCATGTACGACCTTCCTGGTCAGCTTCTGGTAAAGAACCCCATTAATCGCTACCTCATCAACTCGCCCATGCTGCCGCACCTCAAACTCGATCCCGACGGTGGATTGACCATCTACATTCAGGCTGATTCGCCGGGACCCGACAAACAAGCCAACTGGCTGCCTGCTCCAAAGGGTCCATTCATGCTGACAATCCGCTACTACTGGCCGAAACCGGAGTTGCTAAGCGGCGAGTGGAAGTCACCATCGGTCCAGCGAGTTCCATAGTCCAGACAACCACCGATGCGCAGTGATGATTGCGTGAAGGAGAGATCCGATGACAGGAAAAATTGTTCATACGACATGTGGGATTATGCTACCAGCGACTGTGTTGTTTGTGACGGGATGCGATAAAGGGAAAAAGACAGATGAAGGCCCAGTATCAGCAGCAGAGGCCCGTGCGATTACGAAGGAGGCCTATATCTACGGCTTCCCCATGGCTGCGAACTACCAGACGATGTACAAGCAGGCAATCGATACGACGAATCATGACTACCAGGGGCCGTTCAACACGCTGCACAGCTCGAAGTCAGTTGCGACGCCTGAAGACAAATTTGTGGTGACGCCAAACTCTGACACTCCGTACTCGTACCTGTGGATGGACCTGCGCGCGGAACCGCTGGTGGTGACAGTTCCAAAGATCGAGCCGAACCGTTACTACACAGGGCAGATAGTTGACCTGTACACGTACAACTTCGCCTACCTCGGCACGCGAGCCTATGGAAACGATGGCGGAACCTTCATGATTGCAGGGCCTGGATGGAAGGGAGCTACCCCTGCCGGCGTCAAAGCTGTCATCCAGTCGGAGACGCAGTTCGCATACATCATTTTCCGCACGCAACTGTTCAACACGGCCGATCTGCCAAACGTGAATAAGATTCAGGGAGGCTACAGGGCGCAAACGCTGAGCGCATTTTTGAAGCAGCCTGCTCCTGCCGCTGCGCCAGCCGTAAGCTGGCCAAAAATCGGCGACCTTCCATCCGGCGCGGATGTCTTTCCCTACGTGAACTTCCTCTTCCAGTTCTGCCCGCCGAATCCTTCTGAGAGCGCGCCCCTGGCCCGATTTGCAAAGCTGAACATCGGCCCCGGCCAGACCTTCGACTTCAGCAAGTTTTCACCGGAGATTCAGCAAGCCATCCAGGATGGCATTAAGGATTCAGATGCTGATCTTGCGACGGTGATGAAGAAGATCAACACCGACCAGATCTCGAGCGGTGAGATGTTCGGTACCCGCGACTTCCTCAAGGATAACTACCTGTATCGCTACGCTGGCGCGAAGCTGGGGCTCTACGGAAACTCCGAGCAGGATGCGCTGTACTTCGGCTACTTTGTGGACGCGAACCATCAACCGCTCGACGCGTCGAAGTCAAGCTATGAGCTGCATTTTGCGAAGGGCGACCTTCCTCCGACAAAGGCTTTTTGGTCACTGACGATGTATGACGGAAAGACACAGTTATTGGTAGAGAATCCGTTGAAGCGATATCTGCTGAACTCGACCATGCTGAAGTCGTACAAGTACGGTTCGGATGGATCGCTGACCTTGTACGCCTCGCATACAAATCCAGGACCGGCAAAGCAGGCAAACTGGCTGCCGGCGCCGGATGGCCCATTCTATGCGGTCTTTCGCGTATATCTGCCCGGCAATACGGTCCTCAACGGAACATGGAAGAAACCGCAGATGCAGCCAGTGGCTAAGTAGAAAAGGTTAAGCTTCGGGAAAACCAATTTCGGCGAGCGATGAATCGCCAAGTTACTCATGGGAGTCGGATAGGTCCTCAAAAGTCTTAGTGCTGTATCTGGATCGCCCACAGTGGCGCGCTGGTAGTGGCACCGCTTCTATGCGGGGCGGTTCAGATACAGCGACTTGAAGGAAGCCGCTTTGTCCGGGGCCGCTGATCTATGGGAGTTGAATGTGCTTGA
>DATMKY010000024.1:0-13747 GCA_035570955.1 Edaphobacter sp. | reverse complement strand
TAGTCCTTGGGATCGATCTCAGCGATTGGTGCGCCGGCATTGATCTCTTGATTGTCATCGACGTAGACTTTGAGGACCTGGCCGGTAACGCGAGAACTGACCTGATAGAGATCTCCGTCAACCTGCGCGTCGTCGGTGTCTTCGGTGTAAGTAGACCGCCAGTAGAAGAGTCCTGCGCCGATGACGAGCAGAATGACGACAGCGATGATGATGAATTTTCGACCGGATTTCTGCGCGGGAACTTCGACTTCATCCGGCTTATCGGCGGTCTGGACGGTGCCGTTATTCTGGGGGTCGCGCTGCTGAGTTTGGTCTGCCAAGTTACTTTCCTCCGAGATAATCTTTGTAGTTTGTCTGAGTGACGCCCAGGGCACGGGCCAGCGAGAGCTTGGCTACGTTGTGCTGGTAGAGGGCGCTGATGTATTGGTCGTTGGCCTGCCCCACCTGCGTCTGCGCCTGAGAGACGGGGAGATTGTCGGCAACTCCGGCGTGGTAGCGCTCCTGCGCATCACTGAGGGCCTGATTGGCGAGCTCAACGTTCGAGTGGGTAGAGTCGACGAGTTTGGCGGCCGACTGAATGTCTAAAATACTGTCGCGAATGTCCTGATTAACCTGCTGGATCTGATCAGCGAGCTTATCCTTCGATTGCTGATATTGCGCATCGGCTACTTCTTCCTGACCACGGGTCTTGGCGATCTGGAGGACTGGGACGCTAATCTGACCGGTGGCAGAAAAGGTTCCGTGGGAGTGGCCTGGCGTGGTGCCGATGTCGCCGTAGTCGCCTGCCGCGCTGGCAACGGGATATTGATAGGCCTTGGCTGAGGCTTTCTCTTCATTGGCGGCCTTGACCTGCTCGGCGTAGGCTGCAAGATCTTTGCGAGCCTTAAGCGCTTGAATGAAGGCTGCCTGAGGGTCTACGTTGTCGAGGGCTTTGAAGGGAACCAGATCGGTGAGGCGGAACTGCTGATCGAGCGGCAGGCCGATGGTACGGGCGAGAGCGAGCTTATCCTTTTCGAGGCTGTTCTTCGCAGAGATAAGGCTTTGCTGTTCGTTCTGATAGTCGACCTGAGCGCGGAGGACGTCGAGGCGGGGGCTGGTGCCTGCATCATGAGCTGCGGTGGCCTGATCGAGGGATATCTTTGAGGTCGCGAGTTCGGCGTTGACGGCTTCGATGCGGGCTGCATCGGCGATGCAGAGTAGGTATGCGTTGCCTACGGTGAGTACGACCAGGTCGCGAGCATCGTCGGCTGTGAGTTTGGCACCCTCGAAGTTATGTCTGGCGGCGATGTAGTTTTTTAACGCGGATACATTGATGAGATTTTGAGTGAGGTAGGCACGGAAGTCGACGACCTGAAATGGGCCGACGATCGGATTGAGCCCGGGAAATTTGAGACCAAATGCGGCGAGGTTAATCTGCTGGACTTCGATGCTCGCGGTAGCATTGACTGTCGGGAGCAGAGCCTGGAGTTCTTCGAGGCGTTGGCCGTTGGAGTTTTTGATCGCGGAGCTTTGGAGGATGAGGCCGAGGTTCTGACGGAGGCCGCGCTGAATGGCATCGTCGAGGGAGAGATCGAGGACGCCGTCGGTGGCTTTGCCAGCGACGATGCTTCCGTGGAATGAGTCTTGTGAGGCCTGCCCGCCGTTCTGACCGGAGGCGTTGTAGAGCTGCTGCTGCGCGCCGGCGACGGGGGAGCTATTGGCAGGTGTGCTGGGGCCACTGGGCTGTTTCTGCTGTGCGGGACCTGCTGTTTGGGCGCTTCCATAGGTCTGGCCTGCGAGCAAGATCAGGGTGAGCCCTAACGATGGAAGAGTCCGGAGCACCGCCAGGGCGCGAGGCACGGTTTTACTTTGACTCATACGATTAATCTTAACCTGCATCCTGAAGAGATTTCTGACTGGTCTACGGAAAGCTTTGGTCGAAACGGGGATGTTTCAACCTTGCCATAGATATTGTTGCTTAACTTGTGATGCAACCATTTTGTAAAAATGTTCAAAAAATCTGCTTTCGGTACACTTTGAAACAGATTTGAAGCGAGGTAAGGCGATGATTTTAGGGGTTGATGTAGGGACCGGGGGAACTCGAGCAGTGCTGATTGATCGTTCCGGGAAGATACTCGCTTCGTATGCGAGCGAACATGCACCCATTCATTCGGAGCATATTGGGTGGGCGGAACAGGATCCGGAGGATTGGTGGCGGGCTGCTCGTGAGGCCATTGCGGGGGCGATGGCAGCGAGTGAACTGACCGGAGCGGAGATTGAAGGGGTGGGCCTGACCGGGCAGATGCACGGGTGCGTGATGCTCGACGCGGCAGGCAGTGTGTTGCGGCCGGCTTTGATCTGGTGCGATCAGCGGACCCAGGCGGAGTGCGACTGGCTGACGGAGAGGATTGGATTTGAACGGCTGATTGAGTTGACGTGCAATCCTGCGTTGCCGAACTTTACCCTCACGAAGCTGCTTTGGGTGAGGAAGCATCAGCCGGAGATCTTCGCGAAGATTGCGCATGTGCTGTGTCCGAAGGATTATGTGCGGTACCGGCTGACCGGCGAGTTTGCGATGGATATGCAGGAAGCCAGTGGGACTCTTCTGCTCGATGTGGCGAATCGGCGATGGTCGGCGGAGGTGGCAGAGGCGGCGGGGATTCCGATGTCGTGGCTGCCGCGATTGTTTGAGGGGCCGGAGATTTGTGCGCGGATCAGTGATGTCGGGGCCGGGGCTACCGGTTTGGCGGCGGGAACTCCCGTTGCGGCGGGGGCTGGCGATCAGGGAGCCGGGGCGGTTGGGATGGGGATTCTGGCGCCGGGGTCGGTTTCGGCGACGATTGGGACGAGCGGGGTGGTGTTTGCTGCTACGGATTCGCCGATCAAGGACAGGCTGGGACGACTGCATACGTTTTGCCATGCCGCTCCGGGACGGTGGCATGTGATGGGCGTGACGAATGGGGCCGGTTTGAGCCTGCGATATTTTCGCGATACGTTCGCGCCGGGAAGCGATTACGACGAGTTGTCGGCTCTGGCGGCGCAAGTACCAGCGGGCTCGGATGGATTGATGTGGGCTCCTTATTTGTTTGGGGAGAGGACGCCGCATCTCGACCCAGAGGCACGGGCAGCCTTTGTGGGGATTACGGCTTCGCATTCGCGCGGGCATTTTGTCCGGGCAGTTCTTGAGGGAGTGGCGTTTAGTTTGCGGGATACCTTTACTTTGTTTCATGAGCTTGGCGTGCCGGTGAAGGCGATCCGACTGGGCGGCGGCGGAGCTCGTGGGCCGTTGTGGCGCCAGGTTCAGGCCGACGTGTATGGGCATTCGGTTGAGTTGCTGGAGGCTGAGGAGGGTGGGGCTTTCGGGGCGGCATTGCTGGCTGGCACCGGAATTGGGGCGTGGGAGAGTGTCGAGGCTGCTTGTGCCGCGACCGTGCGGGTTGCGGAGACGATTCCACCTGAAAATGCGCAGGTGATGGACAAAGGATATGGGGAGTACCGAAAGATCTATCCGGCACTGAAGACGATTGCAGGGCGCGCATAACAGCGCGACTTTCTGGAGGGCGGATGCAAAGCGAACGGGATGCTTACGACCAGGTAGCCTATCCCTGCTTTGCGTATCCAGACACTCATCCGGATCACTTGGCAGTGATGGCGATGCTGCATGGGTTGCAGCCTGCTCCGGTAGAACGATGCCGGGTGCTGGAGATTGGGTGCAATGAGGCGGCAAACCTGATCCCGATGGCTTATGCGATTCCTGGTAGCGAGTTTGTGGGATTTGATGTTGCGGGAGAACCGATTGCGCGCGGGCAGAGACGCATTCAGGAGTTGGGGCTGACCAATCTTCGGATCTTTCAGGGTGACCTGATGGAGATTGACGAGACGCTAGGGCAGTTCGACTACGTCATTGCGCATGGGCTGTATGCATGGGTACCGGAGCCGGTGCAGACACGCCTGCTGGAGGTTTGCCGGAGGCTACTCTCGCCGGATGGAATCGCGTTTGTGAGCTACAACACGTTGCCGGGTGGGCATCTGCGGAATCTGGTGCGGGAGATTCTGTTGATTGGAGGTGCGGGGAGTAGCGCTCCTGCCGAGTCGGTCGCGCGCGGCATGGAGTTTCTGCAGTTTGTGGTCGAGGCGCAAAAACCGGAGGAGCCGTTTCGGGCGCTGCTGGAGCGGCAGATGAAGAAGATGAAGGGACGTGATGCGAGTTCGATCTATCACGATGAGATGGGTCGCGTGAACCGTCCAGTCTCGTTCTCGGATTTTGTCCGACACGCGAGTGAGCATGGGTTGCAGTATGCGAGCGAAGCGGTGCTTCCGTTTCCGAATGATCCGTGTTTCAAGCCGGAGCAGGCTTCGGTTGCCGAGCAGTTAGCTGGGGGAGATCGGATCGCGGAGGAGCAGATTTTTGATTTGATTCGGATGCGAATGTTTCGTGAGACTTTGTTGTGCCATGCGGAGCGGGCAGTGAAACCCGAAGTGGATGTTGAAGCATTTTTGCGGCTTCGATTCGGATGCGAGGCGGAGTCGGCTGCAGGGGAGGATGGGGTTTTGCGGGTTTATACACAGCCGGGCGGTTTGCAGATGAAGAGTCAGCATCCCATGACGGTGCGCTTGATGGAGACACTAGTGGAGGCATGGCCACGCTCGCTCTCGTTTACGGAGCTGCAAGTAAAGATGGTGAGTTATGGGATCGATTTGGATGGCGATTTCTACGCGCAGCTGTTGCGACTTGTGATTGCGCGGTTCATCCGGCTCTCTTCGTGGCAGGCTCCCGTGAGTGACGGAATTGATGAGCGGCCGAAGGCCAGTTTGATTTGCAGGCATGAGGCTCGGACGCGGGAGCATGTGGCTACGTTGTTGCACTCGTCGCTGCGACTTGAGGATTCGCGGGTGCGGGATTTTTTGATGTTGCTCGATGGAACTCGCGATCGAGAAGAGTTGGCAGCTGCGCTTCGGGAGCGTTGTCCGGAGTTGAGCGAGGCAGAATGTGCGGAGCGGTTGGAACCGAATCTGCGGTTGCTTCATCGCAATGGAGTTTTGCTCGCGGATGATTTTGTGTGAGCGGATTGAGCCGCGGATTCCGCTATTCTGATTTTTCGGAACAAATGGAGGCAGGGCGTAATGGCATCTTCGAGTGAGATTAAAACGGCAGTGATTGGGTTTGGGCTTGCAGGGCGTGTGTTTCATGCGCCGTTTGTGAGTGCTGTTCCGGGATTGAAGCTTGAGGCGATTGTGCAGCGGAAAGGAGATGAGGCTGCCAAGATTTACCCTTCGACGCGGATTGTGCGGTCGGTGGATGAGGCCCTGAAGGATGCTTCCATTCAGCTGATTGTGGTGGGGACACCGAATGAGACACACTACGATCTTGCGAAGCAGGCTCTCCTGGCGGGCAAGCATGTTGTGATCGACAAGCCTTTCGCTGCGACGAGCGCGGAGGCTGCGGAGTTGAAGGATTTAGCGGAAAAGAAGGGGCTGGTCCTCGCTCCGTTTCATAACCGGCGATGGGATGGTGATTTTCTCACGGTAAGGAAGCTGCTTCGCGAAGATGCGGTGGGACGGCCGGTGACTTACGAATCGCACTTTGATCGATACCGGCCGCTGCCTCGCGAGAATACCTGGAAGGAGAGTGGAAATGCGGCGAATGGTTTGTTGATGGATCTGGGGCCGCACCTGGTGGACCAGGCTTTGACTTTGTTTGGCGCGCCCGAGGGGATTACGGCGAGCGTTCGGCGCGACCGAGACGCTACGGACATTGAAGATGCGTTCGATATCACTCTGGATTATCCGAGGCTGCGAGCGCATTGCAGATCAAGCATGCTGGCAGCGGATAATGCGCCGCGATTTTTGCTGCATGGGGTGAAGGGAAGCTTTAAGAAGTGGGGACTTGATCCGCAGGAGCCAACGCTGGTTGGTGGCGGGAAGGTTCCGCGGATGGGCGAGGGGGAATGGCTTGCTGAGCCTGAGTCGGAGTGGGGGACTTTGACCGTGGCTCCAGTGCTGGCTGATCCGGGAAATTTGACGCGGACGAAGGTGAAGACGGAGTTGGGGGATTACCGGTTGTACTACGCGAATGTTCGCGATGCGATCAACGGTGCGGCAAAGTTGGAGGTGACACCGGAGGATGGGTGGCGAGTGATTAAGTTGTTGGAGATGGCTCGGGAGAGCTGGAAACAAAAGAAGACTTTGCCGGTGACGTTTTGATCGAGCCCACTCAAACGGTTTTTATGGAGCAAGTTCGTATTGCAAAGGTTGGCGATCGGCCGCTCGCGACTCACCCGATTAGGAGTAATGTTTACCAGTTTCCTTGCAGTGTTGCATTTTGCCGTTGACTCATAATCAGTAGTCTTTCAGCGAATGGACGGTTTTGAGGATGAAGCGCGCAACTTTCAGCTACGTTCTTCTATTCGGCGTATGCATAACTGCCGGGGCACAGGAGATGCTGCTCCGGGATATGCCGCTCCATGATCCGTTCATTCTTGCTTTTGCACCCACAAAGACTTACTACCTTTACACGTCGAACGTTTCTTCGCTGACACAGGTGAAGCACGTGGGGACGATGGTTTATGCGAGTAAGGATTTGAAGCATTGGGCTGCGCCGAAGGTGGTGTTTACGGTTCCTGAGGGGTTCTGGGCGGAGCAGGGAGGGTGGGCTCCAGAGGTACACGTGTGGAAGGGCAAGTTTTATTTGTTCACGACACTGCACAACGAGAAGAAGGAGTTGGCGCAGGAGGGGAGACCGGTTGGGCATCCGACATATATGCGCGGGACGATGATTGCCGTGAGCGATTCGCCAGAGGGACCGTTTGTTCCGGTCAGCGATGGGCCAATTGCGCCGGCGAATTTTATGACGCTTGATGGGACCTTGTACGTCGACCCTGCAGGCAAGCCCTGGATGGTATATGCGCATGAGTGGCTGCAGGTGACGGATGGAAAGATGGAGGCAGTACCGCTGAAAGATGATCTGACGGGGGCGAGCGGGGCGCCGATTTCTTTGTTCAAGGCTTCGGATGCGCCGTGGATCGATGCGCAGGCTATGCCGACCGCGAAGGGCAGCGTGTATGTGACGGATGGGCCGGAGCTGTTTCGGACGAAGGATGGACATTTGCTGATGCTTTGGTCGAGCTATGAACATCTGAATGAGAGTGATGGCGAGAGCCACTATGTGCAGACGGTGGCTCGGTCAGCGTCGGGCGAGTTGAAGGGGCCATGGGTCCAGTTGGAGCCGCTGGTGAAACAGGATAGCGGACATGGGATGTTGTTTCGGACGTTTGATGGGCAGTTGCTGATGGTGCTGCACCGGCCGTTCAAGCGAGCCAGGGGAAAGTTGTATGAGATGCGGGATGCGGGCGATCATCTTGAGGTCGTACGGGAGCGGGTGGATCTGGATGGCGATGCAAAGGAGTGACGTCGATGTCGGATGAATTGGTTTTGGTTACGGGTGGATCGGGATTTATTGGAGCACACTGCATTCTGGCGCTTTTAAATGCGGGTTACCGGGTCCGGACTACGGTGCGGTCGTTGAAGCGCGAGGGTGATGTGCGCGCGATGCTGAAGGTGGGTGGTGTCGATGCCGGCGAACGGCTGAGTGTCGTCGAGGCTGATCTTACTTCCGATGCGGGATGGCCTGCGGCTGTGGCCGGTTGCAGCTTTGTCCTGCACGTGGCTTCGCCTCTTCCGCCGTCTGTGCCAAAGGATGAGAACGAATTGATTGTGCCAGCGCGTGAGGGAGCGCTGCGTGTATTGAGGGCGGCTCGCGATGCAAGGGTGAAGCGCGTCGTGCAAACTTCTTCTTTCGGGGCGATCGGCTACGGGCATAAGGAGCAGGAAGCGCCGTTCGATGAGACAGACTGGACCGATTTGAGTGGTAACGATTTGATTGCTTATACCAAGTCGAAGACACTCGCGGAGCGCGCAGCGTGGGACTTCATCGAGAAGGAAGGCGGCGAGCTAGAGCTTTCCACGGTGAATCCTGTCGGAGTGTTCGGGCCGGTACTCAGTGGGGATTATTCTGCTTCGATTCTGATGGTGCAGCGATTGATGGATGGGGCGCTGCCGGGTTGTCCGAAGCTTCACTTCGGGGTTGTTGATGTGCGGGATGTTGCGGATTTACATTTGCGCGCGATGACTCAGCCTGCGGCAAAGGGAGAGCGGTTTCTGGCGGTGGCTGATGATTTTTTGACGATGCAACAGATCGCGATGGTTTTGAAGAGCCGAATGGGCGAAGCGGCAAAACGAGTGCCTACGCGTGAGCTGCCGAACTGGATGGTGAAGCTGGCCTCGTTGAAGGATCCTGCCGTGAAGCTGATTATCCCAGAGCTTGGGAAGAAGAAGAATGCGACGAATGCCAAGGCTGTGCGGATGCTGGGGTGGTTGCCGCGGTCGCGGGAGGATGCGCTTGCTGCTACTGCGGAGAGTCTGGTGAGGCTGGGGCTTTTGAGCGATTCCCCCAGGAGGACTGCCTGACGGATTGCGATTCGGGTTCTGTCTTGGGTCGCAGTTCTAGAAGTCGGTCGCCCAGTTAACGCGAGAATGCAGGTCTTCGGCGTGGCGGAATGCTCTATCGGTAGTGACGAGCACGGCATCGTGGGAGGCGATCATCATATCGAGCTCGCCGAGGGGGATTCCGGTAGTGCCGCAAGTTGAAATTGAGGCACTACCCACTTTTTGCTTAACTCTGATCTAATTTTGACCGTAGGTGGCTTTGGAGCCGTGCTTACGAAAGTAGTGGCGATCGAGCAGGGCCTGGGAGACACCGGCGCATTCGCTGCGAAGGGTGAGGGTGTTGTAGGCCATTTTGGCTACGGCTTCGAGGACTACGGCGTTGTGGGCGGCATCGTGCGGGTTGCGTCCCCAGGCGAAGGGGGCGTGGCCGTTAACGAGACATGCAGGGACGGCGAGCGGGTCGATTTTGTGTTGGTGGAAGTGGTTGACGATGGCTATTCCCGTTTCGTGGACGTAGCGGCCGTTGATGGCTTCGTCGGTGAGCGGTTGGGTGCAGGGGACGGGCCCGTGAAAGTAGTCGGCGTGGGTGGTGCCCAGGGGGGGAATGGGGAGACCGGCCTGGGCGAAGCTGGTGGCGAACTCAGAGTGAGTATGAACGACGGCTCCGATGGAGGGGAACTCACGGTAGAGGAGAGTGTGGGTATCGAGGTCGGAGGAGGGCTTGAGGTTGCCGTCGACTATTTTGCCCTGGAGATCGGTGACGACCATGTGTTCGGGGCGGAGGTCGTCGTAGTCGACGCCGGAGGGCTTGATGACGATGAGGTTCTGGTCGCGGTTGATGCCGCTGGCGTTGCCGAAGGTGTAGAGCACGAGGCCTCGGCGGACAAGTTCGAGGTTGGCTTCAAGGACGGCAGTGCGAAGTTCTTTAAGAAGCATGGATTCTCCGGTTTCAGGTTTAGAGTAAACGTTTTTTTGGCCGGACGGTTGAGGTAGGTGATTGATAGAGTAGAGCGTATGCAGATTGACGTTACGACGATTGAAGGATTGCCGAAAGGCTTTGTTTGGGGTGCGGTGAAGGCTGGTATTAAGGCCAGCGGGAAAGCCGACCTGGCCGCGGCAGTAGCCACCAAAGGTGCGCGCGGGGCTGCGATGTTTACTCGGAACCAGGTGGTGGCTGCTCCGGTGACGGTGGGCCGGCGGCATCTGGCGAGTACGGGTGGGCGCGTGGGCGCTGTGCTGGTGAATGCTGGAAATGCGAACTGCGCTACCGGACGGCCAGGGATTGATGCCTGCGTTGCGACTTGTGCTGCGGCGGCGGAGAGCTTTGGATGCATCTTCGATGAGGTCTTCCCTTCCTCGACCGGGATTATCGGCGTGCCGTTTCCAGGGGAGAAGGTGATTGCGGCTTTGCCCGCTTTGAAGGCGGCTATGGGAGATTCGGCTGCACATGCGGAGTCGTTTGCGCAGGCGATTATGACGACGGACACGCGGATGAAGGTGGCAGGGACGTCGTTTGAAATTGATGGGCTTGAGGTGAGGATCTGGGCGGCCGCAAAGGGTGCTGGGATGATTTATCCGCAGCTGGGAGTTGCGCCGGGACCTCCTCATGCGACGATGCTGGTTTATCTGTTTACGGATATTGTGGCGGAGAGTGCAGGGTTACTGGCTGCGCTGGAACCCGAGGTAGAGCGGAGTTTCAATTCGATCTCGATTGATGGGGATACTTCGACGAACGATACGGTTTTGCTGCTGGCAAGTGGGGCGAGTGGTGTGAAGCTGGATGGGCGTTCAGCAGGGACGTTTGCTGCAGCTCTGAAAGAGGTTTGCGGATCGCTGGCCTATCAGATTGTGGATGACGGCGAAGGTGTGGGGCATGTGGTGACTTTGCATGTGACGGGGGCTCGGACGGAGGCGGAGGCAAAGCAGGTAGCGAAGACGATTGCGCACTCTCCACTTTGTAAGACTGCGTGGTCGAGTGGGGATCCGAACTGGGGGAGGTTACTGGCTGCGGCGGGTTATAGCGGGGTGGCGTTCGATCCGACGCTGGTGAAGATTTCGATCGGCGGCGAGCCGGTGTTTGAGCTTGGGATGCGGGCGGCCGCGTTTGACGAGGCGACGGCGCACGCTGCGATGACGGATCGGGATTACACAATTGCGATCGATCTTGGCTTGGGTAAGGCGGAAAGCCGGTTTTTGACGTGCGATCTCACCGCCGAGTATGTACGCATCAATGCGGACTACTCGACCTAGGCTGCGGATTTCTCGCAGCACCGGCAGGGCTAAGGCTCGCGTGAAACGACGATATCCGTTACATCGAAGCTGCCTGTGTTCTCGAACCCTTTCCACAGTTTGATGGAGCCAAACTGCAACGAGATGTTATGAAATGGCACGGGCATGGTGTAGACCGAGTCGCCTGAGGCTCCGCCGCCCGAGACGACTACATGCGCGGTGGATTGAGCTGCAGCAATATTCAGAGTCACCTGCAGAAGGAAGACCTGATTCCTCACAAATGAACCGATGACGACGAGGTCGTCGATACGCACCTTGTTGTCTTGTGTGAAATCAATGTGCATGAATTCCTGGCCGGTTGCCGTTGCAAAGCTGATGGAGGACACATCAAGCTGGCTGGGCACTGAGGGGCTGGGAACGAAGATAGCCGCGGAGAAGTTGTAGACGCCTAAGCCATCGACCTCGGTAAGATGACCGATGAAGGCGGGGAGCTGGCCGGTTTTGGGATCGGGTGGCGCTCCTGTGATCTGCACCCACTTGTCAGTATGGGGAAAGGACGGATCGACGACAACGACGGTGTTCCGTGATCCCTCGACTGTTGCGGTTCCCACTGCCTGCGTTGGCGATGGCGGAGTGTTGTCCTGAGTGGAATTAAAGTTTGAACTGAACAATATTTTGGGAACCGTCAGAAATACGATTTTTCCAAGAAGCGTGATGTTGTATCCGACGCGGTAGATCCAGGCATCTGTGTCAATGACAGCGACATCGACGTTGATCCCGGTGAAGATGTTGCCGACCGGCAAGTGCGTGAAGGCATCTGTACCGGTGATGAAGTGATTCGGCCGCCAGACATCAACAGCAAAACCGGCGTTGATCGACTGGTTCTGATCGAAGACGGAGCTGAGGGAGGCGAAGGGCGCCCATTCTTCAAGCGAGAAGGCAGCGGTGACGTTAGGGTTGGTGGGTCTCGGAATACCAAATCGACCGATTGCCCAGTTCAACGGGCCTGAATTCTCCGGTCCCGCCATATCCGGAAGGAAGGATAGAGTTTCGTGGAGCCACTGCGAAGTGCTGTTGCCTTCTAGGTTTGCAATCACCACGCCCGACAAAACCAGAAGAAATTTCTGATCATGGATGCTTTGAGGCGGCTGTTCTCCAACGGCGAGTGCGGCTGGCGTGATGAGCCAGTTCTGACCCGCGAAGTCGGTTAACACTTTCATCTGAGACTCCTTCGTTTGTGCAATTTTTAGTGACGGAGCCATGAAGAACGTTTCAAAGCCGGATCGAGGGACTGGCTTATTTAGTGAAGATCGAATGGTCGGAAGACATACCCTATGCAGTGAACCGAATACACTTGCAGCGAAGGAAAGGAGTGCCGGAATGCGAGTACTGAAGTTTTTGGGATGGCTGAGCGTCGTGATTGTGCTGGTCTTCTTCGTAGCGCTGTACATGGGGAGCAAGGTGCCTGTGGCGCATACGGTTTCGGTATCGGATACGATTCCTGCTTCGCAGGCGAAGGTTTGGGGATGGATTACCGATGTTCAGGGGCAGCCTGGCTGGCGAACCGGGTTGAAGGCGGTGAGCCCGCTGCCTCCGGAGAATGGAGCTACCTGCTGGGCTGAGGTTACAAGCGGGATGACGATGCCGCTGTGTGCCGATGTGAGAGACGCTCAGACGCGGCAGGTGGTGCGGATTGCGGATCCGAAGCTGCCGTTTGGTGGAACTTGGACGTATGTGCTCGAGCCAGTGGGGGAGAACTCGACAAAGGTGACCATTACGGAGAATGGGACGACAGGACCGGCGATGTGGCGGTTCGTCGACCACTATATTCTGCATGAGGATGGGGAGATCAAACAGTATCTGGGTGATCTGAAGCATTTGGCGGAGCACGGGGCCTGACCGCGCGAAGATGACGTTTTCGCGCAAGCCTTATATCGTTATAAGTGTGGGTATTGCGCCGCATAAGAGCGTGCAGCGATCTCTGGGACTGGAGTGTAGACGAGGATTATGACGACGAAACTGGAAGATGCCGCCAAACAGGACTTCAAGGCCGAGGTATCGGAGTGGATTGAGGCGTTTGACGACGTCGTTGCAGATGACTGGAAGCACGGAGAGGAGTTGCTGGGTGCGTTGCGGCAGCGTGCGCGCGAAGCGGGGGTGCCGACACCGAGCGCAATGACGACGCCGTACCGGAATACGATTCCGAAGCATGACGAGGTGCCGTACCCGGGCGACAGAAAGTTGGAGAAGAGGGTGGAGTCGCTGCTTCGCTGGAATGCGATGGCGATGGTGCATGGACAGAATAAGAAGGATGCCGGAATTGGCGGGCATATCTCGACTTATTCTTCGCTGGCCACGCTTCTGGAGGTTGGGTTCAATCACTTCTTCCGAGCAAAGTATGGCGACCAGCCGGGGGATTTTATTTACTTCCAGGGGCACGCTTCGCCGGGTGTCTATGCGCGAGCTTATCTGGAAGGGCGCTTCGATGAGACACGACTGAAGAACTTTCGGCACGAGTTGCGCGATACGCCGGGACTGAGTTCGTATCCACATCCCTGGCTGATGCCGGATTTCTGGAATTTTCCTACGGTATCGATGGGGATTGGGCCGCTGAATGCGATCTATCAGGCGCGGTTTATGCGGTACCTGGAGAATCGGAAGCTGATTAAGCCGACGGAGCGCAAGATCTGGGCGTTTGTGGGCGATGGCGAGACGGATGAGGTCGATACGCTGGGCGCGATTTCGCTGGGTGCCCGGGAGAAGCTGGATAACTTGATCTTTGTGGTCAATTGCAATCTGCAAAGACTTGACGGGCCGGTGCGGGGGAATAAGCGGATTATCGATGAGTTGGAGGGGACGTTCCGTGGGGCGGGTTGGAATGTGATCAAGGTGATCTGGGGCTCGGATTGGGATGCGCTGTTTGAACGCGACCACACCGGGTTGTTGCTGCGGCGCATGGAAGAGTGCGTGGATGGCGACTTCCAGACGTTCAAGGCGAAGGATGGAGCGTTTTTACGGGAACACTTCTTTGGGAAGTATCCGGAGCTGCTGGAGCTGGTGAAGGACAAGACGGATGAGGAGTTGCTGCGGCTGC
>DATMKY010000023.1:0-57558 GCA_035570955.1 Edaphobacter sp. | reverse complement strand
ATCTGGTTACGGCCGGCGGTGTCGACGATGAGCATGTCGCAACCGTAGTTGGCGGCTTCGCGTTTCGCTTCGCGGGCGAGCCGGAGGACCGCGTCGGTGCCGGGTTTTTCTTCGGTCAGCTTGCCTTCGTAGATTTGGGAGTTGGTGGAGCGGGCGACGATGGCTAGCTGCTCGCGGGCCGCTGGGCGGTAGACGTCGACGGAGACGAGCATGGGGCGGTGGCCGGCTTTTTTGAGCCACTGGGCGAGTTTGCCGCTGGTGGTGGTTTTACCGGAGCCCTGGAGGCCTGCCATGAGAATGACGCTGGGTGGCTGGGAGGATTTCTGGAAGCGCGCGGTGTCTTTGCCGAGGATATTAATGAGCTCGTCGTGAACGATTTTGACGATCTGCTCGGAGGGGCTGAGGGCAGTGGCGACTTTTTCGCCGATGGCGCGGGTGCGGATGTGCTCGACCAACTCGTTGACGACGGTGAGGTTGACATCGGACTCGAGGAGGGCGAGTCGGATCTCGCGGAGCGCTTCGGAGATGTTCTCGTCGGAGATCGTGCCCTGGCCGCGGAGACTTTTAAAAGAACGCTGGAGTTTGTCGCTTAGGTTTTCAAACATAACTTTAGCTAGTTTATCAGTGGTGGAAGAGGGTTTAGAGCTCAGGGTGCAGGGCTCAGCGTACTGTCAGATTGGCAAGTGGCGGAGTTGGTGCTGGCTTTTTGGGTTCATTGTGACGGGTGGCCGGTTTGGGGGCAGGTGAGGGCGGGATAATCGAACCTATGCGGGAATCGGGCCAGGTAAATGGAAATGCGCGGGTGGTTCGGGAGTATGTGGCATATCTGCGGGTTGAAAAGGGGTTGAGGCCGGCGAGTTGTGAGGCTTACCAGCGGGACCTGGAGCAGTTTGCCGAGCATGTTGAAGGGCGGGATGGGTTGCTGGTCGGGGCTACTCAGGAGGATGTTCGTGGATTCTTAGAGGGCCTGCGTGGGCATGCGGTGGAGTCGCGGTCGATTGCGCGCAAGCTGAGTTGTCTGCGCGGGTTTTATCGCTGGTTGTTGATGGATAAGAGGATTGCGGGTGATCCGACTGTGAATGTCCAGTCACCGGATAGCTGGAAGGTGTTGCCGAAGTCGCTGGCCGAGGGTGAGGTGGCCGAGATGCTAGGGCGGACGGGCACGGCTGCTCGCGGTGAGAATGCAGATGGATTGGCGCTGCGGGACCACGCGATTCTGGAATTGCTTTATGGCGGTGGGTTGCGAGTGGGAGAGATTGTGACGCTGCGAGTTGAGGATGTACATCTCGATCAGGGGCGGGTGCAGGTGCGAGGTAAGGGAGATAAGGAGCGGATTGTTCCGATGGGGCGGGCGGCTGTCGATGCATTGGAGCGGTATTGTTCTCTGGGGCGGCCAGGGTTGGTGCGATCGGGGAAATTATTGCGGCGGGAGTTATTTTTGAGTGTGCGAGGGAATGCACTGACGCGGCAGTGGGTTTGGGAGATGGTGCGCGGAGCTTCGGGTACCGGGGTGAAGGCTAGTCCGCATATGTTTCGGCATAGTTGTGCCACACATATGGTGGAGCACGGAGCGGATCTGCGAAGTGTTCAGACCTTTCTGGGGCATGCGGATATAGCGACGACACAGGTTTATACGCATGTGGCGCTTGGGCATTTAAAGAGGGTGCATCGGGAGCATCATCCGCGTGGGAAGAGAAGACAGAGCGTAGGAAGTAGGGAATAGAGTGCGCGAGAACCGGACAGAGATTTCCGAGCTGGTGGAATTGTTCCTGGCGATGCTTGCGAATGAGCGCGGTGCCTCGGAGCATACGGTGCGGGCTTATGCGCGGGAGGTGCGAAGTCTCGCCGACTATCTGGTTGAGACATTGGGCAAGGGCGCACGTGTCGAGAAGGTGGAGCATCTGCATATTCGCGCCTATCTAGGTGTCTTGTATGAACGGGGTTTGACGAAGGCCAGTGCGGCGCGGGCGCTGGCGGCGATCCGGAGCTGGTTTAAATGGTTAGCCAAAGAAGGGAAGGTGAAGCAGAATCCAGCGCTGCTGGTTTCGACGCCAAAGCTGCCGAAACATCTGCCTCGGGTTCCGAGTGTAGAGGAGGTGAACAGGGTTCTGAATTCGCTCGAAGGTGAGGCGAAGAAGAAAGAGGAGGCCGCGGCGTGGCCTGAGCGAGATCGCGTGATCTTCGAGTTGCTGTATGGATGCGGGATCCGAAACTCGGAGCTGGTGGGTCTGGATATGGGGAGTGTGAAGTGGCGGGATGATGTCGTGCTGGTTCGAGGCAAGGGAAGGAAGGAGCGGCTGGTTCCGCTGGGCGATGAGGCTGCGGCTGCGCTGCGGGATTATCTGCCACTGCGGGAGGCGAGGCTTGTCGCGGCGGGGAAGGGTGGTTTAGTTGCCGGTGGGCCGTTGCTAACCAATCTGAGAATGCGCGGGGATTGCAGGCTGACGACCCGGAGCGTGGGAAGGATTGTGAAGGCGATTGCCTTGAGCCGCGGACTGGCGGCTGATGTGCATCCGCATACGCTGCGGCATGCGTTTGGGACGCATATGCTGGAGGAGGGTGCTGATCTCAGGGCGATTCAGGAGATGCTGGGACATGAACGGCTATCGACGACCCAACGATATACGCAGTTGACGGTGGGCCAGGTGCAGAAGGTCTATGACGACACGCATCCTCGGGCGAAGTAGAAGTAGCTGTTCTTACACAATCTTAACGAACGATTTGCGAAACTTTTGTATAGCCCCGGTGTCTCTAGGTTAACCGCTAATTTGTGTGGTGACGGATTCTGAAGATAGACAAGAGACCCGCTATGGACCGTAGACTTTTGTTATAGCGATCTCGTCTTGCAAAGGTATTTGTGTATTGTTGAGGGCCAACTTTTGCTTCGATGATAGAAGCCGGTTCGTTGAGGTGTTGGTTTATCAGCGAGTGAACGGACGGGCCTGCTGTCACGAGGAAAGACGAATTTATACGATGAGCTCAATCCGTTTCAGGCGATATGCCGCGATTCTGTTTTCTTCGGGAATCTATCTGTTGGCAGGTTGCAATAGTAAGCCATCCGACCCTAAGAGCGAAGTTCCACCGGAGACGGTTGTACAACCCGATACCGATGTGAACCTGGTGCGCGTCGACCATCCCGAACATTTTCCGGTTGTGACGGCGACGCCTTATACCGCCGCGTCCAGGATTCAGGTGACGGGTACCGTGAATCCCGACATCTCGCGTACGGTGCCGGTGATTTCAATCGCCTCGGGCCGTGTTATCGATATTCACGCGCGCATTGGCGACTACGTTAAAAAAGGCCAGCTTCTGATGGACGTGCAGAGCAACGATGTCTCTTCAGCGTTTGGCCAGTATTTGAAGGCTGTTAATGATGAGCGGCTTGCGAAGGCACAGTACGATCGTGCGAAGATTCTGAACGACAAGGGCGCGATTTCGAACAGCCAGGTTGAGATCGCGCAGAATGCAGAGGACGACGCGAAGGCTGCATTGTCTGCGTCAGAGGAGCAGTTGCGCGTGCTCGGTGTGGATAAAGATCACCCTGCAGCGACAGTAAAAGTGTATGCCCCCGCGTCGGGTTACATCATTGCTCAGAATGTGACTGCCGCAGCCGCGGCTGGAGTGACTTATACGGGTTCGGCGAATGCTTTCACGATTGCGGATCTTTCCCATGTATGGATTATCTGTGATGTGTATGAGAACGATCTTCCCGCGGTGCATCTTGGGGAGAAGGCCGAGATTCGGCTGAATGCTTATCCGGATCGAGTGCTGAATGGTGTGATCAGTGATATCGGCGCAGTGCTCGATCCGCAGATACGCACGGCGAAGGTTCGGATTGAGGTTGAGAATCCCAACACAACAATGCGGGTCGGGATGTTCGCGACGGTAACGATTCAAGGCAAGAGTCCTGAGACCCACGTTCAAGTGCCGGCGACTGCGGTGTTGCATCTGCACGATCGCGACTGGGTTTACGTTCCTACGAGCGATGGTAAGTTCCGGCGCATAGCTGTTCGAAGCGGCGATAGTTTGCCGAACAATATGCAGGCGATCCTCTCCGGTATCGACGCGGGTCAGCAAGTGGTTTCGAATGTGCTGGCGCTGCAGAATGCGGCGGATCAGTAATGATTCGAGGACTCGTCGACTTTGCGCTGAATAACCGATGGCTTGTCCTCGGTCTTGCCGTGATGCTCTTCGCATGGGGAGTGGTTTCGTTCCACAATCTTCCGGTTGAAGCTTATCCCGATGTTGCGAACAACTACGTTCAGGTAATTACGCAGTGGCCGGGGCGAGCCGCCGAAGAGGTGGAGCAACAAGTGACGACGCCGATCGAGATACAGATGGCGGGAATCCCGCACATGGCTCATCTGCGCTCGACTTCGCTGGCCGGGCTTTCCAGCGTGACGATGATCTTCGATGACGATTCGGTGAACAAGGACAATCGTGATCAGGTCTTCCAGCGGCTGGGGTTGGTGACGTTACCCGCAGGACTGCAGCCGCAGATGGGAACGGACTGGAGCCCTGTCGGCCAGATCTATTGGTATACGTTGCGGTCGACGAATCCTGCTTATGACAGCATGGAACTTAAATCTTTGCAGGATTGGAGACTTGAGAAAGAGTTCAAGTCAGTTCCGGGAGTTGTGGATGTTTCCAGCTTTGGAGGCATTACCCGTGAGTACCAGGTGGGGGTCGACCCGGACAAACTGATCGCTTATGGGTTGAGCATTGGGCAGGTGGAACAGCAGATTGCCAATAACAACGCCAACGCGGGCGGAAGTTTTATTGAGCAGGGTCAGCAGCAGGTCAATGTTCGCGAAGTGGGTCTCTACAAGAACGTCAAAGATATCGAAGACACGGTTCTCAAAACTCAGTCGGGCACAGCTCTTCACGTAAGAGATATTGCCGCGGTTGTTCAGGGCCCGCGGATACGTCTTGGCCAGATCGGTAAGACCTGCCGTTTTGGGGCAACTCCTCCGTCGGAGGCCGGCGCGTCCTTCAGCGGGAGCGATCCCTGTGTGGATCACGCGGAGAAGCCAGGCGGTAAGGTGATTCATCACGAGGATGGGAGGCTGATCGATAACGGTGATGTTGTCGAGGGAATCGTCCTGATGCAGAAGGGAGACAACTCCGACGCGACGCTGGAAGGCATTCACAAGAAGGTAGAAGAGCTGAACGATCACGTTCTGCCGCCGGGCGTGAAGATCATTCCATTCTTGGATCGCAGTGAGTTGCTGCACTATACGACGCACACTGTGCTTCACAATCTGACGGAAGGCATCATCCTGGTCGTGGTCATTCTCTTTCTCTTCCTTGGGAACGCTCGCGGCGCGATCATCGTGGCTCTTACAATCCCGTTTGCGTTGCTGTTCGCTGCGATCTGCCTGAATTTGCGGGAGATCCCTGCGAACCTTCTTTCGCTCGGTGCGCTGGATTTTGGAATGGTTGTGGACGGCTCGGTCGTGATTGTCGAGAACATCGTCCGGCATCTAAGTCATGGCCGCAAAGAAGGTATTACTCCGACGCAACAGATTCGTGATGCCACGCATGAAGTGCAGCGGCCGGTCTTCTTTGCGCGCGCGATGATCATCACGGCGTATCTGCCGATTTTTACACTGCAGTCGGTTGAAGGGCGGCTGTTCAAGCCGATGGCTTGGATGGTGAGTTTTGCCCTACTCGGCGCGCTGATCTTTTCTTTGCTGCTCGCTCCGGTTTTGTCGAGCCTGTTGTTCCCCAAGGGAGCGAGCGAGTGGGAAAATCCGGTGATGATCTGGCTGACGAACCGCTATCGTCATGCGGTGAAGTGGGCGATTGAACATCGCAAATTCACTGTCAGTCTTGCGGGTGTTGCGCTCTTCACCGCCGGATTCCTTATTTTCAGCGGCGTCATTGGATCAGAGTTTCTTCCGCATCTTGATGAAGGCTCGATCTGGGCAAGAGGCACGCTTGCTCCTTCGACAGGGCCAACGGAGAGTCTGAGAATTATGAATGAGGGGCGTCTGAAGCTGGCGGCGTTTCCGGAGGTGTTCAAGGTCGTGAGCCAGACTGGACGTCCGGACGACGGTACGGACACGACAGGATTTTTCAATACCGAGTACTTCGTCGATCTGAAGCCCAAAGATCAATGGCGCCCGGTGTTTAAGGAGAATAAAGAAGAACTGATTGCGGCGATGGATCGCGAGCTTGAAAAGATGCCTGGTGTTTTGTGGAACTTTTCTCAGCCGATTTCGGACAACGTTGAAGAGGCTGTCAGCGGCGTCAAGGGCGAACTCGCAGTGAAGATTTACGGTGACGATCTTCGAACGCTTGAAGAAAAAGGTAATGAGATTGTCTCGGTGATGGGCAAGGTCAGGGGCGTCCAGGACCTTGGCTTATTCCGAGTGATCGGCCAGCCGAACCTGAACTACATTGTGAATCGCGAGGCTGCTGCGCGGCATGGCATCAATGTTGCCGATGTTCAGGATGCGATTCAAACGGCAGTCGGCGGCAATGCGGTGACGCAGGTTCTGCAGGGGGAAGCGCGCTATGACGTTGTGGTGCGATATCTGCCGCAGTATCGCAGTACGCAGGAGGCGATCGACAATATTCGCCTGCTTTCTCCATCGGGAGAACGTGTTTCGCTTGCTCAGCTGACGACGATTAAGACAGAAGACGGCGCGGAAGAGGTTTATCGCGAAGGCGGGCAACGATATGTTGCCATCAAGTACAGCGTCCGCAACCGTGATCTTGGTTCGACGGTTGAAGAGGCTATCAGTAAGGTAAAGGAGCAGGTGAAGCTGCCCACCGGATACAAGATCGATTGGGCCGGCGAGTATGAGAGTCAGAAACGATCGTCGCGGCGATTGATGCTGGTTTTGCCGATCACGCTGATTCTTATCTTCATCATTCTCTACACAATGTTTCACTCGGGGAAATGGGCTCTGCTCATTCTCGGAAATGTTTCGATGGCGCCTTTGGGTGGGTTGATCGCGCTTCTGCTTACCGGCACTCACTTTTCGGTCTCGTCCGGCGTTGGATTTCTTGCGCTCTTTGGGGTTTCGGTTCAGGTGGGCGTAATCATGCTGGAGTACATCAACCAGATGCGGGTACGTGGGCATTCGATCGAAGAGGCGGCGATCGAGGGAGCGGTTCTCAGGCTTCGGCCGATCATGATGACGATGCTGGTTGCGACGCTAGGCCTATTGCCTGCCGCGACTTCGCACGGGATTGGGTCGGATTCGCAACGTCCTTTTGCGATTGTTATCGTTGGTGGACTTATTGGGGCGCTGCTGATTAGTGTCTTTCTGCTGCCTACCTTGTACGTTTGGATTGCAAGGCCGAACGATGTTCTTCCAGTGCCCGAGACGGAGTTTGAAAACTGATGAGATACCGAAATCTTCTCGTCGGGGCATGTGTTCTTGTGAGCGTTGGCACGGCTTATGGGCAAAATCAGCCTGTGCCCTATGTGGCGATTACCATGGCACAGGCTGTCGAGCTCGCGCGTGCGAAGAATCCTACGTTGCTTGCTGCGCAACAGAGTCTCCAATCGGTGAAGGCGCAGGAGATTCAGGCTGGCGTGAGACAGAATCCAAATCTTGTTCTTACGGGTTCGAATGTGACGCTGGGAGAAGACGCCGCCAATCCGTATTTCTACTCAGTCGGAGTTTCGCGACTGTTTGAGCGCGGGGAAAAACGCCGGTGGCGGCTGGATAGCGCTCGATCGACGACAGCGCAGACGGATGCGCAGTACCATGCGCAAGAACAGCAGACGATTCTTGCGGTGAGGCAGGCGTTTACGAATTTTGTTGTCGCGAAGGCCGCAAGAAAGATCGCTGAGGATAATCTGAAGGACTTCAAACACGAATTGGATATTAACGCAGAGCGGCTGAAGGCGGGCGATTTGGCCAAGCTGGATTTTGAGAGGCTGGATCTGCAGATGGCGCAGTTTGAATCGGATGAATCGAATGCGATTACCAATGCACAGCAGGCGAGTCTGCAGTTACAGGTGCTGCTTGGGTACGACAAGGCGCGCAAGGATTTCGATGTGGTAGGCGATGTAGTTCCGCCTGCAGTGAATGGCACGATGGAGAGTCTGGAGCAGAAGGCGCTGGCCGCACGGCCTGATTATCATGCGGCACAACTTGGGGTGGCCGTTGCAGACGCGAACGTGAAGCTGGCTTACGCGAATGGTACTGCTGATCCGACGGTCGAAGCAGACTATGACCGTAACGGGCCTGACAATTCTGCTGCGTTTAGCCTTAATATTCCTTTGCGCTTCTTCGATCGCAATCAGGGGAATAAAGAGACCAGCAAATATGTGGCGCAGGCAAGCCGGTTTACTGAACTCGCGGCACGCAACCAGGTAGTTAGCGATGTCGATCAGGCCTGGGTTGGTTATGAGAACGCGAAGGTTCTTTCCGATCGCTATAACGGACACTATCTCGACGAGGCGAAGGATGTGCTGGAGATTTCGAAGTTCAGCTATGACCATGGAGCGCTGGCGCTGATTGATTATCTCGACGCTGTGCGCGAGGCGCGTTCGGTGACGACGGACGCGCTGAATGCGTACTCGCAGACGTGGATGGCAATTCACCAGCTTAGCTTTGCAACGGCTACGGAAGTGGTTCCGTAGCTGGATTTTCTTAGTGTTAAGGCGAAAAGCAGCGACTTGGGTCGCTGCTTTTCGCTTTCAGGATCAGAGAGGGTTAGAAGAAGACGGTTGCGGCGAACTGTACTTTGCGTCCATTCGTCGAAGTGTTTGCGTTATTGCCGAAGGTGTTGCGGATGCTGCCGAAGACCGGGTTTGCGGTGCCTGTAATCAACGGATAGGAGCCTCCTACTGAGGTGCAGGACTGGCCGTTGGTGCTGGTTGTGGAGCAGGAGAACTTTGCCTGCGGCTGCCCGAGATTTGGAGTGTTAAAGACGTTGTAGCCCTCGACGCGGACGTTGAGACGCATTCCCTCGCGGATCCGTGCGAGTGGGAAGTCGCGACCGACGGTCATGTTCGTCATGATGTAACCGGGGCCGATCATCGTATTTCGTCCGACGGAGCTGAAGGTTCCGACGGTTGGGTAGGTGAACGCGTCGACGTTGAAGTATTCGACGGTCTTGGCGAGGCGATGCCGGCTGGAGTCAAGATGCGGATTCGCACCGGGAACCAACGCTGCTCTTTGATTGGGCTCGCCATCCAGAGCTGAGTCGTTGTTGATGGTCACGCTGAAGGGACGACCGGTCTGTGCTTTGTAGGTGCCACTGTAAACCCAGTTGTTGAAGATGGAGCGTACGACAAGCGAGTTGCTGTTGACTTTGGGGAAGCGCGCGACCCAGCCCACACTGAAGATGTGGGTCGCATTGTTGTCGGAGAGTCCGCGGTCAGATCTTACGTTGAAGACGTTGGGCACTGCATTGGAGGTGGTCTGACCGTTAGTGTCCACGTCGATTGCGCGTGAGAACGTGTAAGCCGCCAGCATGTTGAGATATCGGCCTCCACGTTGGGTGTACTGCATCTGCAGCGCGTTGTAACTTGCGGTTCCGATGCTCAGGATATCGACGATGCCTTGACCGCCAAAGTTGAACGGGACGTAGCGAAGGCGGGCCTGAGTCGATTGCGTGGATGAGCTTGCATTGCGGCAGTACTTGGCGGGGTCGGCCTGGAAGTAGCCGCCGCTGCAGTCGTAGATTGCCGGATTGAGATCCAGCGGTACGACGAGTTTGCGAGCGAATTTGCCAACGTAATTTGTGTCGAGCGTGCCGCCGTGGGGGATGTGGAGTTGGAAGCCGAAGTTGACGGCTTCCGAGTAGGGTGTGCGGAAGTTTTTGTCGGGGAAGAAGATGGAAAAGGGCGCGATGAACTGTGGGTTCTTCGGATCGAAGCCCTGTGGGACGACCTTGACGGGCCCTCCAACCTCTGTGAGGAGCGGAACCGATGCTCCGCCTGGGGGTGTTTGATTGAAGAAGATGAAGTGGTACGGTTCGCCAACACCGACGACATTGGCGTTGACTGCGTCGAAGAAGATGCCGTATCCGCCGCGAACGAGAAGTTTTCCCTGGCCTGTGACGTCGTAAGCGAAGCCCACGCGTGGGGCGAGCCCATTGAAATCGGTGGGCACGAGAGACGGTAGCACGCCTTTGTCGCCCGGGAAGCCGAGGCCGCCGACTGCAGTGGGGAAGACGGTGGATTGGATGCCAGGGATAAAGGTGGCAGACTGTCCGTGCGGTTCGAACCACTGGAAGGGAAGTTCGTATCGAAAGCCAAGGTTCAGGGTCAATCTGGAGGTCAAACGCCAGTCGTCCTGGAGGTAGGAGAAGACTGCGTGTTGAATGCCGCCCTGGAGGAGGCGGTTTTGCGCCTGAGTTGAGTTGGCAAGGCCCATCATGCCGTCTGCGAAACTGACTCCGGTGTAGGTGGAACTGAAAGCAAGGGAACCTGCGTAATCCGAACGAGTGAGATATTGGAGACGAAGGTAAGAAAATCCACCCTGGAGGGTGTGATTGCCTTTGATCCAGGTCATACTTTCGGCCATCTCAACGTTTTCGTTGATGTGGTCCTGATATCCCTGGCCCGTGTTGCCCAATGAGAACTGATTGGAAAAGCTGAAGGCCGGGAGAGTTGGAATACCGGATTCGATGAAGTTGCCGCCAAAGTCAGCGAGCGTGCGGTGATCTGTCGGAAGCTGGGATGCTTCAAACCGCTTGTAGCCGACACGCAATTTATTCAAGAGATTTGGTCTCATGACCCAGGTCCAGCCAACGTTGCCGAAGTTGCTGACCGCCTTTTGTGCGACGGGAGCATACGTCGCAACTCCCAGCGAGTTGCTGTCAACGCCCAGAGGGCCAAGCGAACTGGAGTTGATGAAGTTGTAACGAACATCGAAACTATGCTTCGGGTTGAAGATGTAATCAACGCGCGCGAGGAGGTTTTTGTCGCCTGTGGGATCGGGTGAGCTGGTGACGGCGAGGCCGCCTGCTGAATTACTGACAGCAGGCACGAAGGTGTTAACGATCTTCAACATGACCGGATTGAGGCACTGTACGGGCGCCTCACCAAAGGGCAGGTAAGTTTGCTGCGATCCGGAGAGGCCTGGCTGGGCTCCTTGAAAGACCTTTGCGGCGATGAGGAGAGGAATACAAGGGGATGTTCCGGTGCCGCCGGCCTGAGTCCATGCGGTGTTGATGTTGTCTTCGGCGTTTACGTTGGTGACCTGGTTTCCACTGGAAGAGTTGACGTTTTCGGGATTGATGATCTTTCCCCCGGTTGCATCGGCCAAGAAGCTAGCGCAGCTCATGCCTGGGAACGGCCCCGCGGTGTTGCAAGGCCGTGCAGTTACTCCGTCTGGATTGAGTCCGCGTTCCGCGTAGCCGATGTATGGAATCGAACCCGTGGTAAGAACATGTCCGATCAGGTCCTGAAAGGCTCCAAAGTAAAAGAGCTTATCTTTGATGATAGGGCCGCCGATGGTAAATCCGAACTGATTGATGTTGTCCTTCGGATTGACTTTGGAGAGATAGTCAGCGGCGTTGAAGGCCTGATTCTGAATGTAGTCCCATGCGGCACCATGAATCTGATTGGTTCCGCTGCGCGTGACGACGTTTACGACGGATCCGGAGTTCCGTCCATATTCCGCCTTGTAGTTATTCAGAACGACGCTGACTTCCTGCAATGAGTTTGGTGGGGGGAAGTTCACTCCGGTGTTGTAGAACAGGTTGTTCCACATTAAGCCGTCGAAGAGGAACAGATTTTGCGTGTTTCGGGAACCGGACGCGCTGAAGGTTGGGCCCTTGGTGTCACCAGTGAAGGTTGGCGGTGCGTTGACGTCAACGACTCCGGGCAGGAGCGCTCCCAATGCAACGACGTTGTGGCCGTCGATCGGGAGGTCCTCGATGAGCTTCTCGTCAATCATCGTTCCGAGAGTTGCGGACTTTGCGTCAATGGCCGTGCTGCTGGTATCGACGACGGTGACGGATTGTGTTGTGGAACCCGTGACCATCTTGACGATCTCTTTGATGTCAGAGTTCGCATCGACTCGGATGCCAGTGATGATCGAGTTTTCAAACTGAGGCGATGTGACAGTGAGCGAGTACGTGCCGATGGGCAGGCCAGTGATGGTGAATTCGCCGGAGGCATTGCTTTTGACGGCGCGAGAGACAGCATGGGACGGGTCGGTTGCGGTGATCGCGGCTCCGGGGATGACCGCACCGGTCGCATCCTGGACGCTTCCGAAGATGCTTCCCGTGTTTTGCGCGAGAACAGGCCGCGCGGCCAGCATAAGTGTTCCGGCAAAGACGGTTAGTGCAAGAATTTTTGATTTGCGGGAGATTATTTTGCAAAGCGCAGCGCCACAGCGAAGCCGCCCGAGAGACTTGGTGCTTTTCATGCCCTACTCCAATTTTGACTCAGTACTGGTCAGACCATAACAACCGCGGGAAGTATGCGTTTTTAGGCATATGGCTGTCAAGTATTTCGTGTGTCTTGCCCGTAAAATGCCATATTCAAGGCAGAAACAGAGGTTGCCCACTTATTGACATTCGTACATCACAACAGGTACATTTCGGGCGGTTCACAAGTTTCGTTGCTTTTGGTCTTACCACGGATTTCGAGTGCAACCTGCACATGAACGAGAATTTGTGTGTATGCGCAACGCTATCAGAATTGCGCATGATCGTTGAGTTTTTGACTAACGGAGTGTTTGGATGAGTTTTTTGGGGAGCATGGCTAGCAAAGTTGGGAAGTCCGCCCTGGGTGCATTTTTCCTGTTGATGAGTGTTGGTATTGCGGATGCGCAGACGGCGCCTTATCTGCTTCCTTATACGATTACGACGATTGCCGGAGGTGGCACGGCGCCTTCAAGTGTGGGAGTGCCTTGTCCCAGCGGAGTCGCAGGTCAAACTGTGGGCAACATCATCGATACGTCAGGGAATGGTTGCCTAGCGACGTCTCCTTCGGTTGTTACAAGTTCGGATACGCATGACGTCGGTGTCGATTCCGTGGGCAACGTATATTTCATCGACAATGGATCGCCGCTGATGATCCGCAGAATTGATGGTCGCAGCGGCATCGTGACGTTGTTCGTGGGAAGTACGTCAAGTAAAGTTTGCGCTGCGGCGGTGGACAAGTGGGGTGACAACTGTTCAGCCAACGATGGCGCCGGCAATGTGGCCGGAGGTTTCACCGTGTTAACGACTACTCGTGGGCTTAACGTTGCAAAGAATGGGGATGTTTATATTGCGGACTACTCGGGGCGCCTCATTCATAGGATCAGCGCTGCGACGGGGATTATGAGCATCATTGCGGGCGCGCTGACAGGCACTGCAGGAAGCAAGAATAGTGCGACTGGCGGCTACACGGGAGATGGAGGACCTGGGAACAATGCCGAGGTAAATTCGCCGCGCGGTGTGACGGCTGACGCGGCGGGAAATGTCTACATCGCGGACACCACCAATAACGTTATTCGCATGGTGAATTATGCAACCGGAGTGATTTCGACGATTGTAGGTAAATATCCGGGAAGCAATACTTCGGCACCCGCCGGCGCTGGGGGAGATGGTGGGCCAGCGACCGCAGCGCAGTTGTCCGGACCTGAGGATGTGGAGATTGACGCTAACGGAAATTTGTTTATCGCAGATTTTGGCAACAATCGAATACGCGTCGTGTATGCAGGCGGAGCGCAGGTTGCGGCGCTTATCGCAGCAACGAACGGGAATGCGGTCGCGGTCGCAGGCAATATCTACACGATTATGGGCGGAGGGACTGGCACTTATGCTGCTGGTTCTGTGGTTCTCGCAACGAGCGTTCCGGTTTCCAACGTTCGTAAGATTGCACTCGATGCTCGCGGAAATGTTTATCTTGCAGACAACGGAAATGACGTTATCTGGTTTGAAGATGCGACGACGGGCTACATGCGCGTGATTGCAGGAACTCCCACGAAGACTTCCGGCGGAGCCGGATGCGGGTTGGCGAGCCCGATTGGTGACGGATGCCAGGGAACGCTCGCCACGCTGAACCCAAATAGCGCGATGGGAGTCAGCGTGGATTCGACGGGGAATATTTATATCTCGGACTCGGGCGATCAACGCATTCGGAAGGTTTCGCTCAATCAGAGTTTCCCAACGGTAACGGCGGGAGGTTCGGCCACCCAAACAATCATGGTTCATTTTGCGATAGGTGATACACCGGCAGCTACGTCGCCATTCGTTGTAGCTGGCAGTGCAGATTTCGTGGTGACGCCGGGGAACTGTGCTCTCAATTCCGATAACACAACCGACTGTACGTTGACGGTGACGTTTTCTCCGACTCGACCCGGGATTGATACGGCGATGCTGACGGTGAAGTCCAGTGCTGGTTCAACTTCTCAGTTTGCTCTGAACGGTACAGGCGCAGCTGCTGCAGTCGCATTGGATCCGGGGACGGCTGCAGGGTTTGGTGCGGGTTTCAATTCTCCTGCGGGAATCTCTCTTGATTCAGCCGGAAATTCCTATGTCGCCGATACGGGGAATAACGTCGTGGTTCGCTACGACAGCGCGGGCAATAAGACCGTGATCGCTGGAACGGGAACCGCAGGGAACAGTGGCAACGGCGGACCTGCTACCGCTGCAGCACTGTCGGCCCCCTCGGCAGTGACGGTTACACCTAATGGCGCGATCTATATCGCGGATAAAGGCAACAATGTTGTTCGCCGTATCGATCCGCTCACTGGAGTGATCAATGTCGTTGCAGGCGGATCGACGACCACATGTACGCTCGCTCTTAACGCTTTTGGAGACGGCTGTCCTGGTACCCAGGCGAACCTGTCGGGGCCGGCTGGACTCGCTTCGGATTCGCGCGGAAATGTCTTTATCTCGGACACTGGCAACAATACGGTGCGAGAGCTAACGAGTTCGGGCTACATCTTCAATGTTGGCGGTGCGGTTTTCAGTTCGCCGACGGGCCTGCAGGTTGATGGAGGTACCAACATCTTTGTTGCCGATACGGGTCACAGTACGATTCGTAAAATTGTTGCGGTCGGCGGAGCCGTTGTGACGGTAGCGGGGAATGGACAAAATGGATCCGCAGGTAATGGAGGCGCAGCGACAGATGCTGAACTGAGCAATCCGACGGGGATTGCATTGGATGCTGCAGGCAACCTGTACATTGCCGACACCGGAAACCAGGTCATTCGCTCGGTGAACGGCACGGGGACTATTAACACAGTTGCCGGAACGCTTGGACAGAGCGGTTCGGGTGCGCTGCCTGGTCCTGTGAACGGTCTTTTATTGAACCTTCCTGGTGGAATTGGTGCAAATACAGCGGGCAAGCTGTATGTTCTTGATTCCGGGAATAACAGAGCCTACACGATTGATCGGACATCGGTGGTCGAGAACCTGGGTACAGTCAGTCCGAATAACTCCAGCCCGGTTCAGACGATTCAGGAGACGAACACAGGTTCGCTTCCGGTTCTTCTTTCCCAGTCGTCCAGTCAATCGGTCTTCACGACGACAGGCGACGGATCGGTATTTGCAGTGACTGGACAGGGGTCCTCTGGCTGTTCAGCAAACCTGAACCTCACCTCTGGAGCAACATGCTTCTGGGGAGCACAATTCAATCCCGTCGCTGTTACAAGCTCAAGTGCAACATTTACTGAAACCAATACTTCGCCGGTCTTGCCTGTTGCGCCATCGATCACATTGAGCGGGTTAGGTGCAAATCTGGTCGCGACGACTTCGGCGACGGTGCTGACTTCTCCTGCATCCGGGAATCCTCAGTTTGGAGTTCCTTTTGTAGTGGCGACCACCGTGACGCCAGCGAGTTGCAATCCATCGGCACCCTCGTGCGTTCCGACAGGGACAGTGCAGTTTTTCGTGGGCACCGCACCGGTTGGCGTTCCAGTTGCGCTCAACGGGAGTGGCGTTGCCTCGACGAGCATCAGTGGACAAAATGTGGGGACGCATAGCGTGACGGCGGTGTATAACGGCGACAGCTTCTATGGAAGCAGTACTGCTCCCGCGTTCAATGTGACCGTCACTACCGGGGCAGCGAATGTTGTTGTTACTTTCTCGGCGGCATCGGTACCACAGTTCCAGCCGCTGACAATCATTGCGAAAGCTTCGTCTGCAACTGGGGGAATTCCTACCGGTAGCGTCGCCTTCTTTGCCGATGGAAAATCGATTGGGGCCGCTCAACTCGATGCAACCGGCACCGCCAGCATCGTTGATCCTCTGCCAGGCACCGATCCTTCCACGAATCAACCATACATTCCTAACAGCTTTGGGTTGTTCGCAGGAGCACACGCAGTTACTGCTGTCTATGCAGGTGATGCGAATTACAGCAAATCGACTTCGCCTGCGGCGACTCTTACGATTCAACCCGACGCGCCGGGCTTCCAGGCCTTCTTCATCTCGCCGACGACCTTGGGACAAGTGACTTCGTTGAGCGCTGGAACGGCACAGGGATCTACGGCACTGGCTACGGTTGTTGTTGTGCCGTCCAATACGCTGAATGGAACGGTCACTTTTGCATGTTCGGGGTTGCCGGCGAACTCGGTGTGCACCGTTACTCCCACCAACCTAGTGTTTGCTCCGGTGGCGGGATCGCCGGCATCTCAATCGGTTGGAGTTACATTGTGGACCGATGTCTCCCCGGGTGTGGTGCCGACAGCAACTTCTCACACGGTTCGCCCATCCTTCGGTACGTCACGATCCGGAACAGCACTTGCGTCGATGCTGGGATGGCCGGTGCTTTTGATCAGCTTTGCGGGCGTGTTTGGGTTCCGGAAGCGTCTCCGAACGATGGGATTGCTCACCGTGCTTGTTCTTGCCGGCTTGTTGGGCGGCAGTTCGATGATCCTAAGCGGATGCAGCACAGGAGCAGCAGCGAAACCAAGTCTGACCCCAGTTGGGGCGTACAAGGTGAATCTGACCGTATCCGGGCCAAACAGTACTTCGGTCACTATGCCGATTCAGTTCACTGTGGCTGCGGGTGTGGCCGGACAGGAGTGAGGCGGGCTTTGGTTTCTCGAAGCGGTCACCTCAGGGTGGCCTCTTCTTTTTATAAGGTGCAACGCTTCTGGAGACTTGGCTTACGGTGGTTCGATTCGTGATGCTTCGCCTCAAAACTTCGTTACATCCGCCGTGCCCATATGTCCACTGAAGGCATCGCGGACGACAAATCTTAAGCGAACAATATTGTTGGCAAGTGTGATGGGAAGGGTGAAGTTTGCGCCACTATTGCTGTCTCCGCGGGGGAAGGTCTCTTCACGAATCACGTGACCCAGGAGTTTGCCTTTGCTGTCGTACCATCCTGCTGCTACGGTCGCCTCAGCGTGTTGACTGCCGTCGGGTGCGGGATCCGACCATCTGAGGCCGGATTCTGCAACGTGTATCTGATAGACGTTTTCGGATTTCGTCGCGGCTACGGTGAGTCCGTTGTATGAGATTGTCGTGGTCAACGCAGCAGAAAGATCGAGTTGGAGGTTGGCGACAACCTGCTTCGTCGAGATGGACTTATCGAGGACGGGATTGATGTCGGAAGATGTTTCGGGATAATAGCCATCTCGAGTCGTTGCGCGGAGAGTTGGATCCTTCATGACGATTCGGATTCTGCGGAACTTTGCCGGGTCATCGGACGTGTTGGATGGAGAGTAGGAGAGTGTGAAGTAGTCCTGGCCCTTCGCCACGCTTTCGGCGATGACATTGTTCAGATCGTTTCGTCCTGTGAAAGCAATGCCGCCCGTTGACGGAGCGAAATTTGTGAAAGACACCAAACCTCCACCGAAGGGATCGCTTCCATTCTCATCCAGTGAGGTGTTGAGGTCGTCGGGGGTGTCGACTTCGATGACAGATGTTGAACCGGCAGTGGGGTTGATACTGTACATCGTGATGCGTGCTGCGAGCAGACGCGCCGTGCAGTGCCTCATGGCCGCTTCAAGGGTATCGGCCTGCTGTTGTTCCATGCCGACGAGGTTTGCGGAGGGAAATCCATTGCCTACCCAGATGAGGTTTTTTCGCCCTGGCGTGCCGGAGGAAGCCTGCGCGATCTGCTGAAGGGCCGCCATCACCTGTGCCATACGCTCCACGGAACCTGGACCCGATCGTCCGCTGTTCATCATGCGCCATGGGTATTCGGGCATGCGCTTTTTAACTACTTCGATGAGCTCATCACGGTTTTGCGTGTAGTCATGTACCTGCTGAAAGGTGCTGTTCGTCGCAATCATCATGGCAGTCGGTTGTTTGAGGATTGGCGCCTGCGCCTCCAGATACTTGATCATCATTTGGCGCGAGAAGCTCATATCTTCGAAACGTGAGTTCAGCTCGTCGAGGACAAGAAGCGTTACGGGAGCGTCGCCGATCTTCTTCAGGTCGGCCGCAGAGTTCACGACGGCCTTGTCACTTGCGGGCAACTGATGCTGACTCGGTGGCTCGAAGCTGCGGATTGTCTGGGTTTGTTTATCCTCGAGGATCGTAAAATCATCGGCCGTGAGGTCGTGATGAATGAGGTTACCCTTTTTGTCGGTAACGACTACGTCGAGGACCACAATCCTTGTAGTGACCTTGATTGTTGCGGGTTGTGTGGTTTGCGTCGTGGCTATGAGTGGAAAGAGAGAGACTAGAACTGCTGTTGTGACAGAGAGGCGAGCCAAACTCGACATGTAACTTCCTTGCCTAGGAGAGAATCAGTTCCCTCGATGTAAACGCCGAATTGATTCTGTTTGTTGCGGTTTTAGAGCGATAAGTAGAGCGAAATTCTCTCCATGCATTGCTTCGAGGCAGGTCGTGCGGCATGGTTGCAGCGACCTGGGTCAGGGTTTGGGAAAGGGAACGAATTTGTCTGCGCACGAGACTGCGGATCCTTTTCCGGGAGTGCCCTGTGAGGTAGAGTCTGTACCGTCAACGAGTTTCAGATTGACCGGGCCGGGGCCCTCAAGAAAGTCTGTGTGGTGGATCGAATAGCTATATGAGGCAGGGTCGGTAAGGAGAACGTTATCGAGAGTTGTCGCGATGCGGAAGGCTTTCGAGTAGCCGTTGAAAGAGATTTTCCCGCCACCTGATACGCGAATGTTGTGCAGAGTGACGTCGCGCATTGAAGGCGGCAAGTTTCCTTCCACTGTGCCTGCGGCGCTATATCCGGTGTCGAATGTGATTGGATTTGGAGAGTCGCGCACACAGATGTCGTCGTAGATGACATCATGGACGAGACCACCGCGAGATCCGTTCGACTTGATGCGGATGCCATTGTCGGGACCATCGAGGGAGAGGTCGAAGACGCGAATCCTGCTGACTCCGCCGTTGGTCTCGCTTCCAATCGACATTCCGTGACCCCAATAGAAATGGTTGTGGCTGACCGTCATGTTTGTGATGCCACCGGTGCCGCCCTTGATGGCTACATTGTCGTCGCCAGTGCGAATGAAGCTGTGCGTGATGGTGATGTTTTTGGAGCCTGCTCCGGGATCGACCCCGTCCGTGTTGCGTGCGCCACGTTTTGGAGTGTCGATCTTCAGTCCCCATACGGTGAAGCCATCGCCGTGGTTGTAGACGATGTGGAAATTTGGCGAATTTTTAAGTGTGATTTGATAAACCGTGAAATTGTCTGCTGCGTCGGTGACGATAAGACGTGGAACCTGCTGGCGGCCGCCTGCGCGGGCCTGTTCTGCGAGATCCCACCAGGAGACGTTCTTGCCAAGAATTTTTTCTCCTCCCCGTCCATCAATCACGCCTTCGCCCATGATTCCAGCGCCAGAGATATGTTGCGCAGCGATCAATGGTTTGCATCCGCTTCCTGAATCATTTACCAGTCCACAACTGCCCGGAGTCTTTTCGTAGAGGGCTGAATCGCGCGATGCGAATAGAGTGACGCCTTTGTCGACGACAAGTGTTACTCCTTCGCGTAGTTCGAGAGGGCCGCTGAGAAATGCGTTTTCCGCGCCGTGGCTGCGGAGGACGACGCCGTGACCTTCTTCGCATGCATCGAGTGCCTGTTGAATACGGGAGGTGTCTAACCTGTCCTCATCTGTTTTGGCCAGAGCTTGATTGTTGACGTGCAGGTGAGCGTCGAGCGAACTGCAGATAGGCGGAAGAACAGGTTCGGTGATTTTTCGGCTGTCCTGTGCGCTGAGAAAGGTAATTGGCGAAAGTGCGAAGAGTAGAAAGACCCGTTTCATCGAGGAACTCCATGAGCGATGGCTTGAATATGATTGAGGGTTCCCTGCAAAGGGCTGTCGGGGCGCAGTCGTCAGGGTAGATGAATACGACGCCGGTACTAAAGATCTTCAGATTGTCCTGTCCGCTGAGCCCCTAGTATTGCGAATGGGTGTAATCGAATACACGCGAGGCCGATCATGGACTCCACGTAGGTCTCGGTTTGAGAAATTGAGGTCTGCTTCCAATCGTGGTCCTACAACTAGAATGCCTGCGAAAAGCGCCAGATAAAAGCAGGTCGATTTATTCAATATTTCCTCCGCGAAAAAGCATACATGAGGAGGATTATGTTACGAAAGTGGTTTGACCAATCGATTTTCTATGCGCTTGGCCGGTCGAATTTTCTGACCTCAGAACGAAGAGTTGAAATGTTCAAAAACGTATACAATTGTTGCACCCAACGGCATCCGTTGCGGCATTCCACGAAGGCGGATTATCGTAGTGCGTCTAAAAATACGTTTTTTTCTGTTTTGCTTTTTGCTGACAAGCTGTCTGGTTGTGCCTGCGAAGTTGTCGGCAGCGACGCCTGCTGCCTCGACACCACCCATGGGATGGAATAGCTGGAATCACTTCGGGCATCGTGTGACCGACAAAACAATTCGGGATACTGCTGATGCAATGGTTGCGTCGGGCATGCGGGATGCTGGGTATATCTACGTCAATATCGATGACACCTGGGAGGGTGAGCGCGACGCTGAAGGCCATCTTCATCCGAACGACAAGTTTCCGGATATGAAGGCTCTGGCTGATTACGTTCATAGCAAAGGGTTGAAACTTGGAATCTATTCCTCTCCAGGAGCCAAGACCTGCGCGGGTTTTGAAGGTAGCCTGGGCCACGAAGAGATGGATGCACAGGATTACGCGAAGTGGGGGATCGACTACCTGAAGTACGATCTATGCAGCTATACCAAGGAACTGCGAGAACAGGCTGGAAATGATCCTGACAAATCGGCTGAAGTAATGCAGCGGGTTTATACGAAGATGCATGATGCTCTTGCCGCGACGGGCCGACCTATTGTTCTGAGCATGTGCCAATACGGCTGGTATGCAGTGTGGCGTTGGGGTACTAAGTCGGGTGGCAATCTCTGGCGAACCACCGGAGATATTCAGGATAACTATCTTTCAATGGCGAACATCGGGTTTTCGCAAGCTGGTCTGAGTCCGTTTGCAGCGCCGGGCCATTGGAATGATCCAGACATGCTTGAGGTAGGAAACGGGGGCATGAAACCGATGGAGTACCGGACCCATATGAGTCTCTGGGCCATTCTTGCAGCGCCCCTGCTCGCCGGTAATGATCTTTCCACGATGACGGATGAGACCAAAAGCATTCTGATGAATAAAGAAGTCATCGCTATCGATCAGGACAAAGCCGGCCATCAGGGCGATCGAGTGATGAGCGAAGGTCCTCTTGAGGTATGGATGAAACCGCTTGCCGACGGAAGCAAGGCCATTGCGATCTTTAATCGTTGGACGATGCCTCTGACGCTCGATGTTCCGCTGGCGAAATTTGGATTCCGCAATACCCCGGTGAGTCTTCACGACGTTTGGGAGCATAAGGATCTACCTGCTGCCAATGGAACTTATCATGCTGAGGTTCCGCCGCACGGCGTTGTAATGTTGCGTGCCACGCAGCGATAAACCCTGTTGCGTCCTGGAGAAAATCAAATCGTGATCGGTGCTGAAAAAATCGTAACGGGACTTTACTGTCGTGCATGTCATCTTGTTCGCTCCTCGGTCGTAGTGCTTTTGGGGACAGCTGCTGCCTACGCACAACAGGGAAGGCCGCCGCAGTTGCCGCCGGGGCCAATGCTTGACGACGGAACGGTCGTCTTGCAGGCCCCGGAATTGAAGGACCTCAACCTTACCCTAGTGCGTTCGTCGCAGACAGTCGCTTCACTGAAAGCGACCGCTGCACACGACATGGATTACACACCGGGAGACCGGCTGAAGGAGCGGTCTGCGGACAGCTTTTATCACCTTGGAGATCTCGACCTGCGCTTGCGCAGTGAAGGTGAGAAGGATTGGAAGGATTTTTCAACTGCACACGAACGCCATCCAGTACGAGTGCTCTCTGCGGATGGAGGAAAGTTTTCTGCAGATTTAGCGCCTACTTTGCCGGCGGATATTCCGCTCACTGTGACGCGCACCTGGTCTGTAAAGAATGGTGAGTTGTCCTTGAGTTTTCTGCTGACGAATCGTACTGACAAAGCCGTACATGTTGGAGGTTTGGGAATTCCTCTCGTCTTCAACAACATCATGAACGGCAAAAAGCTTGATCAGGCCTATGCCGAATGTAGTTTCTACGATCCCTATATTGGTGAAGACGCCGGCTATGTGCAGGTGGTTCATCTTAACGGCCTAGGCCCCGTTCTCCTGATTGTTCCTGAAGGGCACACGCCGTTTGAAGCCTATAAGCCGATTCTCGACAGGCGTGAACGTGCAACAGGAAAAGGACTCTTGCTCAACGACCCCACGCCACGGGGGACAACGTTTGAGGGCTCCTATGACTGGATGGTGCACTCTCTCGGTTTTGCAGAGACTGACTGGAAGGGAGTGGAAGAATGGAATCCTGCGACTGAGGCTACTCTTCAACCTGGCAAGAGCCTTAGCTACGGTCTTCGATTTATTGTCGCTCCCTCGGTTCGCCAGATCGAGTCGACGCTTTCGGCACATCACCGTCCGGTTGCTTTTGGAGTTCCCGGCTTCATCCTGCCCACCGATATGCAGGGTCATCTTTTCCTTCGTTATAGTGCAGCGGTCCGGACCATCGTCAGTGAGCCCGCAAACGCTGTCGCGATCAAGCACGAAGGGCATCGCGGCGACTGGGATGCTTACACCCTTCATGCGGAAAGATGGGGGCGTTTTCGTCTCTTAGTCACTTACACCGATGGAACAGTTCAATCCATCGGCTATCGCAATATCAAGCCTGAAGTACAGGCCGTTGCCGACATGGGGCGCTTTCTTTACCACGAGCAATGGTTCGATAATCCTTCCGATCCGTTTCATCGCACACCTTCGGTCATCAGTTACGACAACGACGCCGGCAAACAGGTTTTGCAGGATTCACGTGTCTGGATCGCGGGGCTTAGCGATGAAGCTGGCGCAGGCTCATGGCTGGCGGGTGCGATTAAGCAGTTCGGAGAACCCGATCGCGAGGAGGTCGCCAAGCTTGAAGCATTTGTTGATGGTGTTCTCTGGGGTAACCTACAGGAGAGTTCGGGTGAGCACAAGTATGGTGTGCATAAGAGCCTGTTCTTCTATCAGCCGGACGCAATGCCCCCCAATTTCTACGATTCGAATCTGAATTGGAAGAGCTGGACGAGTTGGAATACCAAGGGGGCTAATGATGTAGGGCGTTCGTACAACTATCCTCACGTCGTTGCAGCCTACTGGTCTCTCTACAGGTTGGCTCGCAACTCGCAAGGACTCGTCACGAAACATCCATGGCAATGGTATCTCGATCAAGCTTACGAAACTACGCTTGCCATGCGAAGCCAGGCACCGTACTACACCCGCTTTGGGCAAATGGAAGGCACTATTTTCCTGCTGTTGCTCGAAGATTTGAAGAATGAAGGACGCGCTGACCAGGCTTCCAAACTCGAAGCGCTGATGCGCACGCGCGCCGATTTATGGAAGAGTGAACCCTATCCCTTTGGAAGTGAGATGCCATGGGATTCAACCGGCCAGGAGGAGGTTTACAACTGGACGCGCTACTTCGGTTACAACGATAAGGCCGACGTTACTCTCAATGCGATCCTTGCCTATGATCCTGTAATTCCAAGCTGGGGTTATAACGGAAGCGCTCGCCGTTACTGGGATTTCATTTATGGCGGTAAGCTTCAGCGCCTGGAGCGCCAGCTTCATCACTATGGCTCCGGCCTCAATGCAATTCCTCTGCTTGCTGAGTATCGCGCCCACCCCGGCGATCTCTATCTGCTTCGCGCCGGTTATGGAGGCGTTATGGGGCCTCTCACCAATATCGATGAGAGAGGTTTTGCTTCCGCGGCGTTTCATTCGTTTCCCGATCGCATGGTTTTCGATGGCTATACGGGAGACTACGGACCGAACTTTCTCGGGCACGCCCTCAACACCGCTACCTACCTGACGCGTGACGATCAGCTAGGTTGGCTGTGCTTCGGCGGGGATGTCAGTGAAGATCACGGCCTGATTTCGTTTACTACTCTCGATTCTTTCCGGAATCGGGTCTTCGTTGCGCCGCTTGGTCTGTGGCTAACGCTCGATGCCGGTCACTTTAGTCGTGTGGACTACGACTCCCAACGCAGGACTATCAGCCTTCATCTTGCGCCTCAGAGTGATGGTGTGAGTGCAGCCAGACTGCGGATTGAACAGACGGCAAATCCAACGGGAGCTTTGCACTATGGAGCTCCGACTGACTGGAAGGTCGATGCCGGAGCTTACGTTCTGCCGCTTAGTGGAACGGAAACAGTTGCAGTACTGCGAGCGAAATAAGTACCTGATTGATTTGCAGAGCAAGAATGACATAGGGAGGAAGTTTGTGGATAGACGGCGATTTATACAAAACATGGCGGTTGCCACGGCGAGTCTGAATACCCTGCCGTCGATTGCCAGCCAGAATTCTGTTGCAAGTAATGTCTCAGGGTCGGGCTTACTTCCGGCTAAGGAAATCGACATTGAGGGTCATACTCTTCTTTGCAGCTTCAAGCGAGGTGATCAGACCTGGAAGGCTTATGAAGATCTTCGCACGCGTGATGGCTCGATCTCCTTTATCTCTTCGGGTGGGAACGGCAGAGTTCTTACACGCAACGCAGAAGCAAACTTTGCCGATGCGGATCCACCCTACCTTGGCCTGGACATCAAAGATATCGGCATGTCCGGACCGGACTTGCTTGCCGATCGTCTTCTGCAGCATGGCGATCCCGATCCGGAGCAGGTGAGAGCCGCGGCGCCGCCCATGGGTTCAGCCAGAAGCGATCGACCCAACGTTCGCGCTACATGGAACACGTTCGTCGGAACCAGGGAATGTTCCGACACGATGCCTGTTTACCCTAGCGGCAACACGCGGACCTACCATCCTGTTCAGTCCTTTCCTGATCTCACTCCAGAGAGCGCAGCTAAACGTTTTGAGGGGTTGGTGGGTGCATGGATGCCCGCCGTTCGAAAAATCATGCCGGCGTCTGCGAATTCTTATCGCGAGATTATTGTCTTTGGAGACGTTCTCGCCAAAGATCGATTCATCGTGCAGACCTGGCACCGTACCGCTCATATTGAGGATGGGAAAATCGTCAAAGTTGAGTACGGGTATAGCTATCCGCCCTATCCTCCTCGGCGCGTCGATCCCAAGCCTGAGTCCTTTTATCGCGGTCTTCTGGAGTTCGCTATCTATTGGGAAAAACAGATGCGCGACGTCGCGCCTGCAACTCTTCCGCAAAATGTCTGGATGGATATGACGAAGTACGCCTTTGTCAAAGAGCAGATGGTGAGGCCGGGTGGAATCTATCCCAAGTACGGGGCAGTCGATCGAGACTACTATGGCCCCGAATACGACGGGTTCCAGGACATCTTCACGAGTTCCTTCTTCGCAAATATGGAATGGGGGCGATTCGAACTGGCTCATGACGTCTTCGATAATTACTTCTCCGATTTTGTCGACGACAAAGGGATGATCAATATGCGCGGTGCGGAGACTGCTCAGTTTGGTCTTACTCTCTCTCTCATCGCGAAGTACTTCCACTACACGCAGGATCGCGCTCTGCTCCTCAAGCATCGGGAAAAGATCGAGGCTACAGCCGCGGTCCTGACTGAACTTCACGATGAAAGCCTTCGGTTGGCTCCTGATGCGCCAGGGTATGGTCTCATTCATGGATGGAACGAGTCTGATGCGTGTCTGGCTGCGAAACCCATGACGTGGTGGCAACCCTACTTTGCCAACAGTGCCATGGCAGTTCGCGGGCTCCGTGACCTAGCGCCGGTCTGGAAGAGTCTTGGAGCCACTAATCCCGCGATGGCTAAGACCGCCAACGACTGGACGAAACACGGCAATCAGTTGTCCGAAACACTTACTGCAAGCATCCGCAAAAATGTGCGCCACGACATGGCTCCGCCTTACATTGGCCCTCTGCCGGGTGCCAAGCTTACGGTACGCGAGTCGATGGAGACGGAGCATCCCAGCCCCCAACAGTGGTCGCATCGGGCTTACGCAGAACTCGTCCATGCTGATGTATTACCCCCTGACCTCGCCAACCTGGTCATCGACTGCATGAGGGCCTATGGCACGACGACCATCGGCGTGGTGGCCAACGTTGGGCGAGCCAATCCGAATGGCCGCGCTATCCTTGGCTTCATCTCCTACGGCTATGCGCAGATGCTGCTTCGCCTTGACCGAATCGAAGAGTATCTCCTCTTTCTGTACGCGCACCGCTTCCACGATCACACTCGCGGTAGTTGGACCGCAGGCGAGGTCGCTGGTATCACCGGGGGAACGGCCCTCTTCTGCATTCCCGCGCAGCTAACCATCCCTCTGCTGGTGCGCTGGATGCTGGTCTTTGAAGACTCCGATGCCGATCGTCTCTATTTAGGGAAGGCGCTGCCTCGTGACTGGGCAGCCTCCGGCAAGGATGTACTGATCAGCGCTGCTCCCACTCGCTGGGGAAATGTTGATTATCATCTTGCTGCGAAAAGTCCGAGCCAATTGCTTGCTACTGCGGCGTTGCATGGGAACAAACCTGCCCCCGCGGAGCTATATGTGAAATTCCGTGTCCCGGCGGGCAAATCAATCCAGAGCATCACTGCAAACGGCAATCAGGTCGAGATAGGGGGCGCTCACAAAGACACTGCCATCATTAAGACTGCCGGGGCGAAGCACTTTGAAGTTATTGCCAATTACAGCTAAGGTTGATCAATCAAAGGGAAAGGCCCGGGAGATTTATCTCCCGGGCCTTTCTATTGTTATCCCCCGATCATAATTCTTATAGACCAAGAAAAAAGACCACGTACGAGCGTCTCGTACATGGTCCTTCAATAGATTTGTTATACGGACGGCAGCTTGGTTGCAGCTGCAGTCCGCATATGAGTTTGTCTCAGCTAGAAGATGAAGTTCGCACGAAGTTCAATCGCACGCGGGCTGTTGGTGACGGCTGCGCTCGAGAACGATGTGCTCTGCACACTACCAGTTGTTGATCCGAATGTATTGCCGAATACCGGGTGATTCCATACATTGATGAATTCGCCCTGCAGGTTGAAGCTCAATTGCTCCTTGATCGGAATCAACTTCGTCAGCGCAAGGTTCTGCGAGAACGCAGTCGGTCCATGAAGGAAGAGAATGTTCCCGATCGTTCCCGGAGTAGTGTTCGGCGCCAGGTAGGAGTAGTTTGCCGTTCCGCCCGTAGCTGTCGACAGATACTTAGGGTCGATCAAGTTCGCAGTAGTTCGTCCTGGGACACGATGTACGCCAACCGAAGCCTGAAGTTGGCTGGGAGTTACTCCATTAAGAGTAACGCCTCCATCAGCTGACGCGTTGTAAGTCGCGTATCCACCTGTTACACGGAAGGGAGCACCGGTCTGGAAAGTGATGACAGTTCCAACCGAGAAGCCGCCGACAAGACGATTCATCATGTTACCGTTGCTCAGGAACGCCTTGCCTTTTCCGAAGGGTAGGTCATAGGTGCCATACGCATGGGTGACCTGCCGAATGTCGAAGGAAGACGGCGTGTAAGACAAGCGGAGGTTACGGAGAGTGTACAGAGCACCTGAAGACGCCGTGTAGTCGCCACTGGCGGCCGCAAGGCCGAGCGATTTGCTCCAGACGTAGTTCAGATCACCTTGCAGACCGTGCCAATTGGCCTGACGGAGGTCCACCTGAAGCGCGTTGTAGTTCGAATAGCCGGCATTGCTCATCCAGTTCGTACCCGTTCCAGGTTTGTACGGATTTGCCTGGAAGAAGTTGATCGGATATCCCGCACCAGCTCCCGTGTAACCTCCGGTCGCTGCGCATGGTGCGAAGTTCGTACCAACGAGATGGCAGAAATATGACGGCGTACTGTTGTTGTTTCCGGCCAGCTGGTTGGCGAACGTTCCGACCTGACCGTTGACCAGGTAGTTGATAAACTGCGTTGCCGAGAAGTTTGCCGTTCCGGCTCCGCCAAAGGCTGCATCCATAATCGGCGTCTTGTTTGGAGATCCGACGTCCGAAAACGTCTTGCCGCCACCAAGTGCCAGGTTGGCTTGTGCATTTTTGAATTCAGAGAGGAATCCATTTTCGAAAACGTTGACTTCGTTAGGATTGATCTGCATCCACTGATGCACGGTACGGTTGCCGTTGTAGCGGACCTCGAGGACTCGCGACCGTCCCAGTTCGCGCTGGATCGAGAGATTCCACGACTCCGAGTAGGGTTGGCGGATATTCTGCTCCATTCCGCTAACTGATGTGCTCGTACCACCTACCCAGGTGAACTGCGACTGCGGAGCAATAGCCTGGTAAGCGGCAGGGCTAAGCGCGAAGGGAGGCAGAGTATTCCCCAGCGAGAGACTGCCTGGTGTAAAGGTTCCCGGCTGTCCTGAAGTATTCGCCGTCAGGTTGAAGAACTGATAGAAGAAGCTGCCGTAGTTCGACGCTTCATCCCAGAAGAACTGGTATGGCTCTGTGAAATTACGTAGACCGAAGCCAGCCCTGATCACGGTTCCATTCCCGCCCATCAACTTGCCCAGGAAACTGTCTTCGCCCATTCTCGGATTCCAGGCAAGACCAACCTGTGGCTGCGGGCTTACGTACCAGCTGTTGTAAGGATGCGGATTGAGCGCCAGAACAGGGTTCTGGACGCCATTGAGAGTTCCCGGTTTGAATAGGTCGGAGGTTGCCGTCGGACCGTAGAGATTAGCTTCAGTTGCGTTGTGATACGCACTGGAGACGTCGTGCGTCGCGGTCGTGAAATCCCAACGCAGACCATAGTTCAAGGTCAGTGTCGGGGTCGCCTTCCATGAGTCTTGGAACCAAATGCCTGTTGCCAGGGCAAGTTCATCGAGATCGTATCCCGAGTGACCGTGATCGTAGGTTCCGGTATGAGGGTTGTAAGCGTAGCTTCCGTTGACGTTTTGTAGACGGCCGGTGAGCACGGCATAGAGTTGCTCCGCCTCGCTCTGGTTGGTCGAGTTTGCGGCCGGCATTGTGGGATTGCTGCCGCTGATCGTAAATGCGTTGACCACAGGGTCGCCCGAAGATATTCCGAGAGGTTCGATGTTGAACCCTACGGGAGGATTGTAGTAGTGATCCTGCTCACGGTACCCCTGGAAGCCGAAATTGAAAGTGTGAGCGCCGTGCTGGTAGGTCACATTGTCGGAGAGGCTGAACAGCGGATAGAACTGTCCGGTCGGCAGAGAAGGATTCGCCCCGGACATGTTACCGTTACCACCGGTAAACTGCCAAGCGACAACATCGTGGGTCTCCCAGTACTTAGCAGTTCCGCTGACGAACTGGGTGTAGTCATACAAGAAGCTGAATTTGAATTGATTTACAACCTTCGGTGAAATGATGTAGTCCAGCCCGTAGTTCGTCTGATAATTTCGGAAAAAATAATTTCCATTCTGGTTGCTGAAGCCCGCTCCCGGGAAGGGCTGCGGGTAAGCACCGATGCTGGTCTCCTGCGTATAGAGGAAGGAGAGATACATTCGGACCTTTTCGTTGAGGTTGTAGTCAATTCGGCCTACAGGAAAGTAGTAGTTAATGCCGCCCGGCGCAGAATAGGTCAGAAGCTGAAGGGCTGGATCCGCCAGTGAAGTCAGGCCCTGACCGTTGACTGCCGTGTTGATCAATGATTGCTGTGACGCGATGGTCGAATTCACCGTTCCCGGCAAAGCGGGGTTGTAGGTTTGGGCCAATTGGAAAACGTTAACGGTATGAGCTTTTCCATCCGTGCCGTTGTACGTGAAATTACCCTGTTGCGCTGCAGCGGTAAGCACATTGTTCGTGGCAATGATGGTTCCGGGCTGCCGCGATGCAGCGTACGTTCCGAAGAAGAACAGCTTGTCGCGAAGAATGGGGCCGCCCACGCTCGCGCCGAAGTCATTCAGGATGAGCTTTGCTCTGCGGAGCCCGGATGCGTTGTTGGCATAGCTGTTGGCATTCAGTCCGCTATTACGGAAATCGTCGTAGACCCGTCCGTGAAACTGGTTGCCGCCACGCCGTGAGATGAAGTTCAGCTGTGTACTCGCTTGTCCAAATCCGTTGCCCAGACTCAGTCCATCGGTCACCGTGCTCACCTGGTCGAAAGATTCGATGCGTGCTTGTACTGCGGGCGAAGTGCTGCCGCTGTATTTGCCTCGGCTCGAAGAACTGATTCCGCCGTCAATGTTGTTTCCCTGGTCGGGAGTCGGGAGCCCGTTATACGTACCATTGAAACCAGCGGCTAACTGGGTAAGCGATGCAATGCTCCGACCAGAGATCGGCAGATTCTCGATCTCCGTCGTGTTGATAACCGTCCCAATCTCGGAGGAGCTGGTTTGCAGGACGGCCGTCTCCTGACCTGTGACACGCACTGTCTCGGTAACCGCACCGACGGGCAGATTTGCTACGAGGGTATTGGTCGAGGAAGATTCAACCAACACGGAGTCGTAGATCTTTGTCTGGTAGCCAGTTCGTGAGACTGTCAAACGATACGTACCAATGTTCAAGTTGACGAAAGTGTAAGTGCCCTTATCTCCAGTCACCGCCTTGCGGATACTGTTGGAACTGAGTTCGACAAGTTCCAGGTTAGCGGCGGGAATCACCGCGCCACTATCATCCTGAGCTGTCACGACGATCGTTCCTTGATTGCCGCTTTGGGCGGTTGCGAAGTACGTACACAAGGCCATTGTCAAAACAAGGGCCAATGTCGCACTTATCCTTTTGGTGAAACGTTTTCTCAGCATAGCTCGACCTCCAAAATAGTTTCTGATTTCTACCTTCGGCGAAGAAAGGCTCTGAGGCTCACACGAACTCCTCGCCAACAAATTGTGAGCTTGGTTTCTCTACTGCAAATTTGTATGCGTTAATGTATACTCTAGTCAAGACATCATCGTCGCTTTTTTAGTATTCGTGACTTAGGGGCTGTCGAGGAGACTATTTCCTCCCGGGTTGCCTCGTCTGTCGCGACGTATTAAGAGGCTGAATCCCCTGAATCATGGGGTTAGGCGGTTCCATTGCCTCACAAACAGTGCTTTCTATCGCGGGCACCCACGAAGAGATTGATTGCCTGGCCAGTTAGCCTCGGGGGCTACCAGCTCCCACGTTCACCGAAGATGTCGATTACGTGACCTAGTCTCTCAGCGCCTTTTAGCCAATTCTGCTGCAGGCCCAACTCAACGCGGTCAGCGTCGCCCTTCTCGATTCCTTTGATAATTTGCTCGTGTTCTTCAACCGAGATATGGAGGTCCTTAATGATGGAACTGGCGTATAGCCTCCAGTAGCGTTCGGCTTGCGGTTCGATGGCCCCATGCAATGTCAGCAGCCGAGGACCTGCACCGTCGTGAACGATCAAGCGATGGAAGTTTCGATCGAGATCGAATATGTCCGCTTGCTTTCCCCCGCGCCCCTCGCAGATCTGTAACAGCTGATCATTAAGCTTTCTAAGCTGCGTGCACAGCTCGGCTCGCTTGGCTGAAGGCAATGCCGCAACGCCGCGTCCGGCGATGCCCTCGAGGTTTCCGATAATGAGGTAGAGTTCGTTCGCGTCCTCTTTTGTCAGCGGCGCAACAATCATCCGGGATTTGCTTACGTTCCGGTGTTCGAGAATGTATCCCTCGCGCTGAAGCCAGTGAATCGCACCCCGAACGGGAGTCCGGCTCATGTTGAGTCGTTCGGCCAAATCGGCCTCAAGGATCCATGTTCCGGGGGACAGGCGACCGTGAACAATGAGTTCGCGGATTTCGCGAAAGGCGGTTAAAAGACTCGTGCCGTGTTCCGCCTTCACTCGTTCGATTGAAGATGGTGCTTTAGATTTTTTCTTCATGTACCAATCTACGAATTTATTAGAAATGAAATCGTATATGTCACTGTATCGCAAGTTGGTATACAAATACTCTTGAGCCTGAATTACAAAAATGTATCCAAAATCGTCTACAAAATGAGGTAAGATAAGTTCATGGCGGTAAAGCGATGGGTCGAGGTGGTGGACTCTCACACGGAGGGAGAACCTACTCGTGTGGTTGTGTCAGGTGGGCCTGATCTCGGAACCGGCGATTTGTCGGTCCGTCTGAAACGGTTTGAGAGTGAATTTGATGATTTTCGGCGTGGCGTGGTTTGTGAGCCTCGCGGGTCAGAGGTTGTTGTCGGCGCCCTTCTCTGTGAACCAGTCGATCCGGAGTCGGCGGCAGGCGTAATCTTTTTCAACGACGTTGGATACCTGGGGATGTGTGGACACGGCACGATTGGTCTGGTGACAACGCTTGCCCACATGGGGCGTATTACGCCGGGGCGTCATCAAATCGAAACGCCTGTGGGAACGGTTTCTATTTATCTTCATACGGACGGTAGAGTCTCGGTCTGCAATGTTTCCAGTTATCGTTACCGGGCATCCGTTCCTGTCGACGTTCCCCAGTATGGCCGGTTTGTTGGGGATATTGCGTGGGCAGGGAACTGGTTTTTTCTTATCGGAGAACATCCGTTCGATCTATCGCTCGCCAATCGTGCAGAACTTGTGACGGCATCGACAGCGATTCGCTCGGCACTGATCGCGAGCAACATCACAGGCGAGGGTGGAGCTCTCATCGATCACATCGAATTTTTTTCCAGTCCTCGGCTCCCCAAGAGTTCTTCGCGAAATTTTGTGCTTTGCCCTGGCGCGTCGTTTGACCGTTCGCCATGCGGTACGGGAACCAGCGCGAAGATGGCGTGCCTGTACGCGGATGGAAAGCTTGTTCCAGGAGATGTGTGGGTTCAGGAGGGAATTCTTGGCACATCTTTTGAAGGCAGGATTGTTGGTGTGCCGAATGGGTATATACAACCCGAAATCACTGGACGGGCGTGGATTACTGGCGAGTCCAAATTGCTCTTCCAGAGCGATGATCCCTTTGTTGGCGGCATTGCATTCTGATGGAAAGCGATGTCCTCATTGTCGGTGCCGGTATTGTAGGCTGTGCCTGCGCACGTGAATGTGCCCTGGCAGGTTTACGGGTTTGCATTGTTGAAGACAGTGTAACTGGCGGCGGCGCAACTGCCGCAGGAATGGGACATATCGTCGTCATGGATGATTCGCCGGCTCAATTTGAATTGACCCGGTATTCCCGGTCTTTGTGGCAACAGTTGCTTCCTAAGCTGCCACGCAGCGCTGAATATGAGACTCGGGGAACGCTGTGGGTAGCGGCGGATGAAGAGGAGATGGTTGAGGTGCGTGCAAAACATTCGGCTTACGGTGCCGGTGGTGTTCGTACCGAGACTTTGAATGAGGCCGAAGTTGCAGTGGAAGAGCCCAAGTTGCGCGCCGGACTCGCCGGAGCTTTGCTTGTGCCTGACGATGGAGTTATCTATCCTCCTGCTGCAGCCGATTGGTTTTTGGAGCGCGCCCTTGCCATTGGAGCAACCATAGTGCGTGGAAAAGCCATATCCGCGAACAAAGGGGAACTCCGGTTGGCAGACGGAACAAAGCTTCGCGGCGAGCGAATAGTGTTAGCTACTGGTACGGATTGTTCTCTCCTGCCGTCGTTGCCTATAAAAAAACGAAAAGGACACCTGCTCATTACAGACCGTTATCCAGGCTTCCTTCATCACCAGCTCGTGGAGCTTGGATATCTCAAGAGTGCGCATAAGCTTGAATCAGATTCCGTTGCTTTTAATATTCAGCCACGTCGCACGGGTCAATTGCTGATTGGTTCTTCGCGTCAGTATGGCGATGAGGATTCGAAATCTGACGCGGCAATCTTGACTCAGATGTTAGAGCGGGCGCAAGGCTACATGCCTGAATTAGCACAAGTTTCGGGTCTGCGTGTGTGGACTGGGTTCCGTGCCGCAACACCCGATAAATTGCCGCTGATTGGACCGGCCGAAGGACTCACTGATGATCGGACAATCTGGCTTGCCGCTGGCTTTGAGGGACTGGGCATCACTAATGCCCCTGCGGCTGCCCGTCTGCTGGTGGACCAGATGCTTGGCCGTGCGCCGGAGATTGATGCTGCTCCTTACCTGCCTCAACGCATGACCACACAGGCGGCACTCCATGCCTGAGAGCATCACAGTTCTGGTTAATGGAATGCCGGTTCAGATGCAAGCCGGATCGATCGTCTCCGCGGCACTTTTAAAAGCGGGAGAACCTTGCCGCCTTTCTGTCACGGCTGAACCCCGAACTGCTCTTTGTGGGATGGGCATCTGCTTTGAGTGCCGCGCCACGGTGAATGGTGTTCGTCATCGCCGCACGTGTCAGATGATTTGTTGCGATGGCATGGTGGTGGAATCTGATCGATGAAACACGCTGATGTCATCGTCGTAGGTGCCGGTCCAGCCGGGATCGCAGCCGCTACTGCAGCCGCTCGTCATGGACGAAGTGTTTTGCTCGTCGACGACAACCCAGGCGCCGGAGGACAGATCTGGCGAGGTGGGATTGAAAACTTTGATAAGGCCGGCGAAAAGCGCGATGACCCTGCGAAGACTAAGGCTCTCAAAGGCCTGGTTTCGTCGGGAGCAACCCTGCTCTCCGGTTTCCGGGTTTTCGATGCACCCGGTCCATCAGAGCTCCGTGCAATTGGTGAAACCTCTGAAGGGACCGAAGTCGTCACCCTGCGATACGATCGCCTGATTCTGGCTACGGGAGCGCGTGAGCGATTCCTTCCGTTTCCAGGATGGACACTTCCGGGGGTTTTTGGAGCGGGTGGCTTGCAAGCTCTCGTCAAAGGTGGTTTTGCGGTCGAGGGCAAACGTGTTGTGGTTGCCGGGTCTGGTCCGCTTCTCTTAGCAGTGGCCGCTCATCTCCACGAATATAAGGCTTCTATAGCCTGCATTGCAGAGCAGGCGACGACCTCGCAGCTTGCACCTTTCGCATCATCGCTCTTGTCTTACCCTTCCAAGGTCTGGCAGGGCATCAGCTACCGCGCCACGCTTTACAAAACTCCCTATCGCACGGGGAGTTGGCCGATTTCAGCTATGCCGAACGAAGCAACGGGCCTGCTCAAAAGTGTTCAACTCACCAATGGAAACAAGACGTGGCAAGAACCCTGTGACATGCTTGCCTGTGGCTTTCATCTTGTTCCCAACACTGAATTGGCCTCTCTTCTCAATTGCAAGCTTCAAGTCGGCTTCGTCGCGGTCGACGAGCAACAACGGACTTCCGTCGAGAATGTCTATTGTGCCGGAGAACCAACAGGCATCGCGGGGCTCGATGCCGCACTGATCCAGGGCGAAATAGCTGGCCTCGTTTCCGCGGGGCAGTCAGCGAGCCATTTGCACTCCCGCAATCTCGCTGAGCGAAGATTCGGCGCACGCCTCGAAGCCGCGTTTCGTCTCCGCCCCGAACTCCGTCTACTCCCCGCATTGGAGACAATCGTCTGCCGTTGCGAGGATGTTACGTACGAAGACCTCGCCGCCCGTAGCAGCTGGACCGATGCCAAACTGCAAACTCGTTGCGGCATGGGCCCGTGTCAGGGACGCATCTGCGGTCCTGCGACTCAAACTCTTTTTGGGTGGACGCCGAAATCAGTTCGTCCGCCTTTATTTCCTGTTCCCGTAAGCGCTTTTTGCGTTCACGATTCCCAACAAACTGTATCTGAGGAGATTGCATGATCTGGTCTGGCGTAATGCCTGCAATGACAACACCGTTCGACAGCAACCTAGCTGTCGACCACACCTTTCTCGCCCAGCACGCCGCGTGGCTGCTCGGCAATGGATGCACCGGCCTGGTGATGCTCGGCTCACTCGGCGAGGGAGCGACTCTCGAGAACTCCGAGAAGGTCGAAATCCTCAAAACCGCCGTTCGAGTCTCGGCGGGAAAAACTCCCGTGGTCGCGGCGATCTCGTCTCTGTCGACGGCAAACGCCGTTCGCCTTGCAAAAGAGGCCGAACAGGCAGGTTGCCAGGCGCTTATGGTACTTCCGCCTTACGTCTACACCTCCGATTGGCGCGAAATGAAGAACCATGTGGCCACTATCATCGGCGCAACCAAGCTCTCCTGCATGCTTTATAACAATCCAGTTGCCTACAAGACGGATTTCCTTCCCGCAGAGATCGCCGAACTTGCTGCCGAACACAAAAATCTTCAGGCAGTCAAAGAATCAAGCGCTGATGTTCGTCGTGTCTCTGCTATCCGCGAAGTCCTCGGCGATCGTCTCGACATCTTCGTGGGTGTCGATGACGTTCTCGTCGAAGGCGTTCAGGCCGGGGCCAAAGGCTGGGTTGCAGGTCTGGTCAATGCGTATCCCGCAGAGTCTGTTGAGCTCTTCAACCTCGCGAAGGCCGGTAAGCAGAAAGAGGCTTTTGAGCTCTATCGCTGGTTCCTGCCGCTGCTCCGAATGGACACTGTGCCAAAGTTCGTACAGCTTATCAAATGGGTTCAGGAGCAAGCCGGAGTGGGCTCTGCACGTGTTCGTTCCCCGCGCATGGAGATCGTCGGGGAGGAGCTCAAGACCGCGCAGGCAACGTTCAAGACGGCGTTGGCCAATCGGCCGAAGGTTTCCGAAAAGCCGTTCTCGAGCTTCAAAGGCGCATAAGCAAAGCGTTCTATTCTGTTCCAAAAAATAGCGAAGCGGAAAAATCCGCTTCGCTATTTTCATACACGATTGCACAGGCAAGGCGCTAAGGCGCTGGTGTCGTTTTAGCGGGCTCCTCGTTCCATGCTGGAGGCTCCTGTCCAAGGATGTTATGGACAAAGAAATCCTCGAGCTTGCGATATCCGTAAGCTCCGCCCGCTCCGTGATGCCCGCCTGGCACATACAGCAGATCGAAATACTTGTTCGCTTTCTCCAGCCGGTCCGCGACCTGAAATGTAGAAGAAGGGTCGACATTGTCGTCCAGCTCTCCTACCACCAGCATCAGCTTGCCTTGGAGCTTGTACGCGTTGTCCACATTCGAGGAGTCCGAATACTGCGGACCCACAGGCCATCCCATCCATTGCTCGTTCCACCAGATTTTGTCCATCCGGTTGTCGTGGCATCCGCTGTTCGATACAGCGACTTTGTAGAATTCAGGATGAAACAGCAGAGCTCCCATCGCATTCTGGCCACCGGCTGAAGTTCCAAAGATCCCGACATTCGAGATGTCGTACCAGGGATACTTCGCCGCGGCAGCCTTATGCCACAAGATACGGTCAGCAAATCCCGCGTCCTTCAGGTTCTTCCACGCGACATCATGGAAGGCCTTGGAACGATTATTCGTTCCCATGCCGTCGATTTGCACTACAACAAAACCCAACTCCGTCAAAGGCTCTCCGCGTGGCGAAAACGTTTTTGGCACAAACGATCCTTGCGGTCCTGCATAGATGTTCTCAATCACCGGATACTTTTTGGAGGCGTCAAAGTTCGCTGGCTTCCAGATCACTCCCCATATCTCAGTCCTGCCATCGCGTCCCTTTGCCATGAAAGGTTCCGGAGCGCGCCAGCCACCAGCCTTGAGCTTGTCGATGTTCCCCTGCTCAACCGTCGCAATCTTCTTGTCGCCATCCACCTGATACAGATCCAGCACCGGAGGCTCATTCACCGTCGAGTGCAGATCCGCGTAGTACTTTCCATCCGTTGAGTACTCGACGTGATGGTTGCCCTCGCCTTCGGTCAACGGCGTCAGCCCCGTCCCATCGAAATTGATCCGGTAAGCATGCTCGAAATAAGGATCCTCTCCCGTCTTCATACCGCTCGCCTCGAAGTAGATCTGTCTCTTGGCATCGTCGACGTAATCGACCGAACGAACCGGCCAGTTTCCCTGGGTAATCGTGTTCTTGAACCGTCCTGTGGTGCCATCGATCAGATAGAGGTGGGCCCAGCCGTCACGCTCCGACATCCAGATGATCTCTTTTCCGTCGGCAACGTCGTGCCGGTAGATCTTTCCTGTATCAGTCTGATTGTTCACAAGAGGGCGGTAGTCAATAAAGGCTCGGCTCGTCTCATCGATCAGCGTGCTTGGTGTTCCTGTCGCCGTATCCACCTCGATTACGCGATATGTCTGGTGACCGCGCTGGTTGTAGTCGAAGGTAAATCCGCGGCTGTCCTTCCACCACTGAATCCGCCCAAGGTTATAGGGATTGGGAAACTGACCACTGCTGATCTGCATTTCATGCTTCTTCACGACATCGAACAGCACCGGTTGCTGCAAATCCAGTACGTCTCCCGCCTTCTGATAAACGATCGAAGAATACATCGGCTGTAGTTGCGTCGCAGGTGACGATTCAATGTAATGAACCATGCGTTTGTACCCTGGTTTCACCCGATAAACTGCCAGATGTGTCGAATCCGGCGACCACGCGATCGAGTTGAGGGTGTAGTAGTTGTCTTCCGACCCGTCTGTGCTCAGAACAGTCTTTTCAGCGCTCTTAGCCCCCTTCGCGCGAAGCACGATGTTGTAGTTTTCAACCAACGCCTCCCACTTGCCATCCGGAGAGCTTCGTTCGTTCGTCAGGCTGTTCGCTGCCCAAGGCATCTCACCCTCGGCAGCTCTACCGCCAGCCCCACGACCACCACCATTTGCGGGCGCACAGTGATACGTACTCAGCTCACAACGCCACCGAACCTGCTCCAGCATGAATTCGATGGCTGCCTTCTTCTCCGTAAACTGGAACCGCGTCAACGGGAGCTCAGTGGCCTTGAACTCCCGACCTGCAGCTTTGCTCAACGAGTCGGCCAGTCGCGCATGATCGAATGCAGGACTCTTCTGTCCGCTCGCTGCGTCCACCTGCACAAACTCGTGCCCCCCATTCGAGTTCTTGCTGTAAACCAGCGTATCCTCGCCTGCGACCCACGTGGGATTTTCAGGGACATCAACGAGTAGCTCCCGGTACTTAGCGGCCAACCCCGCTGCGCGCTCATAGTCAGCCTGCTTGACTTGAGCCAGTCCAGAACCCGCTACATATCCCGCTACAAAAACTACGCCGAATGAAATCTTAAAAGCCTGTTTCGCTGAACGACTCACTGACTCCTCCAATTCACTTGCGAACAAATCATTTTTCGTGATTCCGCAGTGGAATCCACGACCGTTTTCAAGACACAACTTCCTTGAGACACGCTCGTCCGTTAGAAGTAAAAATTCATTTAGGCGAACTATACAGCGAAAATGAATGTTTGTATACAAATCGGTATTTGTTGGCGGGAGCTAGACGAGGCCTCCGATGGACGCCGTATCCGCAAAGATGATTGGAGCGTACGAGAATTGCGCGTTCTGACGAAGTGTTTAATCGAGATCGAAGTCCCTTAAAGGGCGGTCCGTCAGCGGAGTTTCTTTCGCTTTCTTTACCGCTTCAGCAAACTTCTTCGCCATGACATCGTCTCGGTTCTTCTGCGCATCCACGCTTTGCTGAAAGATTGAATCCCTTCGCGCATCCGCCTCACGGAGAGCCTTAGCCGCTTCGCCAAAATCTTCAAACATTTTCTTCTTCGGCGCTGACTTATGCGAAATAATGGCCCGCGAAACCGGGTCTACCTTCAGCATCGCCCCACAATCCGGACACATTACCTCAAACGGCTGATCGCTCAATCCCATGGAACACACCTCTGCCACCCATTCTAAAACTCGCGGTCAAGGCGTGGACCGAGCTCGCAACCGAAACCTGCTGTCTAAAGCCGAACGACCACATGTCCCGGACATTGGTTTTTCGCTATTTCCACCAATCGTTCGACCAGGCCATCCCCAGACTTTGCCATAAACAAGATTCCGGCGACAACCCGTTCCTGCGGATGCCCGTCTGGAAACACATTCAGGGTGATGGCTTTGGCATGTTTCTCGAGGCTTGTCTGTTTCTGCAACTCAAATGTCGCCGCCATCCGCCGTAGCCTATTCATCTGATACCGCATCTTCGATCCTGAAACCTCCGCCGCTTTCCCAAGTGAGGGATCCATTGCCGTCAAATAATCTGTCAACACGTTGAGCTCTTTGTCCAAAGCATTTCCAACGGCAGCCAGTTTCCGCTTTCCCTCAATAGGCATTGCCCGAGCCCCAAGCCGTTGCGCCAACTCATCTGCAGTTGTGAGCGCATCCGGCAACTGCACCTCATCCTTGTCCATGACTGCCGCAATCGCAGGCTCAAGGAGAGTCGCGCTTAGCCGGGGCAACACCGGCGTAATCTGGCCAAGAACGGCCTCGTACAGCACTGCGCTCTGCGCAAAGTAGGCGATTTCCGCCGGTCCTCCTACGTATGCAGCGGTTGGCAACACTGTATCCTGAAATACCGGGCGGAGCAGAGCATTCGGGCTCAATCTCTCCGGTGCCGTCTCAAGGATCGCGATCAATTCAGCGGTCGAGTAACTTTGACCGCCTGCCTTCCAAATAACTTCTCCATTTTCCGTATTACGCCGTAGAGCTTGTCGTTCCCCCGTCGCCTCGTTTAAAAGAAATAGCTGTGAAGCTCCCTCCGCCACAAGCACCTGCGAGTGATACCCGGCTTTCACTAATTCAGCGCCACGAGTGATCAGGGCTTCCTGCAATTCGGCGGCGTGTTCCAAGGCATATCGCAGCGTACTTGCGCCCAAGGCATGGAACTCGCGCGAAGCTGGATCCATCACGATGAGTCCCTGCTCGGCAAAGATTCGGGCCATCAATCGGGCAAATGCGAACGCAAGTGTTGGAGATGTTCCATCCTTTGGGAGGTAACACTCTCGAAGCCATTCACTTACTGGAGCAAATTCCAGCAGTTCACTTGCGTGTTCCAGCGCAGCTTCCACGGCTGGTACCGGTGGCACTAAGCCTCCGACGGGGACTGCATGTGTAGGTTTCAACTGCAGATGCAAGGTCTCCAACGAATCCTTGGTTAAGAACGAGGCCTGGTCTACCTCTTCCAGATCATGATCCTCTGTTGCTAGCCAGAACACGGGAACATGCTCGATACCTGTAGCTTTCGTTGCCTCTGCAGCCCGTGCTATCGCTGTTGCTGCCTTCAGAAGCGTCAGAAGAGGTCCACCGAACAAAACCACCTGTTGTCCCGTTACGACAGTCCGAGCCCCATTCCGCAGTTTCGTGATATTGGCTTTCGTGGCTTCACTGGCACCAAACTCGATGGCCTGCCGTTCCAGCAAATCAGCCAACCTGTGCGCATCTTCCGCTTTGGAGGCCCTTCCCATCCATTTTCCCGCAAACGGCTCCGCGCCAAACCATTTCCGCACAGAAGCATCGTCAGCACTCTCCGCCATTGCGAGGTAGTCGCGATATAGCTGTGAGACGTGCGGCATGATGGTGATGGGAAAACACTCAGAACTCGTCAAGATAGTCCTCAATCTCTTTCATGGACAGCGACCAGCGGCCGGACAGTTTTTTCATGCGTCCTTCGTTTGGATGTCTCACCCCTAAGTCTAGATGCAGGATGATACCTTAGCCCTATGCCTTCCCAAATAAAGACGCCTGCCACTGTTTTTTCGATAGAAAAAAAGAAGTTGCCCAAACCGCGCCTTATATCCTCAAAACTTTCTTATAAAGGCAAGGTCTTCTCCGTCGTAACGGATAAGGTAGAAGAGCCCGGCGGTCATATCAACACTCGCGACGTCATTCGCCACCATGGGTCTGTGGTTATTCTCGCGGTTGATGACTCAAACAACCCGAGCGACCCTGACATTGTCTTCGAGCGTCAGTACCGGCACGCCGCTGGCCGAACTCTTATCGAGCTGCCGGCTGGCCGCTGCGAACCTGGAGAAGCCCCGCTCATGGCAGCCAAACGGGAGCTCATTGAGGAGACAGGTTATCGCGCCAAACGCTGGACTCTTCTCACGAAGTATTTCGCTAGCCCAGGCTTTCTGGGCGAGTGGATGCAGCTCTATCTTGCCCGCGACATCCGAGAAGGAAAGTCTACGCCCGAACCTGACGAAAATATTGAGGTCTTTCGCCTCACCCTATCCGAAGCTCTCGTCCTTGTTTATGGCAATAAGATCCACGACGCCAAAACCCTGATTGGCCTCATGCTTTATGACGCGGGGCGCCGCGCCGGAACCCTTTAGTACGGCTGGCTAGCCCATAAATTGTCAAAAAGCCTGGTTTCACAAAAAAGAGACATCCGCGCAGCCCCCAGAAAACTCCCTCTCTTTCTTTTGCGTCACACAACTGAGCGACGTTACCGTTGAAGGGCTTCGACTTCACGGTAACGGGCGGCTTAGACACGAAGCAAGGGAGTCGCTCCATTGGCACAATATAGAGGCACCGTAAAGTGGTTCAACAACGCAAAGGGCTATGGATTCCTCGGCCGTGAAGGCGGTGCCGACGTATTCGTGCACTACAGCTCCATCCAGCGTGAAGGTTACAAGAGCCTTAAAGAAGGTGACGAGGTCGAGTTCGACATCATACAGGGCACTAAGGGACCTCAGGCCGATCAGGTCTTTCGGGTTAAGGAAGTCAACCACGAACCTAATCAACAAGCGCAGTAGGTCAAGATCGTCCGGCCCTCCCACCGGGCGTTCCCTGGCTGGTCTCTGCCTTGAGTCCTGGCTCTGCGTGTTGCATACTGGCGCAGTGACCGCATCAAGCGGACTCTGACCGGAAACCCATGGACAATATTTCGATTGCCCGTCTTCTCGATGAAACGGCATCCCTCCTCGAGATCGACGCCGCGGACCCTTTTCGGGTCCGTTCTTATCGACGCGCAGCCGAGGCTGTCGAGCAACAAACCACACAACTCTCCACAATTGCCGACGATCCCAAGGCTCTCCTCGCCATCTCCGGCATAGGTAAAGGTATGGCAGCCAATATTCAAGCCATCCTTTCGACCGGAACGATGCCCCTTCGCGAAGAACTCTTGCAGAAATATAAGGCCTCCATGCTGGAACTTTTGCGGCTGCCTGGCATGGGTCCAAAGACTGTAGCCCTTGTCTGGTCGGAGTGTCAGGTCTGCGATCTCGATTCGCTGGAAGCCGCAGCTAAGGCTGGGCATTTGACCAAGCTTCCTCGGATGGGTGAGAAATTTGTGACTAAGCTCCTGAAGGGGATCGAGGATCACCGAAAAAACTCCAGCCGCTTTCGCATTGACAAAGCTCAGTACCACGCTGACATCATCTCTAGCCTCATCCGCGAGTTTCCTGGTATCGAAGAAATAACACCGGCTGGTAGCCTGCGCCGCGGACGGGAGACGGTCGGTGATCTGGACTTGCTCGTAACCGGTCAGGCCTGCGAGCCCGGCGTCGTAAGCGCTGCCGTAGAACACGTTGCGGCGCTTCCGCTCATCGACAAACTTCTTGCCAAGGGGCAAAACAAGGTCAGCTTTACCCTCCGCAACAACCTGCAGGTCGATGTTCGCCTGTTACCTCGGAGCGGTTACGGGGCAGCACTTCAATATTTCACCGGTTCGAAAATGCACAACGTTGCACTTCGCCAGCGAGCCATTAAACGCGGACTGACTCTCAACGAGTATGCACTTATTCGCATCGAAGACAATACGATTGTCGCGGCTGCTTCCGAAGCGGATATCTACAACGCTCTCGAGCTCGATTACATTCCGCCAGAACTCCGCGAGAACTCCGGTGAAATCGAAGCTGCTGCTGCCCATACGCTGCCTCAACTCATCTCGCTTAGCGACATTCGCGGCGATCTTCACATGCATACCAATGCGACTGACGGCCGCGATACGATTCGCCAGATGGCCGAAGCCGCGCTAGCCCGCGGCCTTTCCTATATTGCGATTACCGACCACAGCAAAAATCTCGCTATGACGAATGGCCTCGACGATGCACGAGCCCTGACTCATATCAAAGCCATTCGTGAAGTCGACGCCGAACTCCAGCAAGAATATGAGGGCAAAATCCGCGTCCTTCCGGGCATCGAAGTCGATATCCTTGCTGATGGCGCCCTTGACCTCGATGACTCTACTCTTGCCCAGATGGATATCGTCGTTGGCAGCGTCCACTCTCTCTTCAGCCAGCCGGTCGAAGAGATGACTGCACGCGTCCTCCAAGCTCTCGAGAATCCGCACGTTCGCATTCTCGGCCATCCGACTGGCCGCAAAGTTCTCGGTCGTGAAGGTTACTCCATCTATATCGACACTGTTCTCAAGCGCGCCTCTGAACTAGGCGTAGCCGTCGAACACAATGCCAGCCCCGCCCGCGCTGATCTCAATGATCTGAACCTTCGCATTGCAAAACAGTACGGTTGCAAAATCGTCGTCGACACCGACGCGCACTCTACCGAAGAACTCGACCAGATGCGCTACGGCATCACGCAGCTTCGCCGCGCCTGGCTCACCCCATCCGACATCCTTAATACCCAACCAACAGCCGAAGCTTTGCTGGAAGCCCTTCGTCCGAAACCGTAAATCATCTCCCGTTGGAAAGCATTTTTGTAGAAGCTCGAAAATTCCCGTTCTCACCGATTCTTTAATGGGTTGTCAATGGGTTGTCCTTCTGTCTTTAAGAAAAGTCCAAAGGCTGAGCATCGAATCGTACGTATTTGTCCCCTGACTGGTATGACCGAATACAACTTTTGTCCGTGGACAACTCTCCTCAGGGGCCTTTAGCTTGCGAGTTGGGGAACCATTGATGAAGAAATCCCCCCTTTCGCTTTTTGGCTTCGCACTCCTGATCTCCCTTGCTCGCCCGCTCTTCGGACAGGGTGGCTGCACCGACTCACCAGAAAACCCAACCGCGGTCCTTGCCATAGTCGGTTCTGCAGGTGCGTTGTTTGCTTCAGTCAGAGCTCGCATCAACGCACGCCGCTCCGGGAAGTGATCTCTCCACCCAGTAAAAATTACCAGCAGACACGCAAAACCCCTGGCCAACCCAGGGTTTTCGTTTTGCTTTCAGAAATTCGCGGCGAAAGAGAATCCAGGTGAAACTATTTCCCTTTCTTCATTCGTTTGACCACCCCGGCCAGCGAGTGCTCATTCATTGCACTCACCGCGTCCCCCCGCACCTTCTTCATCCACCCGCTCACTGCTTTGTCGTCAACGCTTAACCAATCGCCAGCCGTCGCTTCGAAGACGTCCCCGAGCCCAATCTGCTTTGCTGGCATCTTCAGTTTCGCTCCGCCATGCGGTCCCTTCCGCTGGACAATCAGACCAGCCTTATGCAGCAGCAGAAACGTCCTTCGTACCATCACAGCGCTCTCCTTCAGCGTCTCCGCAATCGCCGACGAGGTATGCATCGTATCCGGCTCACTTGCCAGCACCGCCAACACCCGCACGCTCAGTTGAAACCGCCCGCTCTGTGCCATGGAAAAGAAGCTAACACACCAACCTTCAATTGCGCCGATTCATTGTTAGGCTTGCCGATTTATCCGTCGTTCTAGCAGATTCGCGGCCGTGGTGTCTCCGTGTAAACTCGTCCAGTGAACATCCTTTTTGTCGGCGACGTCTTCGGCTCCGCCGGCCGCCATATCGTCCGCGAACACCTCCCGCACGTCCTTGAAACCAATGCCGTTGATCTTCTCATCGTCAACGGAGAAAATGCAGCGGGCGGCTTCGGCCTTACACCTCCCATTGCCGAAGAGCTCTTTGATCTTGGCGCCCATGTCATCACCACCGGTAATCATGTCTGGGACAAAAAAGAGATCTTTGAATACATGGCTGTCCCGGCAGATTCGCACGAGCGCGGCCGTCGTGTCCTTCGCCCCGCCAACTACGCAGTGGGAACTCCCGGCTTCGGGCTCTATCAAGGCGAACTCCCAACCGGACAGACCTACGCTGTCATTAACCTCCAGGGTCGCGTCTTCATGTCTTCGTGCGACGACCCATTTCGCAAAGCCGACGAACTCCTCGCCCAGATCGCCCGGGAATCGGGAGCTAAGGTCGTTTTCCTTGATCTCCACGGCGAAGCCACCAGCGAAAAAGTCGCCCTTGGCTGGTATCTTGACGGACGCATCACGGCCGTCATCGGCACCCACACGCACATCCCCACGGCCGACGAGCGCGTCCTTCCCCGTGGTACGGCCTACCAGACGGACGTGGGCATGTCCGGCCCTTATGACTCAGTCATTGGTGTCGAAATGGAACTCGTTCTTAACCGGTTCTTAACCGGAATGCCCGGTAAATTCGAAGCCGCTAAAGGTAATCCTAAGATGTGCGCCGTGCTTATCTCCTGTGACGGAGCCACAGGCCGCGCCCACCACATTCAGCGCATTATGTTGGGTGAATAGCAATACCAGCGGCCGCACAAGAATCCACTCGCGAAATCTGGAATCCGGACGTTGTCTTTATCGAAGCTACTTGCCCACCCTGCAACAGCGACGGAGAAACCCACTGTTCTTCCCATACGATATCGAAACGGTCTAACTGAAAAGGGCCGCCAATCCGGAACTCAGGATCATCGCACTTCCAATTACACCCATCCGAAGCCAGAACTCCCGCGTCTTCTCCATATCCTGAATCATCTCTCCCACGCTAGTAACCATGCACTCCCCCGAACGGGTCATCTGCCGGGCTTTTCTGTCGTGCTGCAGCGACGCGCTAAACTGGCCCAACCAACATGCGCCGACTATCCCGCCGCACCTTTCTGCAATCCGCGACTGCCGCCACTCTTGCCGCGAAACTCAATCCAGCCTCGGCGCAGAGCCCTAAGCCAGCCGAAATCCCCTACCCCGAAAACGGCACTCTCATCCCAGACGACGACTGGCGTCTCTGGGTCGACGAAAAAGCGGAGTGGAAGAACGACCCCCTCTTCCTCCCCGAAGACATCTCCTGGCAGAACGATGTCCTCTGCGGCAAAGGGTCCCCACTCCCCGTCAACGAACCCACCGGCGGCTGGGGAACTCTACGCGCCAACAACGGCATCAACGTCACCCTCCCTACTACTGTCGAGCAGCATCACTGGGGCAAATTCGGCACCCGTCCTTACAGCCCCGAAGAGTACCGCTACGCCGCGGACGATCCCATCCCGCAAAACGGCGCGTATCTTGGCGTCTCATGGTGGGGCAAGCAGATCCACATCCCGGCCGAATGGAAGGGCAAGCGCATCTTCCTGCACATCCGCGGGGCCCGTCTCCGCGCCGAGGTCTTCCTCAACAAAAAACTCGTCGGCTACTCCATCATGGAAGAGCTCCCCTTCGAGTGCGACCTCACTCAGGCAGCAGACCCGGGGGGCTTCAACCTCATGGCCATTCGCCTCACCAACCCCTTTGGCCGCTATGACTGGGTCGACGGCCTAAACGCCCAGTGGGGAGCTGTCAAACTTTACCGCTCCCACGGCTTCGCGGGCCTCGACCGCGGCATGACCATTTCAGCATGCGAAGGTCCGCTTCGCATCAAGGATATGTGGGCATTGAACAAGCCTGATGGGACCATCAAGGGATTCATCGCGTTGGATGGAGATGTGGCGGCTAATACCGAGCACGGTCTGAGTTTCAGCTATGTAGTCCTTGACCCTTCCGACGGCAAGCAGTTGCAGAAACACCTGATCTCCCTTCCAAAGGGATCTCCGGCGTTGAAACAAATCGTCGAGTTCGATGTTCCTCGCGAAGCGGGACTCTTCTGGGATCTTGAAAATCCAAAGCTATACCACCTGCGTGTTGAGCTAAACGATTCCAGGCAGACAGCGTTCGCAATCGCTGACAGCCGCACCATCGCCTTCGGCTTCCGCTCCTTCACCCCCACTGGCATAGACACCAACGCCGTGTTCCGCCTCAACAATCGCCGCATCAAACTCTACTCCTCCATTTCCTGGGGATTCTGGGGACTCAACGGCCTCTTCCCCACACCCGAGCTAGCCGAAAAAGAAGTCACCCAAGCCAAAAAACTAAATCTCAACTGCCTCAACTTCCACCGAAACCTCGCCAAAGAAGAGGTCCTCCGCAACCACGACCGCCTAGGTCTCCTCCGCTACATGGAGCCCGGCGCTGGCAAGATGGCCATTGGCAAACTCCCCGCCAACACAGCTGCCAGCGCCAACTCAATTGTTATGGAAAAGCCGACCGACGACGCCGACAAATTCGCCCAGCATTTCATGCAAGTCAAATGCGTCGAGATGGTGAAAGCCTATCGCTCCCACCCCAGCGTCATCATCTACTGCCTGCAAAACGAGATCGGCGCCGACCTCAAAAATCCCGACACCATTGCTATCCTCGAAGCCATGCGCGCCGAAGACCCCTCACGCTGCATCGTCCTCAACGACGGCTTCGTCGCTCCTCCTCGCAAAGCCGCGCAGGCATGGTTCGAACCATGGAACGACAAGATCCATCGCAGCGACGAGAAAGAATGGGGCGACTGGTGGAATCAACATCAGGGCGCAGGCGACCAATGGTATGACGAGTTCTACAAATCACCAACCGACTTCACCTATCAGGCACCTTTTAAAAATGTCCTCACCGAATTCGGCGAGATGGAGGGGTGTGCCACGCCCGACAATCACGCCCTCATGGTCCACCAGATCACTGAGACCTACCTCATGTATGGCGGCAACAGCTATGACCTCGTGGACCATAAGGAGATCCTCGCCGCCTACGATGCATTTCTGGACAAATGGAAGTTCCGCAGCGCCTTCCCCACCGCCGAGCATCTGTTCAACGCCCTCGGCAAGAAGTGCTATGACACCTGGCAGAACTACCTTGAAAACGCTCGCATCTCCGACGAACTCGACTTCGCCGTCATCTCCGGCTGGGAAACCACCGCCATCGAAAACCACTCCGGCATCGTCGACAACCTGCGCAACTTCAAATCCGACCCAACCCCCATCTCCGGCACTCTCACACCCATCCGCCCCGTAGCCAAGCAGCGCAGCGCCTCGACCGCACGCGGCGGATCCGCCACCTTTGACCTTTTCCTCCTCAACGACACCCCGCAGCCGGTCACCGGCAACCTCTCCTTCACCGCCGTCACCCCATCCGGAAAACTCCTCAAGCTGGCAGAGATGCCCCCACCGAAACACATAGAAGATCAATTCAGCTACCTCCTCCTAAAGGGCTTTCAGACACCACCGCTTACCGAAGAAGGCCTCTACCGCTTCAAGTTCTCGCTTTCCTCCGCCCCGCTGTCCACCCAGACCAAAGAGATCTGGGTCACCGAACCGCCTGCCTACAAGCGTGCCCGCGCACTTAACATCGCAGTCTCGGGCATCACACCCGCACTCCACAAACAACTCGCTGATCTCACCCCTCGCCTCGGCCTTGAAGTCGAAGACTTCACTGCAGGAAAAAAATATGACGTCATCATCACCTCGGGCCTCACCGCTCACACTTCAGCCACACAAAACTCCGGGGACACCACCGGCCTTGAAAACCAACCCGGCCATGAAGTCGGAGCTGTCCCAACCACAACCGAAGTGGGCCACATAGACCCCGCCATCCTCGAAGCCGTCCGGGCCGGTTCATCTCTGCTCGCTATCCCACAAGCCGACACCCTCTCCGAAGGAGTCGCCAAGCAACTCGCCGCCGCCGGAGCCTTCACTTACTCTGGCACCGTCGGAGATTACCGCGCCCCCTGGATGGGTAACTGGTACTTCGTCCGCCAGCACCCTATCTACTCCGGCCTGCCAACCAACCAAGTCATGGGCATCCACTACCAGGCCAAAGGCCGCCAAGCCAACGGCCTCCTAGTCGACGGACACAACCTAGAAATCATCGCTGCCTACTCCCGCGACCATGACCGCAACATCGGCGCCGGAACCTTCACCGCCAAACTCGACAACACAAAAATTATCTATCACCGTGTTCCGGATATGCATCCTGTTCTTCAACAACGCTTCCTCGCTAACGCCATTGCGTGGCTCACAACCGAATCCATTTCAGGAAATTGGCGCGGCTGACGAATTTATTGCGAGGGGCGATAAACTGGATGCATGCCGCCGATTTTGAATGCGCAGGGGTTGACGAAGGCCTTTGGCGCGACTGCTTTATTTCGCGAGATTAGTTTTACTGTTTCAGATGGAGAGCGTATTGGTCTGATCGGGCCGAATGGCGCGGGGAAGAGCACTCTGCTGAAGGTTCTTGCCGGGACCGAGGATGCGGATGCCGGTGACGTTGCGGTGCGGAGGCGTGCTCGGGTGGGATATGTGGAGCAGGAGTCGAACTTTGCCGAGGGAGTGACTGTCCGCCGGGTGTTGGAGGCCGCACTCGCGCGGGCGCATGTGGCGGAGGGCGAGCGTGAAGGACGGTTGCGTGAGACTGCGGGACGGGTAGGGTTTCCGGACTTAAATGCTGAGGCTTCGACACTGAGCGGTGGTTGGCGGAAAAGGTTGGCGATTGCCGAGGCGGTAGTAGGGCATCTGGATGTGCTGCTCTTGGATGAGCCTACGAATCACCTGGATTTAGAGGGAATTGAGTGGTTGGAAGGACTCCTAAATGAAGGTGATTTTGCTTGCGTGCTTGTTAGCCATGATCGTTATTTTCTTGAGAATGTTGCGACGGAGATAGTGGAACTGAATCGTGTTTATGCAGATGGACTGCTGCGGGTGAAGGGAACGTACTCGAAATTTTTAGAGGGAAGAGAGGCGTATCTGGAGGCGCAGTCGAAGTTGCAGGATGCGTTGAGAAATCGGGTGAAGACGGAAGTGGAGTGGCTGCGGCGTGGCCCGAAGGCGAGAGCAACGAAGGCGAAGGCTCGGATTGATAACGCGAATGAGCTGATCGGGCAGTTAAAGGAGATCAATGCGCGGGTGGCGACGGCAAGCGCGGGGATTGAGTTTTCTGCGACGGAGCGGCAGACGAAGCGGCTGATCGAGCTGGAGGATGTTTCGATTGTTCTTGGTGAGAAGAAGATTGTCGAGGGGTTGAATTTTCTTATTACTGCAGGGATGCGAGTTGGTTTGGTGGGGCCGAATGGGAGCGGGAAGACCACGCTGTTGCGGTTGTTGACTGGCGAGTTGGAGGCGAGTGCCGGCGTGGTGAAGAAGGCGGCTGGGTTGAGGATTGTTTATTTCAGCCAGACGCGTGAGCTGGAAGAAGGCGTAACGCTGCGACGAGCGCTGGCTCCGGACTCGGACTCGGTGGTGTACCAGGGAAGGGTGGTGCACGTAGCGAGTTACGCGGCGAAGTTTTTGTTTACGAGTGAGCAGCTGAATCAGCCCGTGGAGAGGTTGAGTGGCGGGGAGCGTGCTCGGGTGTTGATTGCGAAATTGATGTTGGAGCCGGCGGACCTGCTGCTGCTCGATGAGCCGACAAACGATCTCGATATTGCGACGCTCGAGATTCTGGAAGAGAGTCTGCTCGAGTATTCGGGAGCTTTGGTGTTGGTGACACATGACCGCTACATGCTGGATCGTGTGTCGACGGTTGTGCTAGGGCTCGATGGACGGGGCCGGGCGGAGACGTTTGCGGATTATTCGCAGTGGGAACAGTGGCGTGGTATTAAGTCGGGCGAGTTGAATGCAGCGCCTGGGATGAAGACTGTTGCTTCGGTTCCGGCAGCTACGGCGGGGGTGGGGAAGAAGAAGCTTTCGTACCTGGAAGCGCGTGAGTTTGCGGGGATCGAGGCTGCGGTGGAAGTTGCGGAGCAACGATTGCGGCTCGCGAAAGAGACAGTGGAGGACCCGGCGGTTGCGGTGGATGCTGCTCGCCTGACTGAGGCGCTGGCCGAGATGGATGCGGCGCAGGACGAGATGGATCGGTTGTTTGCGCGATGGGCGGAGTTGACCGAAAAGGCTGGCTAGGTCTTCGGTTCCATTGGGTTTCGCGGTATGCTGCTTGAACTATGAAAAATTTTGTTTGTGGGTTGGCAGTGGGAATCGCGGCGATCTCTTGCTTCGCGCAAAACACCGCGGCTTCTGGGCATGTCGTGGTGCTTCATGCTTCTCGGTTGCTGGATGTTGTGGGAGAAAAGATTGTGACACCGGGCGAGGTGTTGGTGGAGGGGCAGCGGATTGTTGCCGCAGGCGCTCATGTGGATCGGCCCGCGGGGACGGAGGTGATCGACCTGGGAGATACGACGCTGATGCCGGGGATGATTGATGCACATGTGCATCTGTTCCTGCATGTGGGGGCCGAGGATTTGCAGACCATTCAGGAGAGTGTGCCGCAGAGAACGTTGATCGCAGCTGGCGCGGCAAAGGAAGACCTGATGGCTGGATTTACGGCTGAGCGCGATATGGGGACTGAGGGTGCGGGGTGTGCAGATGTGGCAGTGCGGAATGCGATTAATTCAGGGTTGATTCCCGGGCCACGGATGCGGATGAGCTGCAATGCGATCGATCTGACGGGCGGCCATGAGGATGCCATTGGCTATAACCCGGCTCAAAAAGTGCTTTCGAACGCGGATTATGCGGATTCGGCGGATGAGATTGTGAAGGTGATGCGGGAGCAACGCAAGGGCGGAGCGGACTTCACAAAGATTTATGAGACAGGACGTGATTCTTATCGCAATGGAGTTTTCAACTCACCCTATCAGTACACAGAAGCTGAACTCGCCGCGGCGGTGAAGGAGGCGGAGCGGTTTGCAGGAGGCGTGGGGTCGGGAAAGGGTGTAGCTGTGCATGCTACCGGGGAACCCGGGACCGGATATGCGGTTGCGGCGGGTGTGGCCTCGGTCGATCATGGGTATCAGTTGAGTGAGTCAACGATGCGGATGATGAAGGAGAAGCAGATCTACGCGGTGCCGACATTCGCCATTGCCGAGTACTTTGCGGATCATGCGGCTACTCCAGAGAGAGCGGAGCGCGGCCGGGCGGAGCAGGCCTATCATGCGGCGGAGTTCAAGAAGCAGCTAGCGGCGGGGGTTCCGATGGCGATGGGGAGCGATGTGGGACCATTTCCGCATGGGACGCAGGCACATGAGCTCGAATTGATGGTGAAGTATGGAATGAAGCCCGGGGATGCGTTGCAGGCGGATATGTTGAATGGAGCGAAGCTGCTCGGCTGGGGCGGGCAGATTGGGGAGTTGAAGGCTGGATATTTTGCGGATGTGATCGCGGTGCCTGGGAATCCGCTGGAAGATATCTCAGTTACGACGAAGGTTTCGTTTGTGATGAAGAACGGGGTGATTTACAAAAAGCAGTGAAACTGCTGAGTTTTGAGCGCGGAGTTTACTGAATCTCCGCGCCCTGCAGTCACCTGATTTCTTCGTCTACCACTGTTCGTCGGCAGAGGGGCCGTAGAGGGCGGGTACCGGGATGTCGTTGAGGCGGAGGTAGACGCCTAGTTGTGCGGTGTGGTGGATGAGGTGGTTGAAGAACATCTGTCGGAAGGCAAGAGAGCGCGGGCCATTGGAGATAATCTGATCGCCGTAGCTGAACTTCCACTTGGCGCTTAAGGCATCGTCGGACGCGTTGACGAGGGACTGGCGACATTTGGTAGCACCCTCATCGAATTGCCTGACAGCGTTTTCGCGTGTGGTGAATTCGAGGGAGGAGTGTGGGCGCTTGGAGTTGGCGATGTCCATGCCCTCGTCTTCGAGGATGTAGTGGCCGAAGAGCGGAAGAGTGGCACAATGCATGGCGAGTTTGCCGAGCGGCATTGACTTGTCGTGACACTTGAAGTCGTTACGGTTTTCGGGGACTCGCTCAAGGGTTCGACGGGTATTCGAGATTTCAATGTCGTAATCCTGGAGGAGAAGTTCGGAGACTTTCATTGCGGATTCCTTTCATTTAGATCTTTTGTGAGATGAAAAGCAGATTCCTCCCCTTCGGCTAGGCTCAGGGCGCGGAGCTACAAAAACTAAAGGCCGGTTGCGTTATAGCCACAATCGACGAATGTGATTTCGCCGGTGATGCCGCTGGCGAGGGGGCTCGAGAGGAAGAGCGCGGTGTTGCCGACTTCGAGCTGGTCGACGTTGCGGTGAAGGGGGGCTCGTTGCTCAACGGCGGTGAGGATGCTGGTAAAGTCGCTGATGCCGCGAGCGGCGAGAGTCTTGATGGGGCCAGCGGAGATAGCGTTGACGCGAATGTTCTTCGGACCGAGATCCGAGGCGAGGTAGCGGACGACGGACTCGAGGGCAGCTTTCGCGGGGCCCATGATGTTGTAGTTCGGGAAGACCTTGTCGGCGCCGTAGTAGGTGAGGGTGAGGATAGAGCCGCCCTCGGGCATGAGAGGCTGGGCGGCGCGGGCGAGCGCAATCAGCGAATAGGCGCTGATGTCGAAGGCGACGCGGAAGTCTTCACGGGCGGTCTGGACGACGGTGTTCTTGATGTTTGGGGCGAAGCCAATGGAGTGGACGAGGATGTCGAGCTTTCCGTATGTGGCTTTGAACTGCTCGAAGACGGCGTCGATGTCGGCATCGACGGCGACATCGCAGCGGAAGGTCCTGGCGCTGGGGAGTTCTGAGGCAAGTTCGTCGGCGTCGCGTTGGAGGCGCTCGTTCTGGTAGCAGATGGCCAGAGTAGCGCCGGCTTCGGAGAGTTTTTGCGCGATTCCCCATGCGATGCTGCGCTTGTTGGCGAGGCCGAAGACGACGGCGACTTTGCCTTTGAGGTCAATCATGGTGTGACTATTCCTTTCAGTGCGTTGAGACCTCAAGGATAGCAGTCGGGACAGGGTGGTGCTAATTGCTAGGAGACGTCGCTGTGGCTTGGAGTGAGAAGAACCCGGTTTGAACCGGAATCTTCGTGAGTCTCATGCAGAAGGACGCGGCAGCAGTTTCGGCCGGCGTTCTTGGCGGAGTAGAGTGCCTTGTCGGCGCGAGCGAGAAGGGGAGCAGCAGTTTCTCCGTGAGCGGCCTGGGTGAGGCCTGTGCTGATGGTTAGCGCCATGTCTGCGCCGTGAACGGTGCGTTCGCGCACGGACTGTTCGATACGTGATGCTAAGGTCAGGGCGTCGGGACAGGATGTGCGGGGGAAGATGAGGAGGAACTCGTCGCCGCCGAATCGACCGACGAGGTCGTGGGAACGAAGCCGTTCGGAGATTGCGGAGACGACGTCGCGAAGAGCCGAGTCGCCTGCTGCATGGCCAGCGCGATCGTTGATGGCTTTGAAGTGATCAACGTCGATGAGGGCGATGGAGAGACTGTGACCTGCACGGCTAGTGCGCTTGAGTTCGGCGTCGAGTTTGTGCTCGATACCGCGTCGATTGAAGACGCCACAGAGTAGATCGCGTTCCGACTCCTCTTTGACAAGCGTGAGGAGCTCACTGCAGAGCATGAGCAGAAACGAGAGGCCAATGAGGAAGGCAAAGGAGACGCTAAGAAGGACAGAGACCGTCTGAATGACTGCTCTCTGGGCCTGGGTGGGGGGCGCGTGGTAGATGAGCAGAAAGAGGATGCGGTTTAAGGCGAAGACAGCATAGAGAGCCATGAAGAAGGCGAAGATTCTGAGGAAGGCTCTGCCTGCGGCCTGGAGGTAGACCTCGAGGGCGATGACGCCGCGAATAAGGAAGAAGCTGATGGCAATGGTCCAGGTGAGGGCCATGGGGTGCCGGTGCGATTGGACGAGATAGACGGTCAGGGCCGATGAGAGGAACGTGAGGAACCATGCATAGCGGATCTTGCGAGGGCTTCTAAAGAAGTGGAGGACACCCGTGTAGAAGAGCACGAATGCCGAAAGCAGGAGGACATGCGAGGCGATGATGGAGAGGAAGATCGGCAGCGAATCGGAGAACAACAGAAGAATGTTAGCCACTGTTGCTAAAAGAAATGCGATGGCTACGGAGCCAGCTCCGCGCAGGTGAGGGTAGATCATCTTCATGCAGCAGAAGACGACCGCGTATACGAGTGTCAAGGCGATCTGACAGCCGAGGAGTGTGTTGATGTCCACCGATTCGATCAACGACATGGATGCGGCCCGTGAGGGGATTCTAAGTGGTGCATGTGAAAAGGAACACTGTGGATGGACGATATCCGCACTAATTTACGAGGCGGTAATCCATTCGTACTGGGCGTCGTTGAGCGGGACTACGGAGAGGCGGAACTGGCGGAAAAGGATGGAGTCCTTGAAGACGGGTGCTTCGCGCATCTCGGCGAGGGTCTTTTCTCTTTTCAGGCGCTTGCCGGGTTCGATGACGACTTTTGGATTTTTGGGGTCGGCTGCATCGACTGAGAGGACTTTGGCGGTGCCGATGGCGGCCTTGCCGGTTCCGGAGTGATAGATGATGAGTTTTTCGCCGGGCTTCATGCTGCGGAGATTGAGGAGGGCCTGAGGGTTGGAGATGCCATCCCAGGTGGTTTTGCCGTCGCGAACGAGGTCATCGAACGAGTAAGTTTCGGGTTCGGATTTCAGGAGGTAGGGCATCGATTCCGGCTCGTTTCCGGGAGGATCCCCTCCCCGTACTTTTGTGCAAAGTCTTCAAAACAGAATGCTTAAGCCTGGACTTCGGGTACTGAATTTGAGAAGAGTCCTTTTTTAGGGATTACTTGCTGCAAGATCGGGGAATAGAAAGGGTTGCGGGTCTTATTTCTTGCTCTGAGCCGGTTTCCCTTAACAGTATAGCGAGCTCGGAGGTGGCTTTTGTCAAGTGTGATGAACTGGCGCGAGAGACGCGGCACGATGAACCGCTTGCGCCCTTAACTAATTTTTCGAACCAATCCACTACTTGTTTAGCCGCCGAGGTCGACGTGCCGGACTCCGGTGACCGGTTGGCCGAGGAACCCTGAGCCGAGGCGTTCAAATTTTTCGATGGAGTCAGTGGCATAGAACGCAGCAGTGGGTTTTGAGTTTTGAGTTTTGAGGCCCGGGGGGTTGGTGCCGATGTGAGCGGCTACGGCTTGGGCTGTAGCCTTGGCTGAGTCGATGACGGTGAGCGGGTGGTTGAGAGTGGCGAGAGTTCGGCGAATCGCCGGCTCAAGGAGCGGGTAGTGGGTGCAGCCGAGAAGAAGGATTTGAGCATTGGGGGCTTCGGTGAGGGCTTCGGTCAGGTAGATTTTCAGGACTTCATCTGTGACCGGGTGATTGATCCAGCCCTCTTCTACTAATGGGACCAGCAACGGGCAGGCTTTTTCGTAGGCGTTGAGGTTATGGGCGGCGAGGGCCCGGGTATAGGCGTGGGATTGGACGGTGGCTTGGGTGGCGAGGACGAGGACTTTGGGAGGCGATCCATCAGGTTGTACAGAAGACAACCGCAGGCCCTTAGACTCCGCACCGTCCGACTCGCTGACAGCTCGCTCACGGGCTTCGCTCAGGACGACACTCTTTTTCTGGCTCCGGGTGGAAATAGAGGCGGCATGGGCGCCGGGTTGGACTACGCCGATGACGGGTATGGGGAGGGATTGCTGGATGTCTTCGAGGGCGAGGGCGGTCGCGGTGTTGCAGGCTACTACGAGGAGGTCCGCACCTTGCTCGTGGAGGAACTTTGCACTGGAGACAGCGTAGCGCGCGATGGTGTCGTGCGACTTTGAGCCGTAGGGAAGGCGAGCAGTGTCGCCGAGGTAGATGTAGCGGGCTTCGGGGATAAGCGGGAGAAGAGCTCGGAGGACGGTGAGGCCGCCGAAGCCTGAATCGAAGACGCCGATGGTTGGTTGAGGCCGGTTGTTTCGCTCTTTCACAGTTCTTCGTTGTCCGTTCTGCGTATTGAATAACTGATTAAGGTTGTGTTTC
>DATMKY010000022.1:0-3924 GCA_035570955.1 Edaphobacter sp. | reverse complement strand
AAGGAACTCATTTTTCCGCCGTGCCGACTCCTCATGGGTTCGACTACGCGGTGTGATGACTTCGGCGGCGCGATCCCGCATGCCTCCGCAGAGTGCGTCTATCGTGGCTGCTACCGCCACCGTTCGGGTTGTGAACCATTTGATTAGTGTGCGCTGCGTTGCGGAGGTGCTGCAACGAAAACGTTGAGTAGAACTTATCTGCTCATGCCATCCTCGTCTTGGTATGGCGGCGGGACGCTCGATAATTTTTTGCAGAAGACTTGCAGAACCAAGTTGCGTTTCTTGAGCTTATTGGACATCAATAAAGCATTCAGAATCTGTAAGGGCTTGGTTGCAAAAAGGCACAGAATGATTTAATAGATTCTATCAGCATTTACGCTGTGAAATCCTGATCGCAGGCAAACTCTTGCCATAACAAAAAAAGACCCGGCACAAGGCCGGGTTTGTTCGTACTAAAACGACTTTACTTCGAGTGGTGATGAGGGTGATGGTGACGATGGTGGCGTTTCGCGTTCGCGGGAAGAACCGCAACGGCCAGAACAGCTAACGCAACGGCAGCAAGTGACAACATGCGCAACTTCATAGAAATTTCTCTCCGGCAATCGCTCTTTTCGAGCGATCTAAGTTACAGGAAGCGTACGCCGATCACGATTTTTTCGCACTACATATTTCTGGTCATCATGTTCCCAGCTTGATTCCCGAGCCTAGTCGCTCACAGACCCGTCACTCGATATCCACCAGAACATCCTCGGCTTCAACTCGCAAAGGAATCACATCCACCCGCGAATTGGCCGGATATTCACCAAGCCCCGTCTTCACATCGAACGCCCATGAATGCCACGGGCAGACAACCGCATTGCCCTCCAGCCATCCTTCCCCAAGAGGACCTTGCCGGTGCGGACAAACATTATCCAGTGCTGATAACTCGCCATTCACATTCGCCAGGCATACCGAGACACCCTCGACCTCGGCCTGCACGACTTGTCCCACCGGCGGAGCCTCCGCCAACCCGCACAACCGCACCCACTTCGCCACGTAAATCCTCCATCCACATTTTAAGCTTCTTCCCGACGCACCCCGTCCTCGCATCTCAGTGCTAAAGTCGACAGAGAAGCTTCGATGCCACGCTCTACCCCCAAATCCAGCAAGCGCCCCACGCCACAGCCTTCGCAACCCGTAATAGTCAGCCCCCTCTGGCTAGTCAAAGGCATCGTCCTTACCGCGCTTGCTGCACTCTTCTGCGCATATCTCACGCTCTGCCTGCTCTTCTATCAAGGTCAATGGCAGTTTGTTCTGCACCCAATCCGAACCACCACATCCCCGGCGTCCATCGAAGGCGCTCCCTACGAACTCGTTCGCTTCGGCCCCGACGAATCTGCCACCCCGCAGCTTACCGGCTGGTGGATTCCACCCAACCCAGGCAGCCGCTACTCCAACCTCACCATCCTCTTTCTACCCGACGGTAACGGTTCCCTCATTGATTCCATCCCAACCCTCGCCGCTCTCCACAACCTTGGCGTTAACCTCTTCGCCTTTGACTATCGCGGTTACGGACAGAGCGCTGCGCTCCGTCCCAGCCAACAGAGCATGACGCACGATGCCAGCCTTGCCTGGCAATACCTCACCACCTCCCGCAGCATCGCGGCAAACCAGATCATCCCTTACGGCATTGGCACCGGAACCTCGCTCGCCACATATCTTGCCGCCAACCACGACAAGATCCCCGCTCTCATTCTCGACTCTCCACGCGCCGATCTGCTCGATGTAGCCGCTCACGACCCGCGTGCGACTATCCTGCCCGTCCGTCTTCTCTTCCACGAGCGATTCCCACTCGCCGAGACGCTCTCGACGCTCCACACACCCAAACTTCTCCTCTCGCGCAGCACCGAACCGGAACAATCCTTTCGCAATGCAAAAGATCCCAAGCTCACGGTTGAACTCACGACGCCATCCCAGGTCCTCTACAACTCGAGCCTGACGCGCTTCCTCGATCAATATGTCCCCTCTGTTGGGATTCCCGCGCTCGTGCCTTCCATGGCACCTTCCCGCTAGATCCTCCCCATCCTAAGCACGCAAGCAGTTACTCTCTGTATTCGGGAAGACTCTTATGACGAAATGGCTCAACAGCCTGCAACCCTTCGGCGCTCTGCTCATGCGTCTTGCGCTCGGTGTCTCCATGGCTGTGCACGGATACCCCAAAGTGATTCCACACGGCGCACTCGCTCATCACGCGCACTACGTCGCGTCGCTCGGTATACCTTACTGGCTCGGCTACGTCTCCGCCTTCACCGAATTCGTTGGCGGAATCCTTCTTGTCCTTGGCTTACTCACACGTCTCGCAGCGGCATTCATTGCAATCAATATGCTCGTTGCATTCTTTTTCGTAGGCATTCATCAGGGATTCGGAATCTACAACTACATCCTCGCGCTCACTGCACTGGCTCTTATGCTTACGTTCTATGGCCCCGGCTCTTTGGCACTCGACCGCAAGCTCGGTCTTTCCTAGCTCAAAACCCGGCGCAAGACCCCTTCCTCTCAAAAGACGTTAAGGCCCCCGATGCTCTGGAGGCCTTACATAAGGTGGGGAGTTTTTGTTGCAGATAGGGGAAGCCGGAACCGTGGGAACTGTGACTCCGGCAACTGCTTACTACACTCAATAAGACGCGAGTCTCACCGAAAAGTTGTCCTCTTTTTTCCACTATTTGGGAGATCGAAACTTTTTACATTCCATAAACAGAATCCGGATAACGTAGTTACATCACTTACAAAAATACGCAGAAGTTTTCACACTAGCTGAAGTTCAAGAACTCAGCTGGCTTAATTTGAGCTGAAGGAAATACCAGTTCCAGATTTTTCGCACCCAGCGTTTTAAACGCAGCCTCGCCTAGCACTCGGCGAAAATCCGTTGTCACCGCTAAATCGCGCCCTTCATTCAACTGCTCATTCGCAAGCCCTGGCCAGCGACCGTAAACCCTGCCGCCTTTGACTTTGCCGCCCAGCACGAACATCACATTCGCATGCCCGTGATCCGTTCCACCGGTCCCGTTCTGCCGAGCCGTTCTCCCAAACTCCGACATCGTCACCAGCGTGATGTTCTCGCCGTCGTCTCCCATGTCTTTCCAGAAAGCCGCAATTGTATCGGAGAACTCCTTCAACCGATTTGCCAGTTGGCCATTCGCATTCCCCTGATTCTGGTGCGTGTCCCATCCGCCGATATCGGAGAAGGCAGCCTCCACTCCAAGGTTCGCCTTCATTAGCTGAGCAATCTGTTTCAGGCTGTTCCCAAACGGGGTATTCGGATAAACAACCCCCGCCGCCGGTTGATAGTGCGCCGGGTCGGCGGCCTTAAGCATCTTCACCGCTTCAAACGTCTCCTGCCCGGTCCCATGGAGCACCGCATCGCTGCTCTCGTCATACATCGCTTGAAACGCATTGCTGATGGACGAGGTCGTAGGCCCGCGTCCACCTACGGAAAAGTCAGCTAGGTTGTTCACCGCAATCGCGGGCAGCTTGCCCTGCAGCGTCCGAGGCACTTGGGTGCCCAGCGCCACCGCACGAAACGCCGAAGCCTTCGCTGGAACCGGCTCAGCCTGCAGAGCCCGATTCAGCCAGCCATCTGTGGTTGATTTCACACCCGGCGTCCCGCTCTCCATATAATCCTGTGCGTCGAAGTGCGACCGCGTTGTGTCCGGCGAACCCGCCGCATGAATCACCGCAAGATTCCCCGAGTCGTAAAGCGGCTTCAAGGCGGTCATCGAAGGATGCAGCCCGAAGAAACCATCGAGGTCGAGAACTTCCTTCTCCTGAATCGCAATTGAAGGACGCATCGAGTAGTAGTTCTTCTCTTTGTACGGCACCACCACGTTTAACCCATCCACGGCTCCGCGCTGAAACAACACCACCAGCTTTTTGTTGTTCGCCGCA
>DATMKY010000021.1:0-11847 GCA_035570955.1 Edaphobacter sp. | reverse complement strand
AGTCGGTTTGCGGACCGTTAGGGCCTCCTTCTTCCGCAGCCAACTGAATCAGATACCCGGAGACGAAGCGTGCCGCAATTCCCAAATGCCGAAGAATCTGCACGAGCAACCACGCAGAATCGCGACAGGATCCTGTGAGCTTTTCAAGAGTCTGCTCGCTTGTCTGGACACCAGGTTCCAGCCGCGTCACGTAGCCAATTTCGTCTCGTAGCCTGCGATTCAAGTCGACCAGGAAGCCGACTGTTCCGCGCTTATCGCCCGAGATGCCCTGAAGAAAAGCCTGGAGTAGGGGACCGGCCGGATCGAGCGAGCGATAGGGTTCTAGATCCTTCGCCAGCCCCGGCGCGTACTTGAAAGGATACTCTTCGACTCCTGGTTCGAGGAAGAAATCAAACGGATTCAAAGGGGATAGCTCCGCGACGAGGTCCACCTCAACCACAAAGTCGTTCGTTCTGTCTGGAAAAAGGAGCCGCGCGAGATGATTGTGGTGGAGATCGAGCTGCCAGTTGACCAGGTGACGGGCGGGAGTAACGCTAAGTGAGTAGCTGAGGATCGGCGTTCTACAATGTGGGGCTGGACGCAACTGTATAACCTGTGGACCGAGAAAGACCGTCTTGTCGTACCGGTACTGTGTCCGGTGATTGAGAGCAACCCGTATTCTCATCCACCCTCATGCGGCGTATGTCTGGAGCGCCGAAGTCGTACTCATGGGTACTACCAAAACGTAATGGCGCGAAGCGCCTCACGGAAGCTGTTGCTGTAAAGCCACGTTAACATATCAATCCCAAGAACGATATCGATTCTCTATAGTCAAGAAAACATACTTATGAATTCAGTCCCAGGTGGCCCGGCGTTCATTCCTGTGTCAGCCGAAAGAGATTGATAAACACTCTAGCGTTGAGTAAAGGGAAACATCGTCAATTGATGAAAAATCACCAAACCTCCCTGATCGGCGATCTGCCTGGCTCAATCGTCAAATGAGCCACCATTATCAGCCGATCACGGCAATTTTGAAGCCAGTAAAATGACTTCGGTCGCGAACGCGATCTAGGCGGACAGAGTGTAGCGTTGAAGGAAGTACAAGGTACGCCTAGCCAGCAAGAGAAAGCAGCAACCAGGGCGCAGCCCACATATGGCATAGCGACTTCGGTCGGGAAGGTCGCGCTGTGGAAGTGCCTAAGCCGGAAAATCTCATCTAGTCCCTGACGACGATAAGGAATTGAGTCATGATTCCAATTTGAGCCCAATGTTCACTCGTCACGCGTATCGATTGAAGTCGCCGGAAGAGACCATTCTCCCTGATAGAGAAGATTCATTCTTCGTAGGGTGGTGGAAGTAGCCCTGTCATTGGAGACAAATTCCATAATTGGTCGAGACCAAAGGGCAGGGGCGTCACGGCGCACGTCGATTTTGTGCACAGGTTGTGTCATAACTTTACTGCTTGACAGTCGTGTGATATAACAACTCAACTTGCATTTTCTATTCCAGCTGCATGTTCATACGGCCTCTACCCTCGGCAACCTATAAGTAAAAGCCTTTTTAAGGCTCAGTCCCTTGAGTTCTCTGAGCGCAGGACGCTTCAATTGGTGAAGTAACACTGTATTAGAGAAGACCCTAACGGCCATTGAAGTTCACTTTGATGCTGCGTTGATGATTGAAATGTATAAATTCCCGATCTTGTTGATGTACTAGACAGTCCGAACGACGGATGATCGACAAGCCCCGCCAGACGAAACATGATTCTTCATGTGGGATTTACCACCCACACTTAAACATGCTCAAGTTTGCACGAGGTCTGCCATGTACTTAAATCGCCATTTCCCCACCACTTTTCAAACTCCAACCACTACGCCTCCTATCGCTCCGCTCACGCAGGGTTCTACTTCCTGGCTCTCCGCGGAACGCGCATCTTCAACCTATATTACTGATCGATTCGGCATTCGTTTGCGTACACTCCGGAAGGCTCGGGGTATGACGCAGCTGGAGATGTCCATTGAGTTCGGAATTGACCGAAGCTTCATCAGCGATGTAGAACGCGGAAAAAAAGCGATCTCTCTCCCTTTGCTGGAGGTGATTGCAATCGGCTTCGGCATGTCCATGTCTGATCTTCTAACAGACGTGTAGGCATCGTCTTCTGTTCTGTGCACGGCCTAAGCCGCGCTCTCAGCTGCTGGACATAATTACGCTCTTGGAGCTAACGTGACTCATATGCCGTTAATCGCAAAGATCAGCGTGTGCAGCATCACGGCAAGATCTAAGAACACGCCACGATGTTCAATATAGTAGAGGTCATATTCCAGACTCTTGTGAATGACGAACTTGCGATCCGCGCTCAACTGCCAGAATCCAGTAATACCTGGCAATACAGTTAGACGCTGCGCCTCATATGACGTGTACTGATCGACAATGTATGGCATCTCAGGTCTCGGCCCCACGAGTGCCATCTCCCCTTGTAGCACGTTTAGCAGTTGCGGCAACTCATCCAGGCTTGTCTTTCGCAGAAATCGGCCTGCGGACGTAATGCGTGGATCACGACTATCTTCCGGCGAGCGTCCATACTTTGGAGCCGTAGTGTACATGCTTCGGAATTTGTACATCGAGAACGGTCTTCCATACCGTCCTATCCGCTCCTGCTTGAAGAACACCGGCCCCTTGGAGTTCAACTTGATCCATATAGCGATGGCAACCCCTAGCGGTAGGGTCACAACCACGATGCACAAGGCCAACACAAAGTCGATTACCCGCTTCGACCACTCGTAGGCTGAAAGGCTAGCCGCCCTGCCTCGAAAGAAGGACCGTACTACAACTCCATCCATGTACCGAACAAAGGAAGGCCCACGGTGTCCGCCTGGGTGCATCAGCCCAACATCTGAGATCTGGACACAGTTCACCGACGCAAGCTCGGCGATCTCCGCGCGTCGACCTGCCCCCATATGAGGATCCGCCAATAAAATATCCGAGATCTCCAGCCGTGCCAGTAGCCCCGCGTCAAGTGGACCGCAGTACACCGGCGCATGTTCTTTGAAACGATAACCGTGGCTATAGATCACCCGGTTCTCTTCAGGGTTCTGCTCATCAACAAACCCGATTGGACGAAGTTCCTGATCCGGAGAGTAAAGGAGGTATGAAAATATTCTGCGAGCCTCCGATCCCGACCCTAAGATAAGCGCCCGCCTTTTGCTTACCTCCGCCACGCCGTACCGCGAGATTAGAGGGCGGGTCACTTGCCTCAGTAGTAGGATCGTCATAGTGGCTAACAGCCAACTACAAACAAGGAGCGAGCGTCCTTGTGCGTGCGTAGTGACACAAATACTCAAATAGGCCAGCACAAGAGAAAACACTGAGACGCGCAGGACGGCGGCGCTCTCTAAAACTCGTAAAAGACTATGTGTATTTCTGTAGAGGTTTTCGCTCGTTCCAAGGAGTGCAAACCCGATCCCATACAAAACAGAGAACGATATCAGTTGAGATGTGCAGCTAGGATCTCTGGTCCTGCCGCAGACATGCGACACAAAGAGACCCCCGACACCGCCCGCCGCAATCGCGAACCAGTCCATCGCAATCGTAATCGGCACCGTGAATGCCAGTACGGAATTATCCGGATCGGCAATAGTTTCCGCTTCGCTCGCCGAAATCGCCGCTGAAGTTGCATAAGCGCTCTCCATTCCCGATTGCAGATCCACGATTGCTTACCTCCATACGTAATTGCCTACCTGCTTCCGCATGCATGTTGCATCCGGATGATCGAGCAGGAGTAATTCCCATTGGTGGAAGAAATTGATATGACCTAGAAGTACCACCTGGCCATTCTTAATGGTATCGGCTACTGCCCACAATTCCTCTGCAGCGAGAGTAGATGCCCTCTGCGATAGCGCTTCATCTTTCGTTGCGTTGCGCGCCCGATACAAATATCGGCTATAGCACACATGTTGGTCTTTGTGCTTGCTGTCGGCCCATTCCCACGGTATCTATGGAGCTATACCTAGTTACGATTTTCATAGCTCAGTCATCTATACGCGGTCCAAATCGTTTTATAGGCAATCAAGGCTACTTTTACCTCTCGGAATACTTTCCTGGATATCTCACAACAGAGCGAAGGAGTACTTCTCTGTGAAGGTCATCGTTGTTAACGACAATGCACATATAAATGGAGGAGCCGCGAAGGTTGCCATCCAAGAGGCGGTCGGCCTTGCGGATCGAGGGCACAATGTTTACTTCGTCTGTGCGGTGCGACCGATCGCGCAGGCACTCATCCATTCCAATATCACTGTCGTTTGCTCGGAACAGCACGATCTGCTTTCCAACCCAAGTCAATTCAACGCCTTCATCCAAGGCTGGTGGAACACAAAGGCTGCGCGCATCATCGACCAACTACTCATCGATCTTGATCGGACTAATACAATCATTCATCTTCACGTCTGGACTCGGGCCCTCTCTGCCAGCGTTGTCAGAGCAGCTCTAGCCTCAGACATTCCCGTTATCTGTACACTGCATGACTTCTCGCTTGCTTGTCCCACCGCAACTTTTTTTAACCACCCTCGTCAGCAGATCTGTCACCTAAGCCCTCTAAGCCCACCGTGCCTGTTGACGAACTGCGACACACGAAATTACGCTCAGAAGCTTTGGCGCGTCGGAAGACAGTTCATTCAGCTGCGGATCGGTCATGCGCCTGGAGAGATTAAGCATGTAATTGTTCACTCCAAGTTGGCAGGGGAAATCATGCAGCACTATCTCGCGCCAGGTTGCACGATTCATAATTTGCCGGTCTACATCGAAAGTACTCGTTCTCCTCCTGCTCATCCGGAAGCTCATGACACATTCGTCTACCTCGGCCGACTCGTTAGAGAAAAAGGCGTACTCCTCGCCGCCAGGTCAGCCGCCGCCGAGAATATACCGCTAACTCTTGTAGGCTCGGGCCCTCTCGCCGAAGAGATTCGCGCCGCTTATCCCCAAGCCTGCATCACGGGCTGGGTGGATCATGCCACCAGCGTCAACTATCTGAGGAAAGCGCGCGCGCTGATCTTTCCATCGATGTGGTATGAAACCCTCGGCCTCGTCGTCCTTGAGGCTGCCGCCCACGGAATTCCCTCTCTCGTTCCCGACACGGGCGCGGCTCGCGAGATTGTTTTGGATGGCGTTACGGGTCTCCATTTCAGAAGCGGCGACGAAGCCGATCTTCGAGCCAAGATGAAGCAGTTGCGGGATGGAAATCTTGCTCGTGGCTTGGGCCGCGCAGCATACGACCACTTCTGGTCCAGCAACTATTCCTCTCTCGAAGATCATTTGTCTTCCCTGGAGGAGATCTATCGAAAGGTACTCGCAGCCGAGCGGACCGAAAACGAAATTCTTGTTTCACAATTGGAGGTACCGAGTGTCCGATAATGCCGGCTTTACCGTCGAATCGAAACCGCTCAGTGTACTTCACGTGCTTGAGGCAACGCTGGGCGGGACTCTGCGATATATGGAGAACATTGCGGAAGCAACCCAAGGACTCCACATGGTCTCCGGGTTCGCCTACGGCACGGAACGCGCAGACTCCCGATTGGAGCCATTTCTGGCGCGTATCTCGAATCTCGGTTGGCGCTGTTATCCCGTCGACATGACACGTGAGGTTCATCCCCTCCACGATCTCAAGGCGTGTCTTCGGCTCCGCCAGATTATCGCCCACTTCGCACCGGATATCATCCATTGCCACAGTTCCAAGGCAGGCGCGCTCGGCCGCGCGGCCGTCTTCTTTCAACGTAGGCGTCCCGCCCGCGTATATAGTCCACACGCTCTTGCAGCGCCTCTTGGAAGCATCTATCTCAAGATTGAGAAGTTGCTTTCAAATTCCACAGACAGGTTTGTCGCTGTATCTGATAGCGAACGCCGTGAGATCATCAACTTTTCGCTTGCGCCTGAAAGTTCCGTCAGTGTGGTTTATCCCTCAGTTGACTCCGGGTACTTCCAACCAATGTCGCGGGAGTCCGCTCGGGAGCTCTTGGGCATAGGTTCGGCTCCACTCATACTTGCGATAGGTCGGCTCACTAACCAGAAGGATCCCGTCTCTTTCCTCCGGATCGTCAAGAATGTCTATGATCAGCGTCCTGATGTCAAAGCCATCTGGATCGGATCCGGAGAAGGTGAACGAGAATTTCGCGACCATGCGAGGGTAGCAAACATAGAACACGTTGTCCGCCTGGTTCCATGGCAGCATGATGTCCGAACCTACATGGCCGCGGCAGACGTATTTGTGAGTTCATCAAGGTTCGAAAGCTTTGGCTATGTGACGGCCGAAACGTTCGCGATGGAGCGGCCCGTTGTGGCTTCGGATGTCACAGGGACCCGGGACATCATGTCCGATAGTCTCACGGAATGGCTTTATCCGCAGAGTCGAGCCGATCTCGCCGCCGATCGCGTTCTTCGGCTGCTGAGAGACCCGATGACGTCTGTCGCGATCGGCACTCTGGGCCGCGGCGAAGTAAAAAGACGCTTTAGTACAGAACGAATGCGCGATAGCCTCATGAAGGCTTACTACTCTGCATTAGGCCGACCCGACGTGGAACTCAGCCCCCAAGTAGTCGCGGCATAGTATGGCTTCTCCTGCACCAGATTGCGAAATCTCTTGACCACGAGAGCAATATCCAGAAAGGAAAGCAATGGATCTCCGGTCACCTCCTATAAGACTCGCTATCCTATCTCACCGCTTCCAACGAAACGATGGCCAGGGACGTGTTAACTTCGAGGTCGCAAAGGCAGCGCTTCAGTATGGAGCCCACGTGACTATCGTGGCGTCTGCCTGCACGGAAGAACTTACCGCGCATCCCCTCTGCCGATTCGTGAAGATTGGAAACGAGCGGCTGCCGACAGAACTGCTTAGGAATCTTGTGTTCGCAAGGAGTAGTGCGAAATGGCTCCGGGCGCACCGTCATGAATTGGACATTGTTCAGGCAAACGGCTTTGTAACATGGGAGCCTTGCGATGTGCTTGCAGCGCATTTCGTTCACGCAGCCTGGGGAAAAAGTCCTTGGTATCCCTTCAGAAACCTTCACCCCTACTCCCTATATCAACGCCTCTATACCATCCTGAACACTCGCTGGGAGAGGGGTGCCTTCCTTCGCGCTAAACGAGTTATCGCCGTCGCCAGACCGCTGGTTCGCGAGCTTGTACATATGGGAGTTCCAGAGCAGAACATTGAAGTCGTCTGGAACGGCGTGGACACGGATCAATTCCATCCGGGAGAAGCGAACCGAGAGTACTTCGGTCTTCCCTCCGATGTCCCCATCGCGCTCTTCGTGGGTGATATTCGAACCCCACGAAAAAACCTGGATACAGTACTTCGTGCTCTTCGAGAAGTTCCCGATCTCTTTCTTGTCGTTGCCGGAGCGGTAGAACGCAGCCCCTATCCCGCCATGGCACACGAGCTTGGAGTGTACCGGCGAGTCCGCTTTCTCGATAAGGTTACGGAAATGCCGCTGCTCATGCGGTCCGCCGATATGTTTGTATTCCCTTCCCGCTACGAAGCACACCCTCTAGTGCTGCTTGAGGCTATGGCCTCAGGCCTCTCCAGCATCGTCTCTGGAACCTTCGGTGCCGCGGAGTTCCTGGGTGATGGAGGACTTATCTTGAACGACCCCAATGACGTCGAAGGCCTAGCCGCATGTATGAAGTCTCTCGCGTCTAATCCCACCGAACGTAAATCGATGGGAGCCGCCGGGCGAAGACGTGCACTCGAGATGCAATGGTCAACAATGGCAAACCAATATCTACGTATCTTTCATAGTGTGTTGGAACAGCAGCTCTCGTCCCCGATTGAAGTCCTCGTCTAATTGAGTTCCTATAATCCTCTTCTTTGCCCAAGACGGAGAGTCGCGATGCAGACAATGCCGGGCCTACCTGATCAGACCTCACCGCATCCCGTGTCGTTACACATCGGCATAGAATGCGACCGGGGGGGCGCCGGCCGCGTAATCTCGGAACTGATGACGCATCTTCCGGAGGCCGGTTTCGGCTTTAGAGGCATCGTTGCTAATCCCCCAACCGCCACGGCAGGCAATAACGGAGCAGTCAAATCCTTCGCCCCTGCTCGGGCCAACCTCTTCAGAAGGCTGCATGGAGCGCGCACCGCGATTCGAACCGCAATCGACCAGTTCAAACCGGATATCGTAGCGTCCCACTTCGCCATGTATTCTGCCCCGGGAATGGATCTGCTGAAACACATCAGGATCGTCTCCCACTTCCACGGCCCATGGTCGGAGGAATCATCGCAGGAAGGTGCGGGAAATGCCGCTGTCGCTGCCAAGTTATATCTGGAAGGAACCGTGTACAGACGCGCGCATAGAGTCATTGTCCTATCCAATGCATTTGGAGAACTCATCACATCTCGATACGGCGTTGATCCAAGTCGGATACGGCTGGTTCCGGGCTCGGTAGATACAAAACGCTTTACCTTGACCGCCCCCCGATCTCACTCAAGGAATGCACTAAACCTCCCTTCAGATCGTCCGATCCTCGTTACTGTCCGACGACTTGTAAATCGTATGGGATTGGCATCGCTGATCGATGCCTTGAAATCGATAACCGCTACTGTCCCAGACGTTCTACTTTGCATTGCGGGCCAGGGCCCGCTTAGAACATCCCTCCAGGCACAAGTGGAACGACTCGGCCTCAACCACAATGTTCGCTTCCTGGGTTTCGTAACCGAAGACGCTCTGCCCCACCTCTTTTACTCAGCAGATATCAATGTGGTGCCCAGTATGGCCCTCGAAGGGTTTGGCCTCGTCGCCGCCGAAGCCATGGCAACCGGCACACCCTCCATGGTCACTCCGGTCGGAGGACTCCCCGAGGTCGTGGGAGGGCTTTCTCAGAACCTTATCTTCTCAGGAACACAATCGACCGATATTGCGGAGGGCCTCATCGCTGCCCTGACCGGCGCCACTAAGCTTCCAACGAGAGATCAATGCCGTAACTATATCCAGAATAATTTTAGTTCTACGCTAATGGCCCGACGCACCGCCCAGGTCTACCGTGAACTGATCGATGATGATCCTCTGCCATGTCTGGCGCAGGGCATGCGAGCGCCTAAACGATGACGAAACGACCTCAATCCATCGGAGTACTAATCGCTTCTTATAGAAGACCGCTACCTCTTGTCGCTTGTCTGAACTCACTCACGCAGCAACTTCAACCTCCTCACGAGGTCATCGTTGTGCTCCGGCGCGACGATCTGGATACTCAACAGGCACTATCTATATTCGACTCTGGGCTACCTTTGAAGATCCTCTTCTCGCCTGTACCGGGAACGGTAGCGGCGAGAAACACCGGACTAGAGGCGTGCACTTCCGATGTCCTGGCCATCCTTGATGACGACACAAAGCCTCACCCCGAATGGCTCATGCGCGTTCTCACCCGCTTCGCAGAAGACGCCTCGTTAGGTGGCTTGGGAGGCCGTGATCGGTGCTTTGACGGCGAAGTGTTCGACGACCGCCAGGAATCCGTAGTCGGCCGAATTCAGTGGTACGGACGAATGATCGGGAATCATCACCTTGGATTTGGAGATATTCGCGAGGTTGATTTTCTGAAGGGTGCAAACATGAGCTTTCGCGCTGAAGCGTTTGCCGAACAGCGTTTTGATAAAAGGCTCAAAGGCCAGGGCGCACAACCTCGCGAAGACACTGCTTTCTCCGTCGCGGTGAAAGCTGCGGGTTGGAAGCTCGCCTACGATCCCGCCGCGGCAGTCGATCATTATGCCGCCCGCCGTGAAGAGGCTCGGTACTATGTCGATGTGCAGGCCCTGGCTGACGAGAAATCCTTTCGCGAGTTTGCTTACAACGACACTCTCTCCATCTGGCCTGCGTTACAAGGGTTACGCAAGGTCGCCTTTATCACCTGGACCGTTATGGTCGGTACCCGCGTCTGCCCGGGGTTCATCCAGGCTCTACGTTTCACACCCAGGCTTCGCGGCGCCTCCTGGCACCGGTTCTATGTGGCTCAGCAGGGAAAATTTGAGGCATTTCGCGATCTTCTGTTCGGCTAAGCCTTTCCTACTAACAACGAATTCCTTGCCCCACTCCTATTTTTCTGATGGACAAGACTGCCCAGAATAAAAAATACGATAGAGCAGGTGGAGTACTGGCCTTCTATAAGCCAACCTCCTAACGTAGCAATCAGAATCGCAAGTACTGGTAGGCCGATCCGCAAAGGAGTCTCGTCAACATACCTGAGGCCCGCGCGAATGCCGAAAGCCGCAACCGCAATATAGAGCACTCCTCCGACCACGCCTAGGGAAATGAACATATCGCTGAAGTCCAACTCTGAACTTCCCTGATCGCTATCTGAGCCAAACTTCCGTGCGGCAAACGTAGTCGAGCCCAGCCCATGCCCCAACGGGCTCATGACTCCCTCCGTAAAGCCCGTGAGTACCATGTTCGAGTGCAGTCCTGCGCTCGAGTATTTTTGATCGAATGGATGGGCCAGGCCGCCTAGTTGGTGCGCCAATGCATCCTGCGCCGCGGAACCGCCCCGTCGAGCGGCATCCGCAGTCGATGCGAACTGCGCGGCGAGAAAAGAGAGGCTGGCAACGGATAGAACTCCCAGTGCCGCCATTCCCGCCAGAGTCATCGCGTTCAGCTTCTTGCCTCGTCTCACAACCCACAACACGGAAATCACGACGACAAGCTTGATCGTTAGCCCACGACCTCCCGATAGGATCAGGGCCGCCGCAAGAATCGGTACAAAGCCTATCCATATGCGACTCGATGCCATATAGGCAGCTACAGCCAAGGCGATCGACAACTCAAGCAACGTGGCATATTCCGCGGCCGAAACAGAGAATCCGAACGCCCTTACCGAAGCTCCCACATACAACGATGTATAGACCTTTCCCACCGCGGTGATCCACGTCTGTTGATAGGGCAGAAAGCCAATGAAATTTTGACATAGCCCAAGGACTCCAGCAGCGAGGCCCAAGGGGAGTACGACCCGATAGGTAACTCGATGCACCAGCGCAACTGAGCCCAGGCTTCGTCCTATCCAGAACCACATGACCGGAACGATGTAAAAGAACACGCCCGATAATCCAATGCTAAGGCCTCCTTGTTTTGGATTCACAACCTCAGCGCACATCACCACTAGCAGCGCAAGAACCGCCTTAGACAAAGGCTCTTTCAGCTTTAGGTTTACCAGCGAAGGAACAACCAGCACCGCCGTTACGACCGGTACTACTAAGAGTAGAGGGTCAAATGCGGCCGGCGTTGCGATATCTGCAATAACCCTTCGTATATCACCCAGCAACATCAGATACACAACGGTCCACACCAACGCCGACTCCTTGTTGTCTACGGCTAGCAGAACAAGAGGCAGCGCAAATATCAGCGCACAAGCCAGATGGATTTGACCTGTAATCAGCAGCAGCCACAGGCCAAGCAACAGCAGCCCGCCACCCATCCACATCAGGCTCAGCTCTGTCTCTCTGCGGAGCCCTGAGGTTATCAACGCACTCACCATATTTGGGCCCACCCTTTATCGCAGAATCGCTGCAGCTAGTGCGGAGCCCGCCATGCTACCGACCAGCCCCGGCAACGTCGCGTCGACAAATGCTCTTCCTCTGTCATGAGGCACCACAACTATGTCCTCTGCGTAGAGTGTCTGATCTCCATTCGACTTCTCAGTCATTCGTTTAAGATCCAACGGAATAATCTTCGTTCCGTCTCCGGTCTTCCGAATAATCAAGGCTTTTGTTAGTGCGGCATCCGTCTTTGTCCCCTGAGCCAGCGCTAAAGCCTCAAGCACTGTTAGTCTCTTCCCGCCAGCCATAGGAAATTCGCCCGGTCGTCCTACATCACCCAGTACGTACACTGAGGCCGCGCG
>DATMKY010000020.1:0-3159 GCA_035570955.1 Edaphobacter sp. | reverse complement strand
CCCCCTTTAACCGCCGATTAGAATTTCGCAAGTCGCTGAAAACCGGAAGGTTGGCGTGAATTTTAATCGCGGAACCGTGTATTAGAAGCCCTGTCATCCTTTGCTGGATGCGTTCATCATCAGGGCGAGCTAATGGTGCGTCCGATGCGCCTGCGCGAACGCTGCTGAATTCCACGGTGAAAGATTGGTCGTGGCCGTGCATTCTGGTGTTCGTTACTCAATGGCAGACTCTCGAGGAGCTGCGTACTGACCCCGATCATGTTGTTCCTCCATTCGTTTACATGCCTGACGGACGAATGGTTCCGATCTGCGTCGTCCTCGCTGAGTCATCCGATTTGCCGCCTCGTAGCCTTCCGCCCTCTGCTGTTGACGCTACTACGTTTGGAATAGGCTGCCCCATGTACGTAGATGCGCAGGGAATGCGTCGCATGGGGACCGCGGCGTGTATGGTTTCCGACGGCAGCGATTTCTACGTATTGACGAATACCCATCTGGCGGGCCAGTCCGGACGACCGGTGCGAGCTTTCTTGCAAGGCGTTCCCCGGCTTATCGGCACGACAACAGGTACCCGAAACCTTACGGAGAAGACGTTTTCCGAGATCTATCCGGGACTGCCGGGTAGAGAATCGGTGGTCAATATTGATGCGGCTGTCGTGCGCATGGAGGACGCAACGGCGTGGGACCCAAACGCTCTCAAGACTCCCCTAGGGGCTGTAGCCGATTTCAGCGCGGACACTGCTTCGCTCTCCTGGATTGGACGCCCGGTGGTGAGCCATGGGGCCGCGAGTGGCAAGATGACTGGGGCAATCAAGGCTCTCTTTTACCGCTACAAATCGGTCGGCGGCCGGGATTATGTCGCAGACTTTCTCATCGGAACACGGGCGGGGGATCCAGAACCTTTAATGACCCGCCCGGGAGACTCCGGCTCCCTGTGGTGCCTCGATTCAGTATTGGAAACCAACACGCTTTCACCTTTTGCGATGGAATGGGGCGGCCAGCGGATTTCGACCGGTCAGTCGAATGACCAATTTCTCCAATTGTCCCTAGCTACATCAATGTCAGTTACTCTGCGCGAGTTGAATCTCGATGTGATCCAAGACCCCGTCGCCGAGCGCACACAATACTGGGGGCCGGTGGGTCACTTCAAGATCGGACAACAGGCCTGTTTTCTGATCGCAGATAAGGCCTTGCAACAATTCTTTATCGCCAATGTTAACAATCTGAGCTTCAGCAGCGACCAACAGATCAAGTTGGCCACCCATCTTCAGGCCTCAGATTTCGTTCCCCTCAGCGATGTGCCCGACGTAGTTTGGAAAACGAACATCAACAGAGTTAAGCCCTCTGTCACCCGCCCACAAGAGAACTGGAATCACTATGCCGACATCGACTTGCCCGGATTGGATGGTAAGACCCTACTTCAGAATTACCTTAGTGACAGCAAATCGCTCGACCACGGCGCGTGGATGAGCTTTTACAAAACTGCGCCTCCTCCTTCGAGCGCAAAAAGCAAGGCACTGGCGTACGGAGCCCTTCCGTTCCGCGTCTGGCAGATCTTCGCCCAGCTTGTCCAGTACGCGAAAGGAACTGACGGTGCGAAGTTTCTTACGGCTGCGGGGTGCCTTGCACATTATGTGGGAGATTCATGTCAGCCGCTGCACTCGTCGCAGCATTCCGACGGGCTGGACGGAGCAGCCACGGGTGTTCACTCTACCTACGAAGACAATATGGTCGACGCATATGCCGACCAGATAGCAGCTGGAATTGAGGACGCGATCGGCAAATTGACCTTCAAGCCGCGCAAGATCGGCAGCGCGCGCGACGCGGCGATGGTGGTCATGGATCTAATGAACTTTTGCCATGAGACATTTCCGCCGACGACCATATGCCAGGTTTACAATGCTGCGCGCACGGGTTCGAGCAAGAGTGCCACTAAAAACGCCGCCGTTCTCAAAGATCTGTGGGACAACTGTGGACAGGCAACCATCGAAGTCATCGCAGCAGGTGCCGTTACCCTCGCGGCGATTTGGCAGGCCGCCTGGGCCTTATCTGGGGCATCGGCCAGCACTGCTTGGCTTGCTAGAAGTTATGCCGGGAAGACGAATCTGATGCCCATCTACGAAGACAAAGGCTTTCTGCGCTCTCTGCACCTAGAATATCTCGGACAGGATGACCTCCCGGGGTCCGATGCCCCTAAGAACCCTCCACAGCCGCCAACTGCCAAAGCAACAAAAACGAAGAAGAAGACGAGCGCGCCCCAAAAGGGCCGCAACAAGCGCAAAAAAAAGTGATCAATGCTGCGCCAAAACTGAATATTCTCCAGCTGTCGATCGTACCGTCTTCGACGTCGAGAAGGTTCCGCGACTATAGTCTCCACCGATCCAAGCATTTATTTCCGGAAAGGCGATTATGCAAAAGCGCAAGCTTTCGGCGCTTTCGAGTTACGTGGCTCCGCATGCAGCGAAACCCCGGAAGACGTAATTCGCTTGGAAACATTCGGAGCGCTCGGCATCCAGTTCGTTTCGCTGTCAGAGCAGGTTGACACGAGCACTCCTGCGGGGAAGATGGTTTTTACCGTGCTCGGCGCCGTCGCCGAACTCGAGCGCAACTTGATAGTTGAGAGAGTTCGGGCGGGTTTGCGTCATGCTCGAGCGAAAGGAAAGCGGCTCGGTCGCCCCAGGAAATCCGTTGACGTTTCTAAGGTCAGGTCTCTGCGTGCTGCTGGGGAGTCGTGGCGCACGATTGCCCGCAAGACGGGTGCTTCCGTCGGAACGGTGTTTGCTGCAGCTCAAGAGCGTCAGGATATTATTTGCGCCAACCCGGCTGCAGCCGATTGATTCCTTGGCGTCTCGGCATGCGCCTCATTTTTGGCCATCGCGTGTGCCGATATTGACCCCAGAGGAGTCGGTTCTCTGATGCGGATGCAGTCGCGTTTTGCACCGCAGGAGCCGGTGTTTTGGTGAGCAGGATTACGCGAACATCAGAAGAGGAAATAGCGCTGGGCGAGCGGAAGAATGGTGGCGGGCTCGCATGTGATGAGGTGTCCGTCGATGCGTACTTCGTAAGTTTCGGGATCAACGGCGATGTCGGGAGTGCCGGTATTGTGGATGAGATCTTTTTTCCCGATATTGCGGCAGTTTTTAACCGCAACGGCGGTTTTTT
>DATMKY010000019.1:0-2958 GCA_035570955.1 Edaphobacter sp. | reverse complement strand
CCCGACCTCGACCGCCTTGGCAATCTTCAAGGGCGAACCGCACACCGGACAGCCCTCGCCCTCCACCGCATTGCGCACATCGGCGGCTATGGTCCAAGCGAAGTCGCGGCCAGGAGTTACATTGCGGAAGTGGTAGTCGAGCTTATTGGCCCCCGCGACCATGTTCTGGCGCGCTTTGAGGCTTTCGTCGAGAATCACGTTGACCCCTCCGTCATGCAGGTGCTCGGAGACACCCAGCCCGATTGGCCCCAGATAGCCCGCAGGTCCGCCAAAATACTTCTCCAGTTCCTCCGTCTGCATGGGACGCAGCTCGTTCGCCTTCACCAGCCCTGACAGTTTGGTTTCGTTCACAGTGTGATCGCCACGCAGAAACGCCACCACTGGCTCCCACTTCACCTCTTTACCGTTGCGAACCGCCGCCATGTAGGCGACAGTCTTGATATCCTGCGCCGGCAAAATCTGGAAGAACTCCGCCACATCCGCAATGGAAGCCTTTCCCGGAGTGTGCACCAGTTCCGGCTTCCCATCGCCCGTCGGCGCAAGCTCCGTTACCGGAGAAAGCTGCGAAGTCGCTTTCTCCAGATTCGCCGCATAATCGCCCTTCGGACAGCTCGCGATCAGGTCTTCGCCCGCATCGGTGTAGACCATGAACTCCTGCGACTGCGATCCGCCCATCGCGCCTGAATCGGCTTCGACCACGACAAAGCTAAGTCCGCAGCGCGTAAATATCGCACGATAGGCCTGGTCGTGCTTCCTGTAGCTCACGTCCAGCCCGGCCTCATCAAGATCGAACGAGTAGCTGTCCTTCATAATGAATTGCCGCACACGCAGCAGGCCGGCCTTGGGGCGCGGCTCGTCGCGAAACTTCGTCTGGATCTGGTACCAGATCTGCGGAAGCTGTTTGTAGCTGCGCAGTTCGTTGCGAGCGATGTCTGTCATGACCTCTTCGTGCGTCATGCCCAGGCACAGCCACGCGCCCTTGCGGTCTTGCAAACGAAACATGTTCTGGCCCATGGTCGTCCAGCGCCCGCTCTCCTCCCACAATTCCGAGGGATGGATCGTCGGCAGCAGAAACTCCTGCCCGATCTTGTCCATTTCCTGGCGGACGATGCCGACGATCTTGTTGATCGACCGCTGCCCGAGAAAAAGATACGAGTAAATCCCCGCGCCCAGTTGACGGATGTATCCGCTGCGGAGAAGGAACTTGTGACTGGCGACTTCGGCGTCCGCCGGAGCCTCGCGAAGAGTGGGAATAAAGAGCCGGGACCAGCGTTGCATTGCGTGCGCAGTGTCTTTCCTGCCGCGGTCTGCTCCGCGGGCTTTGGTTTGGGTGTGCAGCTTTCATTCTAAATGTTTGGGGAGAATGAGGGCATTGCGGCGAATTTGTGATCCAAAGGCAATCTTTCTTTGGTACACATGGGAGCATGCTGAAAGCCTTCATAAGGTTTGGCGATGGCCGCACGGAGACCGCGACCGATGCAGCGCGGCTTTCTGTGGCCTATCACGATCCTTCCGCACATTTCTGGGTGGACCTCTGCACTCCGTCCGATGACGAGTACGCACTTCTCAAGGATCTCTTCGGTTTTCATCCACTCGCAATCGAGGACGTAGTCCACGAGGTTCAAAGGCCAAAGCTGGAGAGCTATGCCGTGGTGGGGGATAGCCTGAAGGCCGAGTATTTTTTTCTGGTCATTCACGGGCCCGACCTCGACCCGGATCCCGGGCGATTGTTCCAGACAACTGAGCTCGACATCTTCTTGTCGGAGAGGTATCTGGTCACCGTTCACGAAGACCCGATGGCCGCTGTCAGTGAGATGTTTAACCGGGTTCATACCGATCCTGAGGCCAGGCTGAGTTGGGGAACAGATGTTTTGCTCTATGAGTTGCTCGACCGTCTGGTGGACAAATATCCCCCGATTCTCGATGATTTTCAGGAATTACTCGATAAGCTTGAGGAGGAAGCGATCGAGAATCCTTCATCCGAATTCCTGGTGAAAATCTCCGACCACAAGACTGAGCTGCTCCATCTTCGCCGCATTATGACACAGCAGCGGGATATTCTTGGCCAATTGACCCGCGGAGAGGTGCCCTTTATGGGCCAGATGTCGCGGATTTATTTCAGAGATGTTCTCGATCATCTGAACCGCGAGGTTGAGACCATCGACATCTATCGCGACCTGCTGATGGGCTGCCGCGATATCTACATGTCGAGTATCAATAATCGGTTGAACAGGATCATGAAGACGCTGGCCATCATTAGCGTTGTCACTTTGCCCTTGACCGTGATCACGAGCTTCTTCGGAATGAACTTCGCGGATACCATCCCCGGGTTTACCAAGCCGCTGACGTTCGTCGCAGCCATGCTGCTGATGATCTGTCTTCCAATCGTTTTTCTATTTCTTTTCCGTAAGAGAGATTGGTTGTAAGACCCCGCTGCGGAGATGGAACTTAACGGCTCTGGGTTGACGACCGTCGCGCAGGCCGGCTGACCCGCGATCATCGCGATCCCTTGACCGCATGATCGCCGCCCCGGCAATCGCTCACGATATACCCGTGATCAGCGCTGACCCGAAGCTGGACTCGTTCGGTATTCGCCGCATTGGGTAGGGGATTCTGAAGCGGGAATGTCTGTTTAAGCCCGACGGAAGAAACGCGTGTTCAACAGAGATGACGCGTCTCTGGCGTCCACTTGCTGAACTGGGCGTGAGCCGGAGAACTCGTAAAACCTGCCGCTGACCGGCCCGCGCACCCGGATCGGCGAGCTCTCCTGATAGGTAATGCTGACCGAAGCCGACGGCATCGAGACCGGCGCCGTGATCTGAGGCTGGAAGCCCCGAGCGTGGTTATTGCTTGAGATGGATTGAGGAGCGGGCCGCATCGTCCTCTGCATCTGACTGTTCCCCAACCCCGAACGTTTCTGACCGCAGCACATGGTTGATCTCTCCTTCAGCGGGTGGG
>DATMKY010000018.1:0-37144 GCA_035570955.1 Edaphobacter sp. | reverse complement strand
ATGCTTCTCAGGCACCAGCCCCGCGATCGACACCCACTCCAGTTCCTCCTGCTGCGCTTCTGGCTTCTTCAGCATGACTCAAAATTACAAAAGACCCTCGTGGAAAACCAGAGCCTTTCTCGGTACTTTGTCAGCAATCTGGACCCACTCGTTACGAGTGGGTCTTTGCTTGTTGCTCGTGTACGGCGGCATTTATCGCGATGATGACATTTTTCATGCGACGCGTTCGATGGTAACGGATTCAAGGACGACCGGGGTTTTGGGGCGGTCCATACCGTCCTTGCTGACTTTGGAGATTTTTTCTGCGATTTCGTAGCCTTCCACGACTTCGCCGAAGATGGTGTGCTTGCCAGTCAGCCATGTGGTGGGGGCTACCGTGATGAAGAACTGACTGCCATTGGTGTTGGGCCCGGCGTTGGCCATGGCGAGTTTGCCCTTCTCCTGGAAGCCATGTTTTGAGCCCTTGGTTTCGTCGGCGAATTTGTAGCCAGGGCCCCCCATGCCGGAGCCTTCGGGGTCGCCGCCTTGGATCATGAACTCGGGGATGACACGATGGAAGATGGTGCCGTCGTAAAGCTTCGGTCCCTTCTTGCTACGGCTGTTCCAGTCCTTGGTGCCTTCGGCGAGGCCGATGAAGTTGGCGACCGTTTCGGGTGCATCCTTCTCGAACAGCTCACAGACGATGGTGCCTTGATTTGTTTTGAAGGTAGCGTAAGTGCCGGGTTTCGTAGGCATGTCAGATTTCTCCTTGCTGGTTGATGAAATTTGAAGGTCTGGAGTTGCGCAGACAGTGACTATTTTGGTTGTGGAGCGGCTGATGCTGGCGTGGTCTGCGTTGAGGGCGGCGCTACGGGCACAGGTGGCATGGGTTGGCCTTCGCGCACGATTGTGATCCGGCTTATAACGACCGGAGTGATCGGTTTGTCGTTGGCGCTGCGTTCGACGCGCGCGATAGAGGCGACGAGCAGGGTGGTGTGTGCATCACATTGGCCGAAGATTGTGTGCTTGCCGTTGAGTTGAGGAACGGGGACTTCGGTGATGAAGAACTGGCTGCCATTGGTGCCGCCGCCGGATGGACCCGCGCCGGCGTTTGCCATGGCCAGCAGTCCAGGCGTATCGAAGGTGAGGGAAGGGTCGATCTCATCCTGAAAGAAGTAGCCGGGATCACCAGTACCATCGCCGGCGCGGTCGCCGCCCTGGATCATGAAACCGGGGATGACGCGATGGAACGTGGTGCCGTTGAAGAAGGGCTGATTGTGTATCTTCTGAAGACTTTTTGGATCTGTCCAGTCTTTGGTGCCTTCTGCCAGGCCGATGAAATTAGCGACGGTGATGGGAGCTTCTTTCTCGTAGAGCTTGCAGGTGAGGCGGCCCATGGTGGTGTCGATCACGGCGGTGGGGCCAGTGGGGACCGGAGGTGGCTTGAGCTGACTGGTGAGGCTTGGTGCGTCGGGAAGCTGCTGGGCTGGCGGGGTCGCTGGTGTTTGAGATGCTGGCGTCTGAGCTTGTGTGAATACGCTGACGGCGGCTGCGAGTGCGAGAAGACGAAGCGTCATGCTGGGTTTGACTCCAATCAACAGGCTATCGCAGACGCAGGTGTTGGAGCAACGCAGAGCAGGGTTTGAGCTTGCGACTGAATTTTCCTAAGTGCCCTAGAATTCGCCGCACAGTCTCTCTTCCGTGCCGATTGGACTGGAAAATCTGTAACTGCTGGATGGTTCCGGCATCTGACTTATGTGGAGGAATCACCATATGGCGAAGTTTGCGATTTATGTGTCGTTGAAGGCGAAGCCCGGAAAAGAGAAGGATGTTGAAACGTTTTTGAAGCAGGGCGCCGAGATGTCGAAGAGAGAAGCAGGCACGATGAATTGGTATGGGTTGAAGGAGGATGAGGGGCATTACAGCGTCTTCGATACGTTCAACGATGAGGCCGGACGAGACGCGCATTTGAATGGCGAGATTGCGAAGGCTCTGATGGCGAATGCTGCAACCTTGTTTTCGGAGGCTCCGCAGATTCACAAGATTGATATTCTGGCGGATAAATAACTAATAGCGGCTATTTCGAGTTGTCAGATGCGATCTCGACTTCGCGAAAGACGCGGAGGAGATTTCCGCCGAGAAGTTTTTGCATCTCTGCGGGGGTGTAGCCTCGCGCCATGAGCGAAGCAGTGATTTTGGGGAGATCGGCAGCGTTGTCAATGCCTTCGGGCAGGGTGGGGATGCCGTCGAAGTCGGTGCCTATGCCTACGTGATCGATGCCTGCGGTTTTGATGATGTGATCGAAGTGGTCGATGAGCGAGTTGAATGGGGCGCGGCCAATCCTGGCAGCAAACTCGCGGTCGATTTTGTTGGAGGCGTTGTAGGGGACGGGAATGCCCTTTGCTTTGTAACCCGCTTCCATGGCGTCTTGGGCTATTTTTCGTTCGGGCTTCTGAGCGTTCCACGCCTGCCGCCAACCCTCATCGATGAAGGATTGGTGGAAGTTGACCATGACAACGCCGTTGTTCTTCTTCATGGCAAGAAGCATCTCGTCGGTGAGGTTGCGGCCGGCTTGTGTGAGGGCGCGCGCTGAGGAGTGTGAGGCGATGATGGGAGTGTGCGTGGCTGCGATGACATCCCAGAAAGTCTTGTCGGAGGCGTGGGAGATGTCGACCATCATGCCGAGACGATTCATCTCGGCTATAACCTCTTTGCCGAATGGCGTGAGGCCATTGTGGTGGGGGATGGTAGGATCTTCGACGTCGCCGGAGGAGTCGGCCCAGTCGTTGGTGTTGGACCAGGTGAGGGTCATGTAACGGACACCTAGGCGGTAGTAGTCGCGGAGGAGGCCGAGGGAGTTCTCGATGGAATGGCCCCCTTCGATCCCCATGAGGACGCAGAATTTTCCCTGCCCGTGCGCAGTTAAAATGTCATCAGCTGAGGCGCAGAACTGGAGTTTATCGGGTGCACGGCGGACTTGCTCGAGGGTGCCGTCGATGAGCTCGAGGGTGCGGCGTGCGGAGGCATTGGCTGCGTATTGATGAGGGTCAACCCAGATGGAGAAAAATTGCGCGTCGAGATTTCCCTGTTTTGCGGAGTCATAGTTGAGCATGCCGCCGTTGAGCGAATCGGTGAAGTTCCAGTGCTCGTCGACGAAGCGTTGGGGAGTGTCAGCGTGAGTGTCGATGACGAGAGCGCTCGCGTGGACATGGGCAGGTGTCATCTGGTCGTTTCCTGTTGCAGGGTTGCCTGCGTATACAAAAAAGAAGTGCCGAAAAGCAGGAACGTGGATGTGCCTGCAAATAGAGGCGATTGTGTGAGGAGGTTTGCGGTATTCTCTCGCATGAATAGACGATTGTAGCAATTGCGGCAGGAGACGGAATGGAAGACAACCTGAGCGCCGGTGCTGGTCATCTCTTCTTTGAGAGGTGAATCATATGGCACAGGGATTGAATTCAACGAAGACTCCAGCACGTCCTTCGCATGAAGCGATTGAAGACGAGACGACTGCGGATGAGGCGAACAAGAGCGATCAGGAGAGAATGGATCACATTGCGATGCAGAGTGCGAAGCGTGCACAGAACCGGATCGTTTCGAATGAAGAGACGACGCCGGGGAATTCTGTATTTTCGAAGTGATCGAGAGCTTGGAAGGAAGAGAAGCCCCGCTCGACTAGCGGGGCTTTCTATTGCGTGCTTAGAGAGCTGCTGCGCCAGCTTCTGCGACTGCGTGGTCCTGATCGCCGGATCCTCCGCTGACGCCGATGGCGCCGACGACTTTGCCGTCTTTCTTGAGGGGGATGCCGCCGGCGAAGATCATCACCTTGCCATCGTTGGAGGCATGGATGCCGAAGAACTGATTGCCGGACTGTGAGTGCGTGGCGAGGTCTTTGGTGGCAATGTCGAAGGCGCGGGAGGTCCAGGCTTTCTTGATGGAGATGTCGATGGAGCCGAGCCATGCGTTGTCCATGCGAACGTGGGCGATGAGGTTGCCGCCCCCGTCAGCTACGGCAATGTTCATGGGCTGGCCGATCTCGGTGGCTTTCTTTTCAGCTGCGGCGATGATGCGGCGGGCGTCTGCTAGTTGGATCATTGATGCTCCTTATACTCTCGTTGTAATTCTGCTTAGTTAGTTTATGAAGAGGCGATCCAAAGGGACCGAATCTTGCTGATTCAATGCGCCTGAAAAATTATCTGAGTGTTCAATTCAACCCGCACAGGGTTACCGCCCTTTTTCGCAGGTTTGAACTTGTAATGTTTAGCAGCCTCGAGAGAGGCTCTTTGCAACCTTTCAAGGATGCCTGGCTCTCTAGTCGTGGTAATTAGGTGCCCGCGGTAATCGAAGTACGTCGTTCGTAGTACGCTCGTGTTCCTTAATTTTCCATCGATTTCAACAATCCCCCTCACCAAAGTCGCTACGCCAATTGCATCCCTCACATCCTTTAGAGTGTCTCTCGGCCATTTCAGGTTCAACCGAATATAGGAGGACGGGCGCGGAAACGTCGCTGCCGATTTTATAAAGTTCGGTTGGTCCGTTTGCGGGATCTTGTTGTGCTGCGGTCCCGCTTGCTGCTTGATTAAGAAATGAAGAGGCGATAGCCGTACTAACCTGCAACCAGATAACTGAGAAGAAAAGAAATTTCCAGAGTGAGTGTGAGGGAAGAGGGATGACCTCAACGGACTTTCTAAAAGAAGGTCGTATGCGTTTTTGGGCCATGGACGAAGGCAATCGATTATCGGGCGAAGAGGTCTTTGACTTGCTGAACGAAGACGTCCCGGCCCATGTCGCTGATGGCTTCGGTGAGGGGAAGCTGCTTGGGGCAGGCCTGGACGCAGTTCTGCGCGAAGCCGCACTCCTGAATGCCGCCGTCTCCAGCTAATGCGCGGAGGCGCTCTTCCTTGAGGACAGACCCGCCTGGATCGAGATTGAACAGTTTGGCCTGGGCGATGGTAGCTGCGCCGACAAACCCAGTGGCGTCGTTGAATTGGGGGCAGACCTCCATGCAAATGGTGCACGAGATGCAGTTGGAGAGCGGGTAGCGCTTTTCCTGAATTTGCGGGGCTTGCTTGGGGCCGGAGCCGAGGTCGTAGGTGCCGTCGATGGGCACCCAGGCTTTGACCTTTTTGAGATTTTCGAAGAGAACGGAGCGGTCGACGGCGAGGTCACGGACTACGGGGAATTTGGAGAGTGGAGCGAGGGTGATGGGTTGCTCAAGCTTGTCGACGAGGGCGGAGCATGCCATGCGAGCCTTGCCGTTGATGAGCATGGCGCAGGAGCCACAGATCTCTTCGAGGCAGTTGGAGTCGTAGGTGATGGGGGTGGTCGGCTTGCCGGAGACGTCGACGGGGTTAAGCGCGATCTCTCCGAGGAGCGAGGTGATGTTCATGCCCGGGCGGTAAGGGATCTCGAACTTTTCGGTGGTGGCGGATGCGTCGGGGTTGGACTGACGCTTGATCTCTACCTTGATGGTGCTTGGCATGCGGGCTCCTTAGCGACTGCAGATTTCCTGTGCCTTCAGCGTGAGGCCCTGCTGAGGGCGATTGTTGCGAAGGAATGCAGTCGCGGAGGAGGCGGCTAGAATCTGCCGATCTTGTGGTTGTGCTCCTTCTCGAGTGTTGCGACTGCGATGCCTTCTTCTTTGCTGACCGGAGGGCGACCTTTGAGTGACTGGCAGCGTTCCCGGGGCTTGAGGTGCGTGGTATAGAGATACATATACGTCATGACGGCTCCGTATACGACGGCAAGTGCGATGTAGACAGGATAGGCGTCTTCCATGGCCGGTTAGACGGCGGGATCGGGTTGTAGGGTGACCTGTCGGTTGCATCTTTTGTGATGCCCTCAGGGGCTAAAGCCCCCGTCCTTCGGTTGTTCTTTTCTGCACGGCTAAAGTCGTGCGCTTAACAAACCTTTCAATGGTCATGCGGTGGCGTCGTAACGGCGCGGGCGTGGTTTGATGTGGCTGATGTCTACTTCTTCCCACTCGAAGGCGGGGGCGTCGTCTTTGAAGTAGGCTTTGGTGGTTTTCAGGAACTTCTCGTCGTTGCGGTCAGGGAAGTCGGGTTTGTAATGGGCTCCGCGGGACTCGTCGCGGAGGCGTGCGCCCTGGACGATGACGCGGGCTAATTGAAGCATATTCCAGAGCTGGCGGGTGAAGGCGAAGCTGGTGTTGGCCCACTGGCTCTTATCGGAGAGATTTACGTTGCGGTAGCGGTCGAGGAGCTCGACCAGCTTGGCGTCGGCCTCGTCGAGGCCGGTGTTGTAACGGATGATGGTGGCGTGCTTGGTCATGGTGTCGCCTAGTTCGCGCCAGATCTTGAAGGGGTTTTCGGTGCCGGGGTTGTTGAGGAGAAGGTTGTTGAATTCGAGCTGGCGCTGGAGTTCGGCGGCATGACCACCGTCTCCTTCCTGCGCGGGAAGGGACTTGGCGTAGGCCATGGCTTGCGGGCCGGCGACGAAGCCTCCGTAGATGCAGGAGAGGAGGGAGTTTGCACCCAGACGGTTGGCCCCGTGGATGGAGTAATCGGCCTCGCCAGCTGCGAATACGCCGGGGATGTTGGTTTGCTGATTGAAGTCTACCCAGAGGCCACCCATGGTGTAGTGCATGCCTGGGAAGATCTTCATGGGGACCTTGCGGGGGTCGTCGCCGACGAACTTCTCGTAGATTTCGAGGATGCCTTCGAGTTTGTGCTGGCGCTCCGGTGCGAGATGGGAGACGTCGAGGTAGACCATGGGCTGGCCGTCGATGCCCATGTCATGCTCGTAGACGACTTTGAAGATGGCGCGGGTGGCTACGTCGCGGGGGACGAGGTTGCCATACTTGGGGTACCACTCTTCGAGGAAGTACCAGCGGTCGGACTCGGGGATGGATTGCGCGGCGCGCTTGTCGCTCTTATCTTTGGGAACCCAGACACGACCGCCTTCGCCACGGGCGGATTCGGACATGAGGCGGAGTTTGTCTTCGCCGGGGATGGCGGTGGGATGAACCTGGATGAACTCGCCGTTGCCGTAGTAGGCGCCTTGCTGGTAGAGCGCGGATTGGGCGGAGCCAGTGCAGACGACGGAGTTGGTTGATTTGCCGAAGATGGCTCCGTTGCCGCCGGTGCAGATGATGATGGCGTCGGCGGGGAAGGTGCGGGTGTCCATGGTGCGGAGGTCCATGGCAGTGATGCCGCGGCAGGCGCCTTTGGAGTCGAGGACTGCGGAGAGGAACTCCCAGCCTTCGTACTTGGCTACTTTGCCTTCTGCTTCGTAGCGGCGGACTTGCTCGTCGAGCGCGTAGAGGAGTTGCTGTCCGGTGGTGGCCCCGGCGAAAGCGGTCCTGTGATACAGCGTCCCACCGAAGCGGCGGAAGTCGAGCAGGCCTTCTGGGGTTCGATTGAAGGGGACGCCCATGCGGTCGAGTAGGTCGATGATGGCGGGCCCCTGCGCGGTCATGTTTTTGACGGGGGTCTGGTTGGCGAGGAAATCGCCGCCGTAGATCGTGTCGTCGAAGTGCTTGAAGACGTCGTCGCCCTCGCCCTTGAGGTTCTTGGCGGCGTTGATACCTCCCTGGGCACAGACTGAATGGGAGCGCTTGACGGGGACTATCGAGAAGAGGTCGACCTTGCCGCCGGCTTCGGCGATCTTGATGACGGCGGAGAGGCCGGCGAGTCCGCCGCCTACGACGATGATTCTTGGAGTTGCTGCTGCCATTTTCGAGTCCTATCGATCAACGTTTGATGTAAGCGAGGCCGGTCAAAACGGCGACCGGGATCCAGCAAATCAGACCAACCGCTTTGAGCCATTTAATCCGAATGCGTAATTCTCCTGCGGGTATTGCTTGTCTAATCCGCTGAACATCGCTGCCGCTCTTGAACATGTTGTTCGAGATGCCAGGCAGATTGTTTTCTTTCGCAAATTTATTCAGAGCAGTCAGTTCAGCGATCCCCGTGGCGGTGCAGATCACGCCGAGTATGAAGCAGACGGTGAACGGCACCGGACCGAGCATTATTGAGCCTCGCCGGGCTGATTCGTATTGGCAGAGTTTGGTGGCGGGGTTGAAGGCTTGAGAAGAGAGATGCCGGGCTGATCGGGCATGACGTCTTCTGGCGCGGGTGGAGCGGTGACGACGGCGTAGATGCTGATGAGGCCCATGAGGCAGAGGGCTGCGCCGCCGATTCCGCACACCCAGCCGAACTTCTTGCGGGCTTTGTCACCGGGGGTGATACCCCACTTGGCGGCGAAGAGCCAGATGCCGTAGCTGAAGTGCCAGCAGGTGGCGATCATGGCAATAACGTAGATGGCGAGCATCCAGGGATTCGAGAGCTCAACCTGTACCTTGTGGAAGGCTGCTCCGGGGTGATCGGGGAGAGAGACGCCGGTGAAGCGCTGGCGATAAAGGTGCTGGATGATATAGAGGAAGGCGATGATGCCAGTGATGCGCTGGGAGAGATACATCCAGTTGCCCGCCCAGGGGTAGACGTTGACGTTGGAGCGGCCGCGGATGGCGATGAAGACGCCGTAGAGCGCGTGGTAGGCGAGCGGGATAAAGATGAGGGTCCACTCGAGGACCCGTACGAGCGGCAGTGAGTTGAGGAAGAGGACCTGCTTGGCGTAGGCGAGTGGTCCGTTGACGATCTCAAAGTTGGAGACGATGTGCTCGATAAGGAACGCGCCGATGGGGATGATGCCGGTGAGCGAGTGCAGCTTGCGCCAGAAGAACGAGTGGCCTTCGCCGGCGCGGAGCGGTTGCACGCCTCGAATCGTAGGTGTGGCTGGCGGTGCGGCGGTGGCCATGGCTGCTCCTTTTTGAATCCGAACGGAATCCTGGAATCCGAATCCTTCGAAGAGTCCTGAGGTAAGAGTTCTTGAAGGAGATGGTCGCACTCAGTGGAGATGGAAAAGTGCGGCAGTGCGATTATTTCGCCATGGGTGGCGAAGGTCAACAAAAGTAGAGGATCTTGTGCGGTTATCGTTGGGTTTGTGCGATTAGTTTGAGGGCGATTGAGTCAGCGTGGGTTAGAGGTGCTGCGCGAGGGCATTGAGGAGGGCGGTAAACGCTCGACCGCGATGGCTGAAGGTAAGTTTGGTGGTGATGTCGAGTTCCGCCATGGTCTTGTTTTGTTCGGGGAGATAAAAGAGGGGGTCATAACCGAAGCCTCCGGTACCTCGGGGAGCGGTGAGGATCTGGCCTTCGACGGTTCCCTCAGCTGTCGCGAGGATTTGGCCGTTACGGGCTGCGACGAGGACACAGTGGTAGCGGGCTGTTCGAGGCTGGTCGGAGATTTTGCTCAGGGCTTCGAGGAGACAGAGATTGTTGCGCTCGTCATTTGTGGCTGTGGGCAGGTTTACGAAATGCAGGTCTTGGGCATAGCGCGCGGAGCGGACGCCGGGAGCTCCCTGGAGGGCGTCGGTTTCGAGGCCGGAGTCGTCGGCGATGACGATCTTGCCTGGGGCGTGGTGGGAGTAGTAGATGGCTTTGAGGCGGGCGTTGCCTTCGAAGGTGGGTTCGTCTTCGGGCGGAGCAGGGATTTCTTTGAGGTTGGGGAGCGGGGTTAGGGTAATGTTCGGGGTTGCCGCAGCGGCGAAGTCTCGGAGCTTGCCGGGATTGGAGGTGGCGATGGTGAGGTTCATTTCGTTGTTTTATTACAGCATTGACTGAACGGGCACGGAGACGAAGCTTTCCCCTTCGACTGCCCCTCCGAGTGCGGAATGAGAGGCAAAAGGGAACCAGAATTAGAACAGCAACTAGCGCCGTCCATCAATGCGAAAACGAACAAAAGCTGCGACTCCCCAAGGGTGATGGCCGTAGGTGGGGGTGAGGGTGTCTGAGGCGGTGTAGGTGGTGAACTGGGCTCCAGGGGCGGTGAGGATGTAGGGGAGGATGCGGTAGTCGCGATCGTAGCCGAACGTGTAGGCAGCCACGTGGCCTATCGGGGTTTCTTCGAAGTGCGGTGGGAGTGCGGAGTCGGGGGGTAGGAGAAGTTCATTGGTTCGGTCGGCGTTTTCGATGCGAGTCCAGACGTAGTTGCGGGTGTGGAATTGCAGAAGGGATTCGAGGAGGTAGCTGTTTTCCTTGCTCGAGTCGGTTAGGGATTTTGTGCGGCCCCAGAGGAAAGTGGTGGCCCAGGTACCTGTGGCGGGAGTGCTCATGTCCATGCCGGGCATGCTGGTAGTGTCGTGGTGGGCACCGATGGGACGGCTATACATAAGGGAGGCGGTCTGTCGCTGTTGGTCTTCGCCGGGGTAGAGGGCTTCGGGGCTGACGATGTGGGCGATGGAGTATTGGCTGCTCCAGTTGCGCGAGGGCGAAAAGGTAATGCGCGAGGAGTAGCTGTCAACGGCGTGGCCGTTGGGGGATGGTTGGAAGCCCCATCGCTGCTCGGTGGGTTCGGCGCCGTGGAACCCGGATTCTTCGAAGCGCAGCCAGCGCCATGTGAGGCCACCGGTGAAGACGTTGAAGGCGATGTGAGTTGAGTCCTGCTGGTGGTGGCCGAGAGCGGCGATCGGGTCTTCGGAGGCGGAGAGGCGGTGGGGGTAGGCGATGGGGCCGATAGCTGGGTCGCCAACGGGTGCGGCGTAGAAGCTGAACAGCGTGTGCTCGCCAAGTTGGAGGTCGTAGAGCGCAGCGAGCTCCATCACGAAGTCGTGCGGGTGCTGGCCGTCGATGATGGGTTTGCCGAAGGCGGTCTCACCCTGCTGAAAGAGCTCGGGATAGTAGCGGCCGGAGACGGTGGCAGGTTCGAGCGAGAGCATGGCGCGGAGGGTGATCTGGCCGTTGGCGCGGAGTTTGCGGGTAGCCATGGGCATGAGCCAGTTGGTGGAGAAGAGCTTGTCGGTGCCTCGCGGACTTTGCGCCCGCTGCTGGATGTCGGAGATGAAGGCGCTGCCATGGAGCATCAGGGTCCAGCCGCGGTAGTTCTGCATGAGCATTGGAATGGGTGTTGTGGCTGGTTCGATGCTGGTTCCTGAGGTGGTATGTGCGAGGACGGCCTCGATGAGGGTAGTGGGAGGCTTCATGTCCATGCTCATGCCTTTCATGTCCATGGGCATTGTCATCGGGACTGAATGGTTTTCCTGTGTGGCGGGTTTTTGTGCAGGCATATTCAGGTCCGGCATGTCAGGCATCCTGGGCATGGTTGGCTTTGTCTGCGCGTGGATGGCGGGCGCAGCGATGAAGCCGAATGAGAGTAGAGCAGATATCAGCTTGGGGAGCATTCGAATCCTTTTTGTCCACTGCGTGGGCGGCAGGCAGCGTCGGGACGCTGCACGTCGTTTCAGGAGCAGGGAGGACTCAGATTCGAAGTGCGAGGAGAGGAGGGGGGTGGAGCGGTTGCGTTGATTGGAGTACCGGTACAGGATGAAAAGCCGCTGTTTCGTTACCGAGGAGGATCGGCTTGGTAATGATGGAAGAGGAGGGATCAACCTTGACGGTGGTGATAATTGCGGGGGCCTGCTGACGCGCGCTGCAGCAAGTGGGTCCCTGGTGGTGGCTCTGCGGAGCGTGCTTTGGGCATTGATGGCACGAGGATTCAACAGATGCATCGGCGCGGAGGGGCATTGCTGCGCTGAGCAGTATCGCCAGCAGACAGAGGACCGATGCGAGATTGTGCAGCGTTTTCCTCATATTTTCCTAAATTTTAGACGTTGAAGGAGTGAAGTGGGTGTCTGGAAGTGTTCTTTTTGTTGTCGCGGAGACCAAAGTAAGCATCAGAGAAGGTAAGGCCCAGCGGAGACAGGAGAACATGGCTGCGACGAAGACTCACACTGAGTATCTGACCTTTCAAACAAATGAACGATACGAGATGGTTCACATTACTCCGCAGGTTGAGGAGATTGTACGGCGCAGCGGTGTTGAGGATGGGCTGTGTTTTGTCTCGCCGATGCATATTACGGCAGCAATTTACGTAAATGACAATGAAGACGGGTTGATTGAGGACATCGGGAAGTGGCTGGAGAAACTGGCGCCGCGATGGCCTGGTTATGAGCATCACAAAACGGGCGAGGATAACGCCGACGCGCATCTGAAGGCGTTGCTGCTGCATCATGAGACGACGCTACCGGTGAGTCACGGACGCCTTGACCTTGGGACGTGGCAGCGAGTGTTCTATGCGGAGTTCGATGGACAGCGATCGAAGCGGGTCATTGTCAAGCTGTTGGGCGTCGCAAAAGGATGATGTCGACGCGACGGTTCTGCATGCGTCCGTCTTCGGTGGTATTGCTGGCAACGGGGTGGAATTCCGCGTAGCCTGCAGCGGAGAGATTGGCAGGGTTGATGGAGCCTCTTTCGAGAAGGAGGCGGGCGATAGCGGTAGATCGCGCGGTGGAGAGCTCCCAGTTGCTCGCGAACTGCGTAGTGTGAATGGGAACGTTGTCGGTGTGACCTTCGATGCGGAGCGAGCCTTGCGGAAGAGTTTTCGCGAGGATGGCGATCATGGCGATGGCCGAGGAGCGCACTTCAGCTGAGCCTGAGGGGAAGAAGCCGATCTCATGAAGCGAGATGACGAGGCCGTCCGGTGTGATGCGCATAGTCATGCCGCCGGGAGGAATGTGGCCTGCGGCGACTTCTTTTGCGAGAAGCTTTGTGAGACGGACTTTCGTCTCCTCGAGTGTCTCTGTGCTGGTGGATGGAAGCGGTAGTGTAAGAGCTGCCGGGGGTTCGTTGGTGATGGATGCTGCGTTGATTTCGGACAGTGGTGGCGACTTCGAATGCGCATCGAAGGTCCCGAGAGGAGTGAAGGCAGCCTGCATGGCTTCGGCGAGTTTAACCTGCTTCTTCTTGTCGGACTGACTTGAGGCAAAGAGGACGACGAAGAATGCGAAGAGCAGGGTAATGAAGTCCGCGTAGGAGACAAGCCAACGTTCGTGGTTGACGTGTTCGGCATGTTTTTTTTTGCTCATGCCTTGGCCTCGGAGTGTTTTGCGGAGTCGGCGGGTTCGGAGTCGAAGAGATAGGTGCGGAGTTTGGTTTCGATCATGCGCGGGTTCATACCTTCGAGGATGGAGATAACTCCTTCGAGCATCATCTCTTTGATCATTTGCTCTTCACGGTGCCGGAATTTGAGTTTGCCGGCGGCCGGAAGGCAGATAAGGTTTGCCATGGCGACTCCGTAGATCGTTGCGACGAAGGCGACGGCGATGCCTCGACCGACTTCATCGATATTGGAGAGATTTTTCATCACCTGAATGAGGCCGAGGACGGCGCCGATGATGCCGACGGTCGGGGAGTAGCCTCCGGCGGCTTCAAAGACTGCGGGGATTTTTTCTTCGATCTCGGATTTGTTGTCGAGCTCGAGCTGCATGATCTTACGGACCTCTGCCGGTTCCGTGCCGTCAACGGCGAGCATCAGGGCCTGCTTAAGAAAGGGGTCGTTGATGGTAGCAAGATCGGCGTCGAGAGAGACGATGCCGCTTCTGCGTGCCTTGTTCGCGAAGCCGACGATCTGCGCCAGCGTGGCTTCGCCGTTGGACCCTTCGTGGAGGAAGACTTTGAAGACGGCTTTAACCGCGGCGAGGAAGATTTTGAGCGGAAACTGAAGCATGACGGCGCCAAGGGTACCTCCGAAGACGATCATCGCCGCAGTAGGTTGAGTGATCTGGGCGATGTTGCCGCCTTCGATCATCATGCCGGCGAGAATGCCGACGATGGCGAGCACGATTCCACCGATGCTGGCGATGTCCATAGGTTTTCTCCTCCAAGTGAGAGTTGATTACGCGCCGGAGGCGTTGCGAAATTGGTTGCCGGGCTGATTGTTTGCATCGTAGGCAGACCTGGAACTCAGAGCAGTCTGTGCTTCGGGCCATGCCTGCCTGAGAACTGCCGCACGGTAGTCGAGCGTGAGTCTGGAGATTTCGCTGCACGGTTCGAGAACGACTAATTTTTCGCCAGTGATGAGTGTGAGCACCGTGTCGGGCGCAGCCTCGGCGTATTTGATGAGGTCGCAGTTTACGGCGAGTGGGCTGCCGTTGAGGCGTGTGAGTTCGATCATGAGTGAAGTTCCTTCCAAGCACTCATCGGCAGCAAATCTGATCTCAATAGAAGAGCCGGGAATCGCAAAAAAAACAAAGGAACCTGTTACTTAGGGGCGCTAAAGTTGGCGTTCGGAGGGCCGATGAGGTGGTGGAACGCGGAGCCTTCCGCATAGTGAATCGGATCTCACGAGCTGCTGTAGCAGCGAGATGAGTTTGCCGGGCGGTCACTCGGGGCGGCGTCGCGGTAACTCAAAACCGAGTTGTACAGGAGCGTTTCCTTATGTCCTTGGGCATTCTTACTAACGTTGCAGCAACCTATGCAGAGAACAATTTGAATCAGACGCAGGGCAGTCTTCAGACTGTTCTTCAACAGCTCTCATCCGGTTCGCGCATCAATAGCGGCGCGGATGACGCGGCCGGCCTGTCGATCGCTGACGGACTTCATGCTAATGAAGCTGCGCTGACTCAATCCGCGCAGAACGCCCAAAATGGCGTTGGCTTACTGCAGACCGCCGATGGCGCGCTTTCGCAGGTGACCAATTTGCTCGATCGCGCAGTAACCCTTGCAACCGAGGCCGCCAACGGTGGTCTGACGACTGCGCAGTCGACCGCAGCCGACACAGAGTTTCAGAGCATTCTGACGGAGATCGGCAACATCGGCAGCTCAACGAACTTCAACAGCACTGCTGTCTTTTCGGCGACCGCGACCGACTTCGTTGTCAGTGACGGTACGACGGCGGGAACCACAACGATCAGTGCGACCATCGGGGCTCTTTCTTCTGCGAACGTTGGCTCCGGCACCGGCGTGGACCTTTCGGCGCAGGTGTTGACTTCGCAGACTGCAGCTCAGACGGCATTGGGCAAGATCACAACCGCGGTTGCTGATGTGGCCGCACAGCGCGGAGCGATCGGCGCGAGCATTAATCAGCTCAATGCGGCTGCCAATGTTGCCAGCTCGGAACAGGTCAATCTCTCCTCTGCCGAGAGTGCGATTCGTTCAACCAACTACGGGCAGGCAACCAGCGATCTGGCGAAGTACCAGGTGCTGAGCCAGACCGGCATCAGTGCGCTTGCACAGGCCAACAGCGTGCAGCAGGAGATTCTGAAACTGTTGCAGTAAACCAAATTTGGGAGCAGCGGCGATTCCTCCTTCTCTTGTCGCTGCTCCCTCCTTTTTAAGAGCTTAGGTTTTTCTAATGCTCGGGCAACGCTATTGGCAGGCGGCGTGCTTCTGTCGGGACGAACGAAGGACGGGCGAGATGGGTACAGTTGGGCTGAACTTTGGATCGGCGACGAGTGGGCAGGGATTTGATGTCGCTTCGACGGTGACACAGATTCAGGCGTCAGAGCAGGCAATCGAGACTCCGTGGAAGACGCAACTGACGGCGCTTCAGGCACAGGACTCTGTGCTCTCGACACTGGGCAGCGACCTTTCCACTCTGACGACGAGCCTGCAGGCGCTAACGGATTTTTCCGGGGTCTTCTCAGAGAAGCAGGGATCGAGTTCCAATACTGATTTGTTGAGTCTGACCTCTGCGGACATAACCGCATCCGCGGGCAGTCATACGATCGTAGTCAATTCGCTTGCGCAGACTTCTTCAGAAGTTTCCAGTGCAATTGCGGATCCGAACGACACTCTTTCCGGGAGCCTGACAATCCAAGGGCATGTGTTCAACGTCGACAGCGCTGACGCTGACACGACTCTGGCTTCGTTGGCTTCAGCGATCAATTCTGCCGGTATCGGCGTAAGTGCGAACGTTATTGCAGACTCGAATGGATCGCGACTTGCGCTTGTGAGTAAGACCAGCGGTGCCGCAGGGCAGCTTTCTGTGAGTGGATCTCTTTCGGGTGCTGAAGCAGGAACGATTTCGCTCTCAAGCAGCCAGGATGGGAAGGATGCGAGTCTGACTGTAGATGGCGTAGCAATTACAAGCAGTTCGAACGCGGTAACCAATGCCATTCCAGGAGTAACGTTTCAACTGCTGGGGGCTTCGACGGGCACGCCGATTCAAGTCGAGATTACGAACGACAACACCGATATCGGCACTGCAATGAGCAAGTTAGTAAATGCGTATAACGCCGTGATCAACGACATCAACGGGCAGGAGAAAAACGATTCGAGTGGAAACGCCGAGCCTCTGTTTGGGAATCCAACGCTTGCGCTGATCCAGAGTAAAGTGACCGGAGTGCTTTTTGCCGGGAGCGCGAGTGGAGCGATTAATAACATCACCCAGCTCGGCATTGGACTGAACGACGATGGGACATTGACGCTCAACGCGGATTCGCTGAATTCGGCGTTGAACTCCAGCTTTGCCGATGTAGTGGGTTTCTTTCAGAACTCTGGAAGCTTTGGTCAGACAATGGCGTCGTCACTGAACAACCTAGGAACACAGGCTCCCAATGGTGCGGTGTTCCTGGCACAACAGCAGAACAGTGCACAGGAGAGCTCGTTGAATACAAGCATTAGCAATGAGGATGCTCTGCTGGCGGCGCAGAAGGTGCAATTGACCGATGAGCTGAATACCGCGAATCAGATTTTGCAGTCGATTCCGGCGCAGTTGAATCAGGTGGATGAGATGTACAGCGCAATTACGGGGTTCAACGAGAGATCGCAGTAGACGAAAGGCGAGATGAGTTATCAGCAGCAGACGTTAGCCGGAGCGACCGGCGTTGAGATGATTGTGGCCCTTTACGACGGCATGGTCCGGTTTCTCTATCGGGCAGCGCAATGCGTGGATGAGAAAGATGTGCATGGGCGGCGTGTTGCAGTGAAAAAGGCGCTGGATATTCTGATGTATCTGCAGGCACGGTTGCGCCCTGATGTGGGTGGGACGGTCGCGACTGCATTGGCAAATTTTTATTCTGCGATGTTTACGATGACACTGGAGGCTTCGCATCTGGAGTCGAAGGAACACCTTCAGGAGGTGATTGCGCTGATTCGCAATGTTCGTGAGGCATGGGTGATGGTGGCTCGCGATCCTGAAGCGGGCAAGGTGTTGCCGAGAGAGCTGCGGACGCGTGAGGAGAAGTTTCTGCCTCCCGCCGCGGTTCCTGCGGCCTCCGGCGAGGTTGTTGCTGTTTCGCGGTGGTCGGCTTAGATTTTCTGATGAGAGGATCAGACTGCCGTGGTGAGCTCCTCTTCGAGACGCTGCTTTTCGAAAAGGTCGGTGTAGTAGCCGTTGCGCGCAATCAATTCGTCGTGTGTGCCGAACTCCGCGATCCGGCCGGCGACCAGGACGGCGATCTGATCGGCGTTGCGTGCGGTGGAGATGCGGTGTGAAATGAAAACCGTGGTGCGACCTTCCATTACTCGCTTCAGGCCGCTTAAGATGCGTTCTTCTGTATAGGTGTCTACGCTTGCGAGAGCATCGTCCAGGATCAGGATCTTCGGGTCGCGGATGATGGCGCGAGCGATGGCTGTACGCTGCTTCTGGCCTCCGGAAAGAGTGAGGCCCCGTTCGCCGACTTCGGTGTCGAAGCCCTTGGGAAACTCGAGAATTTCCGTGCAGATATGGGCGACGGTAGCAGCTTCCTCGACTTGTTCGAGGGTTGCGTCGGGTTTGCCGAAGGAGATGTTCTGCCGGATGGTTTCGGAGAAGAGAAATGTTTCCTGCGGCACGAAGCCAATGCTTTTTCTCAGCTCGGCCAGTGTGAAGTTGCGGATGGGCTCGCCATCGATAAGTACTGAACCGGGAGACGCGTCATGCAAGCGTGGGATAAGGCCGACGAGAGTGGATTTTCCAGAGCCTGTAGGGCCGACGATTGCGAGACTGGAGCCTGCCGGGATACTGAGATTGATGTGGTGGAGGACCGCCGGGGTGTCCGGGTAGGCGAAAGTCAGGTCGCGGAACTCGATGGCGCCAGTGACAGGATTGTCGACGGCGTTTGGCGCGTCGGTGATTGAGGGCTGTTGTTTGAGAATTTCGTCGATGCGGACGACGGAGGCGGTGCCACGCTGAAAAAGGTTGACGACCCAGCCGACGGCGATGATGGGCCAGATGAGTTGAACCATATAGACGTTGAAGCTGGTGAATTCGCCCACTGAGATCTTGTGTTGGACTACCTCGTGACCGCCAACAAGAAGTGTGATCATGAGCGACAGACCCAGAACGAACTCGAGTGTGGGCCAGAGCATGGCCATCAAGCGCACGAGATAAAGACTGCGGCGGATATACTCCCTGTTGGCGTCTTCGAAGGAGGCGATCTCGGCGTCTTCTTGAGCGAAGGCTCGGATGAGGCGAGCGCCGGAGAAGTTTTCCTGAGCTTTAGCGGAGATGTCGGAGAACATCGCCTGAATGCGCTCGAAGCGGCGGTGGATGCGGGTGCCGAAGTACTGGATAAGGATGGAGGCCATCGGCAGGGGTACGAAGGCGAAGAAGGTCAACTTGGGGCTGATGCGATACATGAAGGGGAGCGCGGCGGCGGTGAAGACGATTGTGTTCGCGCTGTACATGATCGCAGGGCCGAGGAGCATGCGGACCGCGTTGAGGTCGTTGGTGGTGCGGGCCATGATGTCGCCAGTGCGGTGAGTGTGGTAGTAGGTCGGCGACTGGCGTTCAAGGTTGGCGAAGAGATCGTTGCGGAGATCGAACTCGATCTCGCGCGAGGCTCCTATGATGACTTGGCGAGTGATGTAGAGGAAGATCGCGGACAGAGCGGCGACGAGGAGCAGGCGGAGGCCGTGGAAGAGTATTTTATTTTCGCTGACGCCGTGCTTCATGTCGTCGATAGCGTGGCCGATGACGACAGGGACCAGAACCTTAATCGCGTTATAGAGGACGGTCGCGACCCCACCCCAGGCGAGCTGCTTTCGGTATCGCTTGAGGTAGGGTGCGAGCGGCTTGAGTTTGTCGAACATAGTTAGTCGCTGATCTCAGAATCAGATGAAGTTAGAGACTTTGCGGATGCGGTGTTGCATCTGGTTTCGCAGAATCGGCGGGTTGCGCCGTGGCGGGCTTTGCAGGGTCGGCAGGTTTTGCACCGGAATCGACAGGGGGTTTTTGTGCAGGCTTTTCGTCGCTCTGGCTCACCAGCTCCACGTCGAAGATCAGATCGGCCTTTGGTGGAATGGGACCTTTCCCCTGGGCTCCATAGGCAAGTTGGTAAGGAATGAAGAGACGCCGCTTGCCGCCGATGTGCATGCCGTCAAAGCCTGTATCCCAGCCCGGAATAACCTGGTGCTGACCGTAGTTGATGGAGATTGGCTCGGCGCCAGGATGATCGTAGGAAGAGTCGAATTTAGTGCCATCGACGAGATAACCGGTGTAGTGAATGCTGTACCACTTGTGAGGCGCGGCGAGCTCGCCGGTGCCGACCTTAACGTCGATGTAATTGAGCGAAAAACTGGAGGATTCCAGGCCCAGGGTCTGCCGTAGTCCAGGCCCCTCGAGAGGGGAAACATAGTCCAGTTTCGCGGAGGGTTCGATGGCTATGGTGTAGAGCGGCTTGGCACAGGGAAGGCCAGGGGGCAGCGCCGGAATTTTGGAAGAGAGCTCGGGCAGTTTGGCGCAGGGAACTGTCGGCGGTTGGACCGTTGCGGTTGTTGCAGCGTGATGCACGGCGGACGAGGACCCCTGCGCGGTTGTTGCGGGTTTTGTTGCCGGTTTAGTGGCGGTCTGTGCAGAGGCGATTGTGGCGGCGGAGGCCAGGAGGGTGATTGAGGAAAACTTAAAGATCATCGTGCTTCCAGTGTAGGACGGTTGGGCAGTTTCGCGAAGGGCTGGAATCAAGTTGGGGTGCGGAGAAGCAAATAGGCTCCGGTGATACCGAAGAGGATATCGGGGGTCCATGCGGCGAGGACGGCGGGGAGGGTGTTGACGTTGCCGAGTGATTCGAAGACGAGAGTGACGACGTAGTAGGTTATGGCGAGGCCGATGGCAGTGGCGATACCAGTGAGTGAGCCTTTCTTGCCCATGGAGAGTGCGAACGGGATGGCAAGGATCGCCATGACGAGGGTAATGAGGGGGTAGGCGATCTTTTTGTCCAGCTGAACGCTGAGGCGCTTGGTATCGAAGCCGGATTGTTTCAGATCCTCGATGTAGGCGGAGAGCTCGTTGTAGCTCATCTCCTGCGAGGGCACATATTCCTTCTTGAAGTAGGTGGGCAGCTCGCGAATCTCGGGGAAGGTTGAGACGGTGAAGGGCTGGTAGGTCGAAATGGAGTCGCCGGAGAAGGTGCGCTGCCAACCATTGATCAGGACCCAGTTGTTGACCCGCGGGTCCCAATTGGCTGAGGTAGCGAAGATGCGACGGTGAAGATTGAAGGTCGCGGGGTCGAACTCAAAGACGGTGAGATTGTCGAAGGAGTCTTTTTCGGCGTTGAAGTACTGGTAGTAGAAGATGCGGGTAGGTTCGCCGGCGCTGTTGGTCTGGCCTGAGATCCATTGGCGGTCTGGGCGGGAGAATGTCTGAGCGGGCTTGTCTTTGATGATGGAGAGGAGGGCTTCCTGGCGGCGGTTGGCTGCAGGGAGATAGAACTCGTCGAAGACGAAGAGGCCTGCAGAGATGAGAAGCGTGACGAAAAGTACCGGAGTGATGATGCGGTAGAGGCTGATGCCGCTCGACTTCATGGCGGTGAGCTCTGAGGTGCGGTTGAGCGTGCCGAAGGTGACAAGGACGGCGACCAGAGCGCAGAGCGGGGTGACGTTATAGAGGATGAAGGGAATGAGGTTGATGAGGTATTCGCCGACAGTGATGAGCGGGGTACGATTGCGGAAGATAGGGCCGATGAGTTCGAAGAAGGTAAAGATGAGGAAGAGTGTAGTGAAGGAAAAAAGGACGATAGAAAAGTTTGTGGCATATTCGCGCATGACGTAGTCATCGAGCAGCAGCGGGAATTGAACGCGGAAGGTGCTTCGGAAGCGGCGGAGGAGAGTGGCAATGTCGTAGCTGGAGTGGGCATTGGGCGTCTGGTTGCCGCTGACGAGACGAGTCGCAAGCTTGTTGAGGCGCATGCCGATGGTGGCGAAGATGCCAAGGGCGATCCCCCCGCGGGACATTTGATAGAGAAGGATGGCACCCGCCGCGGCAAAGAGCAGGTTCGCTCCCCAGACACCGAGGAAGGGAGGTAGCCTGCCCGATTGGGCGAAGGCAGCCCCAACCTCGGAGAGCAGGTAATAGATAAAGACCAGGACGATGGTGAGAACGAAGCCGGTCGATTTGCCTCCGCGTTTAGAGGAGATGCCGAGTGGGACACCGACGAGCATCAGGACGAGACAGGCAAAGGGATAGGAGAAGCGCTTATTGAACTCGATGCGGTAGACGGAGGGTGTGCGGCCTGCAGTGGCTTCGGCGGATTTGGCACGTCGCCAGAGTTCAGGCAGCGGCAATGCGGCGATGGGTGTGTTCAAACGGCCGAGGTGAGTGTCTCCAGGGGCTTCGCTTTCGATTGGGACGTCGGTGGTGGCGAAGGTGGAGATGTTGTATTGGTTGGGGTCGGCGGCGGAGGTCTCGTGCTCACCGCCATTGAGAAGGTGCAGGCGGATGGTCTGGGCGTCAGCAGAGTTGGGGGTTCCATTGACGACGACGGCCTGATCGGCGGTCGTGATGTGCGGGTTAGCGGGCTCAGTGAGGTCAGCGAGGAAGACGTGACGCCAGACGGCGGCTCCAGAGGCGGGTGCGACGTCCTGAATGTAGAGAACCCGGTCTTTGAATTCTTCGTAGAAGACGCGGGGTTGGACCTCAAAGGAAGCTTGGGAGGATTTCAGTGATTCTCCCAAAGAGATTAAACCGGCGGCAGCGCGAGGGGCGAGGAAGAGGGAGTTGAAGAGGCCGAGGCAGAGAGCGACCGCGGAGACGATAGAGACGACTCGGACAAAATCGATCGCGCCCATTCCGGCGGCGCGCATAGCCGTTATTTCGCTGTCAGCAGCCAGGCGGGACAGACCTAGCAGGATACCCACCAGAACTGCCATCGGGATAGTGACGTTAAGGGTGGGGGGTAGCGTGTAGGCGATGATGCGAGCGATGTCGGAGTATGAGGCGGAATCGCGCACGACGAATTCGAGAATTTTGCCAAGGTCGCGGGTGAAGATGATGAAGGTAAAGAGAGCTCCGCCGAGCAGGGCATGAGAGACGACTTCGCGGAGGATGTAGCGGGTGAGGATGCGCATCTTTTGCTGCTCGGGCTACTGACCGAGATCTGGCTCAAGTGTATCGCGGCGAAGGAGATTGGTTCAGCGCGGTGTTACCAGAGAATCATCTTGTCGAGGCAACTCCCGGATGAATCAAAGAGTCCCACCTAGTGGAATGGATTGCGAGAGAACAGGGCCTCACCGATGAGTATTTTGCTGAGCAGAGTTTGAGTGGAATGGAAGAATTTACTGGTATCGCACCAAAAGAATCAGAGAGAACATTCGGAATCTCTTCCACCAAGGGGAGTTTGGTGCAAGCTTCTCCAAGCGTAATTTTACTGGTGGATGACGATCCGGATATCCGCTCGCTGACGCGGACCTTTCTGGAACACGAGGGGTACAGCGTTCTCAGCTCGGGAAACGCAGTACGTGCGTTGCAGATTTTTCGAAGCGTACCCCATGTCGATTTGTTGATTACGGACTTGTATATGCCGGGTCAGTCTGGAATGGAACTCGCGCAGGAACTGAAGACAGCGAGGAGGGAAATGCCTGTGTTGATGATCTCGGGAGGAGCCATTGACCGGGATCTTGAGACAGAGCTCGAAACGGAGGGATGGAGGTTTCTGGCGAAACCGTTTCGTTTGCCGGAGTTGCTGGCGACGGTCCATCAGATTCTGGCGCCGGCAGAGGCTGGACGGCCGGGCGTTCTTGTTCGCGGAGTCCAGTCTGGTAGATAGTCGACCTGGGGATGAATTCCTAAGCGTCGCTGATTTATACTTGTAGCTTGCCCTGCAACCGGCGTGGCGCGAGTTGATGACTCCCCCGCAAGGTCCCGCAAAATCCCGGGCACGCGCCTGCTTTCCGTAAGGAGAGCCGGCCCACGCAAAGTGAAGGTTTCAACACAGCATGATTCGTCTTTTTCAGCAAGACACCCGCCTGATGAAGTGGCTTTTTGCGATCATTATTGGCTTCGCCGCCGTAACGATGGTGATTACCCTGGTTCCGGGCATCTTCGATAACGCTTCGGGCAGTGATGCGACGGTATATGCCACAGTGCGCGAGCCGGGGTATCTCGGCCGGATTTTTGGGGAGAGCACTCCGATCAGGACCACGGAGGTAAACCAGATGGCCGCACGGCAGCTGCAGCAACAGCGACTGCCTGAATCGTTGCTGCCATACCTTGTGCCACGGGCGGGTCAAATCCTGGTGCAGCGAGCGATTCTGCAGCATGAGGCCGATCGCATGAATCTTCAGGTAAGCGACGAAGATCTGCGTCGCGAGCTGCGGACTGGTCCGTTCGCACAATATATCTTTCCCAACGGGAATTACATCGGCGACGATGCTTACATCGACTTCGTTTCGCGTGCGTTTGGTAATCAGTTGAGCCGCGCCGAGTTCGAAAAGCAGGTAAAGAGCGATATGGAGCTGAACCGTCTGCAGGCTCTGATTACGGGCGGCGTAACGGTATCGGATAAGGCTGTTCGCGATGCATATAAGACCGATGGTACGAAGGTGAAGTTCGATTATGTAGTGCTCTCTGCGGATGATGTCCGCAAGGGTATTAATCCTTCGGATGTGGATTTGGAGACGTTTTTCAAGACGAACGCGAATCGCTACGCGACGGCGGTACCAGAGATGCGGAAGATCCAGTATGTCGCGTTCGATGCGTCGAATCTGCCGGGAGGCAAGCCGCAGGTTTCGGATGCGGAGATTCAGTCCTACTACAACGCACATAAAGATCAGTATTCGGTCAAAGAGCAGGTGAAGACTCGCCACATCCTGATCTCAGTGCCCGCTGGTGCGGACGCCAAGACGGATGCAGCTGCGAAGACAAAAGCTGAAGACCTGCTGAAGCAAATCAAGGGCGGCGCAAACTTTGCGGAACTGGCGAGCAAGAATTCGGACGATCCTGGAAGCAAGACGCAGGGCGGCGAACTGCCGATGTATCCGACGAGTGGACTTGACCCTGCGTATGCCAAGGCGGCAATGGCGCTGAATCCGGGTCAGACTTCGGATCTGGTGAAGTCGCAGTTTGGCTATCACATTATTCAGACCGAGCAGAAGGAGCCGGCGCATACCAGGCCTCTGGCTGAGGTCAAGGCGGAGATCGTGCCGGTGCTCGAGCAGCAGAAGGCAGGTGCAGCGGAGCAGGCTTTCGCCACGGCGCTGGCTGCGGATGCCAAGAGAAATGGTCTGGAAAAAGCCGCTACAGCCAAAGGGCTGCACGCTGTGACAACCGACTTCGTCGGAAAGGATGGAGTGATTGGTGGACTCGCCGACGGCTCGTCGTTGTTGACGCAGGCGTTTGGGGTAGCCAAGGGCGCCGATCCTGCTCCAGTTTCGACGGGTGAGGGTTATGCGATCTTCCAGGTTGCCGATATCAAACCGGCGCATGCACCGGATTTTGCCACTTACAAGTCCCATATCCTTGAGGACTATCGCGAGCAGCAGGTGCCGCAGTTGCTAAATACGCAGCTCAATAGGCTGGAGGATCGTGCGAAGGTGCTTAACGATCTGAAGAAGGCGGCTGCCGAGATGAATCTTTCATTGAAGACTAGCGACCTGGTGGGCAAGGATGGCCAGGTACCTGATGTGGGTGCGATGACAGGCCCCGCTTCGGTTGCGTTTACGTTGGCGAAGGGCGCGATTTCTGGCCCGATCAACACCGGAAGATCGGGCATTGTGCTCAGTGTCGTCGACAAACAGGAGCCGACGGCAGAGGAGATCACGAAGAACTTCGATGCAACGCGGGAAGGGCTTTTGAGTCAGCAGCGCGAGGAAATCTTTCGGGTATATCTCGGAGAACTGACGCAGAAGTATGAAAAGGGCGGAGCGGTGCGGTACTCGAAGGCACAACCCGCACCTGGCGCTTCGCCATTTGGGAACTAGCCGCGACAACTTAAGCGCAACAATCAATCAGCAAAATACCCTGGGCTTCGGCTCAGGGTATTTTTTTGTTGAAGCGTGAGCGACGCATTGAGATCGCCAATGGTAGGCTGTTGAAAATTTGAGCTGTGGAGCGGGGATTGATCGAATCAGGCCAGCCAAAATCTTCGAAGCGGGAGAGCGATGATTCTAGACGGCCTCCGGATTGTCCGCGATTGCGAAGGCGATGTATTGGCTGGAGCGGCTGACCCTGCCAACGGAATCGGAATCGGCTTCTGGCATCATAAAGGTGCAAGATGGAAGGCAGTAGATGGGGAGGGTGGGGATGAGTGGGGTAGTCAGTAATCAGGAGCGTCTTTCGGGTGTTCTGCTGCATGTGACGTCGCTACCTTCGTACGGCGGAGTGGGTGACTTTGGTCCGGCGGCGTATGCGTTTGTCGATTTTCTTGCCGCGGCGAAGCAGAGACTTTGGCAGGTTTTGCCACTAAGTCCAACCGGATATGGGAGTTCACCCTATTCGGCACTATCAGCGTTTGCGGGGAATCCGCTGCTGATCAGCCTGGAATTGCTGGTCCGGGATGGCTGGATTGCGCGGGAACGTATTGCCGGACTTCCCGGGCACGATGGGCCAGCAGATTTTGGAGCAGCCCATCGTCTGAAGCTGCCTTTGGTCGAGGAGGCGGCTGGAAATTTTCTCGATCATGCTTTGAGTGATCAGCGAGCGAAATTTCAGAAGTTCTGTCAGGAAAATATCTCCTGGCTGCCGGACTACGCGCTGTTCAACGTACTGCGGCGAATCTACAAGTATGCAAGCTGGAATGAGTGGCCAGCCAAATATGCCCGGCGGCAGGGCGACGCGATGGCGAACGTGCTGAACAAGCATGGAAGGGAGCTGGCTATTGAGCAGGTGGTCCAGTTTTTCTTCAATGAGCAGTGGTGTGCACTCCGGAGTTATTGTGCCGAACACAAGATTCGAATTCTGGGCGATGTGGCGATCTTTGTGAACATGGATAGCGCGGACGTGTGGACGCATCCTGAGCTTTTCGAACTTGATGAAGAGTTGAAGCCGGTGCGCGTATCCGGGGTACCACCGGATTATTTTTCTGCGACTGGACAGCGCTGGGGTAACCCTTTGTACAGATGGGGGTTGCTAAAGGAGCGTGGATTTGACTGGTGGGTTGCACGGATTCGACGAGCATTGACGCTGTATGACGTAATTCGGCTGGATCACTTTCGCGGGTTTGAGGCGTACTGGTCAATTCCGGCCGATGAGGAGACAGCGATCAATGGGCAGTGGGTGAAGGCTCCGGGGCACGAGCTGTTTCAGCGGCTGCGGGAGGTCTTTGGAAATCTGCCTTTTGTCGCAGAGGATCTCGGACTCATTACTCCAGAGGTTGATGAGTTGCGGGAACATTTCGGTATGCCGGGGATGCGAATTCTTCAATTTGGATTTATTGATCGCGGCTCACATTTGTATCTGCCGCATCGTTATGTGCCGAATACGGTGGCATACACGGGAACTCACGATAACAACACGACGCTTGGATGGTGGCGCGAGGATGCGACGGAGTCCGAACGAGCGCATGTGCAGACGTATCTGCAGACGATCGAGCATGAGGGAGACATCGTGTGGGCGATGATGCGGGCAGCGGCGCGGTCGGTGGCGAATTTGTGCGTGTTTCCTATGCAGGATGTGCTCCATCTGGGGAGTGAGGCGCGAATGAATACGCCGTCGGCGGAGTCAGGAAACTGGACCTGGCGATATGGGCTGCATGCCGTCCATCCGGATTTCGCGAAGAAGCTGGCGGCGATAATGGAGATGACAGACCGTGACGGTTATGAGAAGCCGGTGGAGGGTGAAGAGGCGGGAAAACCGGTGGAAGAGGCTTCGAAGCGGGCAGAGCTGGGCGCGAACGTTTAGACTGGTGAGGAAGTTATATTTCTATTACGAAATTTCAGGAGCAACACGACATGCCTCTCTCTGGCGAAGCCATCCGCACTATGAACTACGTTGACGATATCTCGGTGACACTGCGCAGGATTCTTGCAGTGCTACCTTCGTTGACCGAGGACGAACGCCAGCGTGTGGCCTCCCACATTAAAGCCGCGGAGCCGAGCTATGAATCGGTTATCGCTGCGGTGGCGAGCAAAAAGTGAATGGTGCGGCTGGCGCCGCAGCTGCTTTCGAAATTCGCACGGTAGCCGTGATTGGAGCGGGAGTTGCAGGGCGGGGATTTGCGCTTGCCTGTGCTGCGGCAGGTTTCGACGTTGTGTTGGAAGATGTGATGCCGGCTAATCTGCGTAAGGCGGAGGCCGACTACGCAGATCTGACTTCGCTGGGCACGGTGGGGTCTTTATCACTTGCATCGACAGTCGAAGATGCAGTTCGAAAGGCCGACCTTGCAGTCGACTTTGTGCCGGATGAGTTAGAGTCAAAGCTTGAGATCTTCAGCATGATCGATCGCATGGCCCCACCGAAGACCATCCTGTGCACGCCAAGCTACTCGTTGAGCATTACAGACCTTGCCTCGTGTGTGTATCGGCCGGAGCGGTGCGTTGCCGTGCGCGGTGAACTGGTTCGAAGTAGCTCCAGTATTTTGCGGGCAGTGCGACTGTTGTATCCCGTCGCCGCATCGGAGCCGGCATTGAAGGCTGTAGAGAGGTTTCTGCGCGCTCTTGGACTTGAGGTAAAACAAGAGCCCGATCCCGACGTCCCTGCGTTGGTGAAGAACACTTCGTCGTAGGGTTTTCCAGGATTTCAGGACAGATCGCGAGCGTCGGAAAAATCATAAACGCCTATTAACAAAAGGGAACTGTTCGGTACGGATTTGCGTAACGAACTAAGGGAGTTACCGTCAAACCACTGTTATGCGAGCTTTTCTGAACATTCTTGCCCAGGTATTTCGCTCGATTGGGGCGAATAAGCTGCGGTCTTTTCTAACGATGTTCGGGATTGCGTGGGGAGTGGCGTCACTGTTGTTGCTGATCGGTCTGGGCGAGGGATTTCGTTCCGGACAACGCCGCGGCCTTGCGGAGCTAGGTACTGACGTGATCATGATGTGGGGTGGCACGATTCCTGTGTTGCCAGAGCAGCACGTGGGAATGCATCCGTACAAACTGACAGTCAGCGACGAGGAGGCTATTCGCTCTGGCGCTCCCGATGTGCGGAATGTAACGGCATTTATTCAACGCAGCGACCTGAAGCAGGTGAGCGAATTTTCGAGTGCCGGTGGTCAGGTGATGGGCGTTGAGCTGAACTATCCCGATATACGCAACTTGCCAATTGCGCAGGGGAGGTTTCTTAATCAATACGATTTCGACCATAGAACTCAGGTTGTCGTCCTTGGGCAAAAGATGGAGAAGCTGCTCTTTTCAGGTCATCCCTCGCTGGGTGCATTTATCACACTGAATGGCTATCGGTTCCAGGTGATCGGTGTAGCGAAGAAGATCGGGCGCGGCAACAATGACGGAGACAATCAGAGGATCTATATCCCCCTTCCTACCATGATGGAGTTTTTCCCGATCACGGGAGACAATGTGCCGCAGGATGCAATTACGTCGATTCAATATCAGCCTCTGACACCAGAATTGAACGAGACTGCAAAGGCTGAAGTCCACAAGATTACCGCCTCGCGGCATGGATTTGATCCCCATGCAAAAGAGGCCTTCGAGGAGTGGGACACGATCAAATCCAATCGCATGGTGGGACTGATCTTTACCGCAATGGACATTTTTCTGGGCGGCGTGGGAATCGTAACTCTGGCTCTTGGGGCTGTGGGAATTATTAACATCATGTTGGTAACGGTGAGCGAAAGGACGAAGGAGATTGGGCTGCGAAAGGCATTGGGCGCGACGAATCGCAGTATCCTCTTTCAGTTTTTCCTTGAGGGGCTAACGCTGACGGGATTGAGCGGGCTGGTTGGAATTCTTGGGGCGGCTGCGCTTATGGGAGCGCTGGGTTCGGTAGTGGGAAACAATGACATGGGGTTTGATCCGCCCCGGCTGGTGCCGTGGTCGGCGGCGATGGCGATGGGTTCTCTCATGTTATGTGGGATCGTCGCGGGACTTTATCCCGCTCGGCAGGCGGCGATGCTCGAGCCGGTTGAAGCGCTCAGGAAGGAGTAGTGACTGATGCTGAGCGACATTTTCGGACAAGCGATTGAGGCGATGAAATTCAATCGTCGCCGCACAATGATTACTGTTGTTGGTATGGCGTGGGGAATCGCTACGGTTGTCCTGCTTCTGGCATATGGCGCGGGGTTTGGCCAGGCGTTTGAAAATATCTTCGCGCAGTTCGGGACGAACATGATCGGTGTTTTTCCGGGCCGTACCAGCGAGCAGGCTGGCGGCGAGAAAGCCGGCGTCCAGGTTCGGCTGACACAGGATGATGTGGAGCGGATACAGGAAACGGTCCCGGGCGTGATGCGTGTTTCCCCGACGCTGTACAAGACGGTTTCGGTGCAGAACGATCTACACAGCTTCAATTGGGACGTTTCGGGGATCATGCCGGAGCTTCAGTCGATTCAGAAGATGGAACTCGCCGAAGGGCGGTTGTTGACGCAGGCTGATGTGCAGCAGAGGGTCCATGTGACTGTTATCGGATCGGAGGCGAAGACCAAGCTCTTCTCTGGTCTCTTTCCGATTGGTCAGAAGATCAGGTTGAATGGAATCAGCTTTGAGGTAATTGGTGTGTTGACACCCAAGATGCAGGAGGGCGACGACAGCGATATCAATCGCGGCATCAATGTGCCATTTACCACAATGGGTGACATCAAAGACACGAAGTACCTCGACGGCATCTGGATGGACTATAAAGGTGATCCAAAGGTCGTGGAGCAAGCGCTCAGGAAGACGCTGGCAGCGGCGCACAATTACCGACCGACCGACCGGCGCGCGGTTTTTGTCGCGAATATCATGGAGCAGTTAACGCAGTTTCGGATTATTTCGCTGGGACTCCAGGTGTTGCTATTGTTTATCGGTGTTCTGACGCTCGGGATCGCGGGTATCGGCCTGATGAACATCATGCTGGTGAGTGTGCAGCAGAGGACGCGTGAGATTGGTGTCGAAAAGGCGTTGGGTGCGCGAAAGCGACATATTTTGCTGCAGTTCCTGGCGGAGGCGCTGGTGATCTCGGGAGTTGGCGGCCTTGGCGGGATCGCTTTGGCCTACGCGATCTCTAAAGTTGTCGGCAAGATTACGTTCTATAGCGCACTGGCCTCGAACGCAGACGCAGGAGATATTCACCTCATCATCTCGCCGAACATTGTAGTGGTGGCGACGGTAGTGCTGGTGATTGTAGGGACTGTCAGCGGGATGATTCCGGCGATTAAAGCGGCGAATCTGGACCCCATTGAAGCCCTTCGGTATGAATAGCCGAGCTACTTAGTTGTCGGAGCTTTCGCGTTTGTAGGGGTTCTGCATGAGCGCGCGGGCTTCGTTGACTGCGCCTTGCGTATTGTCGTTAGTCTGCACTGCGAGTCGATACTCGTTGACAGCGCGGTCGCGCTGGCCGGTGGCGTCGAAGATGTTCCCGAGTTTGATGTGGCTCCAGACCTCGACCCACTTAGGATCGCCGTCGCCGCGGAGAGCATCGCGGAAGGAGTTCGCGGCAGATTGATAGTTCCGCTGCATGAAGAATACCTCGCCGATGCGATAGGCCGCGAGCGAACTGTTCTTGTTGGCATCGAGCGCCTTCTGGTACTCAACCAACGCGGCTGTCAGATCTCCTTGGGCGACTTGCTGCTGGCCGCGCAGAACCGCCACACGTACCGCGAGGTCAGGGGTGCTCTTCAGCAGCCAGTTATCGGGATCGATGCTGATGCGACGTGGACGGCCAAAGGTTTCGACGGAGTAGTGGGAGTCAGAGCCGGAGACATCGACGCGGCGGATTTCTGTTTTGCCGTCGGTTTCGATGCGGAGTTCCACGGGCATGCGAAAGAGATCGAGGTCCTGATCGATGCCTCCGATGGTGCGGAAGCCCTTGTTATCGCCGAGACGGAAGACGGAGTATTTGTTGGTGAAGGCGGGTGCTCCGGTTCCATCGAGCCATTGCGCGAAGAAAGCGGCCAGTTCAAGGCTGGACTGAGCCTGCGCTACCGTCTCAACGTTGGTGGTGCGGATTGATTTGTCCGTATAGTCGGTGAGCAGAGTGCGAAGGAACTTAGTGAAAACCTCGTCGCCCATCTCCCAACGAAGCATGTGAAAAACCATCGCACCCTTTTCGAGGGTCATTGACTGGAACTGTGGGGAGAACGGATCGAGACGGCCGAGCGTCGTAAGCGGTTCGGTGTCATAGGCCAGTGCGCCGGCGGAGACGTCCATGATGGCGGACTCAAAGGCGGTTTTGCCGGCAGAGTCTTCGAGATACATCAGCTCCGAATAACGCGTCATGCCATTGATAATCCAGGCATCGTTGAGAGTGGCGGGAGAGATCTGACATCCCCACCATTGGCGCGCGATCGTGTTCGAGAGAAGGCGCTGGAATGTCTTGCCTGCAACTCGGGTTCCGCTGAGCCCTACAATCTCAGGAGACCAGGTGGAGGCAATGGTGTCGTCCGGAAGCTCGACGAGATTCAGTCGGGATGATTCAGGCTGGCCGAAGATGCCGGACATATAGAGAAACTGCCGTTCGGCGGTGCTGGCGAAGTCCTGAGCTACGTCCTTATGTTTCTCGGTGACGTAGACGCGCACGTTGGCGACGGAAAGGGGCTCAAGAAACTTGCCGGCGATGATCGTACCGGGAAAACCGGGCCGCGCCCATTTGAAGGTGTATTCGCTCCGGTTGCCGGGCAGGCTCTTGATTGCGGCGACGCCGGAGCCAGAGCCGATGGCACGCTCATCGCTGGGAACACGGATGTGCATCTCGGCGGTGAAACGGTTTGTATAGAGACCTACCATCGGGAACCAGCGGCCAGGGTAGAGCAAAACGCTGATCGGATCTTCGACAGAGGCCAGATTGATGCCTTCAACGGGGCTGGTATCTGCGCCTTTGAGGGTGCCGGAATATTCGAAGTGATAGGTAGTGCTTGTGCCTTTGGGGATCGGCGTCCCCAGAGTAAAGCGGACCGTGTTGTTGTTGGTAAGCCGCTCATACTGAAGGGGTTTGCCTTGTGAATCGGTGGCTTTAGTGACCTGCAGACCGTTATTCAGTTCGAAGGTGGGGTTGATCAGCTCTTCGAGAGCGGTAAAAGTCACATCAGCTGTTGCTGTAAGCCGGTTGACGGCCGGATCAAGGTCCGCGTTGATGACATAGCCGGTGACTTGGAGCTGGACGCGCACAGGAGCAGCCCAGGCAGTTACGGCGAGGAAGCACAGGGGGAGGATCGCGGACGTGATTCGGAGAAATCTGGACAGAGGCGACATGCAGCTAAAGTTCCTCAGAACATCATGGTACAACCCACAACCCATTTAGACGTTCGCCGACGCTTTTGGGCGACTTGCGGCATAGTTTTCTGCCAGAAGAGCGTCAACGGCATCCGAGACCTGCTGAATGGAGTTTACTCCTGTAGACGGCAGAAGGGCACGCCGGACCTCGGCCAGGTCGGCGATCATTCGGGCTCGTTCCGGGGTATCGCCAAGCAGCGGGAGGAGCAACGCGACGATGTTGGAAGCTGAGAAATTGTCCTGAAGCAGCTCCGGAACGATGCGTCGGCCAGCGATGAGATTCACCATTGCGATCGGTGGGTTGCCATCGGGATCGGGTTGAGTGGGATTCCAGATCTCGCGCGGATACCGAACCAGGCGCTTGGCGAGCCGAAACGTGAGCGACGAGACGCGGTAGACCACGACGAACGGATTTCCGATGACGGCTGCCTGCACTGTAGCGGTTCCGCTGGCGACGACCGAGGCACGAGCGTGCAGAAGAGCTTCGCGGGCATCGGGGACGAGATAGAGGTTATGCAACTTCAGAGCTGCATCGGTATCGGATGGAAGCCACTCGTCGTAACCGGAGATGGCTTTGGCGAGTTTTTCGCGATCGATGGTCGAAGCAACGGGGAGGATGAAGTTGCACTTTCCCGGAAATCGGTAGGTCAGCTCAATGAGCGTGTCGAGATGGGCTGTGATCTCCTTCCATCGGCTGCCGGGTAGAAGCGCAATCCACGGTTTGGATGGGTCCAGTCCGTAAGTGGCGGCGTACTCATCGCGGGGTATGGAAGGAAGTGGAAGCTGGGCGAGGGGATGACCTACGAATTCGGCATCCACCCCTCGGGCTCGATAGAAACGCTCCTCAAACGGGAAGATGACCATCATGCGGTTGACTCGTTGTTGCACCCAGCGCAAGCGGCGACGCTTCCATGCCCAGAGCTGCGGGCTGACAAAGTAAATGACCGGTACACCTGATTTTTTCAGTTCGCGAGCGAGGCGGAAATTGACGTCGGGGAAGTCAATGAGGATGGCGACGTTCGGGCGGCGTTGTCTGATGGACGACACCAGGCGACGGTAAGAGCTATAGACACGCGGAGCGTGGCGGATGACTTCGGTGATGCCCATGTGGGCTACATCCTCAGCCCTGATCACGCGATCGAGACCGGCAGCCGCCATCTCACGGCCGCCCAGCCCAAAGAAAATTGCTCCGGAGTGACGTTTGCGAAGCTCGGCAATGAGTTGTGCGCCGTAGTGGTCGCCGCTCGCCTCGCCGGCCGAGAGAAAGATCTTCGGATTGGATGGGTTATCGATGCAACCAGTGTAGATTTTCTTCAGGGAATTTATGGCACAAAGTGCGGCAAAAAGATTCCGAGGGATGTTGGAACCTCTGCAGGGAGGACTCGGCTGGGTGGTGGCGCGGGTTCCGTTTGATGTGGAGAAGGCGTGGAAGAAGATGGTCAGACTGCGGGTGAAGGTTGAGGTGGGTGGCGAACTCTTCCGTACGTCGCTGTTTGTCGACTCACATCGTGGGGGGCACTTTATTCTGGTCAACAAGAAGATGCAGAAAGCCGCTGGAGCAAAGGTGGGGGTAATGGTGGACTTCGCCATCGAGCCAGACCTTGAAGATCGTACCCCTGAGATTCCCGCAGAGTTAGCAAAGCTCTTGAAGACGCAAAAACGTCTTGCGAAGTGGTATCAGGGATTGGGCGAATCGAGACGATGGGAGATTGCGAAGTGGATCGACGGGGTGAAGGGTGCAGAGTCGCGTGGACGGCGGGCCGAGCAGATTGCCGAGCGTTTGATGTTGACGATGGAGGGTGAAAAGGAACTCCCCCCGGTTCTTGAAGTTGCGTTTCGTGCAAACCTAGCCGCGCGCAAAGGATGGGAGAAGATGACAGCGGTGCAACGACGTTCGAATCTGATGGCGATCTTTTATTATCAAAGCCCCGAGGCTCGCGAAAGGCGTGTGAAGAAGGTGATTGAGGATTGTTTGAAGGTGGCTGGTAGATGAGGGAAGTGGTTCTTGCGGTGGTGTTGACACTGGTGAGTCGCCTGCTTCTGCACAGAGACCAGGTGAACGGAACTAAGAAGAGGATGCTGCGGATCTTTCCCTTCGTCGACCAGAAGATCGTCATCCTAAGCGGTGCAAGACGGCTTTCGGGGGTTTACGTTTCTGCGGGTGACGACACGCCAGCCGTTCTGATCTGCCACGGCATAGGGGAACTCGTCGAATACTGGGGCAGCGTGCAGGCATTGCTGCAGAGTATGGGAATTTCGTCGCTGGTTTTCAACTATTCAGGCTATGGTGACAGCTCAGGCTATATCAGCGCAGCGCATTGCGAGGAGGATGCGATCGCGGCTTATGGCGTGCTTGCCGCGCGAGGCCATCAGTCGATTGCCCTCTTGGGATTTTCCCTGGGTAGTGCTGTCGGATGCGCTGTAGCTTCGCGAATCGAAATCGATGGACTGATCCTCTGCGAGGGGTTCTCGACTTTGCGCGAGGCCGGACTCGTAATGGGGTTTCCACGATGGATGACCAGTATGGTCCCAAAATCGTGGGAGACGATTCAGCTGGTTCGCGAGCTGAAGGTTCCTGTGCTCGCGGTCCACAGCGATGAGGACGATCTGTTTCCGTTGTCTATGGCCAGAAGCGTGGTGGAGGCCAGTGGGGAGCGTGGGGAGCTGATTGTGGTAAAAGGACTGTCACACAATGCACCGATTTTTACGCCGACCAGACCCTACTGGCAACCGATTGCGGAGTGGATCAAACGCAGGAGTTCGCAGGTGGACACAAAAGTATCTGCCTCAGGTGAAATTAATCTGCACTGAGCGGTTCGAGTGGCTTTGACGCGTCGCCGATGCCGAACTCCTGGTCTTTGTACTGGAGCTGATAGAGCTTCCAATAAAGGCCGCGTTGGGTAAGGAGCTGCTGGTGCGTACCCTTTTCGCGTAGTTGACCCTTATGCATCACAAGAATTGTGTCGGCTCGCTGGATGGTGGAAAGGCGATGCGCGATGAGGATCGACGTACGGCCTGTGATCATGCGTGAGAGAGCAAGGCGAACACGGAGTTCGGTATCCGTGTCGACAGAGCTGGTGGCTTCGTCAAGGATAAGAATGCCCGGATTATGTGCGAGCGCGCGCGCAAAGCTAATGAGCTGCTTCTGACCGGTGGAGAGTGTGGCACCGCGTTCGCGGACAGGTTCCGCGAATTTGAGCGGCAGAGTACGGATAAAATCCGCAATATTGACCTCTTCACAGGCTTGCTCGAGGCGTTCGTCGGTAATCCATTTTGATCCGAGGCGGATGTTGTCAGAGATCGTGCCGGAGAAGAGAAATGGATCCTGAAGAACTACACCGAAACGTTGGCGGAGCTGTTTCAGGTCCTGCTCACGAACATCCACTCCGTCGATAAGAATGCTGCCGCGCTGAATGTCATAAAACCGCATCATCAGGCTCGTGATCGTGGTTTTGCCCGCCCCCGTGTGTCCGACGATCGCCGCCGTTTCGTCGGGGTCGACGATGAAGCTGACACCCATAAGAATCCACTCGATGTCGGCAAAGGTGCGGAGTTCTTCCTCGTTTGCGGTTGCAACGCGCGACTGTTGCGCCTCATCGAGTTTCTGGTAGGTGAACCAGACATTGCGGAACTCGACACTTCCGGATTTGTCTCCGGCTATGGGATTTGCCGGAGAGACGATGGTCGGTTCGGTGTCAAGTAGTTTGAAGATACGTTCGCTCGCAGCCATTGCCGCCTGCAGAATGTTGTACTTATCGCTAAGATCCTGGATAGGTCGAAAGAAGCGCTGGGCATATTGAATGAATGCGATCAGGATGCCGAGAGTGACGCCACCGAAGATGGAATGACGAAGCCCGTTCGGGTATCCGGCGTTACGAAGGACTGCGTCGCCGCCGAACCAGATGATCAGGGCGATGGCGGTGGAGCTGAGGAATTCGACAACGGGGTAGTAGACCGCATAGGCGAAGATCGCGTCCGACCATGCCTTTTTATTTTCGGCGTTGACGGAGGAGTAGTCGTCGAAAGCGCGCTTCTCGCGGTTGAAGAGCTGCACGATCGACATGCCAGAGACGTATTCCTGTGTGAAGGAGTTGATGCGCGCTGTGGCGTGACGCTGGCGGCGGTAGCTGTCGCGCACGTGCCTTCGGAAGATGCGGGTGACGTAGAGAATTGCGGGAATAACCGAGATGGCGAGCAGAGCCAACGGCCAGCTCATCCGTAGCATGATGATCACAATGAAAGCGAGAACAAAGACGTCTTCAAAGATAGCGAGAACGCCTGAGGTAAACATCTCATTCAATGCGTCTACGTCGGAGGTGACGCGAGTGACAAGCCTGCCGACGGGGTTGTGATCGAAAAACGCAGGAGCCATGCGCTGAAGATGACGAAAGATCTGGCTGCGCAGGTCGAACATGATCTTCTGGCCTGTCCACTGCATCGTGTAGGTCTGGAGAAATTCGAGGAGATAGGTAACGAGCAGCGCACCGAGATAAAGGAGACCAATTTGCGTGATGCCGTTTATTGGATTCCGGCTAAGATGACGCGCAAGCCAGGAGAGATTTGCCGGAGGCGTATCCGACATGTAGGCGTCGACGGCGACTTTCACCAGGTAGGGGCCCATCACGTCGCTTCCAGCTTTGAAGATGATCGAGAGCGCTGATAAGGTCACTTGAATCTTGTAGGGACGGAGATACGTGAGCAGCCGGCGCATCAGGTGCCGGTCGTAGACCTTGCCGACTACGTCGTCGTCCTGCGGTGATTTTTTCGCGGGATCCTGCTTCGCGTCTTTCTGCTTCTGTTCGTCTGCCATGTGCGATAACTATTTTAGATGTTTATAGCTGGCCGGGGATTCCAAACGGAAACTCTAAGGAGCTA
>DATMKY010000017.1:0-6332 GCA_035570955.1 Edaphobacter sp. | reverse complement strand
CATATGAGTATGCTTCTTAAGATTCACGTTGCCCGGATAAAACGTGACCATCTTTGCCCCCATCACGCCGCTGTAGATCGCCGGCATCACCGCAAACCACCCGCCATACCCATCGACCTTCAATACAGATCGCAAAGGCTGAACCACCCGTCCGGCCGAAAACTCCATCAACGCCTTGCGGATTGCAGGAATCAGGTCGTCGTAGGTCAGAACTTCCCTGACTTGCTCCTCAGTAACAACTATCAGCTTGTCAGACGACATAGATTTCCCCCATTATCATCGCTCAATCTGCTTATGGCACCCTTGAGTTATGCATCTCGATCCTATCCAACTCCGCGTTCTCGGCTCTCTCATCGAAAAAGAGATCGTTACTCCAGAAACCTATCCCTTATCCCTGAACACTCTCGTCAACGCGTGCAACCAGCGTTCGAGCCGCGATCCGGTGCTCGATCTCACGGAAGATGAAGTGCGCCAGGCCCTTCACTCTCTGGAAGACCTTGGTCTTGTAACTACCGTAAGAGACGCCCGGGTTCCCAAATACGAACATCGCATCCGCACCGTCCTCAATCTCCGCCGCGACGAGACCGCTGTCCTCTGTCTCCTGATGCTTCGCGGCCCTCAGACACCTGGCGAACTCCGTAGTCGTGCCGACCGTCTCTACTCCTTCGACGACCTCGAGGCCGTCCAATCCACTTTGGAACGTCTGGCCAGCCGTCCCACTACCGCCGACACCGGCACCGAAGCCCCATCCGGTCCACTCACCACCATCCTTCCCCGTCAACCTGGCTCCCGCGAAGCCCGGTACGCTCATCTCCTGGGAGACCTCCCAACCACTCCCCCTCAACGCGATCAACGTCAAACCATCGAGTCCCCTTCGACCCGCAGCGCAGACGCCACCACGATCGAACGCCTTGCACGCATCGAAGCCGAGGTCGCCACCCTCACAACTGCCCTTAGTGATCTTCAGTCCCGGATTGATCGCCTGGAGTCAAACCAATGATCAATATGCTCAAATGGATTTGTCTCCTGTATTGCGGGCCCAATTGACCGAGGACAGGCTCCCCCATGTCAGAATCCCTCACTCACGACCATCCAATAGCTCCCCGAAGCGGTCATGGCCGGCGTGAAATCGATGTGCGCAATGAACAACTTGCACGGTTACTTACTCAGATCACCGAAGGCATCATCTTCGTCGACCGCAATTGGATAGTCACCTTTGCAAACGAAGAAGCAAGCTACCGTAGCCGCATTACAAAGGCTGACATAAATACCAGAACTCTTTGGCAGATCTACCCGCACCTTCTCGGCACAAATCTGGAGCAGATCTATCGCGGCGTCATGCAGAGCGGCGAAAAAACCACAATTGAGTACTATTCTGAGCGCATCGATTCCTGGTTGAGCGTCTCCGTTTACCCCATCGACGACGGTGGCATTGCGCTCTTCTACCACGACATCACTGACCGAAAAGGCGCGGAATTCCTTCGCGACGCCTCGATGCGTCAGCTCCATCAGGTCCTCGAGACTACGACGGACGCTGTCGCGAGCATAAATCGCGACTGGAACATCACCTTCCTCAATCGCCGCGCCAAAGAGATGCTCACTTCCAAAGGCGAGATACTCGGAAAGAATCTCTGGCAGGAGTTTCCGGTTGCCGCCGAACCCGGCGAGATTCGACATCACCTTTACCGTGCAATGGACGAGGGCGTTGCCAGCGAGTTCGAAGCCTTTTATCCCGACCCCTTGAACCTCTGGCTCTCTATCCAATGCCGCCCCTTCGAAGACGGCATCGTCATCTTCTTCCGCGACATTACCGAGCGCCGCAACGCTCGCATTATCCTCCAGCAGCAACAGGAACTCCTCGCCTCAGTTCAGGAGATAGCCCGCGTCGCCACCTGGGAGATTGAATATGACACGGGCAAAGTCACCTATGGAGTCGGCTCCTATCCCGTCTTCGGTCATCCTCTCTCGGAGATTCCCGACTACTACAGCTTCAAGAAGATTGTCGTCCCTGAATACATCCCCGTCATCCTCGCCTCCATTCAAGCCGGCGTCGAATCAGGCCAGACAACCTCCCAGGAATTTCAGGTCCGGGCCGCCGATGGCCGGATCCTTTGGCTCGAAAGTCGTGGCAATGCTGTCATGGTCAATGGTGTCCCGACGCGGCTTCGCGGACTCACCATCGACATCTCGGATCGTAAGAAGAACGAGGAAGCCCTCGTCGCCAGTGAAAACCGATACCGTGTCCTCGCCGACCTCAACCCGCAAGCCATCTGGATGGGCGCTCCTGACGGCAGCATCACCTACGCTAATCAAAACTACCTTGATTACCTCGGGCTCACCATCGATGAACTCGGAGGTCTTGGCTGGCTCGAATCCTTCTATCCTGGCGATCGCCAACGCGTCCTCCAAAACTGGACTCACTCCGTCTCCACCGGCGCCGACTACGACATCGAAGCCCGCATGATCCGCGCCCGTGACGGCCACGTACGCTGGTGGTGGCTTCGCGCCCAGGCTGTTCGCGATGACTCCGGAAGGATCCTCCACTGGCTTGGCGTCGCCCTCGACATCGACGACCGCAAAACCTTCGCCGAAACTCTTCAACAGCGTCAGGAGGAGACCGAGCGCCAGCGCGCCGAACTCGAAACCATCTACCAAAGCGCGCCCATCGGCCTTGCTCTCTTCGACCCCGTCGAGTTCCGTTACCTCCGCATCAACGATCGCCAATGCGAAACCCTCGGCCTTCCACGAGAAAAGATCCTTGGCCGTCGTATCACCGAGCTCGCCCCCCTCAAAGGCCTCCGAGAGATATTGGAGCAGGTCGCCAAGGGCCACCCCGTCCGAAGCCTTCTCCTCGAAGGCGAACTGCCCACCCGTCCGGGCGAGCATCGCTACTGGAACGTAAGCTACTCGCCTATCTACAACTCCGACGGTGCCGTCGAGGCCATCGCTGCAGTCATCCTCGAGGTGACCACGCAGAAAAAGGCAGAAGCCGCGCTCATTCAAAGTGAAAAACTTGCTGCCGTCGGTCGGCTCGCCAGTACTATCTCACACGAGATCAATAATCCTCTCGAAGCGATTACGAATCTCCTCTATCTCGTTGGGTTATCCAACGATCTTTCCGAAAGCGTTCGCAATTACGTACAGGTCGCACAGGCTGAGCTGTCCCGCGTCTGTCAGATCGCTACGCAAACCCTGCGTTTCCATCGGCAGGCGGTCAACGCCACCCAGGTGACCGCATCGGAACTCGTGAGCGCTGTCCTCAACCTGTACCAGGCACGCCTCAGCAACGCCAACATCCAGGTTGAGGCCACCTTTGCCCCCGACACGGACATTCTCTGCTTTGAAAGTGATATCCGTCAGGTCCTCAACAACCTCATCGCCAACGCCATTGACGCCATGCGCCAGGGCGGCGTTCTGCGAATTAGAGCCCACAACACAACGGGCCATTCTGCCAACTCCGATGGCCCCCGTCCCGGTCTTCGTATCACCATCGCCGACACCGGCCACGGCATGTCGCCCGCCGTCCAGTCACGTCTCTTCGAGCCCTTCTACACCACAAAAGATCTCAACGGCACCGGCCTGGGTCTCTGGATATCCTCCGGCATTGTCGACCGTCACCACGGACGTCTTACCTTTCGCAGCTCTCAGCATCCGGTCTACCATGGGACTGTCTTTTCCCTCTTTATCCCCAGAGCCAAAACTGCTGGTTATCAGTATGGCGCACCCCGCTAGCAAGATGCCGTAGAGACCGAAGCATAACAGGGCCCCGATTCCGAATCACGTTCGAACCGCGAGGACCTGATGCCCAACTACTATGACGCCATCATCATCGGAACCGGAGCCGGTGGTGGAACTCTTGCCCGCCAACTCGCCCAGGCAGGCAAGAATATCCTGATCCTCGAGCGTGGCCCCTTTCTCCCTCAGGAAAAACTCAATTGGAATACCTCTGCCGTCTTCCTCGACAATCACTACCACACAAAAGACGTCTGGTTCGATAAGGATGATCAGCCGCTACATCCTCAACAGGCTTACTACGTCGGAGGACAGACCAAGGTCTACGGCGCGGCGCTCTTCCGCCTGCGAGCGCAGGATTTCGGCGTCCTTCACCACATAGGCGGCATATCCCCCGCGTGGCCCCTCTCCTACGCGGATTTCGAGCCCTTCTACACCCGCGCCGAAGAGCTCTTCGCCGCCCATGGCTATCTCAACAGTGACCTGACCAGTCCCGACCCAACTGAGCCATTCCACTCCAAGCCCTACCCTTTTCCGCCGCTCCCCAGCGAACCGCGCATGCAGGCCATCTACGATGACGTCAAAAAGCTGGGCTACAACCCATTCCCGGTCCCGCTCGGCCTAAAGCGAAACTCTGCCGATACACTCGAATCCAAATGTATTCGTTGTGATACCTGCGATGGCTATCCCTGTCTCGTCCATGCAAAATCGGACGCGGACATCAATTGCATCCGTCAGATCATGCATCTCTCCAACGTAACGCTGCTGACTGAAGCGAAAGTAACCAAAATAATTACAAATCCCACTGGGACAGCCGCCAACTCCGTCGAAGTCCAGCACAACGCTCGGGGCGATGCAGATCCGAAGTGCGCGACATACTTCGGCAACATCATCGCAGTCTGCTGTGGCGCCATTAACTCCGCAGCATTACTTCTGCAATCCGCGACCGATAAGCATTCTCACGGCCTCGCAAATAGCTCCGACATGGTCGGACGCAACTTCATGTACCACCAGGCCGATGCGATCCTTTCCCTGAGCTTTATTCGTAACGAAGACAGTTACATGAAGACCTGGGGCACGAACGACTTCTACTTCCGCGATCCAAACGGCGACTACAACTTCCCCATGGGCTCGGTCCAGCCCGTCGGTAGCTTTCACAGCGAGATGATGAAGGCTGACGCTCCGCCCCTGACCCCCGGCTTCGTCCTCGAAACCCTGAAGGACCACGCCGTTCCCTGGTGGCTTATGACCGAAGATCTCCCCGACCCCGACAATCGCGTCACCCTGACGACTTGCTCCGACGACACACCGCGAATCAAGCTCTCCTATACCGATAACAACGTCGAATCCTTCACCCGCCTCAAGAGCCGCTGGATCGATGTCCTCAAGCAGGCTGGCCACGCCGAAAGTTCGGTCCCCTTTCACGCTTACTTCAAAAAACGCATCCCGCTTGAGGGCGTAGGCCATCAGAATGGAACATGCCGCTTCGGCACAGACCCAAAAACATCGGTTCTCGATATCAATTGCAAGGCCCACGACCTCGACAATCTTTACGTCGTCGACGCCAGCTTTTTCCCATCCTGCGGAGCCGTCAACCCATCGCTCACCATCATCGCAAATGCCATCCGCGTCGCCGACCACCTCCTCGCCGACCGCCTCAAATAGCTTTCTCAGCCTTTCAAATACCCTTTCTACGGCCATAAGACAACCGCTTGTCCAAAGGCTCGCGTATTATGTCTGCGTAAGCCAATCGAGACCCGCGCTCGATCCGACCATTACCGGAGATATATGTTCCAGGCCTCAATCCGCCATCTTCTCGTTTCAGCACTTCTGCTTTCCAGCGCAAAGCTGCAGGCCCAAACCAACCCCACCATCCTCGTCAACATCGACCATCGCCCCGCCACCTCCCTCAACGGCGACTGGCACGTCATCGTTGACCAGTACGCCACCGGCCTCTACGACTTTCATCAGAACCTGCGCAAAGACGGCTTCTTCATGAACGCCCCCTTCGACCCCAACGGCCACCCGCAGGACTACAACTTCGCCAACGCCTCCACCCTCAAGGTTCCCGGCGACTGGAACACCCAGCGTCCCGACCTCCTCCGTTACGAGGGTGTCATCTGGTACGAGCGCGACTTCCAGTACACCGTCAAACCCAGCACCATCACCTATCTCCACATCGGCGCCGCAAACTACCGCACCTTCGTCTGGGTTAACACCCAAAAAGTCTGCGAGCACGAAGGAGGCTTCACTCCGTTCGATTGCGACGTCACCAACGTCCTCCACAACGGCAGCAACTTCGTCGTCATCTCCGTCGATAACACGCGCATCGCCGACGGTGTTCCAACCCTCCAGACCGACTGGTGGAACTACGGCGGTCTCACGCGCGACGTTTCGCTCGTCGAAGTCCCAACCCAGCACATCGACGACTACGACCTGCACCTCAGCCGCGCCGACCGTTCGCTCATCGAGGGCTATGTTCACGTCGAAGGCGCTCCCGCCGGCACATCGGTGACCGTCTCCATCCCCGAACTCACCGCCAAAGCCGAAGGCACCACCGATGCCAACTCCCGCGCGGCGATCAGCATTCCCGCAAAATC
>DATMKY010000016.1:0-44590 GCA_035570955.1 Edaphobacter sp. | reverse complement strand
CGCTGAAGAACGGAGTGACTGGGGACATTGTGGGTACTTTGCAGGCGGATCAGTTTGCTACTTCGTCTGGTGGGCTCGAGTTGCGGACGGAGTATCCGGGGCTGCGATTTGCACTGGAACGATAAGTAACCGTGAAGAAGGGGTGCGGACCCTATCAGCGGACGATGCTTCGTTGCAGGACGTGAAAACGACGTCGATGACGCTGCCTGCGTTTGGGAATTGGGTGGGCGAGGGTTCGGAGGCTGGCACAGTTTCGATCTCAAAAGGTGCCGGAGGGTGCGTTGAGACAGCAGCATTTTCCATCTCTATTTGTTTCTGGAATAATTCTGGGGTTGTGTTGGTCGGCGGATCGGGATGGGCCGGTATGCGGCTGCGGCGGACGGTGGCGGGAAAGGCATGCGTATGGGGATTGTTGTGTGCATGCACTGTGACTGCGCAGATGCCGGAGAATGCTAGCTCGCCAACGTTACACGTTTATACAAATCTGGTGCAGATCCCGACGCTTGTTCTTGGGCGTGATCACAAGCCGATTGCCCAGATTGACGAGCGAAGGTTCTTTGTAAGTCTTGACGGAGGGCCTAAGCTTCGGGCGACGCATGCAAGGCTGGAGGGCGATGATCCGATATTGCTGACGATACTCATTGACCTAAGCCCCTCTAATCCGTGGGCTATGTTGGAGCCCGGCGAAGCGATTGCAAATCTTGCATCTCTTTCTCTGCATACAAAGGATGAGGTATCGATCTACGCGTTAGGCTGTGAGCTCATTCACTTCGGAGATCCGGGAGCCACGGACTCCGCAAGTCTGACGCGACAGGTTGATCTGGTGTTGCAGCAGTCGCAATCCCTGGACGAGAGAGATGCGAAGGGGAGGTGCGGGAATCGCTTATACCTGTGGGACTCGCTTGCAACTATTGTTCAGCAAATGTCCAAGCGTCCCGGTAGACGGGTGATTCTTGCTGTGACCGACGGAGTGGATCGAGGGAGCCGGAATTCCTGGAATGCATTGAGAGACTTTGCTCAGACGAGAAGCGTTGCTATCTTTGGCCTGATTCCACCCGAGGAGTTGAGGGTCAATAACATCACCCAAAATGAAGTGCCCTTCAATGAAGTGTGCCAACTGAGCGGGGGGATCCTGCTCCCGACCTCCGCGAAAGATCTGGGGAAACAGCTTGCATGGGCTGTAACGCTGATTCGAGGGCGCTATATTGTGGAGTTTCCGCGTCCGGTGACTACGGTCGGCGCGCACCACAGTATGGATATCACAATCTCGAGGAGCCACGCCTTCATCCGGCCCACGGGAGCTGGCGTTCCGACGGTCGACCCGGCAATCTTGAACGATCCGACCACCGTTCCGTCGGACCTTTCGCGTACGCCGCAGTTGGGCAACCGAAAGATCCTTAGGCCACAATGAAGGTAAAACTTCAGCTCAAATATGAGGAAAAACTGGTTTCTTGATGAAGTTCCCGAGAAACGGCGTTTTCGGAAACTTCACTTCAATTGAGTGGTTCCAGCATCTCTGGTACTCTCACCAACCCAGATGACCGTACCTCTTTATGTTCGCGGTAGACAGATACAGTGAGCCTCGAACCCGGCCTCTTCGCCTTGAGAGGGCGCCGGGTTGTGTCTGCAAGATACTTTAGGAGCCACGAAACTTTCGGCGTACCAGCGCGGACATGGGCGGTCGAGGGTCGACTTGATCAGCGAATGCAGACCAATTGTCCGTCAACGTTTGTGATATTGTTGCCCATCCGGCAGCTTGCCAGGTTTAGTCTGGGAATCGTCGAGATTCCGTTGCGATTTGTACAATTTGCGAAGAGGACAGTTCCCTTAACCGATGCGTCTCCACAGCTTTCAAGATAGCTGCCACGAGGAACGGCGCGTCCAACGCCCCATGTCCCGGGTTTCGCGAGGCAGAAGAGCGCACCAGCCTTGTTGGAGATGTCGCTTCCGCATGCGCTGGTGTCGATTGTCGACACAAACGCCCCCGGATTGCCCCCTGTGGCGCAGGACGCGGTGAGCATCGCGCCATTCATATGGAATTGCCCACACGACTTAAGGTAGCTTCCGTTAGGTACCTGCTGCCCCGGAGCTGGCAAGGAGGTAAGTAGCGGCAACATGCCGCAGATACAAAGAGTTGTTCTGAGCCAAATCGTCATTTTGACACCTCTGAGACTTGAGGGCCCAAGAAACTTTACTGTCAGCATAGTGAGAGTAGGCCCAGGACCGTATCACTCTAATATGTTCAACGTCAACGAGCCTCACCGTCGCTGGACTCTGCAACCGCCTAACGCTGGTATGGAAGAAGATCGTCGAGGATGCGAAAGAGGGAAAATGAAACAACGATGACATTCGCCCCAAGACAGCCAGCACCCACCTTGGTTTCCTAAAGCGGTTACGCGCCGACTGGGGCGTCAAACGCATCGACGACATGCTCGATGACATTCTTGCCGCCGAGAACTGGGTGAATAACTAGGAGGTCTTGGCAAAGCCCGACACGGTAATTCCCGACCGAATGGCGAAGGTGTCGACGGCGACCCCCCGAAATCAGTACTCGAAATAAACCTCGGCAGTGCGCTACAGATCAATGATCAGCGTTGTAATGCGATTCGCATCGCTGGGGTCTTCTATCTCGCCCGTGAACAGCTTGAGGTAGCGGCCCAGCATTTTCGAGACACCTTGCCTTATCGGCCAGCTTCACCTTCTTCAGGAGGCCGTAAGCGTGTTTCTGATCGCCCGTTCCATCGAACAGTTCACATACCTCTAGGCCAGCAATGGATCCGGTGGAATGGGGCCGCCGCAAGGGACGGGTGATTGGAGGGCTGCTGTTCACGACTACAACTTCAACACCAACGGCATCACAATCGGCAGTTATTTCAATCCACACTTGTCGCTTGGCACATCGAGTGCGCTCATCCAGAGCAACAACAACCCCATGCGTACAGGTGGTGTCCAAGGTGCCAAACAGATCGCCTCGTTGACGGTAAAGATCAAGCACTACGATCGTCTGGTCAAGCAACTCACCGAGACCGAGTACGTCGAGACCCAGGCACTGATCAAGGTCTACGGCGTGGGCGAGCTTACTGCTCTGACCTATGTGCTGACGCTGGGGAACAAGCAGCGCTCTAAGCGAAGTCGGGACGTGGGATGCTATCTCGGACCGCGGCCGAAGCGCAGTCAGTCCGGAGATCGCGACCCGCAACTGGGCATCACCAAGGCGGGCAACGTCACCTGCGATCACTGCTGGTCGAGTGCGGGAACCATGTCCTGGGTCCGCGAGGAAAAGACTCCACGCTGTGACGAAGGGGCTTGCACCTGGCTTCGCGAGGAGGCAAGCAGTCGCGTTATCGAGCCATCGTTGCTGTCGCACGCAAGCTTGCCGTCCTGCTCCATCGCATCTGGGTCACGCAGCAACCGTATGTGCCGTTCTAGTTTCGACCCGTCCCCATTCAATTGGGCGGCAACATCGTCTGTTGGTAGACACGCTCGAGGGGTTCAGGAGAGACGCTGATCTTCCCCCTGTAGGGATTATCCAGGACTGCAATCAAGAAAACTAGCAAAGCGAGGAGCCCTGAAAACAAGCCTGTCATCCAGATATGCATGACAAAACTTTCTGAGTTAAAGAACCAGGTGATCACAATGCAAATCATGGCTCCGAAGATCATCAAGGACCAGAGGGGTCCGGGCATTTCGGTCTGGATGCTGTCGAGCCGGGATCTTCGGCTCGCAATCAGATCATTGAAAGACCTATACGCTTCTGCAGCAACGATCTCCTGTCTCTCATCCTCGGGCTCGAAAGACATGAAATGCTGCTGAAAGTCATCCAGCACAGAGCTGGCATTATTAGGTACGATCCCGTGTTGCTGCATAGGCCATCCCACATCAATGACTGCGCGTGTATAGGTGCGCAGGTCATTCTGCAAGACAGTGCGTACGGGGTCTGGAAACGCACGGACGTCGCGGTAGAGAGCGCCGAGAGCGCTGGCCTCATGGTCGATTCTTCCCTGCGCTTCTGTAAGGGTGTCCCAGGCTCCGATGGCCAGCAGGCCTGCACAAACCGCATACAGAACAGTAGCGCCTGCCAGATAAAAGCCGACGATGTGACTGTACATGTGGTGTCCAGTGTCAATGCGTCGTACCCAACCGCGAAGGAGATAGAGGCCTGCCAAGCCAAAGGCTACGAACGCAACGACTGTAAGTACGCCAAAAAGCCAGGTGGGAAGATTGTAGACCCAGTAGAAAGACATACGGCACTCCTTGAGAGCAGCGCTTTACTCCCTCTCATTGAAGAGTCGTATGGTATTTCGTCGGGAGGACTCGCACACCTGACAAAAATGACAGAAACAGGAAAAGTTGCGTAGACGCCATGCTCATTCTTCAAGACTTTCGGTTTGTATATGGATATTTCAATCGACGCAACACCCCGTTCAGACCCACATTCATTCAAAACAAAAGCTAAAAGCGCTGGCTAGGGTTAGATCAGCCGCAACCCTTACCCTGGCTAGGTTTAGCCACATCAGCCAAACAGATCGATTCGTCAGGGCAAGCATTTGTGGATCATCTGATTTAGATGGTGCAACGACCGGTTGAACTGGCAAAGGTTAGCAGCTTCTTGTAGCTACGTTCAAACACTGACAGATACGCAGCAAGTACGGGAGTATTTCCTCTCACGGTTCAACCCGCGTGTTGCAAAGGTCCTGGCAGCGTCTTCGGTCTGAATTAATCTCTGAGAATCCTGAGGATTCAAGAGAGCTTCGCCCGCGGATCGTGCTGGGCGAGGCGGCTTAGGAGATAGTCGACCTCAGCCTTTGCTTTTGCCGTGAGCGATGTGCCCGGTACCCGTTGAGAATCTTGTGCGATAGCGCCGCGCTTCTGCAGGACGTACTTGCGGACAGCTAGACCAATTCCCTGCTGCTGCTCGTACCGAATGAGTGGAAGATGCGCGTCGAAGAGGTCGTGAGCGGCCTCGCGCTGTCCTGACTGCGCGAGCCTGACGACCTCGACGAGCATGTCTGGGAAGGCATAGCCGGTCATTGCGCCGTCGGCTCCACGCTCCAACTCAAAGTCGAGGAAGAGGCCGCCGTTGCCAGTGAGAATCGAGATGGGGCGGAGCGTTCCCTCGTTTTGAAAGCTGCGCAAGGTGCTGATCTTCTCCAGACCTGGCCAGTCTTCGTGCTTGAGCATCACACAGGATAAGTTGTCGTTAACGATGCGCTGGATGATTTTGGGCGTCATAATGACCCCAAGCAGCAGCGGGTAATCTTGAATGACGAATGGGATGTCAGAGCCGATGGCGTCTACTGCCTGCGCGTAGTAGTTAACGATCTGGTCGTCGGTGCGAAGGTTTGACGGCGGCGCAATCATGACACCGGCTGCACCGCATTCCATGACGCTGCGGGCGAGCGAACGCATGGCTGCGAAGCCAGGGGCGGAGACGCCTACGATGATCGGAACACCGGCTCGGCGGACGACCTGGTTAGAGATGGCGAGCGCTTCGGAGGGATCGAGCTTCGGAGCTTCGCCCATGATGCCGAGGATGGTGAGACCGGTGACGCCGCAGGCGAGGTAGAAGTCGGTCATTCTGTCGACGGAGTCGTAGTCGACGGCGCCATCGGGTTTAAAGGGAGTAACGGCGATGGCGTAGACACCCTTTGCGGTGTGATCAAGGAGCATTCGTCTATTCATCCTTCTTTGGTGTAGGGGGGAGTCCGTCGCGCAGAAGGAAGTCGAAGTCGCAACCTTGATCGGCTTGAAGGACGCAGTCTTCGAACAGTTTTGCATAGCCGCGCTGGGGGATTTCGCGTTGCGGTGGTGACTGTTTCAGGGCAACAAGGCGTTGTTGTAGTTCTGAGTCGTTGACGAGGAGCTCGAGGCGCCGAGCCTCGACATCGAGCTGAATCTGGTCTCCATTTTTGACGACAGCGAGTGGGCCACCAACTGCTGCCTCGGGGGCAATGTGGAGAACGATAGTGCCGAAGGCAGTGCCACTCATGCGAGCGTCGGAGATGCGCACCATGTCTTTAACACCCTGGCGCGCGAGCTTCATCGGAATTGGAAGATAGCCTGCCTCAGGCATGCCTGGTGCGCCTTTGGGTCCAGCATTGCGCAGAACGAGGATGTCGTCGGCGGTGACATCGAGGTTGGGATCGTCAATACGATTGGTGAGGTCTTCGATGCATTCGAAGACGACCGCTCGTCCGGTATGACGCATAAGGTGGGGCGAAGCTGCGGAGTGCTTAATGACGGCGCTAAGTGGCGCGAGATTACCGTGGAGAATCGCCATTGCGCCTTCTGGTTTTAGCGGTGATGCGAAGCTGCGGATGACGTCTTGATTCGGTACGAGCTCCGCGGCGGCGATGGCGTCGCCCAAAGTGCCACCGGAGATGTTGGGGACATCGAGGTCAAGGAATGCAGTGAGCTCTCGCATCAGGGCCGGCAGACCTCCGGCATGGTGGAGATGTTCCATGTAGTGCGCGCCGGAGGGCTTGAGGTTGAGAAGGACGGGAATTTCGCGGCCGAGTTGGTCGAAGGCATCGAGGTCAAAGGGGACACCTGCGCGGCCGGCAATTGCGATCAGGTGGATAAGACCGTTCGTGGAACCGCCTATGGCTTGCAAGACAATCATAGCGTTGCGGATTGACGCTGCCGTGACGAGGTCACTGGGCCTCGGTCTACCGTCAATGGCGATTTCGGCGGCGCATCTGCCGCTGGCTTCGGCGATGCGGCGGCGGTCGGCGAGAGTGGCTGGGGCGGCAGCACTCATGGGAAGTGCGAGGCCGAGTGCTTCGACGATACAGGCCATGGTGCTGGCTGTTCCCATGACGGAGCAGGTACCTACTGACGGGCAGAGACGGCCGCCGATGGTTTCGATCTCGACAAGGTCGACGTTGCCAGCGCGATGCTGTGCCCACATGCGGCGGCAATCGGTACAAGCCCCAAGGACTTCGCCTTTGTAATTGCCGACAACCATCGGACCGGTCTGCAGCACTACTGCCGGGAGGTCGACGCTAGCGGCAGCCATGACTTGCGCGGGGAGGGTCTTGTCGCACCCTGCGATGAGGACGACAGAGTCCATCGGCTGCGCCTTCATCATCTCTTCGGTGTCCATCGCCATCAGATTGCGGAGGAACATCGATGTGGGATGGGCGAAGCTCTCGCCAATGGAAATCGTTGGAAAGACCATTGGCAGACCGCCGGCCAGCATGACTCCACGCTTCACGCTTTCGATCAGATCGGGGACATTGCCGTGACAGGGGTTGTAGTCGCTGAAGGTGTTCGTGATGCCGACGATGGGCCGCTCGAGCGCATCGTCGGAGTAACCCATGGCCTTGATGAATGCCTTACGGAGGAAGAGCGAGAAGCCTGCGTCGCCGTAGTTGGTTAATCCCTTGCGTAAACCTGTGGTCATATCTCTGCCCCTGTGGGTTCGAGTGTTGGCGATTTCGCAGGAGTGAGCGTGAGGATGAGGACGGATGAAGCGATCATGCAGGCAGCGACGAGGAAGAGACCGGAGCTGAGGGTTCCGGTGTAGGTTTTAAGGAAGCCGATGATGGCAGGGCTAAAGAAGCCACCGAGATTGCCGGTGCAGTTGATGAGGGCGATCCCGGCCGCAGCGGCGTTCCCTCCAAGAAACGATGTGGGAAGTGCCCAAAACATCGCCAACCCAGTGATAACTCCGGCGACAGCGAGTACGAGTCCGAACATCGCCACGGGCGTATTGCTGCCGGCTTGCGTGCAGAGGATAAAACCGATCGCAGCGACGATGTTTGGCACAATGACGTGCCAGCGTCGTTCGCGAGTTTTGTCGGAGTGGCGTCCAACGAACATCATGCAGATAAGGGCGCAGGTATATGGGACAGTTGTGAGCAGGCCTATGTGGAATGCGTCTTTGACGCCGGTCTGGCGGATGATGGTGGGCTGCCAGAAGCCAATCGCATACGAGCCCATCTCCATGCCGAAGAAGATTGCGCCGAAGAGCCAGACACGTGGACTGGCAAACACAGATCGAATTGAAACGTGGGTCTTAGAGACGGCTTCTTCGTGGATTTCGGAAGTGACGATGGCTCGTTCGCGTTCAGTGAGCCACTTGGCTTCGACTACGCGGTTGTCGAGGAACAGGAAGATGACGACACCGAGGACAACTGCGGGGATGGCCTCCAGGACGAACAGCCATTGCCACCCGGCCATGCCGTTGCTGCCGGCGAAGTGCCGCAGGATGAAGCCGGACAGCGGACCGCCGATGATTCCGGATACCGGGTTTCCCGCCATCAGAAGGGCAACCATTGCAGCTCGGCGATGGGCTGGGAACCAGTAGGTGAGGTAGAGGATCATGCCCGGGAAGAAACCGGCTTCTGCAACTCCCAGCAGCAAACGTGCGGTGTAGAACTGCATGGGTGTGCGCACTAAGGCTGTCAGTGCTGAGACGATGCCCCAGGTGACGATGACGCGGCAGATCCAGACGCGCGCTCCGACCTTCTGCAGCATGATGTTGCTGGGGACTTCAAAGGCGAAGTAGCCGAGGAAGAAGATACCGGCGCCCACTCCATAGACGCTGTCGCTGAACTTTAGATCGCCCAGCATCTGGAGCTTCGCGAAACTCACGTTGACGCGGTCGATGTAGGCGATGATGTAACCGATCACAACGATCGGCATGATGTGCCATGCGATCTTGCGATAGAGCAAGTCACTGGCACGATCGGAGGCGGTCTTAGGCGCGATATAGGCTGCGGATAACAAACTTCAACTCCGATCTCTACCGGCTAGTCTACCGATTTATCCTTTGTGGCGCGAAAGCTTGCGTATCGAGCTTTGGTCTCGGCGTTGGGTGGGTAAAGTCCGGGTAGCGGAAGGCCGGAGCGAACCTCGTCGAGAATCCACGCTTCGAGTTTTTCCTGCTCAACCGCGGCTTCGACGACTTCGTCAAGGAGCGCAGCCGGGATGACGACGGCTCCATCGTCATCGACGACCATGATGTCGTCGGGGAAGACGGCGACGCCGCCGCAGGCGATGGGCATCTGCCAACCGACGAAGGTGAGTCCAGTGACCGAGGATGGGGCAGCTGTGCCCTGGCACCAGACAGGCAGATTGGTGCGAAGAACGCCTGCAAGATCGCGGATGACGCCATCGGTGATGAGTCCAGCTACTTCACGGACGCGGATGCGTTCACAGAGGATATCACCGAAGATTCCGGCGTCAGTGACGCCCATAGCATCGACCACCGCAACGCATCCAGCGGGCATGCACTCGATAGCAGCACGGGTTGAGGTAGGAGATGCCCAGGACTCGGGGGTGGCGAGGTCTTCTCGCGCGGGGACAAACCGCAGGGTAAAAGCGGGACCGACAATGCGGGGTTGGCCCGGCCGCAGTGGTTTGGTGCCGCGCAGCCAAATGTTGCGCAGGCCTTTTTTGAGCAGAACTGTAGTGAGGGTTGCGGTGGTGACACCGGTGAGGGTGTCGATTGTCTTCTTGTCCAATGGCATGGATTCTCGAGTTCTCCTAAATGCTGGTGATCATGCCGCCGTCTACTCGGATGACTGAACCGGTGATGTAGGTGGCGCGCTCGCTGGCGAGGAAGGCTACAACGTCGGCGTACTCTTCCGCCTTGCCGTAGCGCCCCAGTGGGATAGCGCTCTGACTCTCGGCGGCGACGTCTTCGGCGCTGCGTCCTTCGCGCTTGGCCTTTGCAATATCCAGGGCTGAGACGCGGGATGTCCCGATGCGACCGGGCACGACGATGTTAGCGGTAATCCCGTCTTTGCCAACCTCACGGGCTAGCGTCTTCGACCAACCGACGAGCGACAAACGGAGCGCATTTGAGATCGCCAGATTTGGGATAGGCGATATAACGCCTGACGATGTGCTGGTGAGGATGCGTCCCCAACCTCGAGACTTCATGCCGGGAAGCACGCAGTCGGTGATAGCGATGACTGAGAGGACCATCGATTGAAATTGTTTAGTCCAGAGCGAGGGGTCTTGGCCGGCCGCCGAGGCTGGAGGTGGGCCACCCGTGTTGTTGACGAGGATGTCTACGGGGCCGAGTTCGTTTTCGATCTTCGAGATGTTCGGGTTGATCACCGAGAGGTCAGCGAGATCCCAGATCAGGCCGATGCATTTGCCGCCGATCGCCTTGAGGTCCGCGACTGTGGCGTCGATCGAAATTGGCCCAATACCTGCTACGGCGACCTTCGCGCCTTCCATGGCAAGGGACTTAGCAATAGCGCGGCCTAGTCCGCCGCCTCCAGCGAGCACCAATGCGGTCTTTCCCTCTAGTCCCAAATTCATGTGAAATTCCTCGTCACTGCATAATACTTGGCGCGGCTTGCGAAGTGTCACCGGATACAATGTCCCGTTGGCAAAGAGGTGTTCCGAAATGTTGAAGACAGTTTTTCTTGGCCTGATGCTTTGTGTCGTTTCTACCGGATTCGCGCAGGAGGATCCTCTGACCGGCGCGATTGATATTCACGTCCATGTGGCTCCGGATAGCACGCCACGATCAATTGACGCGATCGACCTTGCACGGCTTGCGAAGAGCCGCGGGATGCGCGGACTGGTGCTGAAGAATCACTACGAGCCAACAGCTTCGCTAGCTTACATCGTTCGGAAGGAGGTTCCGGGGATTGAGGCGTTCGGCGGGATCGACTTGAACTTGTCGGTGGGTGGAATGAATCCCGGCGCGGTCGAGCATATGGCGGCGATTACAGGAGGATACGGGCGCTTCGTGTGGATGGCTACATTTGACTCGGAGAATCAGGTGAGGTATTCGAAGCAAAATCGGCTGTCTGTTCGGATTGCTCGAGATGGGCAGTTGTTGCCGGAGACTAAGGCCGTGATCGCGGTGATCGCAAAGCTTAACCTAGTGATGGCGACAGGACACTCGAGCGCGGAGGAAGACCTAATGCTGGTACGCGAAGCTAAGGCGGAGGGCGTTCAGCACATGGTGGTGACGCACGCAATGCTGCAACCGACGCATATGTCGGAGGCGCAGATGCTGGAGGCAGCGAAGATGGGTGCCTACGTCGAGTTTGTCTACAACGGTTTGACTGGGACAGCGAAGGAGTTCAGCTTCGCGGACTACGCGAGAGCTATTCGTTTCGTTGGGGTGGACCACTGCATTCTATCGAGCGATATGGGGCAGCCAGGAAATCCATTGCATACGGATGGGTTGATTGCATTCTATGAAGGATTACGGGGACAAGGATTTACGCACGAAGAGATTGATCGTATGGCGAAGGAGAATCCGGCGAGGTTGATTGGCTTGCATTGACCGGGAGTCCTCTGACTCATATGAGCTTGCCCCGCACAATACAAGCTACCGAAACCCTTGGCTCGACCTTATTTTGATGCGAACATTTGATTTTGAAGTATTCGGTCCGGTACTGGAATCGCGATGATAGGCAATCGTATCGCCCAGCGTTATCGTATCTACCCAATTTGATCCCTGGACCGTGAGATTGCCTTCCTTTGTGGTTGCGAGATGGATCGTTGCCGGGACTCCTTTAGCAGGAACGAGTAGGGAGAAGAAGCTAACATCCGTTCCCTTTCGTCGCACGATAATGAAGGGAACTTTTGTGGCTGGATGGGGGCCGGGTGCTACGCCGTGAAAGACCTCCGACGAAACGCCGCCGAGCACTGTCAGCGATACGGTTGTGTCGGCGTTATCAAAACGTGTGGTAATGGCATGGGATGTTTCGCCACGTTGGACCTGTTCCAGGTGGTTGTAGCCGTTTTCGTTTGGAAAGCCGATAAACGGTGCAGTTTGCAACTGTATCGTTTGCTTGCCGAAGTTGTGATAGTTGAAATCGAAGGTGTGTGGCTTGCTATCGGTCGAGTGAGCGCGATCAACCTGCAACACGTAGTCGTTGGTTACGAGAATACTGCGAGTGAGGTCTGCGAATTTGTAGGCGGGTCCAGCACTGGCGGTTACGGCGGTATAGCCGTCCTCGTCTTTCCACGCGATGAGTTTGCCAGTTGCCTGATCTTGACGCAGTTCATCTGCGGTCAGGGTGTTGTGGGCTACGGACATCTGATCCCACTCTTTGTGTAAGGCCATTCCGTAAAGTTGGGTACCGGGGTCAACCGCCTGTGTGCGCCCGGCGGCGTAAATGATCTCGCCGAGCTTGTCATAGTGACCATGACCTCCGCCGTGCGGTCCGAATTTCAGAATTACGCTAAGATCGTTGCCTTTTGCGCGGAGCGTGGCATAACCGGATTCGGGAAAGACTGCACTTTTGAGCAGCGGTCCTTTTGACTCTGGCAAAGTCGACACACCAAAGAGAAGAGCTTCTTTGCTGGAGCGCTGTGCGTTGTCGAGGACGGCGAGTAGCCTTGGATCATGAGTGTTCTCATAGGCTAACTCGTACAACGAGGCATTGCCGTAAAGGCGGACTTCCTCGGAGTCGTTGAACGCGGGAAGTCTGCCGTCGGGGAGCATGACTCCGAGCGGCGAGAAGAACATACTGGTAAGTGCGCTTTCCTGTTTCCAAAGATCCATGCCGTGATGTTTTGCGATCTCTGCCGTTGTTGTTAGGGGCCGCATCGCATAGAACTGATAGCCCCACGCGCCTTCGATCCAAAACCCTTCGTGAACATAATTTTTCATCTGATAGCGAAAGCCAAGCGGGCCGTCAATGGCTTCGTCGATGAGGGCTTTGTTGTTGAGTTCGAAGCCGACAGACGCCTGGGCTCCGTTGATCCAGCTCTGGATATTGTTGGTTGGCTCTTTGTGTCCGCGTACAACAGTGGCTGCACTGGGGATAAGCAGATCTTGTTCGATGTGAGTGCGATCGTTCGCACTTAGTTTTCCTGATCCTCGCACGAGATCGTAAGCGAAGGTCATGTCGATGAGCCAGATGGATTCGTTCAGAGTTTGCGAGTAGATGCGTGCACCCCAGTTCGATTGTTTTCCGTAGTTATCGACGATGGGATAGTCCTTGTATTTGTCTGCGTAGAGCTTGAGGATTTCGGCTGCGTGTTGCGCGTAGATCTGTTTGCCGGTCATGCGGTAGGCGATGCCGAGGATCATCGCATCGTGGCTGAGCATGTCGTGCATGTAGTGAAAGTGTACGTCGCTGATGGGCCAGTCCTGATAGTCCTTTCCTGTGTCCGGACAGATGTTGTGATTGGGTGGGTGGAATTCGAGGTGGGTTCCGGTCTCGGGACATACGTACCAATGAGCCCACTGGGCGGTTTTTTCCGGCGCGGCTACTGCGGTGAGTCCGAATTTGTTAAGGTAATCCTGCGGGTAGCCATCAGCCTCTTTGAGCAGCGCTTCGAATGCAGCTTTCGCCCACGGCTCGTGTTGCACGATAGCCTTGCGCGCTTCGAAGTCCTGCAGTGTCAGCAGAAGGTGCGGATCAAGCGATGGCCCCGACGCGGCCGACACCTGAGCTGGCGCGAAACCACTCAAAGATAATTCAACGAAGAGCGCAATCTGAAGGATTCGGGAGATTTTCATTTGCCTGGAGCGAGACCCCCTAGGTAAAAAACGCTTAGGTTATTTGCGCTTTTGATGTATTGCTCAAGCGCCGTGTTTGGGAAGCGTTGGACGTAGGGAGGAGCCCAACCAATCTGGTCTCCGTTTAGAGTTTTTGAAATTTCCTGTTGTACTCCCGATACTTTAACAAACGGAGTTGGGTCTTGAACGCCAGCAATTGAGAAGTCTACGAGGCGATGAATTGCGCCGTTGGCGTGAGCATACAGATCAAGATGATTTGCTTCGCCGAACTCTGCGAGGAGGATGAGGGGTGCGAGCGCATAGAGATGGTAGTGCAAGGCGCGAGCACCTCTTGCCATCTCCAGTGGAAGAGAGCCGTCGGATTGAATCTGGTTGACTCCGTTGTCGTAGGTTGCCATTGCCCAATCGAAGTCTTTGCGATTGTTCGCGGCAACTCCCGTTGCAACGAGTTGAACTCCGGCCCAATAGAGATGATTATTTTGTGCGTCGCTGCGACCAGGTTTCTTGCGTGAGTCGTAGTAGTTTCTTGTCTGTTCGCCTACGCTGTGCATCCATGCACCGATGCTCTCTGCCTGTCGTGGAGTCTGGATGTTGAGGTCGCGAATTTTTAGGTATGCGATTGCGATCGCACCGACTACCCATCCCTGAACGTAGTAGGCCTGACCGGATGACATCTTCCCTGTAAGAGCGCGGTCCTGGGCTAAGGTGAGGATCTGTGTCATGGCACATTGAGCAGCTCCTCGCGAGCCTGTCGTACGGTACGCGTCAGCTGCTTTCACGATCTGCATTCCAACATTTTTTACGGGCTCACTCGATTTTCGATAAGCTTCCTGGCGCACCGGGTCAATGATGGAGTGGGTCGGGTCATCAAGCCTGTAGAAACCGTCCGTAACGAGGTCGGGAGCAATGTGCACGATTGCGGGGCAGGTGTAAGTTGCCTCAGTTTGGGTGACAGGCTTTCCATCCCAAGGCGAGCGAAGAGTTTCTGCCGAAGCAGAGATACCGGCCGCAATCGATATCCAAAGAACTGCACGACATCCAAGTGCGTTGATGCTAAGACTCTGCAGGTTTAACGCCCATCGATTCATCTCTGTATGGTCCTGTCTGGATCTGCCCGGTTTTGACCTTTTAGGTTTCGAAAAAGGCCACCCTCGCGGATGGCCTTTCCCGGCATCTCTGGTTGTGAATAGCTAGAAGAAGAATCGCCCTGATAGTTGCAACCTCCGGCTGGGCTGAGTGCCAGTGATCTGGCCAAAGCTGGAGCTATTGGCGAAATTCGCTACAGTCGAGTTGGTTGTCGTGGACACCGTGAGGGCGCCACTCGGTGCCGTGAAGTTAGTGTGGTTAATCACATTGAATGCATCGGCGCGAATCTGGAAGTTCAGAGCTTCCCAGATTTTGAAATCCTTGGAGACCGAGAGATCAAAGTCCACCTCTCCTGGGGCTCTAATGGAATCGCGGCCGACGTTGCCGAAGCCGGTTGCGACGACACGAGTCCGAACGCCATTAATCGTGGAGTAGACCGGGCCCGAGGGTGTCAGCGCAAAGTTGGTGTCTGTCACTGGCGTGTCGAGGTATTGCAGAGTCGCACCGTTAACAACTGGTTTGGAGAGTTTCAGGTGCGTCGTGTCGCCGTTCGGGCGCTGAGAAGCACTTGGTATCTCGTTGGTCTGTGTAATGTTGACAGGAAGTCCCGTGTGACCAACAAAGACTGGGGAGATGTGCCAGTTCTTGAGCCACCAGGGGCCGCCGGTAGTGTAGACCATGAGGATGCTTGCCGAGTGAGTCGCGTCGATGTTGCTAACCGCGGTATCGCTAATGCGGTTAGGACCTTCCACGGGATATTGAGAGTTTGCCGTTCCATTCGGCGCCGAGAAGTTGTAGATTGTGCTGCCATCGTCCATGCTCTTGGCATACGAGTAGTTGGAAAGAATGGCAAGCCTCGTGTTGAACTGACGGCGGACCGTTACCTGCAGAGCGTTATAGTTCGATTTGCCGATCGTATCGACATCGGTCCACGCGCTTAGCTTCGGAAAGGGTCTCGCGTTCTGTGTTGCGGTAGTGGTGTTGGCCAAAGTTACAGCGTCAACACTTGTGAGAGGCACCACGTTGACCGCCGCGTTGTAGGGGAGATGGAGCGCGTGGTTTCCAACATAGTTGACTTCCAACGTGAGAGCCAGAGGCAGTGTGCGCTGGAACCCAACGTTCCATTGCTGCACCATCGGCATCGGGCTCATCTTGTTGAAGGCCACCCCACTTATTGAGTACGGGCTGGCTGGTGTGGCATTTACGTAAAGCGGGGCCAAGGCGGGATTGCCTCCATTGGCAGCGGGCTGCAGCTGAAAACCCTGAGCGAGCGAGAAGGGCTGCGCAATTCCGGTTCCTAGATTGTTGTAAGAGATATTGTTGTCGTACCCCGGGAATGCAATCTGTCCGCCCAGATTCTGGAAGATGGTTCCGTAGAACGTTCCGAAGGCGGCACGTACCACAGTCTTGTCATTGAGACTGTATGCCAGGCCTATACGAGGAGAGAAGTCAGCCTTAGGAGTAGGAGCGTTGAGGGAAGCAGACGCATTCTGACCAGCAACCAACATTACGCCCGTGGTGGGATCCATGCGACTGAAGATGTTGTGCGCGATTGTGAGCGGTGATTCATACTCCCAACGCAGACCCACGTTGATCGTAAGCTTTGGAATTATCTTCCAGTCGTCTTGGGCAAAGATGCCGACGTTGTAGTTACGTCGACCAGTGGCTGGCATCGGTTGCTCATAGCTTCCGGTTTTGATCTTGCCGAGCAGGAAGTCTGCGAGCCCGGTTGTGGGATTGCCTGCGTTGCCCTGGTTGGTGATCGAACCATCGAAGGCCAACGTTCCTTCCGGGCTTGAAGCCGGGTTGTAGGAATTGAACTGATTCTTGCGCAGGGATGCGCCAACTTTGAAGGTATGCGGGCCGTAGGTTTTGGTAACGCTGCCATAGGGAGCGTAGGTATTGGTGATGTTGACCTGGTTAGTATTCGTATCGGACCCAATATTGCTGAACCCAGGTGAAGTAAGCTGCGGCATCTGATCGAGGGGAAGCGAGGAAATTCCAAGCGTCTGTGCTGCATTGAGGCCCGACCCAGGAGGATTGCGCAATACGACATTACGAAAGAATCCCATATTCAGGTCCATGACCAGGGTAGGGGTCCAGACGCGGGTGTACTCCACCGAAGGAAGCCACGCATTGTTGCACGAGCAATCCCACGTGGTGTTGAACAAGGCTTGATTGAACGACAAGGTCTTTCCTGTGGCGTCCTGGTTGTAGTTCACCGCATTTGGTGATGTATTGGTGTAGCGGTAGAGGTTGAAGCTAAACCGGTCTTTGGCCGTTAGTTGTTCATCGACACGGGCGGCGAGCCTTAGAGTGTTGCTTGTCGTGTTCTGCTGCGTAATCCAGTTACCGGTATAGCGATTGTTGACCGGGTCGAAAGTTCCCTGGGTGTTCGGCAAGGGGAGCAGCGCGAGAATCTTTGCAGCAGCCGAGTCGATAGGGCCAATGATCTGGCTTCCGCCTGCGGTGGTGCTGCCATAGGGAGTCTTCGTTCCAGGACGGTACACAACGACTGGCGCGGACTTGTTGGAACTGACACCATTCAACGCTGCTGAGAAATCGCCTGTTCGTTGCGCTGCGGTCGGAACCGTGTCGGTAAAGGTGCCCGTATTCGGGGCAATGGTGTAATCGTAATTTACAAAGAAGAAAGTCTTGTCGCGTCCGTTGTATAGTTTCGGAATCCTGACGGGGCCACCGAAGGAACCTCCAGCCTGAAAATAACGGTCTTTCGCCCTGGGAAGCCCTTTGAGCTTGTTGAAGTATGAATTTGCGTCGAAGTCCTCATTGCGCAAAAGGAAATAGGCATTCCCGTGATAGACATTTGTGCCTGAGTTCGTGTTCGCCGAGAGGACGGCGCCTGCGGTGCGGCCATATTCGGCCGGAGCATTCGTTGCCAGAAGACGGAACTGGTCGATGCCGTCCGGCGATGGGAGGGCAAGGGCGGTTCCGGTAGAGGCAACGATGATGGAGACGCCATTCAGGAGCATCTCGGAGTTGAGGGTGCGGCTGCCGTTGATCGAGAGCTGCGATGTGTTCGGCTGATCGCCGGCTCCGCCGTGGGTGACACCGGGAATAAATGCCAGGAGATTTTCTGGAGAGCGGTTGACCAGAGGAACGTTCTGCACTTCAGCCGGAGAGATCAGAGTCGAGATGTCCGACGTGCTTCGATCCAGTTGCTCGCCCTTCACCTCAACGGTGACGACTTCGCTGGCGCCTCCGACCTGCATGTTGATGTTCACCGACGCGACCTGGGCGACAGTGGCGACGAGATTGTCGACGAGGGCGTCTTTAAGGCCCGCCGCTGCGACAGTAATCTTGTAGGTTCCCGGGATGACCTGCGGCGCCACGAAGGCGCCTGCCGAATCGGTTTTGCCGCTGAAAACAGTGACATTCGTATTCTTATTGACGATCGTCACCTGGGCGTCAGGCACGAGAGCTCCGGTTGGATCGAGTACCTGTCCGCGGATCGTCGCGTTAGTGTTCTGCGCATAGGCCGCGCCATGAATCGAAAGGACTGTGGGGGATGTGCAATAACCAGCCAAGGCGAACAGGGCGATTGACGACGGCCTGAGCAGGATTTGCTTAAAAATTCTGCGCGTTGTTTCGGTGACATTCACGAGAGAGCCTCCAAAGACTGCGTGTGCGATTTCAAACGACAATGCCCTTTTGTTATCTGGTATCCGGGCATACTTGAACAAATCTGGTCAAAACTGTACGTTACTTCCTTAGACAAACGGTTGTCTCAAATAGTTTGTAGATAAAACAATTGCGGACATCATAAGAAAACATTAAGAGAACAGTTGTCAACCCCCATACGAGGGTTTCCTTCCCGCTCTTACAAAAGGCCCGGTCAAGGCGCCGTCAGCAATGTCCGTGATGATTTACGGGCGGATACCTCTTTGGATGCGAGTCTGTTCGAGAAGATCTCGCGCTTGAGCAGATTTCGGATCGGCTTTTACTGCAGCTTCCGCTTCTACTTCGGCTTCGCGAATTCGACCGATCTGAAGCAGGACGACTGAGTAAGCCATGTGTGCACCGAGGTCAGATGAGTCGAGTTGAACGGCCTTTTGCAGATGGAAGGCAGCCTGTTTCCAATCATTTTTCCCTGCCATCAGACGGCCCAGGTTGGCATTTGCATCAGCGTCATAGGGATTCGTGATCAACGCCCCGCGGAAGGCTTGTTCGGCTGCCTCAGTGTCTCCCTGTTGTGCAAGATTGGCTCCGAGGTTGTTTTGCGCATCAGCAAAATCCGGTTTAATCTGAAGCGCCTTCCTGAGATCGGAGATCGCCTGTTCTCGCTTACCTGCCCTCGATTCGGTCAACCCCTTCTCATACCAAAGCAGCGCGTTTGCCGGTTCTCGTTCGAGAGCCCTTTGCAGAACCGTCAGCGCTTCCTCTTCCTGGCCAGCTGTCCCGAGGGTCGATCCGAGGCGCCGTTGAGCACGCGAAGAGAGAGGGTCCAACGCAAGCGCTTGTCGATAGGCGCTGATTGCACCTGCAAAATCACCAGTGTGTCGCTTCGCATCGCCAAGTTCGATAGAGGCATTTGGTTGACTCGGGTGCAGGGTTTGGATTGCCTGCTCCAGATTCGGAATGCCTGCTTCGAGATTGGAGTTGTCGATGACTTGTGCGAGGGCGTTATAGAGACCGTCGGCAGCGCCGGGGTTCTCATGGTCGAGATGATAGCGGAGTACCTCTCCGTGATATGCATTCTCCGATGTTTCGGGGATCTCCTTCCGTTCGGCAAGGAGTTCTCTGGCAGGTGGGGGACGTCGCTGTATCAAGTGATCGGTCATGATGGCATGGACGACGTCTTCCGTGCGGCGCTGAGGCATATGGCAAGTGATGCAATCGTTGGACGCGGTGTGTCGATGAAGAGCAATCTGCGCCGGAAGGTCGGCCTGATGGCATTTCATACAGACCGATGCATAGTACGAGGCAGACTCCGTCCCCTTGTGGAGGTTATGCGGGTTATGACACGTTTCACACGTCAGTGCGCCACCACTCTTCAGATAGCATTGCGATCGCCTGAGACGATAGGGGGCGTTGACGATCTCAAAGTTGTCAGTACGCCCCTTTTCAGGATCACGGCTGAAGTACGAATTAAAGCTCGTGAGCGGTTGGTTCGCCGTGTATCCGAAGGGTTGTTGATCGTAGTGGCGTATGCGATCGGGTAACGAACGGCTCGTGGTCTCAAGATGGCATTGTTCGCAGACTTCCATCTGGCGAGCTTTGTCGAGGTTGATCGGATTGAGAATCTGGCTACGAATCTGCTGAAGGGGTGTGCCAGGCGTCCGGGCGGCTCTAACGTGCGCTGCTCCCGGACCATGACAACGTTGGCAGTCGATTCCTTCTGGTAACGGATCGTTGTAGACCGGGTTTGCCGAAAGATCGCGATGAGGTGTATCGGGAATCTCGGGATACCCGTTGTGGCAGAACATGCATTCGTAAGCTATCGGCCGGCGTGTCATAGGGTGTGGATTGTCGTACCCGGGATTCATACCCCAATGACCACCCTGCTCGGCGTACCAGGCAAGTGGAAGTTCGATCAGTGTGCCGTCCTGCTCTCGATGCAGATAAGTGCGAACATGATTGCCCGAACCCATGATGTAATCCACCTGAAGTTCTTCGATATTGTCGGCCTTGCCGTCGAATCCAAGTTGCCACCGGCGTTGAAAGTATTTGCCGTCATGTTCGGTCATGCTGAAATACGTGGAAGATGCTGCGTGAAAGAACTGACGTACATTGGCAGGAGCCCCCACCGTGGTCCTGCCCTCCGGTCTGTAAAAGGCTCTCGCCATACCTGACGTGGCGTAGCCAGACGCTTCTGCAGCATGGCATTGGCTGCAAGCCTGCGAATCAGCATAAACCTGAGTCGCGACAGGAGCGGAGTTCTTCCCTGGTCTCAGTCGCGCCACGAGAATTACAACGATTGCAAGGGTGACAGCGGAAACTGCGATTGCAGCGTATCTTTTCATGAACTCAAACAATCCTGAAGACGCAGAACCTCATGCTATCGGAATCCTTTAGGAAATCGGATTGAAACCGGCGATTCGTTGGATTCCAAGGAACCCGCTTTCGGTTTTTACAGAAACAAATGGCTTGTTGGAACTCGAAATTAAAAGCCTCCTGCCGCCGAATTTCTTTGATAATTTTGTGCGCGAATGAATCTCTTTCAGAAACTTCGCACCGCTTTAGGAAAGATAATTTACTTACCATGTCAGCCACCGCGGCAGTTTTAGGAAAGATCGGCCTTCCAATTCCCCTCAAAGAGCTTGCTGCCCGCCCATGGGATATTGTCATCGTAGGGGCTGGTCATAACGGATTAGCCTGCGCTACTTACCTCGCTCGAGCCGGTAAGCGAGTGCTTGTGCTGGAAAGTCGTGAACGAGTCGGGGGGGCCTGTACCGTTGAGGAGCCTTTCCCCGGCGTGCGGATGTCACCCTGCGCGTATCTCGCGGGATTACTGCATCCGCTGGTGGTCGAGGAACTCGGTTTGCAAGAACGCGGTTTCCGTTGGATGCCTGCGGTGAATGGCCTTTTTGTTCCTTTTCTGGATGGCAGCAGCATTCAGCTTTGGGACGATGACCGTCGATGCGAAGAAGAGGTTCGCCAGTTTGCTCCAAAAGACGTTGAAGGCTGGCGTGCCATGAACGATGTGATTCTAAGATTGCGAGATGCTCTCCGGCCTTCGAGCGGTTTTCGGGGCGAGGATCCCAGGGATTTATGGATTGGCGATGCGCCAACGCGTGACCAACTCGAGGAGCGTCTCGCAAGTGACAAGGAAGCTCACGATCTTTTATTCAACTGGTCGATGGCGGAGTTTGTCGAACGCTATCTGGTTGACGAGCGTTTGCAGTCCGCGTACCTCGGTCAGGGCGTCATCGGCACGAATGCAAGCCCGTTCGATTCCGGAACTGCTTCCATTCGTTTCCACCATTCTTCGGGCCGTCTAGGAGGCATGCCGGGGATGTGGGGATACGTTGAAGGCGGGATGGGCATGGTCTCTTTTTACTTTTGCGATGCCGCCCGCGAAGCCGGAGCTTTCGTCGCAACGGACATCCATGTTGCGCGAATTCTCCCCGGGGAGGGCGTGTTGCTCGAAAGCGGAGAGCGCATTGTGGCTCCGGTGGTCATTTCAAATGCAGATCCCATTCGCACCTTGCATATGCTGGATGAGGCTGCCGATCCTATCTGGGCCGAAAGAGTACGTTCGGTACCGATTGAAGGATGCACGGTAAAACTCAACGTCTTGCTCCGCGAATTGCCGAGTTTCAGGGCAAGGCCTGGAATTTTGGAACCACATCACTTCGGCCAGATCAACGCTCCGTTGACGAAGTCCGAGTGGAGAGCCGGGTACGCTGCTGCGCGAGCAGGCCGGCTTCCCGAACGGCTCTGGTGTGAACTTTACTTTCAGAGCGCTCACGACGCAGGTGTCGCCCCGCATGGTTTTCACACCATGAGTGTCTTCGCACAATATGTGCCGTACACCTTTGAGTCGGGAAGTTGGGATGAACAACGTAGCAACGTCAAAACCTTGACACTCGATTCCATTGGCCGCTTCTGCAGCAATCTGCAGGCCGGTGTGGTGGACGCGCAGGTTCTTGGACCACCCGATATCGAGCAGAAAGTCGGCCTTACAGGCGGACATATCTTTCAAGGCGAGTGTTTACCGGCTTACATGTGGAACAACCGTCTGGCCGCAAAGACGCCAATGAAAGGTGTCTATCTGTGCGGCGCCTGTACGCATCCTGGAGGGAGTGTGATCGGAATCAACGGACGAAATGCCGCGATGGCGGTACTACGCGACCTCGAGGACACCCGGCAAGCTTAAGTCTTTTGGCCACCAGCAAGAAACGATATCTGTTTTCTCTCGAGCGGGGTGGAGAGAACCATGCTGGTTGTGGGACTTCCATAGGGCAATAACTTTTCAATCAGCTCTTCGAGTTGAGAGACAGAAGACAGCATGACCTTCAATAGAAAAGCGTCGCCACCGGTGAGGTGATGGCACTCCTGAACCGCATCCAGTGAGGGTAGAAACTTCAGGAATGGTCTGTATCTGTTTCCATCGCAGGTAAGCCGGATGAAGGCGGTAATCGAAAATCCTAATGCCTGAAGATTAATTTCCGCGCGATAACCGCGGATAAGCTCAAGGCTTTCCAATCGCCGGATGCGCTCCGCTGTTGCAGAGGGAGAGAGTTTGATTCTCCTGCTGAGTTCTGCCACAGAAAGCCGCGCGTCGAAACTGAGTTCCTTCAAGATTTTTTTATCAATTACATCCATTCCAGCGTGTTGAAGCATGGACTCACCTCTGACTTGTTTTTGTAATGGAAGAGATTCTATCTATCAATAAAGATTTTTGCCGAATGATTAGCTAAATAATTAGACTTTTTCCATTGAATCAACTGCTAAATATTATTTATCCGGTGGAATTATACTTTAGATACTAACCTTATTTGCATAGCATTAGACCATGATTAGTCTCGATGGTTCTTCTCTTACGCTGGAGAATGTCGTAGCAGTAGCAGAGCGAAATGAGCCAGTGCAGATTGCACCTACGGCACTCCTTCGCATGCAGGATTCACGTCGCAAAGTGGATGATGCAATTGACGGCGCCGCTCCCGTTTATGCTCTAAACACCGGAGTAGGTCTCCTAGCCAACATCCGTCTGGAAAATTCTGAGATTGAGGCGATGCAGGTCAACTTGATTCGCTCTCATTGCTGTGGAATTGGCGCGCCGCTTCCCACTGCAGTCGTGCGAGGCATGATGCTTATCCGCGCTAATGTTCTCGCGAAAGGCCTTTCCGGAATACGTCCCATCGTAGCCGAGCTTATCTGTGATCTGTTGAATCATCAGATCACTCCCGTGATTCCTTCACGCGGCAGTGTGGGAGCCAGCGGCGATCTAGCTCCTCTTGCACACATGGCTCTTGCTTTGATTGGAGAGGGTAACGCTGAATATCGAGGCAGTGTTCTGCCTGCATCAATCTGTCTGGAACGCGCCGGACTGAAACCGCTTTCGCTTTTGGGTAAAGAGGGAATTTCTCTTCTAAATGGTACCCAGGCGATGCTATCGATTGGGTGCCTTCGGCTCGTGGAGGTTGAAGATCTTTTTTATTCTGCGCAAACTACTGCTGCAATGAGCCTGGAGGCGCTGCGCGGAACTGCGGCTGCTTTTGATCCACGACTGCATGCGGCCCGGCCGCACCCTGGCCAAGTTCTGAGCGCGAGTCATCTCACGAGACTTTTACAAGGGAGTTTAATTCCCCGGAGTCATGGTGAAGGTACCCGCATTCAAGACGCCTACTGTCTGCGTTGTATTCCCCAGGTCCATGGTGCTGTTTGGGACACGCTCGTCTACGCCAGAAAGGTCTTTGAAATTGAGCTGAACAGCGCCACGGACAATCCTCTCGTTTTCGCGGATGGAATTGTCTCTGGAGGAAACTTCCACGGCGCTCCGCTTGCGCTGGCCCTCGACTATCTCGCGATTGCGTTGTGTCAGCTGGCAGGCATCTCTGAGCGACGGACAGAACGATTGCTCAATCCGAGCCTCAATGAAGGCCTCCCTGCATTCCTCGCGTCTCAACCTGGTCTAGAGTCTGGACTGATGATGGCGCAGGTGACTGCTGCAGCTCTCGTTGCAGAGATGCGAGTGTTGGCGGCGCCGGCATCCACCGGCTCCATACCGACAAGTGGCAACCAGGAAGATTTTGTCAGCATGGGAATGACCTCAGCGCTCAAATTTGAGCAGGCTGTCGCTCTTGCCAGAATGGTTATCGCTATCGAGTTGTTAACGGCGACTCGCGCACTCGACCTTCGAAGAGACCAAAGCACTGTGCCTCTTGAAGAAGCAAGATCGCATTTCAGGAAGCATGTTCCCGCATGGCAGGATGACTGTGTTTTATCTTTGTGGATGGAACAAGCTTCCAGTTTTTTAGGATCCACAGATTTTGGAAGACATGGAAAGAGCGTTGAGCCCGAGGAGGCCCTTCGATGAATCCACCTTACTCCCCAGTGCGGGCGCCGCGAGGTAACACAAAAACAGCAAAGGGATGGATTCAGGAAGCAGCCAAGCGAATGCTGATGAACAACCTGGACCCCGAAGTCGCCGAGAAGCCGGAAGAACTGATCGTGTATGGCGGCCGGGGTAAGGCCGCACGCAATTGGGAGTGTTATCACAGAATCGTTGAGACGCTGGAGCGGCTTGGAAACGAACAGACCCTGTTGGTGCAGTCAGGCAAGCCCGTCGCAGTACTTGAGACCCACCGTTTGGCACCGAGAGTGCTACTTGCCAACTCCAACCTGGTTCCTCGATGGGCGAATTGGGAAGAGTTCGACAAGCTTGATGCGGCGGGCCTGATGATGTATGGACAGATGACCGCCGGGTCGTGGATTTATATCGGCACACAGGGAATCCTGCAAGGGACATACGAGACCTTTCGCGGTGCAGCGAAGAAGTATTTCGATGACACTCTCGGAGGCACTATTACGGTCACCGCCGGTCTTGGTGGTATGGGGGGAGCACAACCTCTTGCGATCAAACTTGCAGGTGGAGTGAGTATTTGCATTGAGGTCGATTCACACCGAATTCAACGCCGTCTTCAGACCCGCTATCTCGATACTGCGGCCAACTCTCTTGACGAAGCAATTCGGATGGCGCAGTCTGCGAAGACACGGCGAGAGGCCCTCTCGATCGGCCTAACAGGCAACGCTGCCGAAATACTTCCTGCGATGGTGAAACGGGGATTCATTCCCGAGCTCGTCACGGATCAGACCAGCTCGCATGATCCGATGTGGGGCTATGCCCCGATCGCGCATCCTGATGAAGACCTCAACGCTTTGCGGTCCCTGAAGCCAGAGGTCTATCGCGAGCGGGTTCAGACTTCAATCGCCCAACATGTACAGGCAATCCTTGAAATGCAGCGCCGAGGTGCCGTCGCTTTCGACTATGGCAATAACATTCGCACCCAGGCAAAACTCGCCGGTGTAACCGATGCTTTTTCGTACCCTGGCTTCGTTCCGGCTTTTATCCGGGACTCCTTCTGCGAAGGTCGCGGCCCGTTTCGCTGGGTGGCGCTTTCGGGCGATCCGGCTGATATTGCGAAGACTGATCAGGCGTTATTGAAGCTCTTTCCTGAAGATCAACGTTTGAAAGAGTGGCTCTCGTTCGCTGGCGACCAAATTGCTTTTCAAGGGTTACCAGCTCGGATCTGCTGGCTGGGCTATCGCGAGCGCGATCGAGCGGGACTGCTGTTTAACCAGATGGTTCGCGATGGACGACTCAGCGCTCCGATTGTGATCGGGAGAGACCATCTTGATGCGGGTTCTGTCTCGAGTCCTTTCCGCGAGACAGAGAGCATGCTTGATGGCTCAGACGCTGTCTCAGATTGGGCATTGTTGAATTTCGCAACGGGGATCGCCAGCGGAGCCGCATGGATGAGCTTTCATCACGGTGGTGGCGTCGGAATGGGATATAGCCAGCACGCAGGTCTTGTTGCGGTCGCCGACGGAAGTGAGGAAGCGGAGCAGCGTTTGCAGATGTGCCTCACCAACGATCCAGCGATGGGTGTGATCCGTCATGCCGACGCAGGCTATGAATTAGCTAAACGTACCGCTGAAAAACGCGGCCTCGATATGCCGAGCCTCAAATGAAGGCGGACCTTCTCATCAAAGGCATCTCGCAGCTGGTGACCGCTGAAGGCTCCGGTCCAAAACGCGGGCGAGCGATGCGCGAACTGAAGATCGTGGAATCCGCCGCAATCGGAATTTCATCCGGTACGATTGTGTGGACTGGAAGAGAGGCTGACTGGTCGGGCGAGACCGGCGCAATCATAGATGTCTCGGGCGGCGTTGTCGTTCCTGGGTTGGTGGATCCACATACACACGCGGTGTGGGCAGGGGACCGACTCAACGACTTTGAGGCGCGGACCGCTGGACGAACCTACGAGGAGATTCTGGCTGCAGGTGGTGGCATACGAAGCACTATTCGTGCGACTGCAGCGGCATCCCAGGATCAACTCGTCGCGATGGCAACGCCACGAATCGATTCACTTGTCTCCTCAGGTGCAACGACGATCGAGGTGAAGTCAGGCTATGGATTTACGCCGACAGCGGAAGTTGCGATGCTGGAAGCGATCCAGTCTCTTTCAAAACTTGCGGCAGCACGTATTGTTTCTACTCTGCTCATCCATATCCCACCGGCGGCTCTAGTGGATCGACCTGTCTATATTTCGCAAGTTTGCGAAGAGCTGATTCCAGAGGTCGCTCAACGCAAATTAGCGACTGCGGTTGATATCTTTATTGAGAAAGAGGCCTGGCAGGTCGCAGAAGCAGAGCAGATATTTGATAGTGCTCGGCAATATGGTCTTTCGATCAAATTACACAGCGATCAATTTCATAGCATCGGCGGCGTAGAGCTTGGACTGCGGCTGGGTGCGTTTAGTATCGATCATCTCGAAGCTTCGGGCACGAAAGAGATTATGGAGATTGCATCAGGTTCTACGATCGCGACAATTCTTCCGGGGGTTTCTCTGCATCTGGGCATACCTGCGGCGCCGGGGCGGCAGCTGATTGATGCCGGTGCTGCTGTGGCTGTTGGAACAGATCTGAATCCTGGGTCAAGCCCTCTGTTCTCGGCCTCGGAGGCGATGGCACTCTCTGTCCGGCTCAACGGTCTTACACCTCAGGAGGCTTTCGTGGCAGGAACAGTAAACGCCGCTTGCGCCCTTGGGCTTGAGAACGTGGGTCGCCTTGAGGTCGGATGTGTTGGCGACTTTCTTGTTCTTCATGGTAAAGACTGGCGGGAGCTCGTCTACACATTGGGAACTAATCCGGTACAGGAAGTATGGATTGGCGGAAAGCGAGTTCGGGAATGAAGACGGTCTATCGGCCGGAGTTGCTCTATTCGAATGGAAGATTTATCGCTAATGGCGAAGTGCTGGTTAGTGAGGATGGTCAGTTTCTAACTGTTCCTCAAAGGCTGGAAAGCTCTTCGATCCAGATTGTTGATCTCCGGGGAAAGGCTCTGCTTCCTGGATTCATTAACGTTCATTCTCATTCTTTTCAACGGCTGATCCGGGGTAAATCAGAATCAAGGATTGTTGGGGGCAAAGATTTCTGGTCGTGGCGAGGAACCATGTATCACGCCGCAAGCCGGCTCAAACCGCACGAAGTGTACGACGTGGCTCGCATGGCGTTTCTTGAGATGGTTCTCTCCGGAACCACTACAGTCGGCGAGTTTCACTATCTTCATAACTCTGCCAATGGACAGCCGTACAACGATCCCAATTTGCTGAGCAAACAAGTAATCGCTGCGGCCCAATCGGTTGGGATCAGAATTGTTCTTCTACGCACCGCGTATTTGCGGTCGGGATTTGAACTGCCGCATGACCCTGGCCAGACACGCTTCTTCGAATCAACGCCTGCCTTTCTCGAAAACATGGATTTGTTGATTCGTGCTTCTTCTGCACCTTCGTCAGAAGTTCGGTTGGGTATTGCACCCCATAGCATTCGGGCAGTACCGCTTTCTGATCTAAGAGAGATGATTGCGTGGAGTCGAACGCATCATTTCCCTGTTCATATGCATGTATCGGAGCAGGTGGCGGAGAATGAGGCTTGTCTACGAGAGTATGGTGCTACTCCTGTCGAATTGCTTAGTAGAGAGGGACTTCTTGGCCCTGAGTTTACAGCGGTACATGCGATTCATATAACCGGGAATGAAGTGGGCATGCTGGCAGAGGCGGAGGCGACCGTATGTTCATGTCCGACTACGGAGCGGAATCTGGGGGATGGAATTCTTGCAGCGGATCGAGTGATGGGAGCCGGTGTTCGTGTGGCGCTCGGGTCGGATAGTCAGGCTCAGATCGATCCGCTGGAAGATGCGCGCGAGCTCGATTATCATCTTCGGCTCGAACAGCAGCAGCGTGCCGTTCTCGATCCGATGTCGGAGAAGAGTTTGGCGTCTCGGCTCTTTGATTGCGCCACGGTGAATGGTGCGCGGTCGCTTGCAATTCCCTCTGGAGACATCGTTGCAGGGTCTTATGCTGACTTCTTCACGGTCGATCTGAAGGACGTATCGATCGCCGGCAATTCTGCTGATGATCTGCTGCCGGTTCTTGTGTTCTGTTTAAACCGATCGGCAATCTGCGATGTTGTCGTCAATGGAAAATTTGTTATTCGTGACCGCAAGCATGTTCTCCAGGATGAGATCGTTTCGCGGTATCAAGAAGTTCATCAGAAGGTTTGGCAAGACAATTTGAACAAGTAATTCCCTCTTATGAAAGCTGTTGTTGAACATCTTTCGAATCTGATACGCATACCCACGCCTTCTTCTGTGTCCAATAGGCCTGTGGTGGAATATGCGGTGGAAGTGTTGTCTCAAGCAGGGTGGACGTGGCGTGAGTTGGGCTATCTCGACTCCGTTGGGGTGGAGAAGGTGAACCTGGTTGCCTGGCCCCCCGGTCAGGATAATAAGGGGCCAGTAGAACTGGCGTTTGTGTGTCATACGGACACGGTTCCGTATGCCGCGGACTGGGCTGAGGCTCTGGCGCCGGTGGCAACGGATGGCCTAGTTCGTGGGTGTGGGTCCTGTGATGTGAAGGGATTTCTTGCTTGTCTTCTGGCGGCAATTGAGGAGAGTGAGTCTTCCGCGTTTGTAGATGGATTGCGTTTGATCCTAACGGCGGATGAGGAGGTTGGCTGTGTGGGCGCGGCGCGGCTGCTTGCGTCGGAGAGGATTCGGCCAAAGCGGGTTGTGATTGGGGAGCCGACGTCCCTGCATCCTGCACGGGCGGGGAAGGGATATTGTCTGGCAGAGGTGACGGTATTTGGCGAAGAGGCGCACAGCGCGCACCCGGAGAAGGGCCGATCGGCAATATACCGCGCGGCGCGGCTGATAACGGCAATTGAAGAGTACAGTTCCGAACTAGCTCAGGAACGAAATCCGTTCTTCACTCCTGGGTTTACCTCGGTAAATGTTGGGACGATTCACGGTGGAACTGCGAAAAACATTGTTGCTGGCCGTTGCTTGTTTCAGTTGGAGTGGAGGCCGATTCCCGGGCAGGATGTTGAGGCGGTGCCTTCAGCGGTTTTGCGAATCGCCGATACCCTTCGCGACGATGATCCGTCGTTTCGGTGCGAGGTTCGTGTGGTTCGAAGACAGCCGGGGTTTGAGTCGGGGGCTGATTCTTTGCTGGTTCGATCGATCGAGAAGCTTACCGGACGAACTGCGGTTTCGATTCCATTTGGTTCAGAGGCTAATCTGTTTGGTTCTGTGGCGGAAGAGGTGGTGGTCTTCGGCCCGGGAGATATGGCGACGGCGCATAGTCGCCGGGAGTGTGTTCCCTTGAAAGAATTGGATGAGGCGGTGCGTTGCTTGCTAGCGCTGATGACTAGCCGTCCCAGCAAGGTAGTTACTTTTTAGCGATGGCGTAGTTGACCGTGATCGTGGTGTCGACTTCGGTGGGGACATTGTTGACAAGGTAGGGGGTGTAACGCCATTGCTGAACGGCGTTGATTGCGCTCTCGTGAAAGATCTTTAATCCGCTGATGGGTTCTACGGTTTTTACGCTGCCGTCTTTAGCAATGATGGCGTGGAGGGTAACCTCACCCTGGATGTGGGCGGATTTGGCTACGGGTGGATAGACCGGCGCAGGAGATGAGACCAACTTGCCGAACATGACCGCGGAGGGAACCTTCACTGGACCGGTCTTAATGGGTTTAGGTTTTTCGACCGATGGCGCGTTTTTGGTTGCAGGTACTACGGGAGGGGGTGGCGGATTGGCCGGAGTACTCGCCGCCGAGGTCGTGGACCCCCCGTTGTGTGCGGTTTCGAGGCCCGCTTTTGCCACCGTGTTTTGAGGGTCGAGGCTGAGGGCTTGCTGGAAAAAGGTTGCAGCGAGTTCGTATTGCTTGTCGGCAATGGCGTTATTGCCCATTGTAACCAATTTGGTTACATTTGTTGCCGTCTCCGATGCCCCGTTGCTATCTGGCGGTGGGGTTTGCGGTGTTGGGGTGGTTGTCGCCTGTCCGGAAGCTTTGAACTTGCTCATGATAGTGCGGTAGCCGAAGAAGAGACCAACGGCCAGGAGGAGCATGGCAGCCAGTGTGACTCCGACGAAGAGAGGTGCCTTGCTCTTCTTGACTGTGGGGCTCACCTGCGGAGGGATAGGTTGCGGGAAAGCGAACGGGGTCGGTGCGGGAGGTACGGTGGGAGGGGTAGTGGTTGCAACCGAGGGCGGTGGGTTTGGTGGAGCAGAAGGATCGATAACAGGCACGAAAGGAATCTGAACGGAGGGAGAAGCCTGACTGGAGGTAGGCACAGGCGGAGTAAATGGCAGCGGCGTTGTTGGGACCGACAGTGGTGGCACGGGGGTCACGGAGGATGGAGGCTGCATGGCCGCGGTGACAGAGTCCGGAGTGAGTGGAGAGTACGTCGCTGAAGGTGCTGCCGGACCTTGTTTCTGGATGGTATTGCGCGTGCTGTTATACCAGGCTTCGGGGTCGCGCATCGCTTCGAGCATCTCGCTTGCGCTCTGGAAGCGGTCCTTTGGTTCTTTCCGCAACGCCTTGAGGACGAGGGCAGAGATGGCAGCGGGAATGGGGATAGGGAACGATTCTGGCGGCGCGGGCAACGTGTGGAGTTGCTGAATGAGCATGCCCATCGGTGTGTCGGCCTGGAAGGGGTGAGCGCCAGTGAGCATCTCGTAGAAGATGAGGCCGAGGGAGTAGAGGTCAGCGCGCCCGTCAATTGCGTTTTCGAGGTGGCCGCTTGCTTGTTCAGGCGACATGTACTCGGGTGTGCCGATGATGAGGTTTTGCTGGGTGAGGACGGAGGTCATGCCAGCGATGGCATTGTCGCTGACCTTGGCGATGCCAAAGTCGAGGACTTTGACGACACCTTCTCCATGACTGCCGCGGAGCAAAAGAATGTTCGAGGGCTTAATGTCGCGATGGACGATACCGAGAGTGTGCGCGGCACTGAGCGCCGAGGCGGCCTGACTGATGATATTGATGCAGCGCTCAACAGGCCATGGGCCGCCGTGCTGCTTGCGGACTTCGTAGAGCGAGCTGCCTTCGACGTATTCCATGACGATGAAGGGGCGCTCGTCTTCGGTGTAGTCGAAGTCATCGATACGGACGGCGTTGGGGTGCTTGAGCTGGCGGGCGACAATGGCCTCGTTGCGGAAGCGCTTGACGAAGCCGGGGTCGTGCATGAACTGGCGATGCACGACTTTGACGGCGGCTAGCTCCTGAAAAGCCTTGTGACGGACCTTGTAGACGGTTGCCATGCCTCCTGCGCCGAGTTCGCAGAGGACTTCATATTTACCGCGCAGGATAGTGCCGGGAACGATTTCAAGCGTGTCAGTGGTAAGAGCGGACTGATCGCGTGGACAGGTCTGGTAGTCATCAGGATAGGTGTGCCGGCAGGTGGGACAGAGTTTCATAGCTCTCTTTGAATATCGGGAAGTTTAGTCCATAACCGATAGTGCTTTGAAAGGAAATGCGTTACTTAGTTTTGTCCCTTGTTGTGCAGAGCCTTGGCCAGACCTCTTTTGGCGAGCGCATTCGTTGGATCCTGACTGAGTACGGTGTTGTATTCCCTGATCGCCTGATCGTATTTTCCGTCGCCGGTGTCTTTATCAGCTCGAGCGATCAGAATGTCGATCTCCTGCTGATTGAAGGTGACGGCGAGTCCGGATCGGGGAGCTGGTTTGGGTTCTTCGGCTGTAACTTCTTTGGTCGGGTGGGGGCGCGCGGGTTCACTCGGTTTTGCGGTGGCTTTGACAGGAGGTTCAGAGTGAGCGGGTTCACTCGGTTGCGGAGGGGGTAATGCTGGGGACGCAACCGGATTTGAGGTGGTCGGAGGCTGGAGCTGATTCAGCGCCGGCTTGGGTGAGGATTTAAAGATGGGAACGAAGATGAGGATCGTGGCAAGCACGGCGACCGACGAGAAGCTAATGATGGCCCAGCGCGGTTTTATTTTCATCGAAAGCGAGCTGGGAATAGCGGCGGAGTTAGTATCTGCGCTGGTGGCGCTGATCCGAGGGATGATGGTTGGGGCAGCGCTCTTTTGAACGGGGGGCTGCGGTACAAAGAGAACGGGTTGATCCGGGATGTTGGACGGAGCCGTTGTGAGAGGGAGTCTCTCTTCTTTACGCGGAGTCTCAACAGGCTCGTTGACAAAGCCTTCCATATGCTCGGGTGGAAGCAGCTGGAGAATGGTCGGAGGCTGCTCGGGTTTTCTGGAGAGCGGAGCGCCAATGGGGGTTTTGAACTGGAGGCCGGGGATGGACTTTACGGTCTCGCAGATGCCGCCGAGGAACAAGACTTCTCCGGATTGAGCTTGTTTGACCGTGTCAATGCAACTGAGGAGGCTGGGATCAGAGTCCGTGTCAGCTTCCTTGAGGTTGGTGATGGTAAAGCAGGCATAGAGCGGGCGCTCTGCGGAGGCCCGGGAAAATCCAATGACGAGGCGTTGAAGGCGGCGTGCCGCATTCACTGCGTGAACGGTCTCCGGGAAGGAGGCAGAAATGGAAGTTGTTGAGGATTCGCGGAACTCGCCGCCAACAGCAGCAATGAGATCGCCAACCATAGCGAGTGCGGAAGGGAGCACATTGATTTCACCGGAGCGGGCAGAGGAACGATCGAAGGACGGAGTGTCTGTCCAGAGATCGACGTGAAGCAAGATTCTGTTTGTGTCAGAAGCAGGGCCATCCTTGGTACTCTTTTTTACGGCAATCGCTTTGGTCTGCTTCATCTAGTGATGTATCCCAGCACACATTCTGCCAGCAATAACCTCTATCGACCAGAGACTATGTTGGACCGTGGTTGATTCCTGTGCGATGTGTGTGGATCAGTTTATCTCAGGGAGCGGGAAGTGGAACTCGGGAATCCCCCGAATGTGGGATACGGGGAGAGAATTTTTTTAGCGTTCGCTCGCAGGGGGCGATAGAATGGCCGGACACTGGTTATCTAGTTGCACTGTAGTTTTTGGGGAGTTTCATGTCTCATCGTCTGCCTGGTCTTTCGTTTTTCCCACAAGGGTCGTTTAAGCGGCGTTTCGCCCTGTTGGTATTTTCGTTGGTTGCGGTCCGTGGAGCGTTGGCAAAAGACGCCCCCGTCACCGGAATTCTGGTGTACGGGGCCAGTGGCAAGCTCGCGTATGCGCAGGTTACGGACTTCCTGGTGAACGGCAAGACAGAGCTTCGCGCGTGCACCGCCGGTGCGGGGATCAACAAATCTCAGTACAAAAATCTGGTGAAAGTAAATCTGGCGACGGTGAAGACCCTGGAGCGTCTGCCGGATGGATCCCTGGTCGCGGGAGTGGGCGATGCGGCGCCGAGTTGCGTGGTGCCCGGAAATTTCAAGTTCGACAAAGACGCTTCGGTAACTGCGGCGGATCTGGCGGAGAGATCGACATACACGGGACAGGTAGTGGGATCTTCGCCTGCGGGACAGACGACTCTGCCGCCATTTGCTGCCGGGGTGAAGATGGTGTTCGGCAGTGCAACGGATGCGGAGTTGGCAGAGTACGTACTGTCGGACCGAGCCATGGTGATCGGGACTTGGCAGACCTACCTGACGAAGTATCCATCGGGAGCGCATTTGACCCAGGCTCGAGCCAGCCTGCTGACGCTTCTGGTGGGTGATGGGAACGTGAAGCTTGCATCGTATAAGAAGTCGAGCGGGTCGAGTGCACCGGCTTATGGGGAACTACAGGCTGCACGGGAACGAGCGGACCAGGCTATCGAGGTACAGGGCAACAATGAGGCTGCGCTCAAGTTGCGGACAGATATTCGGGCAGAGCTGAAGATCCTTTCAGACAATGCTTCGATAAAGCTGAAGGCATTTCAAGACGCAACGCGAGCAAAGACGAAGGGCTATCCGCTGCTGGTGAGCGCGAAGGACCTTTCGGATCATGTGACCGTGATTGATGGCAAGTACCCGCCAGGATTGGTGCTGGCTTCGGCCGTCAGTGCCGAGATGAAGACGTTGGATACTACGGTTCAGGCGGCGAACTCGCAGTTGACTCAGCGGCAGTTTGATACGGCTTACGCGACGATCAATAAATATCTATCGTTTGAGGATGAGGAGCCGCGGCTGAAGCAGATTGTCGGTGCGGTTTATAAGTATCACTTGGAGAAAGGCGATGCGGAGGCAGGAGCAGCGAATTGGACTGAGGCGGTCGCTGATCTGAAGACAGCTTCGGAGGTTTTGCCAACGGAGGATGCAAAGGCGAAGCTTGCTAAGGCTGAAGCAGGGTTGCTGGCGGCTCAGAATAAGGACGCGGCGGACAAGGCGCTGGCGATCAGCAAGGCGCGTCTGGATGATAAGGACACGATTGGCGCATACGAGGTGCTCGCAGACCTAAACGACGCGCAGCGTCTGCTGGTAAAAGAGCAGATGGACGCGCTGCAGGATGCTTATGTTCAAGCTGCGTTGCAGCGCGCTAAAGAATTACAGTCGGCACATACGCCGATTCGCGGCCGCGCGGATGAAGACGGGGTTCGCATGGCCTACGCTTACCTGCAACGAGCAAGCAAGCTAAGTGACAACCCGGAGATCGGGTTGAAGCTTGAGGTGATGTCGGAGACGATCAGTGCTTATTACGTCGAGATGGGGAAGAAGTATCTCAATAAGCCGTTGTCGTCTGGAGTGGGCCTGGGGTGGTCTTATCTGAGCGAGGCATCGCAGTATAAGCCGAACCTGGATTCGGTTCGTGACGAGATGACGACCAATACGTCGGCGTACCAGATGCGGGCGCGGCTTTCGATCGGGGTACTGTTCCGCGATCAAACTTCACGGCGCGACAGTGCCGGGTTTGCCGATCAATTGCAGCAGGCATTTGCGACAGGATTGGAGACTTCCGGTCTTCCGGTGAAGGTGATACTGCCGGGTGCGGCGCGAACCCTGGAGCCGAACTTCCAGTTTGTGGGGGAAATTCTGCAACACCGCACAATTCGTACCGCAAAGAAAGAGACGCTGCAGTCGCAGTACCGGAGCGGGTCGCGCGAAATTCCGAACGACGCCTGGAATAAGGCTGACCAGGAGTTCGAGGCGGCGAACCTGGCTCTCCAGAAGGCGCAGGGAACGTTGTCGGTGGCCCAGCTGAAGAACAATAAGAAACAGGTGCAGGAGGCGAATACTGCGCTGACCTCGGCCCAGGATGCAGTCCAAACTGCGCGAGCGAAGATGAATGCACTACCGAAGACAATTACCGACAGCATCGTAAGTCCATATAACTACACGAAGACGACACTTGAGCTCACGAATATCGTCGAACTGTCGTTCCGAATTCTCGATTCGGCAGGCAGTACGCTAGGCGAACCAATCCACGTGATCAAAGGGGACCAGCCGAAAAAATTTGTCATCCTGGAAAACATCAAGCCGGATGACACGACAGGGTTGAAGGAACTGGATGCTGCCCCGGATGAGACCCAACTGATGACCGATGTCGAGATCGAGGCTCGCGATTCGATGGTGAAGGCAGCGCGAGATAAGGTGCAGGAGTTGCCGCAGAAGATTCTCGCCCAGGCGCGAGCCAAGACCGCGAGCAATGATCTGGATGGTGCAGGCGAGTTGTACGTTCTGTATCTAAATTGCACGCCTTCGACTTCGACGACGGAGCGGAGTGAAGCTGCACGGTTCCTTAACACGAATTTCAACATTCGCAATACAGTCAACCTACGCGCATCGACCCAATAAAGAATAGGCCCGGGACCAAGCAGGCATGTCGAACCCCACCTCGATCGGCAAGTACGAGATTCTCGCGACCATAGGCCGCGGCGGTATGGGGGTGGTCTATCGCGCGCAGGATCCGCGCATGGGACGACAGGTCGCCATCAAGACGGTAACGGAAGGACTAAGCAACGACGCAGGCATGTTGCAGCGGTTCTATCGCGAAGCCGAAAAGATGGGGATGCTGAAACATCCCAATATTATTACGGTTTACGACCTGGGTGAGCAGGACGGCTTTCCTTACATTGTGATGGAGTTTGTTGAGGGGGAACCTCTGGATCGTTTGATCCAAGGAGATCATCCCGTACCGCTGATCTTCAAACTGCGAATTTTGGAACAAGTTTGCAGCGCACTGGGATATGCGCACCAGAACGATGTGGTGCACCGCGATGTGAAACCGGCCAACGTGATTGTGCGGCCTGACGGCGTTGCGAAACTGCTGGACTTTGGGATTGCACGGCAGGAGAACAATAATGTCGACCATAGCCTGACGGCGACGGGTGGGGTGATCGGCACGGTGCCTTACATGGCGCCGGAGCGTTTGAAGGGAGCGCCGTTTGACGGGCGGTCGGATATCTTTGCCGCTGGTGTGCTGCTTTACCAGTTGTTGACGGGACATCTTCCCTTTCCCGGAGAAGACCTGGCACTGGTGAGCCAGCTCCTGAATGAAAAGCATCCGCCACTCAGCGCCCATCTGCAGGACTATCCGGAGACGCTGGATGTGATTCTGGACCGTTCGCTCGAAAAAGATCCGGAGGCTCGATATCAGTCGGCTGAAGAGATGGCCGCCGATCTTTATGCGGTTTCAGAATCGCTGAAGAAAGACTATTCCGAGCAATTGATGACGGAAGCCAATAAGCTTTCGGCCGGCTCGGATTTTGTGTCGGCACGCAACACACTGGTTCAACTGCTAAAACTGGATCATCAGCATACGCAGGCAAGGCGGTTGCTGGTCGAAGTGAACCTGCATCTGACAAGGCAGGCACGCGCGGACCAAGCCCGGGAGAAGCGAGAACAGGCCGACGCTGCGCTTCAGGAGAGGAACTACGACCAGGCGATCCGACTGCTGGAAGAGGCCGTGAAGATGATTCCCGGCGATACGGACGTTGAACGGGAGTTGGGGTCGGCGCGAGCCAAAAAGCAGACGAGCGATCAGATCCTGGGTTATCTGCGGCAGGCTGATGCGGCCAAACGCAGCGGCGACTATGCGAGCGCGCAGGCGATTGTGGAAAAAGCGATTAGCCTGGATACGAGCAATTCGCGTCTGAGGAGCGCGTATAACGCTCTGGTGCGGCAGGCAGCAGAGGCGGCGCAACATGCCAAGGTGAAGGCATTAGTGGATGCCGCGAAGGACTTATTGAGGCAGAGAAATTATCTTGCCGTTATGAACCTGGTAGAACAGGCGGAACAGATTGATCCCTCGAATCTGGAGTTGGAGAGCCTGACGAGCGCGGCAAAGGAAGGTTTGTTCCAGGAAGACCGCCGGCGAGTCCTCGACGAGATTGAGGGACAACTCTCGGCGATGGTGACGTACGACGATGTCCGGCGGGTCGCGCAGATGGTGCGCGGTGCACTCGAAAAGTCTCCGACAGATGCGACTCTGCTGCGCTACCAGGCACAGATTGACCGGCGCTTGCGTGAGTATGAGGCGAAGCGGTTAATCGAGGAAACCGTAAAACAATGCCGGGCCACGATGGATAAGGCTCCAATGGAGGCCTTGGAGGTGGTGGGCAAGGCGTTGGAGCAGCTTCCGGGTGATGAGAGGCTGACGACGCTCGAGGCGGCGATCCAGGACCGCATTGCACAGCGTGCGGCTGACGAGATGAGGAACGCGATCCTGCTGCAGGCTAAAGAAGCCTTGAAGGAGCGCAGGTTCTCGGAGGCGGTTACGGTGTTGGAGCAGTGCCAGGGATCTCTGCAGACGACTGAGATCACCTACCTGCTGGACTTTGCGCGCGAAGAAGCTCAGCGGGATCAAAGGCAACAGTTTATCGGGCGCATCTACAACGAAGGGCAGACGTTGTTGAAAGACGAGCGATACGAAGAGGCTGTAGCGCTGCTCAGTTCCGCGTTGCAGTCTGCCGACGACGTGAGGCTGCGAACGATGCTGGAACAGGCGCAGGGTGCGTTGGATCAGAGCATCGCGGAACATGCTGCAGCGCTGGAGTCGGTCAAGCCGTTTGCGCAGGCGGAGTTTCATGAGCAGGTGATTGGTCTGATTCAAACAATGCGGAGCAGGCCGGCGGCTTCGACGGAGATTCAGGAGCTGCGCTCTTTGTCCCAGGAGGCATGGAAACAAGAATGGGTTCAGATGGAAAAACTGGGACGGGCCTATGCGGCATTGGCATCCGGGCAGTTGGATAGCGTAATGGAGATGGTGGAGGCGAAGAACTCTTCGGCGCTTGGAGCCATGAATAAGGCGTTCGCTAACCGGCGACTGGCAGCGGTGGACCTAATCTTGTCGACGCAGATCAAAGGAGTTCAGGCTGCAAAGAACGCAGGGACCGTAATTCCACCGGAAGTGCTTGCGGCGAATAAAGAGCTATTGCCGTTTGCGAGCGAGACCGTCAGGACTGAGTGGACCGTGATGGCGGATCCTTATATTGGCGGGAAGAGAGCCGGCAAATTACTAGGGCGAATAGGGAAACGTTAGTCCGGCGGCGGGGCGACGCTGACGCGTGCGGTTACGAGATTGCCTTCGCTGTGTTCAAGAATGAGCATCGTTTGAGGATCTTCTGATTCGATGAGCCATTGCTGGACAGGGCCGAAAAAGACCTTTGCTTCTGAGGGAGTTGCGGTCGGCAAAAAATCGCGGAGAACACGAGGATCATAGAAGCGGAAATAGAGCTCTTCCCCTCCCTGCAGCTGGATCATCAGGAATTTTCGGAAGTGGTGGCGGATCCCTTCGAATGGCGCAGCACTGGTGAAATAACTCGCCCAGCCTTTGCCCCAGCCGAGGTCGAGAAGAGCTTTCGTGAAGGGTGAGTCGAGCGGGAGCTTGATGAGGTAAGGTGCCCAGTTGGCCAGGTCGGTGGCGGACTGACCGTCATAGAGACATTGCTTCTGTTCCTGCGCGAGTGCGAGCAGCGAGGGTATGGTCTGATCGCAGGCGGCGTCAAGGAGGCAGTAAAGCGGCGCTCCGCTTGTGGCGAACTGAGTCAAGATGGCGGCGCTTCTCTTCGCAGTCGCGGGTGGCGCGGCGCTGGGGGGACGGCGTTCGGGTTCGACCACGATGCGCATAGTGATGGAGCCCGCGGTGATCAGATCGCCAGGGCGCGGCTGGGATTGCGTGATGCGCTGGCCGTTGAGGAAAGTGCCGTTGGTGCTGTTGAGATCGCGGAGGAGAACACCATCGGGTGTGCCTTGGAAGGAGCAGTGTGTTCCGGAGAGGAAGTTGTCTTCAGGAAATGGGACTGAGGCAGCGGGACTGCGGCCGATGGTGAGCGCGTCGGCTTCGAGCGGATACTTCAATCCGGCTCTTGGGCCTGCAACGATTTCGACGAGAAACTTCATGAGATTTTCAGGGGCACTTCTGAACAAATGGCGCGCCGGCTTGGGCTGCGGAAGAGAGCGCTCCGGCCTGACCGGACTCGCCGATCAGCACGGTGGGAGCGCCGATGACAATGACTCCGCCGTGAGCAGTCTGGTCACCCATGCGCGCGGCGGGAAGACCTCCAATGAGAACCGTGAAGGAACCCATGACGATCACATCGGGTGGCCCGACGCAGACGAGCATATCGGTAACGCGGGCGGCAGGAAGGAATTCGATGAGGACCGTGGGCTCGCCTGGCGCGACAATAGGGCCGCCTACGTGCGGGACGATTCCCGTGACCATGGGGCAGACATGCATGTCGGTGAGTCGAGCGGCAGGAGGCATATCGGGTTTGGGGAGCCTTTCTTCGATCCGACTGAAGAGCGATTGATTTTCCTACGTTCCTTTAAGGCCGGTTGGTGGTGCAGGAGCTACCGGTTTTGCGGTGATGGAATTTCCAGCTCCAGAGGGTGCAGTCGCTGCGGTGAGAGACGGTAGAGGTGACACCAGGGTTGCAGGAGCGGGAGACGATGGGACGGCGGGGACACAGGATTGGGTGACTTGTTGGCTAAGAACTGGGTTGAGTTGACCGCTCGCAGCGGCGGCCGCAGGTTCACCACCGGAAATTGCAGGCGGTGAAGACGGGGTTGGAGCGGTGACTACGGGTGTTGATGGAACCGCTACGCTTGCCAAAGCTGGAGCGGGGCGAGGGACGATCGGCCCGAGGGGACCTAGCCCCAGAGGGTCTGAGTTATTGATGGGGTTGTTTTTGGCAAAACGGTAGAAGTTGAGTTCGACGAGCAAGCCGAGCGGATCACGGCTCAGGTAGCGGCCAAGCTCGGGAGAGTAGTAGCGGAAGCGATTGTAATGTAGGCCGGTCTCTTCGTCGAAGTATTGGCCCGGGGCGCGGAGGGGACTGCGGAAGGTTCCGTGGTTGACACGGGCAAAGCCAAAGCTGGAGTAGCCAGCAAGCCAGACTGTGGAGCCGTCAGGCGCAGAGATCATGCGAGGGCTGCCCAGATGATCGCAGTGGTAGCTGTAGATTTCGCCGTCGACACGCACAGCAAGCGGCGTATAAGAACCGGGATAGTAGAGGTAATCGTAGCGAATTGCGGTTTCCGCAGCGGTAATGATTTCGGCGATGAGTTGTTCGCCCGCCCAGAAGAATTCGACGGTATGACCCTCCCGTTGCTTGCGGGTGCGCCGGCCGAAGGCGTCGTAGGTATAGGTGGTAACGATGCCGGTAGGCGATTCCGCGCGGATCAGCAGGTTACGGGCATTCCAGCTAAAGCGCCAGAGGCCTTTTGCGGTATCCATACAGAGGAGATTTCCGCGAAGGTCGTGGTCGTAACGACTATGTCCCAGTGAGAGGACCTGGTTCGCGGGATCGAAGCCGGCATGGGTGCCGTTGATGCTGATGGGATTGCCGGCGCCGTCGAAGACGAAGCTTTCATTCGGAATCTCTCCCTGAGAGTCGGCGGCGAGAAGTTGACCTTCTGGATCGTAGCGAAAGTCTCGGTATCCGAAGGCGCTGTCGCGAATGCTGGTTACCCGATCTTCGTTGTCGTAGACGAAGCCGAGTGAGAATAGGGTTTTGCCTTGGCCCGAGACGGCGATGTTTTCCGGACGGCCGACATTGTTGAGCAGAGTCAGAGTGCTGAGGCCGTTGGGCGAGTTCAAAGCGTTGCCGCGATCGTTGGCGGCATATTCGATGCGGTGTTCTCCACGCGCCCAGTCACGGACAAGAGTGAGACGCGAGTCGGCATCCCATTCGTATTCAATCTTCTCGCCGGTAATACCGGTCACGGAGATGAGACGTCCAGCTTTATCGTATTCGTAGCGGATTGAGTCATCACCGCTTTGCTCGGATTCGAGAAGGCCAGAGTCACCCCAGGCGAAAAGGCAAACGTATGGAGATTCGCTGGTCCCGTTTGTGTAAGATGCTTCGACTACTCGGCCCTTGTCGTCGTATTTGTAACTGATCTGGTCGCCGTCGCTGTACAGAAGAATCGTTGGGCGACCTTTACCATCAGGCTCGAGATTAACAGCTGTTTCATTTGTAGCTATTTTAGTGACAAAACCATCCTTGTTGTATCCATAGTACTCGGCAGTTTCATTGGGATAGATAGTGCTGTCAGGACGATTCCACTTATCGTAGAAAAATGCTGTCTTGTTGCCATTGCCGTCGGTAAGCGCGGTGAGGCGGCGATTTTCGTCGTACTCGCAAACGTCGCGCAGGCCGAGGCGATTGGTTGTAATGCAAGGAGTTCGCCACGGAGTATACTCGACCGCGGAAAAAGTGCCATCGGGAAAGCTTGCGGCAACACTTTGACCGGATTCGTCGTAGTGTAGCTGGAGGCGCGGAGCTCCATTGCTGGAGATGGTATTAATCTGCCCTGCGGGCGTATAGGTGATGCTGAGCTCGTGACCGGCAGGGTTTTTAAGGATGGCCGCCTTGCCATCGGGATAGTTGGCGATCTGCCAGAGGCGCCCGAGGGGACTGGCTACCGCTGCGATGAAGCCCTGATCGTCAAAACCAAAGCGGGTCTGATGCTCGAGAGGATCGGAGGCGATGATGTATTTTTTCTGTTCGCTCCACCGCGCAGACGTCTTTGTTTCGGCAAACGTGGCGATAAGCCCGTCTCCGATTTTTTTCCTGCGGAGTTCCGCGAATTGTTCCTGTCTGAGTTGAAACATCTTGGTGAAGTCTCCCCTACATTTTGGTGCCTTTGGTGCCGTCGTCCGCTTGATCTGGAGCTTGCGGAGATTGAGGGCTCGTTGTCTGAACCGGGCTGCCTGCTCCGGGTGCGCCGCCGCTGTTAATGAGAACCAGGGTTCCAGAGATAGCAACGCCAGCCGGACCAATGTTGATGAAACCACCCGCTGCCTTCAGCGTGAGCTCAAGTCCGGACTCGATCACTACATTCATGCCGCCCTTGATGTAGACGGTCATGCCAGCGTCTACTCCGTAGCCCATGCCGACCTTGTGGTTGTGGTTCGCTCCGACGTCGATAGACAGGTTGGCGCCGACCTTTTCCGTTTGGTTGGCGCCGATGTTGAGTTCGGCACTGCCGCCAATCTTTTCCAGACGATCGCCACCTAGGGTGAGATCGATGTTGCCGCCGATCTTTTCCAGTTGGGAACCGGTGACGATGAGCGATTCTTTGCCTCGGATGGTCGTGCGGAGGTCGTTCTCGATGGTATGGTCCATGTCTTTTTCTGCGTGGAAGTAAATCTGCTCATTGCCCTTCTTGTCTTCGAAACGGAGTTCGTTGGAGGTGGAGGCCGAGCCGCCGTTGCTGCTGCGAGTTACGATTCCCGTACGGGTCTTGTTCTCGGGAAGTTGGTATTTCGGCATGTTCGTGCCGTTATAGACAGAGCCGATGACGATGGGATCGTCAGGATCTCCATTGATGAATTGAACGATGACTTCATCATTGACCCGAGGCCAGAAGAAGGTCCCCCAGCCGTTGCCTGCCCAGGGCTGACCTACACGGAGCCAAGTGCTGTCCGGAGTGTTTGGCTTGCGGTCCCGATCCCAGAAAAACTGAACGCAGACGCGGCCATATTTGTCGAGATAGATTTCTTCGCCGGCTGGGCCCACGACCTTTGCTGTCTGAGGGCCGTAGATGTGAGGCCGCGGCGTGATAGCGGGCGCACGGTAGAGAACATCGCTTGTGATTGCGATGAAGCGATTGACGTAGCCCGTCCCGGCGGCTGGCTGAGAGCGATACGACGGCACCTGGTCTGCGTGGTGAGAGACTTCAGTGAGAAGAAAGGTCCGGTTCCAGGCGTCGCGAGGGTGATCGGTAACCTCGAAGGTGTACCCGCAACAGAAGCTGCGCGCAGTGGATTCACCTCGGAAGATTTCGGAGCTTGCATCGGCGGCGCCTGCCTGCGCGGTTAGGAATCCAGTGCCATGGTCGGGTGTCGTGAGAACCTTGGTTGTGTCTTTGACGTAACCATCCTCCCCGGCTGGATAGGTATAGATTTCAAACGCATTCTTTCCGAAAGGGCTGCTGCTTGACTGCGAACTGATCTGATGAGCTTTGTAGGTTCGAAAATCGTAGTCCCAGTAGGTATGGAGGCCCGGAACCATCGTGGCGGTTGCGCTGAAATCAGAGAGCAGCGAGGTGTAGCTCTCTTCGTTCTGGTGCGTTGCCGGATAGTATTTGACCTTGTGAGCAAGAGGACAGTCGGCGTAAGGGGTGCGGCTGTTGGCAAAGATGATCTTGTTGTCGCCGTCGGTATGTTCGAAAAAGTAGAAGATGCCATGCTGCTCCATGAGGCGGGAAATAAAGGCAAAGTCGGATTCGGAGTACTGGGTGCAGTAATCAAGCGGCGGGAACGTCCCTTCCGTCTGATCGGCCATGCTGAGACCGTAAGGTTGGATGACCTTTTTTACGATTTCCATGACGGTCTGATTTTGGAAGACCCGGCAGTTAGTGCTGAGCCGAAGCTGCCACAGACTCGGAACGATCTGCGCGCGGTAGACGTCGAACTCCTTGTCTCCGGACATTTGCTCGAAAGAGGCGACAAGGCCGTTGATGTAACGAGAACCCTGAACGTCAAGCAGAGCGACTTCCACTGTCACTTTGGTGCCCACGATTTGTTTTGGATCGACGTTAGCACCGGCAACGGCTAGCAGATCGACTTGAAAGTCGAATAGGTTCGAGATTTTTTCAAAGCCATGCAGTGCTTCGATAAGGAGCACGTCCTCACCGAGAGAACTGGTGAACTTCATCAATCGTGCGGTTTGTTTATAGCTTGGCATGCTCACG
>DATMKY010000015.1:0-24252 GCA_035570955.1 Edaphobacter sp. | reverse complement strand
CGATCCGAAGAACGCCGAAATAGTCGATCTTCATTGACTTCCGGCCTAAATCTAGGCTATTCTTAAAACTCGCGCAGTCTCGCGTCTGTAGCCCTGTGTCTCTATCGTTCCCAGGCTAGTCAACTACACGAGACGTCCGTGATGGATCCACTGGGAGCAGCTTCTTGATAGCCGCCCCTGAAGCACCCATCCCATAGGTTGTGCGTAGTCCAGGTCAAGCGGCATCTCTCCGCGTGTTGTGAAGAGAAATAATCTCTTCCTTCTCGGGCGCCGTCCTGCTCTGGAATCATCAGGATCATCGGCTTTTGCTTCACAACGCTTCACCAAATTCAGGATCAACTTCTTCCGAAATACGCCGAACCAGGAAGACGGCAGAAACAAGGAGTCAACCCTAGATGCCTACTACCATCCCGAGCGGCAAAGACATCAAGCGCAAATGGTTCGTGCTCGACGCCAACGGCAAGACCCTCGGTCGTCTCGCCACCCATGCCGCCTCGATTCTCGCCGGCAAGCTCAACCCCCTCTACACTCCCTACATTGATATGGGGGACCACGTTGTCATCATCAACGCGGAGAAGATCGTACTTACCGGTCTCAAATCGGATCAGAAGCTCTATCGCCGCTACACCGGATTTCCCGGCGGTCTTCGCGAAGAATCCTTCCTTGAGCTTCTCCACCGTCGCCCGGAAGCTATTGTCGAACAGGCCGTCAAGGGTATGCTCCCGAAGTCAAAGCTTGGCCGCCAGATGGCAACCAAGCTCAAAGTTTATAAGGGCGAAAAGCACCCGCACTTAGCCCAGCAGCCCCAGCCGCTCGAACTCGTCGGCTAAGTATTAGCTTCAGGCGCGGCTCAGCCGCGTCATGGGAAGCATAGAGATTTTAGGTAGATCCGGGCTCTGGCCTGTACATCTACGGAACCAAGACTGATGGGGCATTAGCCCCAGGTACAAGTTCAAGGAGCAGCATGGCAGATCTGATTCAATACTATGGAACCGGCCGTCGCAAGAGCTCGATCGCGCGCGTCTTTCTACGCCCGGGCAGCGGCAAATTTACCGTCAACAATAAAGAATTTGACACCTACTTTGTCACGGCCCAGCAGCGCGCCGCCGCAAAGGTATCACTCGGCATCGAGAACATCGGCGAAACCTTCGACGTCATTACCACTGTCAAAGGTGGCGGCGTGATGGGACAGGCCGACGCCGTCAAACTCGGCATCGCTCGTGCCCTTATGGAATTCAACCCTGAGCTCCGCAAGGCGCTCAAGGCGCAAGGCCTCGTTACCCGCGATTCGCGCGGTAAAGAGCGCAAGAAGTACGGCCAGAAGGGCGCTCGCGCTCGCTTCCAGTTCAGCAAGCGATAGAAAGTCTTCAGCAGAGTCTTTGCTGTTGCTTTTGTTCTCGCTCCCGAGCTCAGGCCTTCACAGTTTGAATGGGTGTTCGGATCTTCTCCGGCACCCATCGCATCACCCTCACGTTCCGGCCCTCAACAAGCCGCCGCCTGAGGCAAGGAGTCAAATCTCCCTTACGAGGGATCAATCCAGGCACCGATGCTCATACTCGGCAGCCTCAACTAAGGAGCTACATTGGCAAACATCACTATGAAAGAACTGCTCGAAGCTGGCGTTCACTTCGGGCATCAGACCAAGCGTTGGAACCCCAAGATGAAGGAATACATCTTCGGCGAGCGCAACGGCATTTACATCATCGATCTCCAGAAGACCCTCAAGATGTTTAAAGAGGCGTCCAAGTTCGTCACGGATCTCACCGCAACCGGTAAGCTCATCCTCTTTGTTGGCACCAAGCGCCAGGCGCAGGATGCCATCGCTGAGGAAGCCACCCGCGCTGGCATGCCCTACATCAACAGCCGCTGGCTCGGTGGTCTCCTTACCAACTGGGTCACCGTGCAGAAGTCGGTCAAGCGCCTCGCCGAACTCGACGACATGTCCACCGACGGCCGATACGAGCTCCTCACCAAGAAGGAAGTCATCAAGCTCGAGCGTGAGCGCAAGCACCTGTCGACCAACCTCGCAGGCATCAAGAGCATGAAGCGCCTTCCCGACGCCATCTTCGTCGTTGACTCCAACAACGAAGCTATCGCCGTCGCCGAAGCTCGCAAGCTCGGCATTCCGGTCGTTGCAGTTGTCGACACGAACTGCGATCCCACCGTCGTCGACTACGTCATCCCTGGCAATGACGACGCCCTTCGCGCCATCCGCCTCTTCACCACGAAGATCGCCGACTCGGCGTACGAAGGTGTTCAGATGGTCTCTGACAAGGCCTTCGCCACCGAAGTAGCCGACGTCACGCCAGCTGAGATCTCCTCCGAGTACATCGGTGAAGACGGAGAATACGAGCCCGGTGACATTCGCACCACATCGGAGCCTGTCGAAGCCGCCGCCGATGAAGATGAAACCGTTGACCTCGAGGCCGTTCTTGGCGGAAACATCCGCAAAGCGCCGGCCGCAGCCTCCGAGACCGAAGCTGAGTCAGAATCGATCTCGCATCAGGCTGCCGTCTAGCCTCAGTTGCAGCGTTGCTTGAGGGTACGGCTTTTAGCCGTACCGTAACCACATTCTTATAGATTCTGGTTGTGGCTAAACCCCGCAACCCCTACCGAGGCGCTGCCTTACCTGCCTCGCACTGATCAAGGATATTTATGTCTGAAACTGCCGTTAAGATCGACGCAAAACTCGTCAAGGAACTTCGCGAAAAGTCCGGCGCCCCCATGGGCGACTGCCTCAAGGCCCTCCAGGAAGCCAAAGGCGACATGGAAGATGCCTTCGTCGTCCTACGCAAGCGTGGTATGGCTTCAGCAGCCAAGAAGGCTTCCCGCACCACGAATGAAGGTGCGGTTGGAACCTACATCCATGCCGGTGGAAAGATCGGCGTCCTTCTCGAACTCAATTGCGAGTCCGACTTTGTCGCCCGCACCGAAGACTTCCAGGAGTTGCTCCGCGACATCGCTATGCATATCGCGGCAGTCGACCCGCGCTTCGTCAGCCGCGAGGATGTCACGGCGGAGGACCTCGAGCGCGAGAAGGAAGTCTATCGCGCCCAGGCCGCTGCCACCGGCAAGCCCGCGAACATCATCGAGAAGATGCTCGAAGGCAAGCTCGGCAAATTTTACGAAGAGTTCTGCCTCCTCGACCAGCCCTTCATCAAGGAAGCTTCGCAGACCATCGGCCAGCTCATCGCCTCGAAGGTTGCAAAGCTCGGCGAGAACATCAGCGTCCGGCGCTTCGCGCGCTTCAAAGTAGGTGCGCCAGAGTGGACCGTCGCGCAAACCGCCCAGATCTCTACGGAGGAAGGCAAGGCATAGGCCACCTTTCGACTCCGCTAGACCATCGAGCCCGGGCGACAGCCCGGGCTCTTCTTTTTGCTCCCAACGCGATGAGCGCCGCCGGAGCAACCCAACCCGGTTAGACTCGGCTACAACCAGTCGCCTAACCAGAAAGGATTCACTCACTCATGCAGTACATCGACAACATTCCTGTCTGGGGAATTCACGAAGAGAACACGCTCGAGCAGGCAAAGCTCTGCGCTCGTTCCGCCGACTACATGGCACTCATGGCCGACGGTCATCTCGGTTATGGTGTCCCCATCGGCGGCGTCATCGCCTCAGAGAGCCGTATCAGCCCCACCGCCGTCGGCTTTGATATCGCCTGCGGAAACAAGGCCGTGCGTCTCGATATCCCAGCGACGGAAGTACGTGCAAACATCAACCGCATTATGGATGACATCTCGAACACGCTCTCATTCGGCGTGGGCCGGAAAAATCCTGAGCGTAACGATGATTCGCCTTTCATCAACGATGCTCACGAAGGCTGGAACACCGAGGCCGCCCGCCCGCTGCGTCACAAGGCGCATGCGCAACTCGGTACCATCGGCAGCGGCAACCACTACGTCGATGTATTTGCAGACGGGTTGGATCGCGTCTGGATCGGAGTCCACTTTGGCAGTCGTGGTCTTGGCCACGGCATCGCAACCTGGTTCCTCAAGGCTGCGGGCGCGTCCGATGGCATGATGGTAGAACCTGTCTTTCTCGACATCGACAGCGATCTCGGCCAGCAGTACATTCACGCCATGCAATTGGGCGGCGTGTATGCCTACGCTGGTCGCGACTGGGTCTGTACCCGTGTCGCTCGGTTGCTCGGAGCGTCTATCGAAGAAGAGGTACACAACCACCACAACTTCGCATGGCTCGAGGAACACGATGGCAAGCAACTCTGGGTCTGCCGCAAGGGAGCCACGCCTGCCTTTCCCGGTCAGCGGGGCTTTGTCGGTGGAACCATGGGAGAGCAGTCTGTCATTCTGGAGGGCGTTGACTCAGCTGAGTCGAAGACCTCGCTTTACAGCACCGTTCACGGGGCAGGCCGCGTGATGGGCCGTAAGCAGGCCACGGGCGTGGTCGATCGCAAGACCGGCGTCGTCAAGCGCGAGGGACTTGTCAAGCCTGAGATGATGCAGGACTGGCTGAATAAGTCCAACGTCGTCCTTCGTGGTGGTGGATTGGATGAATCACCTCACTGCTACAAACGACTCCCCGAGGTGCTTGCAGCTCACGGCGAAACAATTCGCCTCCTGCACACGCTCACGCCTTTGGGAGTAGCCATGGCAGGAGCCAATGAATTCGATCCCTACAAGGATTGAGTCAATCAGGAAAGCCCGGCGACAGACCGGGCTTTTCATTTCCCCACAAACACTTCCTAAGCGAGGTCACTTGATTCCATATCTCCATAAAAAAAAACACCATCGAAAGAATCAAAACCACCATACCTCGCATCGAACGAAGGCCTTTCAGTATGAAGGCAGGATGAGATCTATCGAATTTTTCGTCGAACGTCGGACTTTTAGAACTGATGCGCGTATGAATGGCGTCCACGGAAGTTTTTCAAAGAACAAATCGATACACAGGAGAAAAGAATGCCAAAGGCACCAAATATAGTTCTCGTTCATGGCGCTTGGGCCAACGGTTCCAGCTGGTCGAAAGTCATTCCCCTGCTGCTTGCCAAGGGCTTCAATGTCGCCGCTGCACACAACCCCCTTTCTTCTCCGACTGACGACGTCGCTTCCACTACTCGCCTCGTCAACGCTCAGGTGGGCCCGGTTCTGCTCGTCGGCCACTCTTACGGCGGCTACGTTATCACTGAGGTTGGCAACAATCCGAAGGTCGTCGGCATGGTCTATGTTGCTGCTTTCGGCCCCGACACTGGCGAAACCCTCGCCACCACCGCCAAGGACTTCGCCCCCGCCCCCGTCGTCTCCGAACTTCAGCCGATCGCGGACGGCTACCTACTTCTAAGCCCCAAGGGCGTCACCGAGGACTTTGTCCAGGACCTCCCCGATAACGAGAAGAATACCTACGTCTCTCTGCAGGCGCCGACCTCTGCTTCTATCTTCGGGACGCCAATTACCAACGCTGCCTGGCACACCAAACCAAGCTGGTACGCTGTTGCGGCCAACGACCGCACCATCAACCCCGACTACGAGCGCTTTGCTGCGAAAAGAATGGGAGCTACGACAATCACCGTCGAAGCCAGCCATGTAGCCATGCTCGCCCAATCACAGGCAATTGCTGATCTCATTATCCAGGCCGCAACTAAATTAAGTACGTAGACCCAATGGAGAAAGTCCTGCTGCAAATCAGTAATCAATCCCAAATCCGCTAAACCATCGAGCCCGGAAATCCGGGCTTCTTTTTTTAAGTGGTGAAATGCAGTTGATCAGAGCCATTTCAGCCTGCGAAGGAGATAAAGAAGAATCGCCGTGGCGATAATCGTCATCCCTGCGACCCACTCGGCCCCATACGGCGACTCTTCGAAGGGGAGACCTTTGAGATTCATTCCGTAGATGCCGGAGATGCAGAGAGCAGGCAGGGCAATCGTGCCGAGGATAGTAAGAACCTTCATGACTTCGTTGGTACGATTCGCGACCGAGGACAGATAGATGTCGAGCGTATTGTTGAGCAGGTCGCGCTGGGTTTCAACCGAGTCGAGAAGCCGAGCGATGTGATCATAGGTGTCCCGGACGAAGAGCTGATGATCGGCGTCAATGATGGTGTTGGGATCTCGCTGCAGATGGAGTGAGGCGTCGCGAGTATTGACGAGGACACGACGCAAATCGATTAGCTCGCGTTTGATTGCGAAGGTGGATTGGAGAATCTCGGGGGAGGGGTTGTCGAAGACCTGGTCCTCAAGCTGGTCGATGCGGTCGTCGAAGTGGTCGATAGCGGGGAAGTAGAGATCGACGATGGTATCGAGTATGAGGTAGAGAAGTTTGCCGGGATGCTCGTCGTCGCCATCGCGGCGGGCGCGATCGAGTGCTTGCTGAGTGGTAGGGCAAGTAGGATCTGAGATGGTAATAAGAAAATCTTTGCCAGCAAAGATGTCGATAGGCGAAAATACGGGCTTCTGTTCGCCGGGGCTGTCAGGGTCGGGAACAAGATGGACGGGCTTGAAGACAGCGAAGGTGTAGTGAGCTCCGGTATCCACTTTGACGCTTTCATCTTTGGTGCGGGCATCTTCAATATGGAGCGGATGGAGATTGTACTGTTTCGCCAACTCGTCAAGCTTTGGATCGTTGGCGTCGTCGAGTTGATACCAGGGCATGGTGGCTCCTTATTTTTTGTTCCTGCTTCGACAAACGCCTTTAGCTTCTTCTAAGAGCGGCAGATCTTTTTTGTAATCGGATTTGCAACCGACTTGTTTGATCTCTCGGGCGATTATCCTATTACCGAAACCAAGAACTGCGAAGCTATTTCCTTTTTTCTCTTTTGATAGGAATAAAGTCGAACCATGCAAGGTTATTTCCGAACTTATAGTGCAGCGTAAGCAGCTGCATGCCTCGTTTGGGAAAAGTGATCTCGCCACATTCGGCCCTATTCCATGTGTGGTAGATCTTCCAGTCAGGTTCGTTGGTGTGGGGAACAACTTCCCAGGGATCGACAGGTAGCTTGCAGTCGGCGGCGGGCTGGTTGTTGAGAGAGAACTGGATAGTTTGCGCAGTGTGGCTATAGAGAACGACAATTTTGTAGCGTCCGTTTTTTTTGACGTTGACAGTGTAGTTGACCCACTCTCCGCTTTCTTCCCAGCCAATATAGAGCTGTTGCCAGTCGGGAGTGAACAGGCCGGGATGGTCGAGGTCGGCACCTTTTTTGACGTAGGAGAGGTCCACCCCCTCGTCTTCACGAAAGTGACAGATGGAGAACGAGACGCCATCTTCGCAGTGGCCTGCGGTATGGTTGAGTTCACCGCTGCCGTGGTTGATCTTGTCGGTGTCGTGGTAAGCGACGCCTTCGCCGCCAAGATCGTAAAGCGCGGTCTGCAGACGACCAGGAATTACCTGCGAGCCGGTAGTGTGGGTTGCATCGCGGAAGGGTTTTCCCTTATAGCCCTTTGGAATCTGACCATGAATCGTGGCCGCGAGCAGGATGAATAGGACCGCAAAGATTTTCATATCTTTCTTCAGAACTGAGGGTTATCGATGCTGCTGTTTTTTGACGCGGTTTCCGACGGCTCATCTTCTTCGACCCAGCGCAGCCCACAGTTGCTGCAACTCCAGGATTCAGAGCCCCGCGGCAGGGGAAGAGATAGCAGGTACAGCGAACCAAGAGCTGCCTTTCGACCCTGACGTTCCCAGGAGATATCAGTCGAGTTGCAATGCGGGCAACGAGGCTGTTCGAAGCTGGGCTGGTCTGGAAAGGAAATGGAATCGAGAACGGGCTGCGCGAGGATTGCTTCAGCCGCTTCCACGTCGGCGGCACCAACCCGGAGACGAATTCCTCCAACCAGATTGGATATCTGCCAGTCGAAACGAACGAGATTCTCGTCTTTGAGAAAGCAGAAGATGCCAGCGGACTCAACGGCGGCACAAGCGACGATTGCTTCGAAGAGATCGCGATAGCGGCGCAGAGTTGCCAGATCCCTGTACCTGGGTAGTTCGTCGTGGGGGAGTGGTTGTTCGATGAACTCAAGGCCGCGCCTGTTGAACTCCGCCCTAAGGGCTGTGCGCGCATCGCCGACCAGTGTGTGCCATTCAATTAGAGGTTCGTCCAATTCAGGCTTGGACAGGGTCCTGTCGAGGTCAGCGAAGGCAAGTCCGGGGCCGTTATGGAAGATGTCCGCCATGCTTCGCGATGGTAGCAGAAGGACCTGATCGAACTCCGCTATGCTTGGTTCGTTCTACGCTCCCTAGCTCGTGCCTTCTTCGATGTGCGTGATTTCGCCGTCACGCATGTGAAGGATGCGGTCCGCGATCTGGGCAGCCTCGGGGTTATGGGTAATCATGAGGACGGTCTGGTTGAGTTCGCGGCTCGATTTGCGCAGCATAGCAAGGACAGCATCGGAGTTTTTGGTGTCAAGGTTGCCGGTGGGTTCATCGGCGAGGACGATCGCTGGGCGATTGATAAGGGCGCGGGCGATAGCCACGCGTTGCTGCTCGCCGCCGGAGAGCTCGTTGGGACGGTGTTCGAGCCGGCCCTGAATACCGAGCATCTCGGTGAGGTGGTCGAGCAAAGCCTTGTCTAAAGGGTGCTTATTTGTCGCTCCGAGATTGGCGATGTCGTGGGAGATCTCGATGTTGCCCATAGCGGAGAGAGTGGGCAGAAGATTAAAGCGCTGAAAGATAAATCCGATCTTGGCCCGGCGCATGCGAGTTCGTTCTGCATCGCTGAGTTTGGCGAAGTCGACGCCATCGACGAGCACTGAACCGCTAGTAGCAGGAGTGAGGCCGCCGAGGATATAGAACAGAGTCGACTTCCCCGAGCCGGAGGGCCCGACGATCGCGACGAACTCACCGGGATTAACCGCAAAACTCACACTGCTGAGGGCGGTAACCTCGAGTTTTCCTGAACGATAGGTTTTGCCAAGATTCTTTGCGAGGATGATCGGAGCTGTGGTCTGATTCGGGTTTGAAGCTGACGGCAACGTGGAAAAATGAGAGGACATGGAGATATCTCAAGTCTACCGTGAATGGGACTGAAATGAAGCCGATGGAGCTTTTGCTGCTGGGATTGGTGGGATGGACGGCGATTGGAGTAGTTGGAGTTACCGTGGCGTGGCGACGCGGGGAACAATGGCGGTTACGCCGTGGTATTGCCTGGATCGCTGGAATCTGGGTGGCTTATCTGAGTGTATTGATTGGAGTCTCACTGGGTCAGCAGGAGAGGGTTGTGGCGATGGGAGAGCCGCAGTGCTTCGATGACATGTGTTTTACAGTGACAGGGGCAGAGGAGGTACCGGGATTCTTGATTCGGGATGGGCGGCGACTTATCCGGGTTACCGTTCGGGTGACGAATCGGGGAAGAAAGGCCCAGAGCGAGGGGCTAATCGCAGCTTATCTGGTGGACTCCAAGGGGCGTGTATGGGAGCCGTCGCCGGGCGTCAACGGAGTGGGATTGACAGCCCGAGTTTCAGGCGGAAATTCAGTCACGAGTGAGCCAATTTTTAAGGTGGCATCCGATGCTGCGGGATTGGGCCTGGTTCTAACTCACGGACGGTGGCAGCCAGGCGTGCTGGTGATCGGGGAATCGGATAGCTTGTTTCACAAAAAGACAGTAGTAGTGCTCGGGCGCTAGCTTCAGGCAGGAGGCTTGGCCAGGAGAGCCTGAAGCGTGGCGTCTTCGAGAAAACTCACTTCGATGCGAATGGTGACGATCTGCCCAAGATCGGCAGGGGTGGAGAGATTCTTGCGGCACATGCAGAGATGGGTAAGGCCAAGATGGGCGGAGCGTGTCAACTCCAGACCCGAAGCGAGGATGGACGAGTAGAGATCAACGACGGCTCGAAGCTGGATCTCGATGCGGAATTCGATCATCGTCGGAGAGAGGGTCTTTCGATCCAGAATCCAACCACCGCATTCTGCGAAGGCGGAGGTGAGGGAGGGAAGAAGACCATGTCGTTCTTCATAACTGAAGCCCTGTATGTCGAGCGATTGCATTGATATCGGCCTTTGAGCGCTGAATGCTGTTAGGGTGTTCATCGGAGAATGGAAGCTGGGCGTGAGGTGCTAGGGTAAGTACGATAGTCACATGACAGCGGATTATCGTATTGCAGGTACTTCGTTGTGGCCAGTCAGTAAGTTTGTTCCGCGAGGTTGGCATGGTACTGGGGTTGGGGACGGATCTGATTGAGACCAGGCGGTTGCAGGAGAGCATCGACCGGTTTGGGGAACGGTTTCTTGCGCGGGTCTTTACGGCAGCTGAGATCGCTTACTGCAAGCGAAAGAAGAATGCAGCAGAAAGCTTTGCAGCCCGATTTGCGGCAAAGGAAGCCGGAGCCAAGGCGTTGGGGACCGGAATCAGCCACGGGGTAAGCTGGAAGGAGTTTGAAGTTCAGCGTGAGGCGAGCGGGCGGCCGACGCTGCATCTAAGTGGACGAGCGCGGGAACTGGCCGACACAATGGGGGTCAAGCGAATCCAGGTGAGTCTGACTCACAGTCGAGAGTGGGCAATGGCCGTGGTCGTGACCGAGAATGAAGGATAAAGGGAAATGAAACCAACGGACAACTCGCTCATCTGTAAAGAGACAAAGCATTTCAGGACAGAGAGTTTGTGTAGGTTTTCTGACGGAAGATTCTGAGGGGTAATGTATCCTCTCAATTACTGGCACCCAGCTTGAATTCGGGGGCGGTGGCTGACACCGTATTGCCATTTTTGTGAAACACATTACAGGAGAGATATGCCCAGCCAGCAGGAGGTCCGATGGTCGCAGCTAAAGGTGGGTGTGATCGTATTGATCTCCACCATCATTCTGGTGGCGCTGCTCTTCCTGATGACGAGTTCATCGGGTTTGGGGATTCTGACTCACAAGCTGACGGTGGTGACGTACTTTGAGAACTCGGCAGGTCTGAAAACAGGCGCTGCGGTGAATCTACAAGGAGTAACGATCGGCACGGTGAAAACCGTAACGATCGATGGCTCGCCGGCGCGGAAACTGACTCCCGTCAAGGTTGTCATGAAGCTGGACGACAAATATGGAGCCGAGTTGAAGAAGGACTCCAAGGCTTCGCTGTCGACTGTGGGAGTTCTCGGCGATACGATTGTCGACATCAATAGCCAGTTTGCGGTTGGTCCACGGCTGCAGGATGGCGACGAACTGAAGACGTTGGAGACTCCAAGCCTGACCGATGTTGTGAAGGCCAGTCAGGGAACAATCGAGAGTCTGAATGTGATTCTGGCCAAGATGAACGTGATCGTCGATAACCTCCAGACCGGGAAGGGATCGATCGGCCAGCTCATCAATAACCCGGATCTCTACAACAAGGCCAACAGAACCGTCGATGAGCTGTTGACGCTTGAGAAGAATCTGAACGCGGGTCGCGGATCGATTGGCAAACTGATGACCGACGATACGCTCTATAACCGACTGAATGACACTGCTGCGAAGCTCCAAAGCATTGCAAACTCCGTTGACAGCGGCAAAGGCACTGCTGGGATGTTGTTGAAGGATGATTCGCTCTACAAGAATCTGAATTCGACGATAGCGCATGCGAACTCTCTGTTGGCCGACGCGGACGCTGGCAAAGGTGGATTGGGTTTGATGCTCAAGGATCCAAAGTTTCGGCAGGATTTGAGCAATACTTTGAGTCAGGTAAACTCCTTGGTTTCCAACATCAACGCGGGCCGTGGAACGCTGGGCAAGCTGGCAACAGACGATACCGCTTATACCAACATCAACAAACTTTTAACGGCTAGCACGGACCTGGTAACGACGATCCGTAGCGATCCGAAGAAGTATCTGACGATACATCTGAAGATTTTCTAGACACGGATTCCAACGCAAAGTTGAAAGCGGGTCGGTTTCGCACCCGCTTTTGCATTGACAGGCGCAAGAAACTTTGTGCTACGGTGTTTCGTCTGCGTAATATCTCAAATATTGCCGTCTAAGGCGTTGGGGTTTAGGCCCTCATCCCTTTGAAATAGATCGCAGGCTGAATCTTTAGGAGAACCGTGATGTTCAAGAGTCTTGCAAGCTGTGTAGTGCTGTCCACAGGGATATGTCTGGGACAGTCATTGATTGGAATGGATATACCGGGCGGGCCGGCGACTGAGCCAAAGAAACCGATCATCTTCGACCTTTCTGCGATCGACAAGACGGCGGACCCGTGTGTGGACTTCTACCAGTATGCGTGCGGTAACTGGGTCAAGAACAACCCTATCCCCGCAGATCAGGCGCGCTGGGGACGCTTCAATGAACTTTCAGAGCGGAATAACTATCTTCTCTATGAAGAGTTGAAGACTGCAGCGGACGCGCCGAAGACTCCGCTCCAGAAGAAATATGGCGACTATTTTGCGTCCTGCATGAATGTGGATCTGGCAGACAAGCTTGGTGCCAAGCCGCTCGATCCCGTGATGAAGGCGATTGCAACACTGCAGGACAAGAAACAGTTGTCCGCGATGGTCGCAAAACTGCAGAGCGAGTACGCCGTGGGAACTTTCTATCAGCTTGGTGTGCAGCAGGACCAGAAGGATTCAAGCAATCAGATTGTGAATGCAGGACAAGGCGGCATCACACTACCGGATCGCTCCTATTATCTCGACCAGAATCCCCGGAGCGAGAAGCTGCGCGGTCAGTATGTCGATCACATGACGAAGATGTTCGTTCTGCTAGGCGATACACCGGACAAAGCCGCCGAAGAGGCGAAGAGCGTGATGGAGGTAGAAACTGCACTGGCAAAGGGATCGATCGACCGTGTGGAACTGCGTGATCCGGATAAGCGCTACCACATCATGACAAAAGCGGAACTCCAGGCCCTCGCTCCGGATTACAACTGGGAGGCTTATCTGACGGGCATTAAGATTGGTGACTTCAAGACATTGAATGTCGCGACGCCAACCTACTTCACGGCGATGAATGCAGAGATCGATTCGGCGAACCTCGATTCAATCAAGAGCTACCTCCGATGGCATGCGCTCCGTTCAGCTGCACCGGCCCTTTCGAAGCCTTTCGTGGATGAGAACTTCAACTTCTTCCAGGCGACATTGCAAGGCCAGAAAGAGCAGACCCCGCGCTGGAAGCGCTGCACGCGAGCCACTGATGCAGCATTGGGCGAAGCAGTTGGTCAGGATTGGGTTAAGCAGAATTTCCCGCCTGACGCAAAGGCCAATATGGACAAGCTCGTTGCAGCTCTCGAAAAAGCGCTCGGCGAGGACATTGCGCAGCTTCCCTGGATGAGCGATGCAACTAAGGTCGAGGCGAAGGCGAAGCTTGACGCAATTCGCAACAAGATCGGTTATCCCGAGAATTGGCGTGATTATAGTGCGCTGGTTGTGAAGCGCGATGACCCGTTGGGCAATATTCAACGGAACGAACTATTTGAACGCAGGCGCAACTACTCCAAACTGGGCAAGCCGGTCGAAGAGAAGGAGTGGAGCATGACGCCGCCAACGGTCAATGCCTACTACAATCCACCGAATAACGACATCAACTTCCCGGCCGGCATTCTGCAGCCCCCGTTCTTCGACAACAGCATGGACCCGGCAGTGAACTTTGGCGGCATCGGCGTGGTCATCGGCCACGAGATGACGCACGGTTTCGACGACCAGGGATCGCGGTACGATCCTAAGGGCAATGTCCGAAACTGGTTCACGGCAGAAGATCGCGCCAAATTCGACGAGCGGACCAGCTGTGAGGTCAAGGAGTACAGCGGTTTCAAGGTCGCTGAAGGACAAAACCTGAACGGCAAGCTCACGCTTGGCGAAAACACGGCCGACAACGGTGGCATCCGGATCGCGTTCCAGGCCCTCCAGGAAGTTCTGGCTAAAGGCGGTCCTAACGCGGAACCCGGCTATGTCGACGGCAAGAAGGACGGCTACACTCCAGCGCAACGCTTCTTCATCACCTTTGGCCAGGTATGGTGCGAGAATCAGCGGGAAGAAGCCGCACGGGTACAAGCCAAGACCAACCCGCATAGTACTGGCGAGTGGCGAACAAAAGGCACCGTGCAGAACTTCGAGGAGTTCGGCAAGGCATTCGGCTGCAAAGTCGGACAGCCAATGATGCCGGAGAATTCCTGTCGCGTCTGGTAGGGCAAACGTGAAAGAGGCCCGGGCTTCGGCCTGGGCCTCTTTATTGTTTGGGGGTCCATTCGGGCGGGTGACGATCGGATGGCGAGGGTGTCTAAAGGGTTATAACTGCTCGGAATACACAGGAGCAGGTGGCACAAAGTCGCAACAGCTTCTACAATAACCAAAGGAATCGTACCCTACAGATTTGCTCGCGGCAGAAGGTGGACGTAATCCGTCCATTGGCGAGGATTAAGGAAGCGCATGAAGTTGAGCAGGATTGGCCGGATCTCAATGGCCTTGGTAGTATCCGTAGCGATGGGTTTGGGCATGACGGCGTGCGGAGGCGGCACGATCGGGTTCATGTGGGTTTTAGGAACGCAGTACAACCAAATTGCGGGCTTCAAGATCGATGACTTCACCGGAAATCTTACTCAGGTCCCGCACTCTCCCTTCAGCTCGGGTGGATCGAATCCGGTTTCCCTCGTCGTGAAGCCAGGTGGCCGCTATTTGTATGTCATCAACAAGGGTGGCGGTGCCTCGACCAGCGCCTCCGGCTCTCTCCCGTGCGGAACAGGTGGCGGAATCGCAGAGTTCGCCATCGGCGGACAAGGCCTGCTGACCTTTCAGCAGTGCTTCCAGAGCCAGGGCACAACGCCGGTATGGGCAGCACACGACAGCACAGGTAATTTCCTTTATGTGTTGGATCAGGTGGCCCCCGATGCGGTCTGCAGCGGACCAAACGTGACAGCAACCTCCTGTTTTGGCGACATTACCGTGTTTTCTGTGGACCCTGACACGGGCCGGCTGTCGTTGGTATTGAACCAGCAGATCAAGAATCCCACTACCGGCGCGCAAATAACCTACTTCCCCGTAGGCCAGATGCCGAAGATGATGGCGCTCTCGGGGTCGTGCCTGTTCACGTTGAACAACGACACGAATCAGACGGTGTTTCCATATTCGGCCGGAAGTGGCGGTCAGTTGACTCTGACCACTAACTCCACCATCAATAGTGGCGCAACACGCGCAACCTCGATCATCGCGGGTGGCACGTCGGTTTACATCACGGATGCCGGTGCGGCAAACCTGAACACGCCGGGACAGATCCTGCCGTTTACGGTTGGTGGAGGAACCTGTTCGTTGAACACTATCACCGGCGGACCGACAGCGAATCTCTCCCCCGCTTCGAATCCCGTTTATACGCTGGTTGATAGTAAGAATAAGTATCTGTATGTGGCGAATCAGTCCTCAACAAACTCGACCACACCGAACAGTTCCATCTCCGCGTTCAACATTCAGTCGAACGGAACTTTGCAGGAAATTCCGGACCCGCCCAACAATCCTTATCCTGTTGGAGGTGGGCCGGTTTGCATGGTGGAAGACCCCTCAAATCAGTATCTGTATACCTCAAATGGCGACGGTACGGTCACAGGAAAGGTCTTGTTCGCGCCCTCAGGCCAGCTTTCGAACCTCACCCGAGGGTCGCAATTTTCGGCAGTAGGGCAGGCGACATGCCTTGCAGTAAGCGGAAACGTAGACTAGCTGGCAGGGCAGCAGCTGGAGAATCAGAACAAAGGATGTCGTTATGAATCCTGAGCATCGCGATAGCAGGAGTGGGCGAAAACATTTGCCCCGGAGTCAGGCAAGCATGATGTGGAATAAGTTAGGCCGCGGAACATTGGCCTCGGTATTATCTTTGGCGCTGGTGAGCGTTACGGCGTGCAGCCGCGACTATGTGCTGGCGTATGTGTACGTGACAACAGCGAAACCTCTGACAAGCGCGTCCCGACATGGAGGCATCAGTGCCTATGCCGTGGACTATCAGATTGGCTCGCTGACGCCACTGGCTGACTCTCCGATCGAAGCGGGCACAAATCCCGTAACCCTCGTAGCTTCGCCAAACGGGTTGAATCTGTACGTCGTCAATCACGACGACGCGACTATTGGCGTTTATTCGATCGGAACCGATGGAAAGATCTTCCTGCAGAGCACCGTCAACACGACGGGTAGCAATCCAACGTCGATTGCGATCGACTCTGCCGGCAAGTTTCTTTACGTCGCGTTTCAATATCAGTTAGGGCCAAACGGTCAGCAGCTCTATTCGCCGGCTTCTCCCGGACCGGGTGGGGTAACGATCTTTCCCATCGGATCTGCAGGTGCGCTGGGATCGCCTTCAACGGTTAATGTCGGGAATAATCCGGTTGGGATCGTAGTAAGCCGTCCAACGCCTGGCACCTCTACCGTATTTGTCTACGTGTTGGATCAGGAGACTCTGCCCAAGCCAGCAACCGTGCTTGGGTTCCAGCAGAATTCGAGCACGGGCGGCCTGACGCCGACTCCCGGCACAGTGATTACGACAGACACCACAGGCAAAACTGTAGCGACCGGTTACGGTGCAGGAACGACGCCCAGCGCGATCGCCGAAGATCCTTCGGCACGATTCGTATACATTACCGATGAGGCAACCAACCAGCTTTACGGCAACGTGGTTTCCAACACAGGTGCACTGGTGCCCATGGTCAACAGCCCATTTGCAACGGGAATTCTGCCATTGGGTCTTACGATCGATCCTCGTGGTCAGTTCCTGTACGTTGCCAACTACACCTCAGGATCGATCGGAGCGTACGCCATCAACACGGCGACAGGAACGCCGGTCGGATCGGTTGGTTCTGCCTCCACCACGGTTGACACCGGCCCACAATGCGTAACTGTCGAGCCAGCTCTCGGAATTTACGTCTATACAGCGAACAATCTTGCAGGTACGGTTTCAGCGCTAAAGCTGGATCCACACAATGGAGGGTTGGGCCAAGTCCAGAACACGCCATTTCCGTCTGGCGCGTTGCCAACCTGCGCAGTCTCGGTTGCAAATGGATCGCACCCGACTCAGATCATTGTCGATTAGTTATCGACCCATCCGGTAGTAAGAAACCCCGCGATTGCGGGGTTTTCTTTTGTCAAATTATTCGGAACGGATGTTCAGAGAAAGCTAAGAGGGCATTGGAAAATCGCATTCACAACGAATGCGGCTTTCAATGGCAATCTTGTCAGGAAGCCGGGACGAGATCGCGGTATTTGCGGGAAAAGCGCCGAAGGATTGCTTTGCGGGCCGGAATTTCGACAAAGTGGAAGACTGCGAGCGCTAGCACAATCAGAATTGCGTAAGAGAGCCAAGGATCCAGCGCTGCCAGATGTATCCGCTCCGGCACATGGTAGGTATGAATGAGCTGGAAGACATTGAAGTGGAGCAGATAAAGGCAGTAGCTGCTTTCGCCAATCAAGAGCAGAGGTCGCCAGGAGAAGAGCGAGGAGATGGGATGCGGACCACTCAAGCCGAGGACCAGTGCGGCAAAAATCGGGGTCATCAGGCCGCCGTGCACAAGGAGGTAGGGTGCACGGAGCACCAGAGTGTAAAAGAAAATGCCGACGGCCAGCAGGCTGAGGATTGAGAGGATGAATCGCTGGCGTGGGGTTAGGATGAGCGCATGTTGCAGCTTACCCAGCGTGACTCCGCTGAGAAAAGTACAAATGTACGGCAGAGGAGTGAATTTAAGGAATCGAATGAGCGGAGTAGAGCTATAGCGGTCGATCGGTCCAATGATATGGTCGGGGTTCAGATAAAGATAAAGAGAGTGCGGCAGGAGCCCGATCACCCAAAGAGTTATCAGCAGCAGGATGAGGCTGCCCGGTCTTTTGGGCCACGGGAAACGAATGACCCAGGGGAATGCGAAGTAAAGGACGCACTCGCTGGTAAGGGTCCAGGCGACAGTATTCCAGAAGGTGGCAACTGAAGGGCTCCATCCCTGAAGGACCAGCGGGGTGAGGATCAGTCCTTGCCAGAACTCGCCGTGCGGGCGGGCATGCCACTCCTCTCGCAGCATGCTGAAAGAGAGGATAAGGACGAGAAAATAGACAGGATAGAGACGGGAAAACCGTGCCAGCCAGAATTCGCGTTTGGAGAGAGCCTTGCCGCGATCGCCGTAGTTATAAGTCAGCACGTACCCCGAGATGAGAAAGAAAACCCCTACAAAGACATAGCCGTTATCGATGAACGGGTAGAGCAATCCCAGATGCGGAGGAGTGAAGTGAAACAGAATGATAAAGATGGCAAGCAGAGTTCTGATGCCGGTTAGCGCCGGCAACTGAGGTCTGCGAACTGCGGAGGTGGGCGGTGAAGCTGACGGTTGAACAGCTTGTGGATTCGCGGCTTGCCTGGGCTCAGCTTCGAGGATGCTTGCGTTCACGATATGTCCTGCTCTTTAGATGCGGGTTCAGCTCTATCTAACGCAGCTTCAGGAGAGAAGACGCGTAAATTCCGGTGCGGGACGCACCTTTCTTGTCGATTTCGACCGATTTGTTGGAGCCGCTTGGATCAGGCGGTAACGAGTGAGCCGATCTTCTCTCCGCTGACTACGCGGACGATGTTGCCCGGTTCGCGCATGCTGAAGACCATCATCGGCATATTGTTGTCTTTGCACAGGGAGACAGCCGTGGTATCCATCACACGCAAGTTGAGGCGCAGGATCTCGCCATAGGTGATCTGGGGAAACTTGGTAGCTTTATCGTCGAGTTTGGGGTCAGCGGTATAAATTCCGTCGACGGAAGTAGCTTTGAGGAGGATGTCGGCCTTAATCTCCATAGCCCGCAGGCTTGCGGCCGTGTCCGTGGAGAAGAATGGATTCCCAGTTCCCGCTGCGAAGATGACGATGCGACCCTTTTCGAGGTGGCGCATCGCGCGGCGGCGGATATAAGGCTCCGCGACTTCGTGCATCTCGATCGCCGACATCACACGGCAGTGAAGACCAAGCTTTTCGATCGCGTCCTGCAACGCAATGGCATTGATCACGGTAGAAAGCATGCCCATGTGATCGGCGGCCACGCGGTCCATGTCGATCGCCTGCTGGGCGACTCCACGAAAGAAGTTGCCACCTCCCACGACGATGGCGATCTCGCAGCCAAGAGCATGAACGGCGGCGATCTCTGCAGCAATTTTGTGAATAAATACGGCGTCAATGCCGAAGCCCTTGCCCGCGGCTAGAGCTTCCCCTGAGATTTTGAGGAGAATTCTTTTGTACATGTCAGTCTTCAGTATCGCATGGCATGGATGCGCTGGGTGAAGTGGCGAAGCTACTGCGAACAGGGGATTTGCCTTTCTTTCCGATGCTATATACTCCGGTTGTGATATCGAGTCTGCTCCGGCGCAATCCAGCAGCCGTGGTCTCCTTTCTGTTTTGCCTGCTTATCTTTGCGCTTTGCTTGGTAATCAAAGGGCAGACCGGCGGCTTATTCGTTTATCCGCTCGACGATAGCTATATACACTTGGCTTTGGCGCGCAATCTAGCCCTGCATCACGTGTGGGGTATAGAGCCAACCCGCTTTGCCAGTGCATCTTCGTCGCCCGGATGGACTCTTTTGCTTGCGTCGATCGATACGCTTGCAGGTCCCCATCTCCTCTTTGGCCTTATCCTGGACGTTGCCTTCACCGTCGCCTTTCTATTCACCGTGGACTATGGCTTACGCTCCTTCGCACCTTCCGCAAAGGTCTGGTTTCGCTACGCGACTCTCGTGCTGATCATTCTGGGAACACCGTTGGTGAGCCTGACTTTGATGGGAATGGAGCATACGGCCCAGACCTTTAGCGTCTTCCTTCTCGTGGTCTTCTGCGTTCAGATTCTGGCGATGAAACCCGATGCCGTCATCCCACGCTGGAAGAAGATTGCCGTAGTGCTTCTCGCCATGTTTGCCGGTGCAATCCGGTACGAAACTGCCTTCGCAATCGTCCCGATCTGCGCCTGCCTGCTGGCGCGGCGAAGGCCGTGGCTCTCGTTGGCGATTGGCCTGGCGGCAGCCCTGCCTCCAGTCGCCTTCGGACTTTATTTCTATCGTCATTCGGGGCTCTGGCTTCCATACTCCGTCGTCGTGAAGCAGACGCAGCTCTCGGCGCCGCCAGTCCAATTCGCGGTAGAAAGTTTTAAGCGTGTCCTGGGAAGCCCGTTCTTTATCGGGGTCGCCTTAGTGCTATTGCTGTGGCTTCTTCGCTATCGTGGCCGGGGCTTCTGGGATTCTTCCCAGCTGTTGCTATTCTTCACTGGTTGGATCACGGTTCTCCATCTGGAGTTTGCCAAGACCGGCTGGCTGATGCGGTACGAGGGCTATTTTTATGCGCTTCTCTTGTTCTCATTAGCTGTTGCAGTTTCGGCAGCGGGCTCTCCGCTAGAAAAACTCCAGCGCGGATGGACTGGACCTGTCTGGCGCAAGATCGCAGTTTGTGTCACCGTCATAGCGGTTATGGTGCTCACATACCAAGGGATCAGGCGTATCGAAAGAGGCCTCGTGGATGCCGTACGCGCATCAGTGGATCGCTACCTAGAACACATCCAGATGGCGCACTTTGCCTCTGTAGCATACGAGGGGCAGCCAATCGTCGTAAACGATATCGGTACACTCGCCTACTACGGAGATTCTCATCTTCTCGACATGATGGGACTCGGCAGTCTCGAGGTTGCGCGTGCGGCGCACCAGCGTCGCCCATTCCACGCTGCGGATATGAAGGCGTGGGCATTCTCTGAACGTGCCTCTATCGCAATTCTTCAGTCTCAGTGGCGGGATGTAGCTCGCAATATTCCGCCTGACTGGATTAAAGTATGGACTTGGCAGATTCCGCGCAACGTCGCATTCCCGCTGGACTATGACATCAGCTTCTTTGCGATTACTCCGCGAGAGGTTCCAAAGCTTTGCCGGAATCTGAATCAATTTCAACTGCCCCCAGCAGACAAGGTCGTCTTTGTCTCCCCTGCATGTGGGCAGGACAAAGCGTCTCCTGCTCAAACGCAAACTACCAAAGAACCCCACGCTCCGGAGTCTTCATCTTGGGCAGCGCCGTCTCACCGAGCAACTGGCGGAGATTGATCTCGATGGTAGTCGTAATCGAGGTCAGTGGCACATCATAGATCGAGTTCGTGAAGGGGTCTTCGAGATCGCGCCCGATCTGATCCAGCGCGAGAAAAATAAATCCCACCAGCGTCGATCCAAGCGGCGTATACCATCCCATGTTAATCACAAGTGCAAGTGGAAGCAGCAGACAATAGATCTGGACGAACAGCTGAGGAAAATAATCATATTGCTTCGGCATCGGCGTATTCTTGATCCGCTCTGCCCCGCCTTGCGCATCCACCAGATCATCCAGATTGGCATCGAGTGCCCGCCAGTGTGCAATATCAACCCATCCCCGCACCTGGCACTGCCGCAGCATCGCGCCCATCTGCTGTTGAATCGCCAAGGGAACATTCTTCTGATCTCTTAGCTCGGTAATCTCCTGCTCACTCAACAGGGGCGTTAACTCCTCCCAGGGCTCCAGACCTCGCAGATGCTGCCGCAAAGCATGAACATAAGCGATCTGGTGATAGACCAGCCGTCGTTGATAAACCTTCAACTCGCCGGCTTCGCTGTCATTCAATGGCATCATCACCGTCGTCACTTGTCGCGCCCAACTCCGCGAGTTGTTCACCAGAGCGCCCCACAGCGTTCGTGCCTCCCACCATCGCGCATACGACGACTGATTCCGAAACGCCACAATAATTCCAATCGCCGACCCGAACAACGTCAGCGGAATATGTGGCAGGGCCACCCACCCCCAATGCAACACCTTGTACGCCACCACCACCGCCAGATCGTACAGTACTAGCATCAACAGCGGCCGTCCCACGTACGTCAACATCTTAAATAGCTGCCGTCCACGCGGAACGATCATGCTTCGTCCTCGGTCAGCACCGGCAGAAACACCCGCCCGCCATCCTCCGAGATTCTTACTTCACCCTTGCCGATGTCATAGACCCACCCTGAGATCGTCAGTTGATGGCGGGCCATTGCGCCAGCCACTGAAGGATGTGTCCGTAGATGCTGCAACTGCAGCAGGACATTTTCCTCGGTCAAGCGACGCATCAAAGCACCGGGCTTCTCATCCGGCTCAGTCAATGAATTCGTGACGCTCAACGCGGCATGAGCATTCTTCAGCCAGCTCTTCACCGTCGGCATCTTTTCCAGGCTCTCGGGGTTGAGCAGTCCCTTCATTGCCCCACAGTCGGAGTGCCCGCATACCACCACATGCTGCACGTTCAGCGCCATCACTGCATATTCAATCACCGCGCTAACGCCGCCCATCATCTCGCCGTAAGCCGGCACCAGGTTCCCTACATTTCGCGTAACAAAAATATCTCCCGGCCCCGACTGCGTAATCAGCTCAGGATCGATCCGCGAATCTGCACACGTAATAAACAGTGCATGAGGCTGCTGAGGCTCGCTCACCGCCTTAACGTAAGTCTCTTCATTCTTCGGATAAATCTCTCGCCGAAATCGCCGAATCCCAGCCTTCAACTCCTTGAGTACCGTATCCACAGTCTCTCCTCAATGCCATTCTTCGTCGAATCCGAGTTTATCGGAGCCCACTCTCAGGGCACCACTCTTCTATTCCTTCCACTTGATATTGCAACCAACCGCGAACCGCTGGTTCGGATCCGGCCGTTTTCCCTCAATCACGGCATCCATGGCAGCCCGCAGGTCCTTCCCGGTCACCGGAATATCATTGCCAAAATCTCCACGCCGAGGCCGGCTGTCATCCAGCTGTCCGCGATACACCAGCTTCATATCGCCGTCGAACAGAAAAATATCCGGCGTACAAGCCGCGTCATAAGCCCGCGCTACCTCCTGGGTCTTGTCATACAGGTAAGGAAACCGGAACCCAAGCCGCTCGGCCTGCTTCTTCATCTCATCCGGCGAATCGTCCGGATAAGCCTCCACATCATTCGCCGAGATCGCGGCAATCCCGATCTTTCCCTCGTAATCCCGCCCAATCCTCGCCAACTCCTCTTCCACATGCTTTACATATGGGCAGTGGACGCAGATAAACATCACTAGCAGCCCATGCCGACCCGTCGGGGAAGTCCCGCCGCCGGGCATCTTATTCGCCGCGTCTGAGCGGTCATCATCCCAGCTCATCGCAAAGACATCATCGCGTCCAACGGCCTTCCCGCTCACCGCGTCCACCAGTTCAAACGCCGGAGCCGTACTTCCCAGCGCAACCATCGTCGACTGTGTCCTCGACATCGCAACCCTCCCCTACTCTTCCGATCATAATTTGCAGGAGATTTTATTGCCTCATCTTGACTATCGGGCGATGAATCAGTTGGCACTCTTAAGCGCGTCTATGCGTGGTCCCTGACATCATCTGTCGCAGATCCTGGCTAATGGAGCCTGCGCAGGCCGCTATCGTCTCCGCAAATTTGCGAGGGTTGCGCTCGAAGCTAATCGATTAGAGGTAGCTATATCGATCAGCCACCGTCACCGGCGAGACGCCGCCGCTGGTGGTCACGGTGACATCGACCACTCCTGTACCGGGGGGGGAGATAGCGGTGATCTGGGTATCTGAGTTGATCGTGAACGCAGGAGCGACCACGCCTCCGAAGGCCACCGTCGTTGCTCCGGTGAAGCCCTGTCCGTTGATGACGACGCTCGTGCCTCCCGCTGCCGCCCCACTTTGTGGCGTTAACTGCGCTACCGCCGGGATCAACGCATAGGTGAACTGGCTCGCTGGACCGGCTGCGGAGATTCCGCGCGTGGTCCGGACCGCGACCTGGACAGTCCCGATCCCGGGAGGTGCCGTCGCGGTGACCACGCCGTCGGACCAAACCTGATAGACCGCCGGTGTCACACCGAAGAGGACCTCATCGGCGCCCGAGAAGCCGGACCCGGCGATCACCACCGAGGTCCCCCCAAGATAAGGTGCCTCGGACGGCGTCAGTTGACTCACCGCAGGCACTACGGTGTAGGTGAAGCCGTCCCCTGGGACGGCGGTGGAGGTTCCGATCGGGGTTGTGACGATGATGTCCACTGCCTGTGGCGTTCCCCCCGGAGCCGGCGGGGCGGCTGCAATGATCGTGGTGTCCGACACTACATCGAACTGCGCCGCCTGACCGCCGAACGTCACGGATGTGGTGTTGGTGAAGCCCGAGCCCAACAGGGTGACGAAGGTGCCACCGGCAACAGATCCGTAGTTCGGGCTTAGAGACAATGGCGCAGGCTTGGGCGCCTTGACCGCAATGTAGGTGAACTGATCGGCGACCGACGCAGACGAAGTGCCGCCGGTGGCGGTCACCGTCACGTCCACCAGCCCTACTACTGTCCCTGCCGGTGCCCACGCCACGATCTGAGTGTCGGCGATGACCTCGAAGTCCGCTGCGGCTGTTGTCCCGAAATCCA
>DATMKY010000014.1:0-4082 GCA_035570955.1 Edaphobacter sp. | reverse complement strand
CGAAAGATGAAACGGCACGAAAGGAGTTGCTGGCGAAATGGCATGCGGAGAAGACGGCCATCTACCAGGACATCATAGCGTCCGGAGCTATACCCGCGCGCGCGGGAGTGAAACGGTTGGCGGAAGAAGCGTTGGCGCGTGACTGGAAACTGGCGGTTGCTTCAACTTCCGCCAGGCCGTCAGTAGATGCGGTGCTGCAGCACGCCGTCGGGCCGCAAACAGCGCAGCGATTCGCTCTCGTGCTTGCCGGCGATATCATACCAAAGAAAAAGCCGGCGCCAGACATCTATCTGATGGCCGTCGCGAACCTGGGGATTAGCGCAGAGAACTGTGTGGCGATAGAAGATTCCCGCAATGGGCTGGTATCCGCGTACACCGCCGGTATCACCACGGTCGTAACAACGAGTTATTTTACGCAGGGCGAACGCTTTGATGAGGCAATTCTGGTCGTGAGTTCGCTCGGAGATCCCTTCGGAGAACGCAGCATACTCTTAGCCAATCGGACCGCCATAAATATCGGTGAATACGTCCGGGTTCGAGATCTTGAGGAAATTGTCTCGAGCGTGCACCGTTGACTTGCTTCTCTATAATCGTCCTCGAACTCGTCCTCGTCCTCGGAGCGCCAAGCGAAGCTTGGTTGTTCTCGCTAAATGAAAGGAATTAGCCATGTAAAGAGTCATCAAACATGAAGTAGCCAGAGCAGACGAAAGGGAGAGAAGGCGTTTGAGGCCTCTGTGCTGCGTAGGAGTGAGCCGCAGCGAAAGCGAACCGGCGTAGGTACACCTCGAAACGAGAAAAGATGAAAGTGGCCAAGATCCTCGAGGGAAAGGAAGCCAACACTCGGTGGGGGCAAGATGACTAGAGACCCAACCGGGACTTTCCGGGGTATAGTCGGGCAGCGCGCTCTGAAAGAACAATTAGGAACTTGGGAGACCCGCCCTAGCGATGGGTCAAGCCGCAAAGCCTGGAGTGGAAGGCAATAACACTCCTAGGGCTGCTAGGGATGGGAGTCGGAGGGGCTCATAGTAGTGAAGAGAGCCGGTGAAAGCCGGAAGGAGCGAAGGGGCCCTGGCGTAAGGCAAGCGGACTCAGAAAGACACTGGACTGATTGATGGAAACATCCACTACAGAAAAGCGGGGAGGGGAATTGACTCTGAGAGAGGCAATCCTGCCGGCGAAAGTCAGTGACTGGAGAGCGAAGCTGAGTACAAAGGCCAAGCAGGAGAAGCGATTCCGCTTCTACAGTCTCTATGGGCTGATCGGACATGCAGAGACGCTGAAGGGGGCCTGGCATCAGGTCAGGGCCAACGGCGGAGCTGCAGGAGTCGACGGGATCAGCATCGAGCAGATCGAACACCAAGGAGCCGAGCAGTGGCTTGAAGCCCTTGGCAAAGAACTGCGAGAAAAGACCTATCGGTGCGCGGCGGTGCGCCGGGTCTACATCCCCAAAGCCAACGGCAAGCTGCGGCCTCTCGGGATCCCGACGGTGAGGGATCGCGTCGTGCAAGCGGCGGTGCTGTTGATCCTGGAGCCGATCTTCGAGGCAGATTTTGAAGATTGTTCCTATGGATTTAGACCAGGGCGAAACGCCCACCAAGCACTGGAAAAGATCCGGGAAAATCTGCGCGCAAGGAAGTGCGAGATTTATGACGCGGATCTGGAGGGATACTTCGATTCCATACCGCATGACAAGCTCATGGCGTGTGTGAAGATGCGAGTCGTTGATGGGAGTGTATTGAAGCTTATCAAGCAATGGCTCAAGGCCCCCGTGCAGGAGGAAGATGAGCAAGGCAGAAAGAAGATTGGACGCAACAAGAGTGGCACTCCACAAGGAGGGGTGCTTTCGCCGTTGCTGGCTAACATCTATCTGCACTGGTTTGATCGAGTCTTCCACAGCAAGGGCGGACCGGCCCAATGGGCCAAGGCGACGTTGATCCGGTATGCGGACGACTTCGTGATTATGGCGCGGTACATGAGCCCGCAGATTCAGAACTACATCGAGCAGAAATTGGAGGCATGGCTGGGGCTAACACTCAACCGCGACAAGACCCGGATAGTCAATCTACGCCGGAACCAAGAGCGCTTAGAGTTCCTCGGCTATCAAATCGGATTGGCCCCTGTGAGGGAGGACCGACGCCGCCATTACTGGCGCATGGAGCCGAGCCACAAGGCGATGAAGCGCGAAGTGGACAGAATCTGGGAGATGACGGCGCCCAAATACGGATGGAAACCGCTGCCAGAACTCATCGAAGAGCTAAATCGGCACCTCAAGGGCTGGGCGAACTATTACCGGCTTGGCCAACCACGGACAGCCTTCCAACGGATCAATCGCTACGTACGGCAACGGCTCTATCAGCGCCTGCGCCGCAGTAGTCAACGACCGTGGAAGCCGGCTCCGGGCCAGACCGCCTATGGGTACTTCCAGCACTTGGGACTCATCTACCTGTGAACGCTCCGTGCAATAAGCCTACGCGAAAGCTGGATGCGGGAAATCCGCACGTCCGGTTTGACGAGGGAGAGGGCTCCTAACGGACCCTCTCTACTCTACAGAATCCCGATCGTTTCGCAAGCAGACTAACCGAACAAATTAGTTGCAGGACATCGGTCCTTTTGCTGTCACGGAATCCCAATCCACCGAGGACGAGCACGACGACGAGGACGAGGACGAGGACGATTCCAAATTTCGGAATTTGGGTTGAAACAAGGGATCGTCTTCCCTGATGCGCTCCTTCCTCACGTCTCTCCGATCGGCTGGGACTCCTGATTCTGGTGAAAAACCGGCGCTGGCCAGATTGGCCCTGGAGGGGAATCGTTTGCGGCTCCCAGAGGCGTCTCGAACGCCTCCGGGCGCTGCAAGCAGCGCCCCTCCAAGTTTTTCGTCGGAGAACGGCTTTTCAGCGAAATCGACTCCTGCAACTCCTGAACTCCTCAATTGCTTCCCCTCTGATTTCACTGGATAATTGTGCCACTCGCCCCATGAGCAAGCCAACTCGGTCTCTCGAATTCTGTCGTCGTGCATTGGAACAACGCGAGGACTTTTGGGCGGAGCAAGCCGAGGCGATTCATTGGGAAAAACCGTTCGATCAGGTGTGTGATTTCAGTAGGCCGCCTTTTGCGAGATGGTTTGTCGGCGGCAAAACGAATCTTTGCTATGACGCGATCGACCGGCATCTAGGGTCCCGAGCGAACCAGCCGGCGCTGCATTACATCTCGACTGAAATTGATGCAGAACAGTCGTTCACCTACCGCGAGCTTTACGATGAAGTATGCCGGTTTGCGGCTGTCCTCCAATCGCTCGGACTGAGGCAAGGAGACCGGGTAGTCATTTATCTTCCGATGATTCCCGAGGCTGCTTTTGCGATGCTGGCCTGCGTCCGGCTTGGCTTGGTGCACTCGGTTGTCTTCGCCGGTTTCGCTCCGGCCAGCATCGCTACGCGGATAGACGACGCAGAAGCAAGGCTTGTGATTACATCCGACGCGGGTCTTCGTGGCGGAAAAGTGGTTCCTCTGAAACGAATGGTCGATGAGGCGATTTCCATAGCGAGATTTCAACCCGAGCACGTTCTGGTCTACAATCGGCGCATCGAAACAGGATTGCCCACATTTGCGAGGCGCGACCTCGATTACGCCGAACTTCGAGAAGAACATTTACGGGACGAGGTTCCGCCGATTTGGCTGGAAAGCAGCGACCCCAGCTATCTTCTGTACACCTCCGGAACGACTGCGACACCGAAGGGTATTCAGCGGGATACGGGCGGTTACGCTGTCGCGTTAGCGGCTTCGATGAAGTACGTGTTTGCCGGAGCACCCGGCCAAACGATGTTCACAGCGGCAGATATCGGATGGGCGGTGGGCCATTCATACGGCGTTTACGGCCCTTTGATTCACGGGATGCAAACCATCCTCTACGAGGGCCTTCCAATTCGTCCGGACGGTGGCATCTGGTGGCGGATCGTCGAAAAGTACAGGGCGGCAGTCATGTTCACTTCGCCGACCGCCATTCGGGTCTTGAAACGGCAGGACCCCGAATATCTCCGCAAATATGATACGAGCAGTCTGGAACGGCTCTATCTTGCGGGTGA
>DATMKY010000013.1:0-11367 GCA_035570955.1 Edaphobacter sp. | reverse complement strand
AGCTCCGCCTCGAAGAGCGAGTCAAGGCTGAGATGCACCAATCCGTTATCGAGGTCGGCACCCGCGTCTGCAAAAACATCCACGAAGCCCAGGAAGACCTTTTCGACCTCCGTCGCAACATGATCAACCTTGCCGAAGAACACAACCTCGTCCTCGTCGCCGGAGCTACCCATCCCTTCGCCGACTGGCGCGTGCAGGAAATCTACCCCGACCCACGCTACGCACAGGTCGTCGAAGACCTCCAACTCGTCGCCCGAGCCAACCTCATCTTCGGCCTCCACGTCCACGTTGGCATCGAAGACCGCGAAGGCGCTATTCGAATCATGAACTCACTTCGGTACTTTCTTCCGCACATTCTTGCTCTATCCACCAACTCTCCCTTCTGGCTTGGCATGGAGACTGGCTACAAATCGTACCGAGCCAAAGTTTTTGAAAATTTCCCGCGCACCAATCTTCCCGACAGCTTCTCCAGCTACTCCGAGTTTGAAAGCTACGTCAATCTCCTCATCAAGACCAACTCTATCGACAACGCAAAAAAAATCTGGTGGGACGTTCGTCCCCATCCATTTTTCGACACCGTCGAAGTCCGCATCTGCGACATCCCCCTCCGCGCGCACGAATCCATCGCTATTGCCGCGCTGATCCAGGCCACAGCCGCCAAGCTCTGGCGCCTGCACTCCCACAACGTCGACTATCGCCAGTACTCCCGCGCCCTTCTAATGGAGAACAAGTTTCGAGCCGTCCGTTACGGCCTCGATGGAAAGCTCATCGATTTCGGCAAACAGGAAGAGGTTCCCCTGCGCGAACTCATTGTCGAATATCTGGCCTTCGTCGACGACGTTCTTGACGAGTTAGACAGCCGCCGAGAGATTGCCTACATCCACACCATGCTCCATCAGGGCTCTGGGGCCGACCGTCAACTCAAAGTCTTCCGCGAAACCAACGACCTCAAGGCCGTAGTCGACTACATGGCTGCCGAAACCAAAGCTGGTCTCTGACGACGCCCTTGTTTGAGTCGTCATCCTTCGCCGTAGGCGAAGGACCTGCTTTCCCACACCTCTTCTCACAAACCCATCACAATCCTGTGAAATTTCCGAGAAACCTATATCCTGATAGAAAAGCTTCACTCGGAAGGCAGCAAAAATGGTTGATCAGGCAGCACCCGCAGCACCAGACCTTCGCACTACCTCATTCCCACCGGAGTTCACTCCCGGTGCCCGCAATGCCGTCACCACCTGCCTGCGCATTCAACCCAATGAGAAAGTCACGCTCATCACCGACGAGCGTTGCCTCACCATCGCCGCCTCCATAGCAGCGGAACTTGACCGTATCGGCTGCACCTGGCATGCCTTCGTCCTCGAAGCGCTGGCCCAACGCCCTCTTTCTGCCATGCCGCAATCCGTTCTCTTAGACATGGAAAGCTCACAGGTCAGCATCTTTGCCGTGGAAGTCCAGTCGAACGAACTTCAAAGCCGCATGCAGATGACTGACGTCGTCAATCGCCGTCACATGCGCCACGCTCATATGGTCAACATCACCCCGGAGATCATGACTCAGGGCATGCGCGCCGACTTCCTTGCCATCGACCGGCTCTCTCAGGCCGTTCTCGACAAGGTCCGGGCCGCCACCTACGTACGCGCAACCACCCCAGCAGGCACGGACATCCATGCCCAGCTCAACCCTGATTATCGTTGGTTCAAAACTTCCGGCATCATCAGTACAGAAAAATGGGGCAATCTCCCTGGTGGCGAATGCTTCACCGCGCCCGGCGAAGTTAACGGCGTCTTCGTCGTCGACGGAGTAGTCGGTGATTATCTCTGTGCCCGCTACGGCATCCTTCGCGATCAACCTCTTACCATCAACATCGAAGGTAACCGCATCACCCGCATCTCCAGCGAAAACAAAGCGCTCGAGCGGGACTTCTGGGCTTACACCCACACCGACGCTAACTCCGATCGCGTCGGCGAATTCGCCATCGGCACCAACATCGGTGTCGACCGTGTCATCGGCAACATCCTGCAAGATGAAAAATTCCCTGGCATCCACATCGCCTTCGGCGATCCCTATGGAGCCCACACCGGAGCTCCCTGGAAGTCCTCCACCCACATCGACGTAGTCGGTCTCGAATTCAGTATTTGGCTGGGCGACGCCGATGGCGAAGAGCAAATCATGCGCGACGGCGAGTTTCTCATTGAGGCCTAGCAATCCTCAATCTGAGAATTGCCTTCGTCGTTGCCCCGAAAGGGGATCAGCTGTTGTTGCAAGCGCCGTTGTTGTCTGTCATTCCCCAGTTCAGCGGGAGAATATGTTTTTCTTAACAGAGATAGTCCAATTTTTTTACCGTCATTGAGGCTTGGTGCTCCTTCCGCGCGTCCAATCCACTTATGAAAAAGAGACAACTAGGCAATTCCGACCTTCACCTCACTCCCATTGGCTTCGGAGCGTGGGCCATAGGTGGAGGCGACTGGGCCATGGCCTGGGGCAATCAGGACGACAACGACTCCATCGGCGCCATCCATCGTGCCCTCGACCTCGGTGTCAATTGGATCGACACAGCTGCCGTCTACGGTCTCGGCCACTCCGAAGAAGTCGTCGCTCGCGCTCTCAAGACCACCTCGCACAAGCCCTACATCTTTACCAAGGCCACCCTGGTCTGGGACGAAACGCGCGAAGTCACCAACTCCCAGAAACAAATCCGCAGCGAGTGCGAAGCCAGCCTCCGCCGTCTGCAAGTCGAAACCATCGATCTCTACCAAGTTCACTGGCCCAAGCCCGACGAAGACATCGAGGAGGGATGGAACGTCATGGCCGACCTCAAACGCGAAGGCAAAGTCCGCTGGATAGGTGTTTCGAACTTCTCGATAGCTCAGATGGAACGGGTTATGAAGATCGCTCCCATTACCTCGCAACAGCCACCCTATTCCATGATCAACCGTACCTACGAGGCTGAAAACCTGCCCTTCTGCCTTAAAAACAATATTGGAGTGATCAACTACTCTCCTATGCATTCCGGTTTGCTTACCGGAGCCATGTCGAAAGAGCGTGTCGCCGCATTTCCAAAAAACGACTTCCGCCGCAACGCGAAAAACTATCAGGAGCCTTACCTCTCACGTAATCTCGCCATCGCTGACAAGCTCAAAGAAATCGCCGCTCGCCACAACGTAGGCGCGGGGGTCATCGCCATCGCCTGGACGCTTCATAACCCAGCCATCACGGCAGCCATTGTGGGCGGCCGCAACGCCAAACAAGTTGACGGCGTCATCTCTGCAGCAACCTTCCGCCTCACTGAACTTGAATATGCCGAGATCAACACCTTCCTCGAAAAGCACCCAACTCCATAAATATGCCCGCTCGCGAAACCGGCTGCAACAGATACACTAACTCCCATGCTGCAGCCCTATCGCGACCAATTCAACGCGAACTTCACCCAAGCTGCCTACACCGATCTCCTTGCCCGTCTCAATCAACTCACCCGAACTCAAATCGAATTCCGCGTTTCTGAAACCCCCTGTTTCTTCTCCCGCAAACTCCTCACCGAACTCTCCGAAACAGGAGCCACCCTCACTCGTCAGCTCCTAGACAACTCTGTCTACCTCGAAGCCTCCAACCAAACCATTCCCACCCAATACAACGTTCCCAATGAGAACCCGATTCCCAACTTCATGACGGTTGACTTCGGCCTTGTTCGCAACCCCGATGGCACTCTGACTACGAAACTGGTTGAACTCCAGGCCTTTCCCTCCATCTTTGGCTACCAAGACGTCCTCTCTCACCAGTACATCGAGACCTTCAACCTCGATCCCAATCTTGACTGCTATCTCGGCGGCCTCAACGAAAAAACCTACTGGCAACTCCTTCAGGAAGTTATCGTTGGCGACCATGACCCCGAAAATGTCATTCTCCTCGAGATCGATCCCAGCCATCAGAAGACCCTCCCGGACTTTCACGTCCACGAAGACAAGCTCCATATCGCCACTGTTGACATCACAAAACTCCGCAAACAGAACAATCACCTCTTCTATCAACGTGATGGCCGCGACGTCCCCATCCACCGGATCTACAACCGCACCATCGTCGATGAGATTCAGCGCAAAAACATACAAATTCCCTTCGATTATCGCGACGATCTGCAGATCGAATGGGCCGGACATCCCAACTGGTATTTCCGCATCAGCAAGTTTTCCCTTCCATATCTCGACCACCCCTCTGTCCCTAAAGCCGTCTTCCTCGACGACTGGTTTGCCAATCGTAATCTCGAAGGCCTCCCCGCCGACCGCGAGGAACTCCTGCTCAAACCCCTTTATTCCTTCGCAGGTAGGGGAATTCAGTTCGCTCCAACAGACGCCGATCTTGATGCAGTTCCTCCTGCAGACCGCCATCTCTATCTTTTGCAACAACGAGTTGCCTTCGAACCCACTATTCAAACTCCTCATGGTCTCACTCAGGCCGAGATTCGCATCATGTATCTCTGGCCCGATGGCGGTGCGCTCCGACCTGCCATCGCTCTCGTCCGCCTTGGTCGCGGACTTATGATGGGTGTCGACCATAATCGCGACAAACAATGGGTTGGAGGTTCTGCTGCGCTCACCCAATCGTTGTAGTCGCCGTCTATAGAAAAATGTATAAACAGTTATCCGGTGGGGTAAACTCCAATGTGGTGCTCAAGGCCCATTTAGGGGTCCTTTTCAAAAGGTTGCACCAGGAGGGCACGTGGCTCAGTGGCAGTTTCCCGACGGAGACAATCCAGTTCGAACAGCGGTGCGTTTTCCCATGAAGCTGGCAATTCGTCTCCATACCGACCAAGGAGAGATGGAAGCGACAACGGAAAACATATCGGCAAACGGTTTGCTCTTCGTTGGAGAAGTCCTTCCGCCCCTGGAGGCAAAGATTGAGTTCACCATTGCAATGCCGTCGGCTGTCATGGGAACCGAAAAGGATGTTACGATTCACTGCCTCGGCCGAGTCGTCCGCCACTATCTGCAAGGGGGCCAGAAGAAGGCTGCGGCAGTCATCGACGAGTATTTTTTGAAGGCATGACCAATATGACAGTAGTAAACATTGATCCAACTCGGAATAACGAGGATGCTCCGGAAGACAACTCAACCCATGCAGGCATCCGCGTCATTCTGGCCGACTCGCAGGCAATCTATCGCGTCGGTATGAAGAAAGTCTTCGCCCTTGAAGACGACATCCGTGTCGTCGCCCAGGTCGAAACTCTGCCGAACCTCTATTCCGCTCTGCAGCGTTATCCAACCGATGTTGTTGTCCTTGAAGGTCAGCTCATCTCCGGAACCATCGATGCCATCCCCGAGCTAGTCCGCCAGCACCCGGAAGCAAAACTGATCGTACAGGTCAGCGAATCCGACGAGGCCAATACCGTCGAGCTCTACCGTCGGGGTGTCCGCGGGGTCGTGCCCCGTTCCATCTCCCCGGATCTCCTTATCAAGTGCGTCCGCAAAATCGCAGAAGGCGAAACCTGGATCGACAACCAGTCCATCAGCTGGGTCATTGAGGCCTACCGTGCCCAGGCCTCCAGTCTCACCGATCCAAAGGTTCAGCCCAAGCTCTCTAAAAAAGAACTCGCGATTATCAGCTGCATCACGCGCGGAATGCGCAACAAAGAAATCGCTTACCAAATTGGCACCACGGAGCAGGTCATCAAGAATTACCTCCGCAAGGTCTATGACAAACTCGGTGTCTCGGACCGTCTCGAACTCGCTCTTTATTGTCTCCATCACGAGCTCCTCAAGAAGTACATGACTGATGAACCAGTAGTCCCGACACCGACGGAGCCCATGCAGCCTTTGCGAGCAAAAATGTAGGCTCCAAAACCTGGATACCTTGCCTCGTCCTAACCACGAAAGGCAAAAGAACAGCCAAAGTTGCAAGCTTCGTGGCCCTTAATATCGCGATTACGATATCGAAACCGCAGGCGCGCTCATAAATTGATCGCTGCACACCGATGTTCCTGAAACTGCAGACTGGACACACTCCCTCCTCTTGACTTACCGTCAAACGACAAACGGGAGTGCTCCAATCTTGCTAAGTCGCAGAATTTTTCTTCAAAACGTAGCTAAGGCTGCAACTTTCACCGCGGCCACACCACACCTGCATCAACTCCTTGCGCAGCCATCACAGCCCGCGCCGCGCTCCCCAAACGACACTATCCAGCTGGCACTGATCGGCGCAGGCATTCAGGGCCAGGGCGATACCCGGACTGCCGTCCAGGTTCCCGGCGTCAAGCTTGTTGCCGTAGCTGACTGCTACGACGGCCGTCTCACCCACGCCAAAGAGCTATGGGGCCCCGAACTCTTCACGACTCGCGACTACCGCGAGATCCTCGCCCGAAGCGACGTCGACGCAGTTCTTATCGCCACACCCGACCACTGGCACAAGCAAGCCGCAGTCGACGCCATGCGCGCAGGCAAAGACGTCTACCTCGAAAAACCAATGATCCACGTTTACCCGGATGGTCCGGAGATCATCGACACCGCGCGGTCAACCAACCGCATCCTTCAAGTCGGCAGTCAGCGCGTCAGTTCCATCGTCTATGCCAAAGCCAAAGAGCTCCTCGACTCCGGAGCCATCGGCAAACTCAACATGGTCGCTGCACGCTGGGACCGCAATTCCTCTATCGGTGCCTGGAACTACTCCGTCCCGCCCGATGCCTCACCTGCAACCTGTGACTGGCCGCGCTTCCTCGGCTCGGCCCCGAAAATTCCATTCTCCCCCGAGCGCTTCTTCCAGTGGCGCAAATGGAAAGACTACGGCTCCGGAGTTGCTGGTGATCTCTTTGTTCACCTCTTCAGCGGCACGCACTTCATCACTGGGGCCAACGGCCCCACACGAGCCATGGCCACAGGCGGCCTCCGCTTCTGGAACGATGGCCGCGATGTCTACGATGTACTCCTCGCGCTCCTTGACTACCCGGAGGGCTTCAACCTCAGCCTGCGCGTCAACTTCGTCGATGGTGGTGAAGAGAGTGAAGGTTTTCTTTTCACAGGCTCAGAAGGCCTCATGGAGATCGCAGGCAACACTGTCACCGTCACCCGTACACCACTAGCGACCGAACCCGGTTACAGCGTCTCTACCTTCTCCAACACGATGCAACAGCAATTCCTTGATCAGTATCATCAGAAATACCCACCCAAACATCCGGAGGGGCCGCCCGCAAAAGCAGTCGAAAAATTTGCAGCGCCACCCGGTTACTCCGACAGCTTCGATCACTTCCGCAACTTTTTTGACTCGGTCCGAACCCGTAAGCAGCCCGTTGAAGACGCGACCTTCGGCTTTCGCGCCGCTGGAGCAGCACTTCTCAGTAACCTCAGCGTCGATCGGGGCAACGTAGTCCATTGGAACCCTGAAACCATGAAGGTTGCATAACCTGAACGAGTAATTTCGGGCGCGCAGGGTTAATTGGGAAACCCCTGCATTACTTTTGCTGTTTCTTGTATTTGTTCACCCCGGAGCCACACATGAGCGTCAAAGCCAAAACCTTAGCTCTTCTGTTAGCTTTGCCCGTATTTGCCGTTGCCACCCTTCACGCCCAGGACCCCGAGCATGCTACAGAGTTCCGCATGCAGCATCCCGGCCCGGGCCCTGACGGCAAGCCTCGCATCACCTTCCTCGCGCATCGTCTTGGCACCGATCACGCTGAAGGAATCTCCCTCCTCGACATGAACAACGACGGCTTCGTCGACATCCTCAGCGGAGCCTACTGGTACGAAAACCCAGGCCCAAATGGCGGCCCGTGGAAACAGCACCAGTTCCGCACCGTAGGTACCCACAACGAATTCGTCAGCGACTGCGGCGAATGGATTGTCGACGTCGATCACGATGGCCATCCAGACCTCGTCACAGCCGGTTGGATCTCCAACGGCCTCTGGTGGTATCGCAATCCGGGTCCTGAAGCGACAGGCGCCGGTGCGGTTTGGGACGCCGAAAAAATAACTGACAGCTACGACACCGAAGGTGGTTCCTTCGCCGACATCAACGGTGATGGCAAACCCGATCTCGCTCTCGCCCACTACAACCGCAGCGGAATCCTCTGGGTAGACTTCAGCGGCGAAAAGCCTCGCGTCCATCACCTCGGCGATCGCGAGCAGGACGGCCACGGCATCGGCATCGCGGACATCAATGGCGACGGCAAAGCCGACATCCTCACGCCTCACGGCTGGTTTGAGCAGATCGACGCCAACAACGACAAATGGCTATGGCATGGCGACTGGAACCTTGGCGACACAGGCTTTCCCATCCTCGGCTACGACGTCAACCACGACGGCAAGCTCGATCTCATCTACGGTCAGGGGCACGGTTATGGTCTCTACTGGCTCGAACAAGTCGGCAGCAAAGCCCATCCCAAGTGGATTCGTCACACAATCGATGAGTCCTTCTCGCAATCGCACGCGCTCGGACTGGTCGATATCGACGGCGATGGTACACCGGAGCTCATCACTGGCAAGCGCTACCGCGGTCACGACGGCAACGACCCCGGTTCCTACGATCCTGTCGTCCTTTACGCTTACAAATTCCCTACTAAAGAAGCCCTCACCTCCGCCAAAGCGAAGGCCATTCAAGCTCCGGCGAAACCCACGGCCATCTCAGCCATGCAGGTCGCTGACAGCAAATCCGACCCTGCCTTCACCCGAATCACGCTCTCTGTCAATGGCACCGCAAGTGCTGGAACGCAATTCGTCTCTGCCGACTTCGACCACGACGGAGATATCGACATCGCCAGCGCAGGCAAGCTGGGCGTGCACGTCCTTGAAAATTTCAAGATCGACAAGCATCCCAAAGCCACCCGGGAAGAAACTCAACCCCTCAATCGCCAATGGCCATTTCCTGGTGAAGGGAAAGAGGTTCCACAGGAGGACGGCCCCGCACGCCCGAAATAGCCAAAGATTCTGCAAATATGTATCCTCCGAGGAGTTGATAAACTGACCGTTGGGTAACGTAATCCTGACATAACTCTTCTAAAGAAGAGTTATGCTTCTCGCGGTTAGGAATCGTCCAAAGGAATAACATGGCAATCGCATCATCCACACCGAATCTTTCGCAAGACAAGCTCCACGTAGCGGCACCCTACCTCACCGAACAGGATTGGGCCGCGTACACACCAGAGCAGCACGCTGTATGGTCTGAACTCGTCTCCCGTCGCATGCCGCAACTCCGCGATCACGCCTGCCAGGAGTACCTCGACGGCTTCCACCAGATCGGCCTCCGCGAAGACCGCCTCCCAAATCTCATCGAAGTCAGTGCCCGCCTCCAGCCGCGCACTGGCTGGCAATCCACTCCCGTCAGCGGATTTCTTCCCCCGGATGCCTTCTTCGAGATGCTCGCCGCATGCAGGTTCCCCACTACCACCTGGCTCCGCTCACGCGATGCAATGGAATATACCCCCGAACCAGACATCTTTCACGATGTCTTCGGCCACGTCCCGATGCACGCGCATCCGGTCTTCGGAAATTTCCTCCAGAGCTATGGCCAGATCTGCGCCCGTCTCACCGACCACGAGCAACTTGAGCGCATGGGTCGCCTCTTCTGGTTCACCGTTGAGTTCGGTCTCATCCGCCAGAACGGCGAGATCAAGGTCTACGGCAGCGGTCTTATCTCCTCCCATGGAGAATGCACACGAGTTCTCGCCGGCGGTTGCGAAGTTAAAGACTTTGATCTCGAGTCTGTTCTTAACCAGGAATTCGACACTGGCGCAATGCAACCCGTCCTCTACGCCGTTGAGTCCTTCTCTCAGATTTACGAAGCCACCAAACAAGCTGAAAATCTGCTTGGATAGAACCCTCGCACCAAAAGAAAGCGGCTACAGGAACTTAGTCCTATAGCCGCTTCTTCATGCCGTCAAACGGCAGAAGGAAAAACCTTACCGGTGTCCACCACCGTGTCCACCGCCACCGTGGAATCCACCACTACCGCCATGGAAGCCGCTGCTAACCGCGCCGTGGGCTCCCCCGGTGAATCCGCCACGGACGGCAGTATGTCCACCATAGGAAACTGATCGGCCAACATAGCCTGGCCGCCCGTAGCCGTATCCGGGATGCCCGTAAACCGGCCGTCCATAAAAGCCGCCGCGATAGCCGTAGCCGCGGTAACCGTAGTGATACCACGGGCCCGCGCCTATAAACACACCGCCCGCAAACCATGCCGGCCCATAGTACCCATAAGGAGCGCAGGCATAGGGGTAATACCCGTAGTATCCATAAGGACAAACCGGAGCGTAACCATAACCCCCATAAACCGGGGCGCCAACTCCAATGCCAACCGCCACTTGGGCGTGAGATGTAGCAGCAGCGGGGACCAGCAAAACAACAATCAGACTGAGTAAAGCGAAATAGCGTAGATATCGCATTGCAATTCTCCTGTGCAAAGCCGAATACGCCTTTCAGCGCCGCGACTTGCGGGATTCCCAGCCTTCAGCCGATCCAGGAGATCCTTACTAGATTGAACGCGAAATCGACAGAAAGGTTGTGTTGCGTTTGGCCAATGACGAGAGATGCATCGGTTTGCGCATCCTTGGCTGTCTCGAGTCGTCCCTCGCCCCCGAAACGAACTCACTAATCAGGTATTTAGCTCCGAAAGAACCACCGTAAGCCAAGTCAGTTGCTGACTTAGATTACTTTTCCACAGAAATTCTCCATCCAGGAAAAGAAAAGGGAAAAAAAGTACCACAATAGGGTAAAATATTCCCAGTTGCGCAGGAAAAATGCGCAAAAACTGCAACTTTTAGCAGGTCCACCTGCTTTTCTGCTTTGGTTCTCTAATTGCATTTCTCTGACTCGTAACAGTTCGTACAAACTGAAGAGCTAAAGAGATGTATTCCCCGGTGAAGTCTATGCGGCGCTTGATTTATTTACTGCTCCTGGTCTCGTTCGTAGGCATATCGGCGACCTGTGTCAACGCGTCGACTGACTGCGAACGCTGGTTTGTAGCCTATCGCCGCGAACTCGCCCATACTCGCAGCCTTCAGCGGATCGCCGCCGCAAAACGTCGCGCCAGGCTCTACGCACAACGTAAACTCAACGTCGTCACCCAACCAAAACCTAAGCCGCACCTTGTCCTGGCCAAAGGCCCGAGGATGACCCGCAAACAGACTCTCCATCACTTCGAGCTGGCATGTGGCGTTCTCCCGGAAGATGAGTCAGACAAGAGTGTCATCTCCGAAGAGACACCCGCACCCTACCACCACGCACGTTCCTCCGGTCCGCAGGATAGTGTTGATCTCATGCCAGCCGCAGTCGAGGAGACGATTGCCGAGAACGATCCTCCTCCCACGCCAACTGGCTTTACAACCTATAGCCCTCCCGGTGGGACGCCCTTAGCCTATCCACCGTTCACGAATGGACCACCCTCGCCTCA
>DATMKY010000012.1:0-7127 GCA_035570955.1 Edaphobacter sp. | reverse complement strand
GGCTCCAAACGTCGCCGAGGTCGATGCCGATCGTCAGCTCGACCTGGCCACGCTTCCGGGGTACTTCTGCGATGAGGTGTTGCGATGGCTTCTTCATGGGAACAGTCTGCGCCTCCTTCGGAGGACCTGCTCATCCCATTTCTCGGTATTAATCCAGTTGTGACCATATGTGCGATCAGAAGGCGAACTGGGTTGGCACATCGGACAGCTGGCGAAAACAAGGGCAGTTCCTCCGTGGTCACCACTTACCAAACTCCAAGAGACACTCACTCGAAATCGGCGGGTGAAACCGCAATTGGGACCGTCGTTCTTCGAGAGGTCATTAGAGATTCTGGAAATGGGCTTGCATTCTCCATCGATCAGAGCGTAGATTGTCTACACCCTTTGATGTAGAAGGTCTACAGCCTATGTCGACAAAAAGCAAATATCAGAACCGGATCGAACTCTTGCAGGGAACCTTGGACATGTTGATCCTGAAGACGCTTCAGTGGGGCGAACAGCATGGCTATGGAATCAGCCAGGCAATTCGAGTGAACTCCGCCGAGGTTCTTCAGGTGGAAACCGGTTCGCTTTATCCGGCGCTGCATCGGTTGGAGCGTCAGGGCTGGGTCAAAGCTGAGTGGAAGAAGAGCGAGAGCAATCAGCGCGCGAAGTTCTACAAGATCACGAAACTGGGTAAGGAGCAACTGGCCTCCGACTACGAGCGTTGGGGAAGGATGGTTGCGACGATCGAAGGAATCATGACAGCAAAGTGAGGGAGTGCATGAGACTATTTCGGTTTTTAAGGCGCAAATCGGACCTGACGGAAGAGATCGAAAGCCATCTGAACATGGCAATCGCTGATCGAGTGGCGCGCGGGCAATCGCTAGAGGACGCTCGTAAATCGGCAATCCATGAATTTGGCAATGTCCCGCTGGTTGCCGATGCGACCCGGGATCAGTGGGGATGGTTACGGATGGAGCTATTGATCCATGATCTTCGCTACGCGCTGCGGCAATTGCGCAAAGAGCCTGGATTCACTGTCACCGTCGTAATTACACTCGCGCTCGGCATTGGCGTGAACACTGCCATTTTCACCCTGGTGCAAGGCATCCTACTACGCTCACTGCCGGTGAACGATCCTTCGCGCCTTTATCGAATCGGAGACAAGAACGATTGCTGTTATTACAACAACTTTCAAAACGATAACGGCGACTTTGATCTTTTCTCCTACGATCTCTATCTCCATCTCAAGCAAGCGGCACCGGAGTTTGAACAGTTGGCGGCGGTGCAGGCGGGCGGCAACGGGTTCAGCGTGCGTCAAGGTGCTGCCCCGGCCCGCCCAATGCGAAGCGAGTATGTCTCCGGCAACTACTTTTCCACCCTTGGCGTGGGTCCGTATGCGGGGCGCCTCTTTAACGAAAACGACGACTCGCCCGGAGCGGCACCAACACTGGTGCTGAGTTACCAGACATGGCAAGCCGACTTCGCCGCCGACCCGGCCGTTGTTGGCTCCACTGTCTTTGTGCAGATGCACCCGTTCGTCGTGGCGGGCATCGCGCCGCCGGGATTCTTTGGCGATCGCGTCATCTCCAACCCGCCCGACTTCTGGATGCCCCTGGCAAGTGAGCCCGTGCTTGAAGGAGCGAATTCCGCATTGAAGGGCGTCGATGAGCTCTGGCTTTATCCCCTGGGTAGAGTGCGTCCCGGCGTAAACATAGCGGCTTTGCAGACGAAGCTGTCAGTGATTCTGCGGCAATGGCTGGCCACGCGTCCGACGTACTCCGATCATGGTGGAGCGGCGGTGATTCCACGACAGCATGTCATTCTGGCGCCCGCTGGCGGCGGCATTCAGAAACTGCAACAACAGACGGGCGCGGGCTTGCGCCTAATGATGATCCTCTCCACAGTTGTCCTCCTCATTGCCTGTGCCAACATTGCCAATCTGCTTATGGCGCGCTGCACCGCACGACGTGCGGATGTAGCGGTGCGCATGGCGCTCGGCGCGTCGCGACGCAGAGTCATTCGCCAGATTCTTACCGAGAGTGTATTGCTGAGCCTGATCGGCGGTGCAATGGGATTGGCCATTGCCTATGCAGGGTCGTACATGATGCTGACCCTTGCTTTTCCCGGCGCCAAAAACATGCCCGTTCAGGCTGTCCCTTCGCCAGTGGTTTTGGCGTTTACGTTCCTCGTGTCGCTTCTTACCGGCGTCGTCTTTGGAACGGCGCCCGCATGGTTGTCGTCGCATGCGCAACCTGCGGACGCTCTTCGCGGCATAAACCGATCCACCGGAGACCGTTCGTCCTTGCCGCAACGCGCTTTGATTATCCTTCAGGTAGCCTTGTCGATGGTCTTGCTGGCGGGCGCACTGCTCATGACCAAATCGCTCCGGAACCTGGAGCACCAAAATTTCGGCATTGCTACTGCGAACCGCTACGTGGTGTCCTTTGACCCCAAGGGCGTGGGCTATACCGTCGATCGCCTCCCTGAGCTCTATAGTGAGATCGAAGACCGATTTGCAGCGTTGCCGGGAATGGCTAACGTCAGCCTGGTCCGATATATCCCCCTCGGCGGCAATATGTGGGGCTCGTGCGTTATCCCCCAAGGTCATCCTGCGCCGGGCCCGAACGACCCATGCTTCGCAGTCTGGGACCGCGCCAGTAATCACTTTCTCGATTCCATCGGCGTGCCGATTGTACGTGGGCGCAATTTTTCCACGCTGGACACTGCGACGTCGCAGCAAGTCGCTTTAGTCAATCAGACTTTCGCCAACCATTTCTTCCCCAATCAGGATCCGGTCGGCAAACATTTTGGTGTTGACTCGATACAGTACTCGGGCGTTTTCGAAATCGCAGGAGTGTTTGCGGATTTCAAGATGACCGATCCGCGCCGCGAGCCGAGGCCGCTTTTCTTCCGTCCGATGTCTCAGCAGTTTCGCGGATACAAAGAGTCCGATCCAGACGCCGCGGAAAAGAGCTCCATGTTTCTCAACTTCATCATTCTCGACTTTACCCAGGCTCCCCCGGATGCAGAGACTCTGACGCGCAAGACGCTTGCGGCCATCGACCCGAATCTTTCCGTCACGCACTTTAGCCCGTATGACGTGGAGGTTGCAGGAAATTTCAATCAGGACAGGCTCCTGGCGCGGCTCACCAGCTCCTTCGGAGTTCTGGCGCTTATCCTGGCTTCCGTAGGACTGTACGGAGTGATGTCCTATTTCGTTGTACGGCGGACCAGCGAAATAGGCATCCGTATGGCCCTCGGTGCCGCGCGTTCCGGCGTGATAGCCATGATGCTGCGCGGCGCGCTTTGGCAGCTCCTCATCGGCTTCGTGATTGGTATTCCCGCGGCACTCGTTGCCGGCCATTTTATGGCCAGCCTTCTTTATGAAGTGAAACCCTACGATCCGCTTGCATTCCTTGGCGCAATTCTGCTGTTGGCAATTTGTGCCACAGTGGCTGCATTTATCCCTGCGCGCAGGGCGGCTTCGATTGACCCGATACAGGCTCTGAGGACCGATTGAATGAGCTGAATGGATGTTGCAACGTAGGCACAACAGCGATCTTTAGGCGACCGTATAAGTTCATCAGAAGTTGTCGCTGAAACATAAGTACCGATTATGTATGGTCCGCCGCAGGACTGCAATGGGAAGTTTGGTCGAGAAGACAAGTCTGCGCAAATGTATTCGTCAATAAGGGCGAAGATGTTGTCAAGGACAAAGATATCCTTCCCGTTGCTTCGAGCAACGCTCGGAGTCAGAGCTTAGAGACCAGAGTCCGAGCGGATCCCTCTGTCGAATCATCTTGGGTGGAGCGTTCTCCACCAACCATCAATTCGGTCACAACTGCGACCAGCCTTTTGTTGGAGATCATCTCTCCTGGCCATGATGAATTGCGCGCGTGTCTGTCCTTCTAAGTCGGTCGGTCGTTGAAGACCATTCTCGGTACCAGGCTGCGGACACGCCGTTGTGACTGTTCTTTCGTCCTTGCTGCTCCTGTGCAGACATCGGTGGGGAAGCTTAGTCGTCGTGGTGGTGCGGGAAAGTGGGAGCGCGGCGCTTCCAAGCCGCAGGCGTCTTTTTCCGCGGCGTTATGCGGCGACAGGTCTGTACTCGTTGCCGCTGGAGAGCACGGCCCATGGGATACGTGCGAACTTGTTCGCCATGGCGGCCACAACGACGTTCTTGGGAGCTCTATGATCGAGTGCGTCCAACCATGCTCCGATCGGCGCTCTATCTCGCTTGATCCGCAGAACGGCAGCGCGTGCGCCATGGATCAGTATCTTACGTAGGTAGACGTTGCTCCGCTTACTTATGCCGAGCAGCTTGGCCTTCCCGCCTGTTGAATACTGGCGAGGCACAATCCCGAGCCATGCTGCGAACTCTCGTCCCTTGCGAAACGCAGCACCGTTCCCGATGGCAGCGACGATGGCCGTTGCCACAACCGGCCCGATCCCAGGAATCTTGCGGATGCGAGTACACCGGGCATCGCTGGCGGAGATGCGCTCCAGTCATCGTTTAGCTCTTCGATCTGCTGCTCAACGAGCTTCCACTCACCCACGGCGTGTCGATCAGGTTGCGCATCAGCGGTGTCAGGTCGGCTTCGGCGTTCTCAATGATGTCCGCCATCGCTGCCTTGAGCTTCGCAGGCTTCTGCGCAAACACCATGCCGCGTTCGAGCAGAAAAGCCAGCAGTTGGTTGATCACTGCCGTTCGACGCGAGATCAGCCGATCCCGAACTCGGTGAATCGCCTGAAGGTCTAGTTGGTCGTCCGTCTTGATCGGAACGAAGCGCATATTCTTGCGCTCGACGGCTTCGGCCATCGCCTCCGCATCGACGAAGTCGTTCTTGTTGGACTTCACGAATGGCTTCACAAACTGAGCCGCTATCAGCCGAACATCATGCCCTTGCTTGCGTAGTGCCCGGCCCAGAAAGTGCGCGACTGAGACGGCCGACAGAGGAATTGGTGATTTGCCAGCAGGAATCGACCAGAACGAAAAGCACTCAGAATTTCTTAGCCATCAGTCCTTTTCTTAGACTTTCTTCTTATTTCTTTTTTTGGCGGGCGACCTATCGGTCGAGGTTTAAAGGCCAGTACCTCAGATTTGCTGACAAGTTGTCGCTCTCCAATTTGGTAACTATGGAGTCGACCTCGACGAACTAGATCTGCGATCGCAGGACGCGAAACACCTCGCAAACGTGCTGCAGCTGTCATCGAAATCCAATCTGTAGGATCAAAAGTTTTTGTCAAAATAATACTTTCGTTTAATAAGTATTTGTGCTACCTTTTGGTTGATAAAACTCGGACGCAGCGGGACACGCCAATGTTACGAGCACTGACGTATCCCTGACCACCATCACCTTCTCTAGAAAGGCGACGATATGGCTGTCTCTAACGTTACCCTCAAGTCCGCACCTGACAAAAACCATTCCATTCCAAGAACCTTTTCCCTATACCTCTTCGTCTCTGGGCAGCGATTGAGCTAGCAAGGAGGAACTGTCGATGCTGACCAGGGAGGAGTTCAATAAAGGATTTGGAGAGGCGATAAAAGCGGCGCGGGAGGAGCAGGGTCTCTCTCGGGCGCAGTTGGCCGAACGTATGAGGCGGCACCCAGTAGACCCTGAATGGTACCTGCGCAGGCTGGCCGCTCTCTGTACGCTTGCTTTCCATATACGGAAACAGAAAAAGCTGACCCACAAGCAGGTAGCCGAACGGGGCAAGCTTCCGATCCGCTTTGTACGCGACTTTGAGGCCTGCAATATTCACAACCCGGATAGTTATCTCGTCTATTGCCTTGCCTTCGGGTTGGGCATTCCTTACGCCAAATTCGAGAAGAGAGTGGACCGGCTGGCCAAGACCCCTCTGGACGAAGACGACAGGCCAATACGAAAGAAAAAAAAGAAAAGATGTGGGTGCCCAGGAGGCAGCGATGAGCAGTAAGACAGAGGTTGGCTCGCAAGAGCCGCCGCTTATGGATGGAAATGTCTTTGAGTATCTGATGTGCCTAAACCAAAAGGCAGAGGGTGCCATCGAACTCCTGCGAAGGCTGGCGCGCTATCCGGCGTTGAACACCGAAAGCTTCCTCATCTACGAGGCCTACTTTCGCGAGTACCTTGCCGATCTGAATCTGCGCGTGATCTATGCTATCGAGGAGTCAGAAGAGGGGGTCATGCTGCAAGCCAGCCGGATGCGGGCAGCCTACGAAAAGGAGCGTCGCGACCCTGGCGACTGCTTTATCGATGTGGCTCGACGAGAGGAGGAGCTTCGTGTGCAGGGGAGACCCCTCGCAGCTCGGCATCCTCTTCGGTATGCGGAAGGCGGAGATCATCGGCGACCCACTCGATTAAGACGATCAAGCGGAAGGTGACATAGAGGGGCACTCCGATCTGCCGGACTGATGACGGCGAGTCAACAGTTTTATTTTCAATAACTTACGCCACGATGGCCACCTGTAAACACATAACATTTTGAGAACCGACCTATCATCGCGTTCGGTAAAGAGAAGGGCGTTTGTCGTTACAAATCCACCCGAAAGCGTTGAAGTGAAGCTGGAAACGTGCTAAGTCCTGTTATCGATAGTTGACACCCGAACCGATTGCATCGCTGAGCCGTCTTCTCCAGACTTATACGTCACACCATCTAAGAACCCCGAACCGGACTTTCTTTACTCGGCGCTTCACCAGACGTTCCGAGCCCATCCCGATAACTGAGAGAGCGAGGCAGAACTCTCACCTCGCTTGAACGACAAGTTCCTGGCGCGCGTGTTGAAGGAACATCTGTGCCGAACTGGAGGATTCCTTATCCAGGGAGTCTCCCCTCTTTTCAACAGGAACGGCGAAATTCTGCGGCAAAGCCTCGCCGTAGATAATCATCAATTCCGTCCGGCGATCCGCAGAGGGCACATGAAACATACGGACCATGGCAGTGTTATGCGGCAACCAAATGTGCCGTTTCGCAAGCAGCTCTACCATGGCGGCGCCGTCCGATCCTTTATCTTCCAGCATCAAGGCCCCAAGATCGTGCAAGCTCTTCACGTCATAGTTGACGGGAAGATTGCCGATTTGGGTCGTAGGCATAGAAGCATAGTCATAAGTAAAGTTGTTGGTCGGCAGGAAATGTTCGAACTGGATCAGGAAGAATTGCTT
>DATMKY010000011.1:0-3467 GCA_035570955.1 Edaphobacter sp. | reverse complement strand
CGTGCTGGTGTTTTACTGCCGAACTCTGATTCGCGAACTGGATCTGCAGAGTCGAGCATCGGTCGTGGTGCAACGTTGGCGTCCTCACCTCGAGCCGAATACTCGCCTTGAGGAGACCAGCTCATAACCTCTCCGGGCCCGATGGAACCAGTGCGGGAGTGTAAAGGATGTCCCGGGACACTTTGTAAAGGATGTCATGAGACTGGACACGCACTCTGCGATTGAGTGGGGTCACGATGCTGCTGACGCCTCCCAAAACAAAAGCCGCTCTCCCGAGCAGGACCTTCGCACACGAGAAGCCCACTCGCCGTCGCCATTGTTCACCGATCACATTCCTCCGTGACCCAAGTCCTATACGGTCCCCGATGGATCCGATATATCTAACTCGGGCGTATCTCCTGGGCAGAGTTATTCCGGACGCTAAGTCCTTTGTCCGGAATATTTTGTCTATAAGTTCTTTGAAACCAAAGATTTTGGTGCTCTCTCACGTGTAAGTTTCTGATTCCATAGGACCCGGGGGGAGGGGGGTACCCCCATCCGGCAACGAGCATCTTGCCCTGGTTATGTGCCAACCCTTAATCAGCCGGGTGCCCCAGGTTCGCGTCCGCTCGTTGGACGCTAACCTGGGCCTATGAACAATCTGGGTGTCCGGGTGCGGATCATCGAAGTTTTTCCTCCGCCCGCTTCAGCAATGTTCCTACCGCCGCCCGGCATCCGGTGCGCAGTTCGGCCGCCCTCGCCGGGGGGACCACTTTCGAAATCAGAAGCATCACCGTTCCGTGCGCGAGGCCCCAGAGGGCGAGGGCCAGGGACGCGTGATCCTCAGGCGATCCGCCCAATCGTTCTGCGAGTTGGTTTTGCAGCCAGGCGAATCCCGGGCCGATTTCTGGCGATCTCGAGACGGCCGGACGGAGCTGTTCGTGTTCCTGCAAGTAATAGAGCTCGTACTCCCAGGGGTTGCGCAGGGCAAAGTCGACGTACAGATCGATGGCTTCTTCCAATGAGCGCGCCGATTGGATTGCTTCGACTTGCTTGCTACGGGCCCGCAGCAACAGGGCCCGCAGAATGTCTTTGCGATCTTTGAAGCGACGGTAAATGGCCGGCGTGTTGGTACGGGCTGCCTTCGCCAGGGCCCTCATGCTGAGGGTTTTATCGCCGCCACCGTGCCATAGCTTCTGGGCCGCGTCGAGCACCCGCTTTTCGAGTTCCGGGTCCGGCTGTCTCGGCATCCGTCGTCTCCTCTTATAATCTTTGTAAAACCTTGGTTAAATGCGTTGAATAATATTGACAGTGTATACTTAACGCTGTATACATAATAGAAAAATTATAGGTCCTATCCCTGCTCCTCGCAATAGACCCCATAAGGACCACCGACAAGGAGTTGAAGATGTATTCGTGGAATGACCCGGACGATCGCGTCGCGATCGTCCAGATGAACGCAGAGCTGCGCCATGCGCAGCTGGATTTGCTGAGCGCGCAGTGTGCCACCGACCGACTGCGGCTGCGCTTTTCGATCGGAGATCTGGCTCGCTATGGCGAGAAGGACGTGCTTCGCAAGACCATCGGGACGGCCGTCGCTCTCCACGACTATTACGTCTCGATCCAGAACGAGATGCCTGCGGACGATGCAAATCTTTCAGCGTCGCAGCTAGTGGAAGCAGTGCAACGTGTGATCGGCTATCTTCGGAACCAGCGCGAACAGCATTTTTCGAGCGGCGCGCCCTTGAGTACCCGACACAAAGAGACTTTGCAGTCTTTTTTTTCGCCGGCCCTGCTCGAGCATGTGCGAACGGTTGAGTTGCACGGCCGGCGCCTCCCCCCTCCCCCCTTTTATCTGGGAGCGCAGTCGCTTGGGATTGAGAACCTACCCGAGCTGACGCATATGGCGTCGCTGACATTTGTCGATGTCATCGTGTTCAACGATCTGATTATTGAGCGCACGCTATTTCACGGCCTGGTACACGCGGTGCAGTTTCACCTACTCGGGCTGGAACGCTATACGGAGCTGTTTGTGCGGGCGTTCCTGCGCACGAGAGCCCACTTCAGCGTTCCACTCGAGACGCACGCATTCGCGCTGGAGTCGAAGTTTGCGGTGAGTCCTGCAAAGCCTTTCTCCGTCGAGGAGCAGGTGCGGTTGTGGATACGCGAAGGGCGGTATTGAGAGTTCCGGAGGACTATTTATTCAGGCGGCGCGGCCGTCATGAGGAATGATCTGGTTGCGGATCGCGTACAGCACGACTTCACTGGTGGAGTGCAGGTGAAGCTTTTGCATGAAGTTGCTGCGGTGGGTTTGTGCGGTCTTGACGCTGCAACCTAAAGCACCTGCGATTTCGCGAGTGGTCTTGCCCTCCGCGATGAGCTGGAGAACTTCGCGCTCGCGGGTAGTCAGGATGGGAAGAGCGGTGAGGCTGGAAGGCGCGAAGTAGCTGTCGAGGATTTCCTGCACGCGCGGAGTGAAGAAAGTGCGATGACGTTCGAGGGCCTCGACCGCGTGCACCAGGTCAGTGGCGGCATCGGACTTCAAGACAAAGCCGCGCGCGCCCACGGTGAGGGCTGAGCGAATAATCCCCTCGCTGTTATTCACGGTCAGGATGAGAACTCGCTGGTCCTCGTTTTCCTTGAGGATCTCGCGCGTTGCGTCCAGCCCATTCAGGCTGGGCATGCCGATGTCGACAATCACGATGTCGGGCCGGAGATCGCGGGCCATTTTCACAGCCTGTTCTCCGGTGGAGGCTTCTCCACAGATGGTCCAGCCAGGTTGAGACTTCAGAATCGAGCAGATCCCACGGCGCACAAGCTCGTAATCATCTGCAACCAGAATCCGCAGCGACATGATTCATTCCCCATCAAGTTTATGGGCAGGAGGTCCGCTTGCTTCGTTCTCGCTCTGGCTCCCACTTTGTTTCTTCACGGGGGCGTGCTCTTGGTCCCAAAGTTCAACGGCTTGTTGTGCGAGTTCGATCATCCTGAGCGGTTCTTTCTCAGAACACGCTCGGCGGCAGAGTTCCAGCCACTTGCCAGTCTTCACCATGACGGTACTCCCGACTCCATGGAGTCCGTAGAGAACCGGAATCTACAGAACTTGCGTAACCGTGTCTGCCCGTTGTCGTACAAAGAACGAGGTTTGGCAGGGTGGAACAGCAACGCAGGCGCGGAGATCAGGGAATTCCTGCTTGAAAAATGAGGCCTGATTTGCTACCAACATCGCCGGGGGAGGAAGATGCAAGAAAAACAAGAAACGCCAGACCAGCGGTTGCGGGAGCTTTGCAAGCTCGCCGCCAAGGAGCAAGACACGAAACGATTGATGGAACTGGTAAAAGAAATAATCGATACGTACGACGGGCAGCGCAGGAGTGTGATCAAGAAAGACAGCCAGCAACCGGAGTCACGCACATAAGAAAAGGAAACCCCGCGCCGGTGTGGGTTGGGCTGTGGATCCGACGCGGGGGGAGTCGTTTCCGTTCGTT
>DATMKY010000010.1:0-2702 GCA_035570955.1 Edaphobacter sp. | reverse complement strand
GTTCTGCTTGGCTGTCTACTATCTGTTTCGAATGGGCCACATTCTAGACAGAATTGTTAACGTCGATGCACCGGCAGCGACTCTCTCGCAGCAGGCTTCCATCGAGATGCTGAAGGCTCGCCGATCCGCGAGGAACTATCTTCTTTTGCACGATCCCAAATATCTCGATTCGAATCGTCAGGAAGTAGAACTGACGCGAGAGGACCTGGATAAAATCCGGGTGATTGAGGCAGACGAGGAGGACGATGTTGAAATGGCGTCGCAGGCGCTCGCGCTCTACCAACAACGTCTAGAAGCAGGTTTAGCGACGCTTGAAGAGTCGAGCAAAGGCTCCGCGGACCGCATTCAAGCCGTGGTCACAGCCTATGAAGGCGACCTTGACCAATTGCTCAGGAGGGCCAATCGGACCAGGCGCGATCAACTTGTTGAAGAACTGCGAAAACGAATTGATTCGTTCGACTCGCAGATCATACGAACGGCCCAGCAGGACAATCCCAAGTTGCGAAAAGTTACGTCGGATCTAAACGACTCCAGCGAGGAAGTCCTGAAGATTGCGTCAGAACTGGAGTCGCGCAATTGGGATAAGGTGCGAAAAGAGCATGCGGAAGCCCGGGACTTGATTCGACAAGCGGAGCACTCCGTCAGCATCGTTTCAGCCATAACCTTGCTGACAAGCATCTGGGTGAGTTTTATTTTGCCCCGCCAAGTGGTCAAGCCTTTGCTCGAACTCAAGAAATCCATCGACCATGCCGCGGCGGGAAATTTCGAGATTGAATTCGATGTTCAAGGGAAGGGCGAGATCGTCGAACTGGCAGCCAGTCTTCGCAATATGTTTGCAGCAGTTCAAAAGGCACTGTCAACGGAGAAGCAGAAAACATCTCTGTCCCCCGGCAACGCTCTTGACTAAACCCAACAAAGTTTTGATCTAGCGTTTGGTGAACGGCGGTAACCATGTCTCTCACTGATTTGTTGTTGGGAAGACCTCTCGCGACACGTGAGGAAGGTGCCGAGCGCATCGGCCCCGCAGCGGGCATCCCGATCTTCGGGCTTGATGCGTTGAGCTCGGCGGCGTACGGGCCTGAAGCAGCGCTCACGCTACTGATTCCCCTAGGCCTGGCCGGCGTTGGCTATATCGTGCCGATCACGGCGAGCATCATCGCTTTGCTCGCCATCGTGTATCTCTCTTATTGCCAAACGATCGATGCCTATCCTGGAGGAGGAGGCGCTTACACCGTCGCTCATCAAAACCTCGGCTCTTTCGCTGGACTCCTGGCGGCTGCAGCGCTGATGATCGACTACATTCTGGTAGTGGCAGTAGGCATTTCGGCAGGAGTGGGAGCACTGGTTTCCGCTCTTCCAAGATGGCAGCCGCACACTCTGGCGCTTTGTCTGGTAATTCTCGTCCTCGTTACACTCGTGAATCTGCGGGGCGTGCGCGACACGGGATTGATTTTCTCAGTTCCCACCTATTTGTTTGTGGGATGCCTGTTCGTGGCTATCGCAGCCGGGTTCGCAAAAGCTGCAACCAGTGCCGGGCACCCTGTTCCGGTGGTGGCGCCACCGCACGCAATGGCACAAACCACAGTGGCGGCGAGTGCATGGCTGCTGCTCAAGGTATTTTCCAGCGGCTGCACTGCCATGACCGGCGTCGAAGCTGTGAGCAACGGGGCGAAAGCGTTCCGGGAACCGACCGCGAAAAACGCGCGGCGCAGCCTGACGGTGATTATTGCGTTGCTCATGGTATTGCTGGCGGGGGTCGCTTGGCTGGTGCGCGCCTACGGAATTGTCGCGACGGATCCAGGTGCGCCAGGTTACGAGAGCGTGCTCTCGATGCTGGTGGCGGCGGTCGCGGGCAAAGGGACATTTTATTATGTCACTATCGCGTCGGTGCTGATCGTGTTGGCCCTCTCCGCCAACACGGCCTTTGCGGATTTCCCGCGGCTCTGCCGGGCCATCGCGTCTGACCATTACCTGCCGGACTCTTTCGTAACGCGCGGCCGGAGGTTGATCTATTCGCAAGGTGTCTACGTCTTGGCGGTGTTCTCGGGAGTCCTTCTCACTTTTTTTGGGGGCATCACGGATCGGTTGATCCCGCTGTTTGCCATCGGAGCATTCCTCGCTTTCACGCTTTCGCAGGCGGGCATGGTGTTCCATTGGAGGCGTGTGGGGGGGCCGGGGGCACGTCGCAGCATGCTGTTCAATGGGTTGGGTGCGACTGCAACCGCAATCACCGTTGGGGTCGTGTTGGTTGCTAAATTTGCGGAAGGAGCCTGGATCACGCTCTTATTGATCCCCTCCTTGGTAGTGCTCATGACGAGGGTAAAGCGACATTATCGGCGTGTGGGTGCCGAAATTGCGAGCGCTGAACCGCTGGATCCCGTCGAAATGCGTGCGCCGATTGTCGTGGTGCCGGTCGATGGGTGGTCGGAGGTAACTAGACACGGCTTGCGGGTTGCATTGTCGGTTTCGTCGGAGGTGATCGGGCTTCACGTAGGTTCTGGAAAACAGACGGACGAACTGCAGACGAAATGGCGCAAGCTTGTAGAAGAGCCCATGTTGGACCTTGGCTTGACTGGGCCGCGACTCGCGGTTCTGAAGTCGCCATACCGGTTTGTAATTAACCCCATCGTGAAGTACGTGCTGTATCTGGAGCGCACGAACCCTCGACGCCAGATCGCTGTGATGATTCCGGAGATGGTCGA
>DATMKY010000009.1:0-64995 GCA_035570955.1 Edaphobacter sp. | reverse complement strand
TTCGTCGGTTGAGGCGCTGAGAGAACCAGCGATGTAGGGGAGGGCGACGGAGGCGATAGCGGTGTCGAGCACCTCCATGAAGGTGGCGAGCATGACCGACGCGGCGATCAGCCAGGGATTAACGCCTTGAGCGGCCTGAGCGGATTGATCTGGAGATGCGACTGCGGCTGAGGCCATGGGCTCGGAGCAGATCTTTCTCTTGTTGGGTGTAATTGTCTACTATGTAGAGCCGCAAAAGTGGGTTTTGGATGCTTCTTTGTCCGTACCGGAGATGTTAAATGACGAACGGCAGCCCTTTTTGCGGGTTGCCGTCTGCGTGACTTTGGTTGAATTTGGACTTCGAGTTTTAGGAGCGGCTGGGTCCCGTCGAGACCTGTGAAACGGTTCGGACGGTTCCATATTGCAGGTGACGGGTGGATGGTGGATGACGGAGAGCAGGGATCTGGGTTTGGTCGAGGCTTTTGGGGAGTTGGTTGGATTGGGTTGCGGGGTCGCTGGCTAGCTGGGATTTGGAGGTGCGAACGGAGGCGTCTGCGGCGTTGCAGCCAGAGAGCAGACCGGCTAAGAGGCCAGCGAGGCCAAGGGAAGCAACTTTGAGGAGGCGGCGCTTAGTACGTGAGGAGGGCAGGAAGGACATGAGCTAGGCTCCAAGTGTGCTGCATGGTAGGGCGACGACGAATTGAGGCAAGGGTATCGGGGGGCATCAGGGACGACAATGACCCATTCGGGGGAATGGGAGGGAGTGGGTTTGGCCGGTTAGTTGCGCAGGCTTTTACTGAAAATAAAAGGCTTGTAGGAATAAAGATAGAAGTCCAGTCTGGACTTTCATGGAGGACCGGCGGAGGCGGAAAGTATTTTGATACAACGTGAATCGTATGAGAGGGGAGGTGCATCAGAATATTTGACAGTAAGTGACTCAAGATGTAATTCTTGAGCGGGTCAAGATAATACTGAGGGCTTTTGCCCGGAATGAGGGTTGGTGATGGGAAAGATTATTGGAATCGATTTGGGGACAACGAACTCCTGCGTTGCGGTCATGGAAGGCGGCGAGCCAAAGGTTATTCCGAACGAAGAGGGTGGCCGGACTACACCGTCCGTAGTCGCATTTACCAAGAGTGGTGAGCGGCTGGTTGGCCAGGTGGCCAAGCGGCAAGCGATTACGAATCCGGAGAACACGATCTATTCGATTAAGCGGTTCATGGGTCGTCGCTATAACGAAGTGAATGACGAGATGAAGATGGTGCCCTACAAGGTCGTGCAGCAGGGTGACCATATTGCCGTTGTTGCGCAGGGCAAGGAGTACACCCCGCCTGAGATCTCGGCGATGATTCTGCAGAAGTTGAAGAAGGCTGCTGAAGACTACCTGGGTTCCTCGGTGACCGAGGCTGTGATTACGGTTCCGGCCTACTTCAACGATGCTCAGCGGCAGGCGACCAAGGATGCTGGCAAGATCGCTGGACTTGATGTGAAGCGCATTGTGAACGAGCCGACGGCGGCTGCGCTGGCTTACGGATTGGATAAGAAGAAGGACGAGACGATTGCTGTGTACGACTTCGGCGGCGGTACGTTCGATATTTCGATCCTTGAAGTTGGCGAAGGCGTGATCGAGGTGAAGTCGACCAATGGCGATACCCATCTTGGAGGTGACAACCTTGACCAGAGGATTGTGGATTGGCTGATCTCTGAATTCAAGAGCGAGAGCGGGCTTGACCTGACCTCGAAGGGCAACGAGATGGCGCTGCAGCGGCTGAAGGATGCCGCGGAGCGCGCGAAGATTGAGCTTTCCACTGCGCAGGAGACGGAGATCAATCTGCCGTTTATTACTGCGGATGCGAGTGGGCCGAAGCACCTGGTGCGGAAGCTGACTCGCGCGAAACTTGAGAGCCTGGTCGACGATCTCTTGCAGAAGTCGGTTGGACCCTGCAAGCAGGCGATGAAGGATGCAGGTGTTGATGCGAGCAAGATCGATGAAGTCGTGCTTGTCGGCGGACAGACCCGTATGCCCAAGATCCAGCAGTTGGTGAAGGATCTGTTCGGCAAAGAGCCGCATAAGGGTGTCAACCCGGATGAGGTTGTTGCGATTGGCGCTGCGGTTCAGGCTGGCGTGTTGGCTGGCGATGTGAAGGACCTGCTGTTGCTCGACGTGACTCCGCTGACGTTGTCGATTGAGACGATGGGCGGCGTGGCGACACCGATGATCAACCGGAACACCACGATTCCGACGAAGAAGACGGAGACGTTCTCGACGGCGGCTGATTCGCAGACCGAGGTTGAGGTTCATGTGTTGCAGGGCGAACGGCCGATGGCAGCGCAGAACCGGACCCTGGGCAAGTTCAAGCTCGCTGGAATTCCTCCTGCTCCGCGTGGCGTGCCTCAAATTGAGGTGACGTTCGATATTGATGCGAACGGCATTTTGAATGTGACGGCCAAGGACAACGCCACCGGCAAGGACCAGAAGATCACGATTACGAGCTCTTCGGGTCTGAGCAAGGAAGAGGTTGAGCGGATGGCGAAGGATGCCGAAGCCCATGCAGCCGAGGACAAGGAACAGCGGGACACGATTGAAGCTCGCAATGGTCTCGACTCGATGGTTTACAACGTCGAGAAGATGCTGAAGGATTCCGGCGACAAGGTTGCCTCGTCTGACAAGAGCGACGTTGAAACTGCTTTGGCTGATGCGAAATCGACTTTGGCTGGAACGCCGAGCGCGAGTGAGCTGAATTCGGCACGCGAGCGTCTAACTACTGCGAGCCACAAGCTCGCAGAGGCGATGTACAAGGCGACCGCTGCTTCGGGCAGCGCTCCGACCGACGGCGCTGCCGCGTCGGCGGGGACTGCAGACGAGCCGAAGAAGGATGAAGGAGTCATTGACGCCGAATATGTTGACGTCGATGAAAAGAAGTAAGAACTGAAACGATGTTTCGGACGTACTAGTAGTTAGAAAAGTGAGGGGCGTTCCTTAATGGGTGCCCCTCATTTTTATAAGTTTGGGCGGGCCGATTGTTGTGTAGAGTGCGACATATCTGCCGGAAAGGTGTTTGAGTGAATAGCAGTGACGGGAACGACAGATACTCTGATGTGCTTTGGTTCGAGAACCTGGAACTCAATCGACTGCTTGGAGGTGGAGCGATGACCGACACGATGTGGAGATGCGACCAGGTACGCGCAGGACAACTGTACAACCGGATGATGTTTGATACCCGGGAAGAGGCAGAACGTTTTGTGCAGCGAATGCAGCAGATGGAACCCGACCAGATGTTTTCGATTGAGCCTGTGGAGGCGCGTCAGGTCTGGAATTAGTTTTCTGGTTAGGAATTGATTGAATGACGGTGGCGACGGCTTAGTCCGTCGCCATTGTTTTCTTTTCAGGAGGCAAGACGGATGCCGGAGGGGAATGAGATTCATCGTTGGGCGGAGCGACATTTTGCTGCGTTCGGGGGAAGGCCTGTGCGGGTGGATGGACCGCAGGGCCGGTTTAAGGATTCAGCTGTCATCGATGGGAGGAAGCTTGAATGCGTGAAGGCTGTGGGGAAGCATCTTGGCTATAACTTTGGGAAGGACCGGATTCTGCATGTGCACCTCGGCTTGCAGGGAGACTTTACGGAGGGCTCGGGCCCGCTGCCGGCGGTGCGAGGGGCTTTGCGATTGCGGATGTGGAATGCGGAGGCAGTGAAGAAGCCTGCGGGAGCGGATGCGAGCAAGCCGCACCGTTGGTATTCAGAGGATGACGGGACGGATAACCTCGCGCCGGAGACGATTGCGTGGGTTGAACTGCGTGGGCCGATGGACTGCTCGATCTATTCCCAGGAGATGTGGGACGCGTTGCTAAAGAGACTGGGGCCGGATCCGCTAAACGGCGATGGAGCGGAGAAGTTTGTTGAGAAGGTAAAGAAGAGCAGGAAATCGATTGGCGAGTTGCTGATGGATCAGTCGGTGGCCGCCGGGATTGGGAATATCTTTCGTGCGGAGCTGCTATACCGGGCGCGGCAGAATCCTTTTACGTTGGGAAATGAGGTAGAGGAGAAGACGCTGCGGTCGATATGGAAGGATGCGGGTATTTTGATGAAGGCCGCGATGATCGACCGGCGGATTGTCACGACGAAGGCGAAGGATCGACCGCATAAGAGCGGATCGGTATGGAAGGAAGAGACACACTACGTGTACCGGCGGCAGGGAAGGCCGTGCTTTGTCTGTGGAGCAAAGATTCTGACGAAGGTGATGGCTGGCCGAAACCTGTTTTGGTGTCCGGTTGATCAGGCGGACCGGAGTAAAGAGTAGTTCCGATCACTCGAGGATGAGATAGGTTCCGAAGTCTTTGTTGAGAGCGAAGTCGACTGCACGGTAGTCGGAATTGGATCGAGCGATCTCCGGATCGGAGGAGTGGCCGGTAGCGTCGAACGATTTTTCTATGAGATGAGACGGATTGATATCGGCGATCAGAGAACGGCTGAGGAAGAGGCGTTTGCCATCGACGTAGACGGGACGGTAACGGCTGCGAAAGAGTGGAGAGTTATGGAAATTGGTGAGTGTGGTCCAGAGCTGATGAACTTCGATTACGTCGGGTTGACGCTGCTGGAGGACATACGAGTCGATGGCTGCGTAACGCTCGCGGGCAAGGACCGGATCGCAGAGAAGTCCGAGGTCGATGACTTGTATGCCGTACGCGTAGAGAATGATGCCGCCCATATCGGGGCCTGCAAAGAGCAGGGTGTTGCGGTGGGCGGCGGATTTGACCTGCATCAGGAGGTCATCGGTATGGGCCACCTTGGCAACCGTAGCTTCGGGCATGTAGAGCGGTGCGTTTTTCGAGTGCAACTCATCGATGCGTACGGACATGCGAACCAGAGCGAAGAGGCAAACGCAAGCCGTGATCCATGGGAGAGCTCGCGGCCGAAAACTATAGACGACGGGCAGCAGAAAGAGGCAAAACAGAAAGGGCCACGCGCTGTAGAAAGAACGGTACTCCGGTCCCCAGTTTGTGCCGATGATGGTGGAGAGGACCAGAGAGAAGAGGACGAAGAGCACGGTGAAACGCAACTGCCAGTATTTACGCAAGGACTTGCGGAAGCGTTCTAGGAGAGAGTCATGCTTTCTAAGTACGAAGCGGTCGTAGATGAAAGCGGTGAACAGGAAGAGAAGCAGAACTTTACAGGAAGCAAGAATGTACGCGGGTTCGTGGAGATGGCGAACTACTTCCAGATCGTGGAGAGATGCCGAGTAGGGAATTCCACGTTTGGCGACGATGGTATTAGGAAGTAAAGAGCCAAAGTAAAACCAGCGGATGAGGTTGGAGAGGATGAGGATACTGAGCCAGGTTGCGGAGGATACGAGCGCACGACGTGTGGTTTTTTCGACGAGGACGAAAGGAATCAGAAGCCATGCGGCTTCCCATCGAGTAAGCAGGAATGCTGAGCCGGCGATGAGGTAGCAGATGCGTGCGACGCGACTCTGTGAGGGTTGAAGCAGGAGCATCACGAGAATGAGGGTGAGAATGAGCGGTGTTTCCATCCCGTTGATAGTTTCGTAGAACATGAGCCCGCAGCCGACGCTGCCTGCTATAAGGTTGGCGCAGGTTTCGGGGGTCCAGGTAAGGAACCATCGACGGATGAGTACGATGTTGGCGAGGTTGAGAAGAAGGGAGGAGATTTTAGCGATGGCGAGGAGCGTTGTTGGATTGGAAGAGAGCTTTGCGGCGAGTGCCATGAGCAACATCCATAGCGTGGTGGAATATCCTTCTACGATTCCAGAGCCAGGTGTGGGTTCGATTCTGCCAGTGAGCGCAAAGGTGCGGGAGAAACCGAGGGTGATTGCTGCGTCATCCCAAACCAGAGGCCAGAATCGCAAGGCGATGACGATCTGGGCGATCAGAGCAATTGCGACCAGCACTCGTGACAGCAGAACCGGCACTGACAATGTTAAAGCGGAATCAATGGCGTTCTGGATCGGTGCGCTAACGGACGAAGCACGGGTGCCTACAGGCTGTGCCTGGGCGTTAGAGGAAATCATGCATACCCTTTCCTTGCAACGCGAAGGTAATTTTTACCAAGGACCCAAAAATCGTTCAGAACTGTAGGATGTGCCGCGGACGTTCGCGGTTATATGGGGAATAAAAGAATTTGATACAAAAGCTGAAGTTAGAGATAGGTCTATCATCAACCCACAGGGGTTAAGCAACAGGAATCATGCAACAAGAAGATATGACGATGTTTATTTTTGAGTGAATACGAATCAAATCAGTACCTCTCAAAATGAGGAAGAGGCGTAACTCCTAAAGAATCAGGCGAAAAGAATGGCGACCCAGACGAAAGATTATTACGGCGTATTAGGTGTGAAGAAGACAGCGACTGCGGATGAAATCCGCAAGGCGTTTCGAAAGGCTGCGCGCAAGTACCATCCGGATGTCAATCCGGGGGATAAGAAGGCTGAGGAAAAGTTCAAGGAAATCTCCGAGGCCAATGATGTTCTGAGTGATGAGAAGAAGCGCAAAATCTACGATCAGTTGGGATTCTACTCGGACAATATCGACCCGGCGGCGGCTGAGGCTGCAGCACGTGGCGGCTACGGCGGTGGAGGGTTTGGAGGTGGCCGTACCGCGACGCGTGGAGGGCAAGAGGTTCCGTTTGATTTTGGAGGATTTGATTTTTCGGGATTTCAGGGCGCCACCGCCGGCGCTCAGGAGGAGTCAGGCGGAGGGTTTGGCGGAAGTTTTCGGGATATCTTCAGCGGGATGTTCAACGGCGGAAGGCAGGCAGCGCGCGGGCCTCAACCGGGTACCGATCTCGAATACCAGGTGAGCATCGATTTCTGGACTGCGGTGCGGGGAGGCGTGGCCCGGCTGGAGATTCAGCGGCAGGAGATTTGTCCGACCTGCAAGGGAAAGTCGACTACGGGTGGGAGTGTCGAATGTCCGGAATGTCATGGAAGTGGGCAGGTGACGCAGATGGGCGGGCGGATGAAGTTCAATATCCAGTGCCCGCGGTGCGGCGGGACAGGGAAGGTGCAGAATACCTGTCCGACGTGCGATGGGGAGGGTGTGGTGGTAAAACGCGAGCCGCTGGAGTTTCGGATCAAGGCGGGGACTCGTGATGGGCAGAGGATTCGACTGGCGGGGAAGGGAAATGCCGGAATCAATGGCGGAGCCGCAGGGGATTTGTACCTGATTATCAAGGCAGGGACCCATCCGGTATTTACGCGGAATGGCGATGACATTTATGTAACTGTTCCGGTTACGATGACGGAGGCTGCGCTTGGCGCGAAGATCGAGGTGCCAACGATCGATACGCATGAAGGTGGTGGCAGGACACAACTGAAGATTCCGCCTGGGACCCAGACCGGACAGAAGCTTCGATTGCGGGAGAAGGGTGTGCCCAGTGCTTCGCATGAGGGGAAACGCGGCGACCAAATTGTCGAGGTAAAGATCGTGGTGCCGAAGGTCCAGGATGAACGAAGCAAGGAGATTCTGCGGGAGTTGGCGAAGCTGAATCCTGAGGAGCCGCGAGAGAGCCTGTTTGCCGCTGTTTAGAAATAAGGCATTCACGGATAAATCTCCAAACATACACGGAATCTTTGCACTGGAAATGGTGCAGGGCTGATGGAATCGCCTTAATTCAGAGGGTTATTCCATGCGGCTTGGCAGGCTGGTGTTGATTGGCGTCGTGTGCTCGGGCGCCGCTTGTGCGGTGTGGGCCGAGGATGCAAAAGCAATAACAGCGGAAGAAATTCTTGAGCGGATGCAGGCACGGAATGCTGCGCGTCAGGCTGCGCTGGAGCACTATTCGTCGGAACGGACATATCGGGTGGAGTATCGGGGGACAGGCGGGACTCACGCCGGCGAGATTGTAGTTCATGCGGAGTATTCTGCTCCAGAGCGGAGATAATTTACGGTCGAGTCGGAGTCGGGCTCGAAGCTGATCTGCGAGAAGGTACTGCGGCGGCTGGTGGAAGGAGAACAGGAGGCTTCGCAGAAGACAAACCGGATGCAGATGATGTTGTCGACTGAGAATTATGACGTCGTGCTCTCGGGAAAAGCATGGGTGGATGGACAGAGCGCATGGGTGCTGAAGGTTTCGCCTAAGGTGAATAACAAGTTCACGTATTGCGGAACGGTTTGGGTAAATACAGAGGATTATGCAGTGATGCGCCTAGCAGGAGAGCCAGCGAAGAATCCCTCGTGGTGGATCAACCGAACCAGGTTTGACTCGCAGTATGTGCGGCGAGGGGAGTTCTGGTTGCCTGGAAGGAATGTCTCAACGAGTCATGTGCGGATTGGCGGGGACGCTACGTTGACGATCGACTATGGGAGCTATGAAAGGCATAAACATACTTGACTAACCAAACTACTTTCGATTGTGACGCCGCGAAACGATAGCGGCGAACATGGCTACCACAATAGTAGACAGCAGATAGCCTAGCCAGTGGTCCAAGGCATAACGAAGATTCATGCCAGCCATGCTATCGCAGGTCTACCCTTGGCCTAACAACTTGGCACCCAAGGCGATTAGAAGACCCTTCAGGTTGGTGCACTCAACGCCGAAATGATCGGTTATTCGGGATTGATCTTCTGTTCGAAGATGGCTTCTGCGGTGTAAGCGGACACTTTGAGAGTGAAGCCCACTGGTATTTGGTCGGCGGTTGAAGGTGGCGGCAAGAGTAGATGGTTGGCAAGGCTGGCGAGATATTGCGTCGTTTCCGGCGCGACGCCTGCAATTCGGGCGGCGAGCCAGGCTTGCGGGGTGATTGTGATTTCCGCTCTACCAGCGGCTACAGCGTTGTAGATTCTATTGGCGGCATGACGGACTGAGGCTGCAAAGATAGGTGTCTGTGCAGCGAGGGTGAACCATCGCTGCTCTTTTCTTGAGTTGCCCGTGAATTCGGCGTGAGCTTCGCCGCCTGTGCGCATGAGGCCGGGGCAGACAGTAGTGACGCGTACGCCTTTGTGGCGGAGCTCCGCGTGGAGGCCCTGAGAGAAACCAACAAGAGCGAACTTGCTGGCGACGTAGGGCAGCATGTGCGGCATGGCGAACTTACCACCGATGCTGCAGATGTTGACGATGGCTGCGTCTTCGTCGGTGAGGTTGCGGTTGAGCAGATGAGGAAGGGCTGCGTGGATGGTGTGTAGCGCGGCGAAGAAATTCGTGGCCATGGCTCGGCGATAGGCGGCGATGGGCTGGTTTTCGACGGGCCCGACTTCGATGATGCCTGCATTGTTGATAAGGATGTCGATGCGCCCGAAGTGACTGACGGCATGATCGACCAACATGGTGGCCTGGGCCGCATCAGTGAGGTTGGCAGGGATAAGGAGAACGTCGTCGGGGGACTGAATTGCTTCGCGGTCGACTAAAGTATGACGGGCGGCTAGGAGTTCTTCATGGTCGCGAGCTGCAAGGATGAGGCGGGCTCCGGCACGGGCGTAACGTTCGGCGAGAGCGAGGCCAAGGCCGCGAGACCCTCCGGTGATGAGGACGATCTGGCCGGGACGGCTTCTGGGAGTGCGGGTGGCGAGTAGTAAAGCAGTTGCTGCTGCGGCGACACCGGTGAGAAGCTGCGCGGTTTGAAGTGCGGCTCGGGGCGGTTTCATAAGTTGTTGGTGAGATGCTGGTTTGAGGATAGACGAGATTGATTGACGTGCGTAGGTGGTAAAGAGCTAGACTGGCGATAAAGTTTGGGGGAAGAGGTTGCTGGATGGCGACAAAGCGAAAGAGTAAGGGTGCGTACATGATTTCGTCGGTGGCGGAGATGTATGAGATTCATCCGCAGACGCTCAGATTGTATGAAAGGGAGGGATTGCTGCGACCGTCGCGAAGTGAAGGAAATACGCGGCTCTACACGGATGAAGATCTGGAGCGGCTGGAGTTTATTTTGAATTTGGCGCGGGACCTGGGAGTGAATATTGCCGGGATTGCCATTGTGCTGCAGATGCGGGAGCGGATGGAGGAGATGAACCGGCAGATGCAGGGGTTTGTCGACTACGTTCGGACGGAGATGTTGACACGGATGCACCAGCAGCAGACTCCGGGGACCGGATTGGTGCCGATGCGGCGGCCGATGGTGGTTCCTACGGTCAAGGTGGTTTCGGTGAAGACGACCCGAAAGAAGTAAGGACGAGCCGCATTGGTTTGCTGATCAATGCTTTACGAAGTGAGATTTCTTCCCGAATATCAGGCTATTTTGACTGCGATAGACTTTAAGGCTGCGTAGCGATTCATTGGCGCTGCGACTTGGGCAGAAGTGAGATGAGTTTGTTGCTTCAGATATTGTTCTGGTTTGCATTGGCCGGGTCGATCACCTCTACGATCTATTGCATGATGGTGATCGCGGCGGCTGTGCGCTTTGGGGTCCGCAAACACCGTGAGGACCGGGAGGTGGCGACCTTCCTGCCAGCTGTGAGTGTGTTGAAGCCACTGCACGGGACAGAGGAAGGGTTGGAACGGAATATCGAGTCGTTCTTTGAGCAGGATTACCCAGAGTTTGAGCTGCTTTTTTGCGCGCGGCATGAGACGGATCCGGGGCTGCAACTGGCTCGCCGAGTGGGGGAGCGATATGCGCAGGTCGATGCACGGTATGTGACGTGCGGAGAGCCCACGCCGCATTTTCACAATGCGAAGGTGTATTCACTGGCAAAGCTGGATTCAGTTGCAAAGTATGAACTGTTTGTTACCAGCGATGCAGATGTGCGGGTGACCAGGGACTATCTGCAGCGGATGATACAGAATCTGAAGGACCCACGAATTGGGTTGGCTTCGTGTGTGTATCTGGGGACGACCGACCGGGGCGCGAAAGCTGGGTTTTCTTCACAACTGGATGCCGTGGGCAAGAGCGTGGAGATGACTTCGGGTGTACTTGTGGCTGACATGCTGGAGGGGACGAAATTTGCGCTGGGCGGATCGATGGCAGTGCGAAAGGAGTCCTTTCAAAAGGCCGGAGGGTTTGCGGAACTGGGGCAGTTTTATGCCGATGATTTTGTCCTGGGGAACCGACTGGCGGCGCAGGGAGTCGGGGTGCGGATGGCGACTCATGTGATCCGGCTCTTGGTGCAGGATACGCCGTTTTGGCTGTCGTTTCGGAATCAGTTGAGGTGGATGCAGAGCACCCGGAGATCACGTCCGCTCGGGCATTTGGGGTCCGGGCTGACCTTTGCGGTACCCTTTGGATTAATAGGGTTGTTGTGGGGAATACTGAGCGGCCATGTACTGCTCGGGTTTGGGTGGTTGGGATGGGCCATTTTGAACCGCTGGCTTCAGGCGGCTGCAATTCTTCGGGTCATGGGGGACGAAGACTGGTTGCGCGGTATGTTGTTGTATCCATTGAGGGATTTGCTGGGAAGCGTGCTTTGGCTAGGTAGTTATGGCGGAGATAAGTTCTATTACCGGGGGAAGGTCTACACGCTGAAGCATGGCGGCCGAGTGGAGGAGCCGCAATAAGACGCATCTTAAGGGGAACTTGTTAAGGGCAAAAGGCGTCAAAGGATACAGGCCCAAGACTAAGGTTGGTCATTTTGGAACTTTGATGTTGCCGGCTTTTGGAACCCGGTGACCAAAACGGATTCGCCAGTGTGGCGGTCAGTGGAGGCGTTGATGTCCGCAGTGCATTGGGGACTGCTATTGTTTGGGCTGTTCGGACTACTCACTTCGAGTGTCTACCTCGGGATGGTGATCCTGGGTGCCCTCAGGTTTCGGCGCGACGCACTCCTTGAGGAGGCACGGTTGCGAGAGCAACCTGGATTCCTGCCCCCGATCAGCCTCTTTAAACCCTTGCATGGCGATGAGGTCCGCCTGGAGGAGAATCTCAGGACATTTTTCGAGCAGGATTACCTTGAGCATGTTATGCAGGCGGGTGAAAGCACGGTTGAGAATGGAGTCTCGCGGGTCGAAGTGTTGTTTTGTGCGCGAAGCGACGCGGACGAGGGGTTGGAGATTGCTCGGCGGGTAGCATCGGAGTATCCGAATATTACGACGCGATTTTTGACGAGCGGATCACCTTGGGCCGCCAATGCGAAGGTGTGTTCGCTTGTGGCGATGGCGAAGGTGGCGAGTCATGATCTGTGGGCGATCAGCGATAGCGATGTGCGGGTGACGCCGGATTATTTGCGTCGGATTGTATTGCCGTTTGCCGACCTGCGTGTGGGTTGCGCGACCTGCCTGTACCGTGGCGTGGGGATCAGCGGGAGTCTCTGGTCGAAGCTGGAGGCGGTGGGGATGACGATTGAGATGAGTTCCGGCATCTGTGCGGACGGTCTGGTCGAGCCTGTGCAGTTTGCGCTAGGACCAACTATGGTGACGCGGCGGGAACGGGTTGAGGAGATGGGCGGGTTTGAGAGTATGGCGGATTACTGCGCCGATGATTTTGTGCTGGGCAATTGGATTGCGAAGAATGGACACAAGGTGGTGCTGAGCGGACACACGATCGACCATATGGTGCTGCAGACGGATTTTGTAGAGTCGATGAAACACCAGGTGCGGTGGATGAAGAGCACACGATTTTCACGACCGAAGGGACACTTTGGTACAGGGCTGACGTTTGGAGTGCCTTTTGGTGTTATGGCGTGCGTGGGTGCACTGCTACTGGGAATGCCAGTGTTGGGATGGAGTGTGCTGGCGGGATGCCTGGTGGGGAGATGTCTGCAGGCGTTTGTGGTAGGAAGATATGTTGTCCGCGAGCGAGATATCTTTGCAACGATGTTGCTGTTTCCGCTTCGCGATCTGATTGGCGCGTTGATCTGGGCTCTGAGTTATGTGAGCAACCGCATTCAGTGGCGAGGTGAGGTGTATGAGTTGGTAGATGGTGGGCGGATGCGGCGGTCTATGGCGGATCGAGCTCCTTTGGCGACCAACAAGCTTGCATCTGACCACGAGCGTCGTTAGCGGAGCAGACTAGTGGTTGGTAAGGATTGTCTTTCCTCCCGCGCTGGCGAGGCTGTGAACTGTGCCGTAGGGGTCGAGGTCTTTAGTTCGGGTGGTGGGATTGTAGGTTAAGAGAAAGATGCGCCGTGGGCTCGACCAGAGCTGCCGGAGGGAGTCTTCTGTTTCAAATATGGATGGTGCGTCGGGCAAGTAGCTGCCGAACCAGAGACCATTGACTCGACCGTTGACGAGGTGGACCTGCTGACCTGTGTAGAAGATTAATGTAGAGCCTGCAGTGAGTTCACCATCGATGATGATGAGGTCGTTTGGCTGAGGGTTATTGTGTTGGGCTTGGTTGATGTCCTCGGCGAGACCTTCGGAACCAAGGATTGGGTAGAAGCGGACAAGGCCTTCGTGTGCAGCGAGGAGAGTAACAGTCATCGCGGCGGCGAGAGTAAGGTTTGCTGCGAAGGTGCGTCCTTTTCGGCGGAGTAAGTAGCTGCCAAGGCCGATTCCCAACATACCGACCCCAGTAGCTGCGAGGGGGCCGCGGAAGAAACCCATGGCGGCCGCTGTAAGGTCGGAGACGTGACTTAGCGAGAGATTGTAGGCCTCTGTACTGCCGGCCATGGTGAGGAGCGAGACGATATCAGCGCTAGGTTTGGGGTGCTGCGCAGTGATGGCGAAGTATCCGCAAATGGCGGCGACGACGGTGGTGAGCGGGACGAGTGTATAGAGATGCCAGTTCAGAACGCTACGGTTCGCTGCCGGGTTTGCGATGCCGGAGGAGCTGCATTCTGCAGTTGCCAGGATGGCGCCGATCATAAGGGCAAGAGCAGGCATGGCGGGGAGGCTGTAGTACTCTTGGCGGTTGGAAAGTGTGAAGAAACCGAGGATGAGAAGTGCCCAGAGCAGGAGGGAGAGACTTGCTTCATGTTCGCGTGCTGTGGTGGCAGTTTTGTTTCGGAGAGCACGAATCTGTTCGCGAACGGCAGAGGGAAGAAAGATAGCCCAAGGCATGATCCAGAGGACAAGGTAGAGCCAGAAGAGCCAGACGGGCGTGAGGCCGTAGTCGTGTGGGATGCGTTTGGAAAGGAAACGGGCGATGTGCTCGTTGTAAAGATAGAACCACGTCCAGCCCGCCAGGGCGGGAAGGCCGAGGCCTGTGGGCATGGCAACTGGTGGATTGCGGAGTGCGGCGAGGATGTGCCACGGGGCGGCGACCGCGAGGAAGACGGCGGTGCTTGCGGGCAGGTGGAGTTTGAAGAAGAGATGGAGCTGTTTGGTTATCGTCAGGTAAAGGAGGACAAAACCGATTGGAAAGACTAGTCCAATGAGGCCTTTGGTGAGAACGTTCAACGCCATGACCGCGGCAAATCCGAGACAGGGTAGGAGTGCGGATTTTCCGTTGGGGATCTGAATTCGATCTACAGCGATGAGGAAGAGATGGACAGCTAGCGTCATCCAGAGGGCGAGAAGAATGTCCGGGATGTAGAAGCGGGTGTAGAGATAGGGGCCGATGCTGGTGGCGAGAGCGAGTGCTGAGTAAAAGGCGGCGCGGTCTGGGTTTTTGGTGGGGGAGATTGTCTTGAAGAGGTGGAGGCCTAGCGCATAGGTAGCGAGGAGCAACGCGAGGACCGCGATGGCGAGTGGGAGGCGGGCGGCCCAGTCGTGGACGCCAAAGAGATGCATTGAGGCAGCGGCCATCCAGTACATGAGGGGCGGCTTGTCGAAGAAGCGGATGCCGTTGATGTACGGGGTGACATAGTCGTGGCGCTGCATCATCTGACGGGCTATTTCGATGTAAACGGAGTCGACGTCGTCGAGCAGGCCGGGAGTGAAGATGCCGCCGATCTGGAGAATGAACCAGGCAAGGACGAGGATTGTGATGGAACTTGGGTTCCATCGGTGAGAGGGGGCGAGTTGTGGTTCGGTCTTCAGTGGTGTTCTCAGTTTTCGTTTCGCTGGTTGGGTTGGTTTCAATTATTTGTCCAGCGGATGGTCGGTGTAGAGAGTTTTGCCAGAGCTTTCTTTGAGAAGAATTTTGTTACTGAGGAGATGATCAACCTCTTCACGTTTTTCGATCGGGACAAAGAGAATCTTACGATTGCCGTGACCCCAAGCGCGCTGGAGATCCTGTGAGGTCAGGAAGATGGCCGGGGCGTCGGGAAAGGTGCTGCCGAAGAGCATGGACGTGGTCCGTCCGTTGACGAGGAAGACGCTTCGGCCGAGGTAGAACGGAATCGAGGAGCCGTAGGCCTGGTCGCCGTAGAGAAGGACTTCGTTGTCGGGCGAGATGGAACCGTTGGCTTCGAGTTGCTGGATGGTGTCGGCGAAGCCTTTTGAGGAGAGCATCGGTGCGAAGCGGGCGAAGGCGATGTGAGCGGCGATGAGGAAGGTCATTGAGGTGAGAGCGATGGTTGTTGTAGAGGCCAAGTGTCGTTGTTTGGAACGGAGGAACCATGCTGCGGCCGGGCCGATGAGGAAGGCGAGGGCGGCAAGTGCCGCCGGGAGACGGAGTGCCGCGAAGCTAGGGCCGGTAAGGTCGAACAGAGCCGACATGGACAGCGTGTAATTACCTACTCCGCGATGCGCGAGGAGATCGCCGATGTCGGGGACGAAGGGTTCGTGGCGTGAGGTCCACAGGCCATAAGCTAGGACGGCTGCAATTGCCGCTCCGAGGGCCGTGAAAGTGGCGTGGGCGAAAGTGATCCAACGGCGGCTGGACTTGTCTTCGGTGTAAGTGCTTTCGGCGTGGGTGAGTGCTGCAGCGATGAGAATCAGGAGCGGAAGATAGGCGGGGAAGGTGTAGTACTCCTGGTTGGTGGAGAGGGAAAAGAAGAAGAGGACTAGAGTGGCGAAGAGGGTGAGGAGGATGGTGTGTCGGGAAGTAGCGTTTGTTTCGAGAAGAAACTCTGTAGTTAACAAGTTTCTTTGACGGCGACGCAGAGACTGGATGAAGAAGAGACACAGCGCGATGAGAACGGTGAGCACATAAGGGAAGTGCACAGTTTCCCGAAGGGCGAGACCGACAATGACGACTGCGAAAGGTTGCCAGTAGGAGATTTGATCCTCTGCGATTGGGTTTGCGGTGTTGTATTTTTTCCACGCTCGATAGCCCTGCAGAAGGAGTGTTCCTCCGAAAAGACTCCAGGGAAAGAGCCAGATCAGGTGGAGGGTCCAAAAGAGATAGCCGGGGAGTTTGTTGTAGTCCTTCGGGTAGCGCTTGCCGAGGAAGCGGAGGAAGTGTTCGTTGACGAAGTAGAACCAGAAGAAGCCGTGGCCGTTCATGCCTCCGGTGTTGCGGAGGCCAGCGAGGATGTGCCAAGGCGCGGCTATCGCTAGAAAAAGCAAGAAACCTGTCAGGGGCTTTAATTTGCGCCATTTCTTGTATTCGCCTGTGAGTACGAGATAGATGGCGGCTGTGCCGAAGAAGAAGACGAGGGCTACAAGGCCCTTGGTAAGGATGGCGAAGGCCAGGGCTGTCCACATCAGGTAGGCATGAGTGGCGGGGGAAAGACGAAAAACGGGTTTCTCCACTACGGCGGCAAGTGCGCCGCCCTCGGTCGAAATGGCAACTTCCAATTTTTCTTCGGCGAGCTCTTGAGTGTCGGCAAGGTCTTGATTGGTATCTAGGGCCTGAAGGAAGCAGTAGAGAGCTGCGCAGAGGAAGAGGGAGAGCAGGACCTCCGGGATGAAGTAGCGAGTGAAGAGGAAGACTCCGGCGGAGGTGAGCGTTGCGAGTCCGGTGTAAAAAGCTGTGCGCGGATTGAAGGCTCGTGTTGCCCAGTGAAAGCCTAGGAGGGCGAGCAGGAAAACGGCGATGGCTTGTGGGAGATGGGCGGCGAATGTGTTGAAGCCGAAGATGCGAGAGCTGAGGGCTACGAGCCAGTACGGGAGCGGGGCCTTTTCGAGATAACGGATGCCATCGACCTGGAGGGTGACGAGATCACCGGTGAGGGCCATGTGACGGGCAGCGTTGGCATGGGTGGCGTCAGCATCGTCGAGCAAAGGAGGAGTAAAGAGCGATGCGAAGTAGATCACCATCCAGAGGATCGTGAGGGTGAAGAGAGCAGTGGAGCGATGCGGAGAGTTTCTGGCTGGTGGTGCCGGAGAGTCGAGCCGAATTTCAGAGAGGGTCAGGTTCATCATGCGCGTGTGTCGCTCTTTCAGGATAAATGGGTGTTGACGATGCAGGCTGCACGGAGCGTGAGGAGATTATGTGAACTTTGGTGAGATGGACGCCAATTTTTGACAGGTGTTTCATGAGCGTCGGGAACAGTAATCGAGAACACTGAGAAAATTCAAAAGCTAAGACTTCACGGAGCCATTTCGGGAGTGGGCATGAACCGATATCGCGTTTGTCGCTCGATGGCGGCGTTGGACACGGATGCAGTTGAACAGCATAATGTGGAGACCATTGCAGACTATGCCGACCAGTGACTAGCGGACCAGGTATCGAATCAGCTGGTACGAATGGATGGAGACACTCTGGGCACGGGAGATTGGGCAATCGAGTTTCCGTGCGGCAAGCGCGGCGTGGAACGCAATTAAGTAACGCTGAGGCCACTCCTCGAGGTTGGGCGAAGCATGTATTGTTCTATATATGCCTACGTTTGCTGCGGTGGATATTGGGTCGAACTCCTGTCGGTTGAAGATAGCTTCGGTGCAGATGCACCGGTTGAAGACGCTACATGAAGACCGCGAGGTGACGCGGCTTGGGGAGAGCGTATTTCAGACGGGTGTGATTTCGCCTGAGGCGATGGCGGCTACAATTCGCGCGCTGAAACGTTTTCATAAAGCGGTGCAATTGCATGTGGTGGACAAGGTTCGCGTGGTGGCGACGAGTGCGATGCGGGATGCGCGAAATGCGGCGGCGTTTACGGAGTGGGTGAAGGCGACGACTGGGTGGAACGTCGAAGTAATCTCAGGACTGGAAGAGGGTCGGTTGATCCACCTTGGTGTTGTTACGAATGAGGTGGGAGCGCGCGGAAAGTGTCTGTTGATCGATTTGGGTGGCGGGAGCTGCGAAGTAACACTGTCGGATGGCGGACGGATCAAGACAATGGTGACGATGCCTCTCGGGGCAGTCCGGCTGAAGGAGGAATTTTTGCCGAGCGATCCACCTGCCAAGGAGGACGTGGCGCGTTTGAAGCAGTTTATCGATCGCGAGCTACGCCGGGCGGAGAGAAAGCTCGGAATGCCGAGAGTAGGGTTGGTGATTGCAACATCCGGGACTGCAGCATCGCTGGCAGAGGCAAGTGGACACGTGCGTAAAGGGGAGGGAAAGAAGACGCTGGCGAAGAAGCGATTGGAGCGGGTGGGGGCATTGACAGCGGAGACAGGGGAAGTTCGGAAGCTGGCTGACCGGCTGTCGAAGATGACCAATGCACAACGCGAGGCAGTGCCTGGAGTTGGGCCAAGGAGATCAGAGATTATTGTCGGCGGAGCGCTGGTGTATGCAAGCTTAATGGAGCGATTAGGGTTGAGGGAATTTCGCTATTCGTCACTGGGTCTGCGGGACGGTGTGTTGGCGCAGATGCTGGCGGAGGTGGATCTGCGGACCTCGGTACATCAGAAGATCGAGAGTGAGCGATGGGCGGGGGTGCTTGAAGTCTGCGAACGGTACAACATCGAACAGCGCAGGGTTGAGCCCGTACGACAGCATGTTGTGGAGTTATTCGATTCGCTGGCGCGAGTCCATGAGCTTCCAGAGGAGTACAAGCTATGGCTTGAGGCGGCTGCGATGATGCAGGACGTTGGAAAGTTCATGAATCACCAGGGGCATTACCGGCATACGCAGTACATCATTGCGAATTCGGAGATCTTTGGATTTTCGCCGGAGCAGCGAATGATCGTGAGTGCGATTGCTCGGTATATGGGAAAAAGCCGGCCTACGCCGATGGATCGGCCTATGCGATGGATTCCGGTGGAAGAACATGGGAATGTGACAAGGGCCGTTGTCTTGTTGAGACTCGCAGTGGCGTTAAATCAGGATCGGGCGAGTGCGGTGTTGCAGATGCGAACTCATGTCTATCCGAAACGCGTGCTGTTGGAACTTGTGCCGGGACGCGGTGGCGCCGAGTTAGAGGCCTGGTCGCTGCGAAAGGAAGCCGACTATTTTCGTGAGGTCTTCCGTCGGGAACTCTTCGTCGAGGTAGTGTAGAGAGCGCGGACGGTGCGGGGATCGATGAGTGACTGAAGAGTTGCGGGTCCGCGAGTGAGAACGACGCGAGCGATGGAGCTTTTGCGGAGACGGATCCTTGCTTCGGGGCTGGTGGCAGGCACAAGCAGGGAGCCAAGGAAGGTTGATAAGTTGGGATTGTGACCCACGACAAGCAGGTTTTCGGCTGTGGAATGATCGCGCAAGAGTTTCTGGAACTCTTTAAAGTTTGCGGACGGTGCGAGGGCATTGGATTGCAAAATCTGGGCCTCGTAGCCGGTTTCGGTGCCGACGAGCGAAGCTGTTTGAAGGCAACGCTTGAGGGGGCTTGAGATGATGAGGTCGAATTGAACACCCAACTCGTTGAGGACGTGAGCGAGTTGAAGACATTGTTTTTTGCCTTCTTTGTCGAGCGGCCGCTTGAAGTCGAGGAGGGGATTCGGGCGTCGTAGACCAGCGCTGGCGTGGCGAAGAATATACAAATTCATAGTCTGTTCACATTTTAGCGCAGGCAAATGTGAGGCTTACAGTGGCGGCTTTGGATCGTGGTGAAAGACTCCCGGGTCGGGCTCATCGAGCGAGGGCGGTGCGGGTTCGGGGTCGGAGATGGGTTCGGGAACAGCGGAGATGGGGTCGGAGATAAGTTGAATGCGACTACCTGAATGATTGAGTGGAGTTACAGTTGCGATCGGCAGGGCGATAGGATTTTGAAGAGCGAGAGCTGTCTCGACTCCTCGTTGCCAGAAGCGCGTGAACAGCATCAGGAAAAGACCTAGCTGCGCCAGGAGAAAGGAAGGCCAGACTATTGGTTGTGCGAGCATGTGCATTGATACACGAGCGGTGAGAACAACCGCAGCGAGTCCGAGAAGAGTAAGAAAGATGAAGATGGGCCACGCATGGGCGAAGCGGGCAAACAGCGTGCGCAGGGCAGGGCGAAGTGTGCGATGGACACGGCGGTCAGGTTTGCCGTTGGAAAAACATATGAGGCCTAGTTGCACGGTATAGACCTCGACCAAATCGAAGTAGAGGCGGAGAACGGTTGCTGCCACAAAGACAATTATGTAACCGCCTGAGATACATAAGAAAGCGGGACGGCCAACGAATCGATCGTCGACGAAATCGGACCATTTCGTTTGAAAAAAATTGAGAGGTTGCAAGATGAGTGCTGCGGCGATGAGGAACAGAATCGTAATGCGGACGAAACGCCAGAAGTGGAGCAGCCCCTGCTGAAACATCGTGCCGAGACGAGCGGGTGCGGAGGTCAGATAGCAGAAAAGGGTTCCGGGGACAAGAATGAAATAGATGAGCAGATAGAGGGGGATCGAGGCGTGTCCAGCGGCTATTCCCGGTTCACCGACGGGACTCTGGTTGAAGCGGAGAAGGACTTCGCCGACGATACCGAGATCAAAGCCGTTCGAGAGTCGCTGCGCTGCGAGAGAATGGTTGAGAAGTGAGGAGAGTTGATGATTGAGGCCGATGGAAAAGAGAAAGGCCAGACCGAGATTGAAGATGTAGGTCCACAGAAGCGCTGGGAAGCGCCGAAGGGTGAGGGACAGTCCGTGGAGAAAGATATTGCGCCGTTCAACCATGATGCGAGACCCTTTAAGCAAGTTACGGATTTGTGCGGCGTTGGACTAGACAATCCATGCGATGAACTGGGCTGCGAATTGGTTGAAGCTTAACCAGAGATTGGTAAGTTTGCGGGCGGGAGTTGGATTCCAGTTTGTGGTGTAGCTGTTGTTAAAGAAATTGCCATCGAGAGGAATGATATGGTCGGGGTCGATCTCCGCGGAGACGATTTTGGCGTTGCGGGTGTAGGTAAACTTTGTCCAGCGATCGACCCCGTCCCATCGTTCGCGCAGGCGGGTTCCGTCGCTGAAGAATATTTCTACTGTTGCCGGGAGGATGAAATCTCCTTTCCGGTGGAGATACACAGTGGAGAGGTATTGGATCTGTTTTTTGTCTTTTGGCTCTGGCAACCACCATTGGATTGGGTTGGACGAGATGCTGTCAACCTCGTAGTCGAGGGTCTGAGTTCCGTAGACTGCCTGGTTGAAGAATGGACGCAGACTGGAGATGGGGACGACGGCCGGGTCAGAGGCGGTGTTGAACAATGCCGCCAGATCAGGCCGGAGCGTCTGAAGTCCTGCGGAATCTTTTAGGCCTGGACCTTGGCCCAGGATATTGGTTACGGCGGCGCCATGGTCATGGATTACCTGAGTTGTTTCGGTCGAGGAGGTAATTACGCTGCCACCAGCGATGGTGGCTCGTCCATTTTTGATGGCTACCTGCTCGATGGTGCGTAGGAAATCCTCTGTGCTGGGATGGGTGAAGCGATAACGCGTGAAGTAAGTTCGCATGGCTTCGTCCATGGTGTCGCGGCCGATGATGGCCTCGAGTGTGAGTAAGAGAGTGGCGGATTTGCCGTAGGTAACGCCACCGTACGAGGTTGAGTCACGGAACTTGAACGCCCATCGGGTGACCGGATCATAGTCTGCTACCAATAGATATTGGAGGCGTTGCAACTCAGCATCACTGGCATTCGCGTATGAGCGGTTGAAAGTGGATGTGCGGGGGCCGAGAATTTCTTCGAGAATTCTGACTTCAGTGTAGGAGTTGATGCCTTCATCAAGCCATGCATCTTCAAACTCGTTGGTGGCAACCATTCCGTACCAATATTGATGGCCGAACTCGTGCTCGACGGTTTGATCGGTGATATACGTTGGGTCGCGAAACCATGTGGTGCCTCCGGTAAAAAGGGTAGGGTACTCCATACCTCCCATCTCGGAGTCTGGTTCAGGGTCGATTACGGTGATGATCTTGTAAGGATAGGGGCCGTAGAGACGATCGAACTGAGCGAGGGTCTTTCGGGTGATATCGAGATAACGTTGGCCGGCGCGGGGATGGGCGGCGAGGGCGAGAACGTGGATCTTCACTGGGCCGAGGCTTGAGAGATAGATGCTATCTGTAATTGTGAAATGTGGGCTCGCAGCCCAGGCGAAGTCGCCGATGTCTTCGCCATGAAAGCTGAGGGTTTTGGTGCCGTCGGGATTGACGATTTCGCCGGTTGGTACACCGCTGGCTCCGACGATATAGCGGTGTGGGAGGGTAAGGGTGACGTTGAAGGTGGCAAAGTCCGAGAAGAATTCGGTGGTGGCGTGGTATTGGTGGCAGTTCCATGCGCCGTGCCAGTAGACTCCGGGCTTGGGATACCACTGGCCGCCCATGATGAAGTCGCGCTTGTAGCCGTTGCGTGCGATGGAGAGTGGGAACTGGTCATGAAAGGCGAGATGGAAGGTGATGGAGTCGTTGGGCGCGAGTGGGTGGGTGAGTGTGATCTCAGTTACGGTGTGGTCTTGTGCATTGCCGTCGTCTGGGGCAATGAAATGCATTGCTGAGGTGAGATCGCCATAGCCGTCTGCGTCGATATGCGAGATGGTGATGCTACCAAGTTTTTCTGTCGGGTACTCGTTGTCGGTTTCAGAGTCGCGGACGCCGCCGTTGGAATGGGTTTCGCGGGTGAAAGTGGATTCGGCGCGGAAGGCATTGAGATAGAGATGGAAGGGGATGGCAGTGAGGGACTGGGTAGTGAGGTTTTTGTAGGTGAGAGTTTCGGTAGCATCGAGGGATTTTTTATCGGTGTCGAGGCGTGCATCGATGGTGTAAGCGACAATGCGGTTTGAAAGGGGCTGGCCGCCGGGAGAGTTGGTGGCAATGCTAGTTTGAGATTGCGCGGAGATGCAGGCGAGGAGTGCGGTAGCAGCGGTGAGAAAGTGGATTCGCAGCATAGGGGGATTGTAAGTTGCTTCGGGTTTGATGGTGGAAGAGGCTGTGGGGTGGGCTAGAGCTGCCAGAGTTCTGAGATGAGGATGCCTGAAAGTCGTGGCTGGTGGGCGATTTGGAGAAAGCCAGCCTTGGTGAGCGGGATCGTGTGGTCCGGGAGGTGGCTGGTGCGGATCCCCGTGAGAAAACGGAAGGCGAGGTAGAGGCTGCGGACGAGGATCTTGGCGGGGAGTTGCGCGAGGCCCTGGGGGATGCGGAAATCCGAGATGAGCCAGAGGGTTCCGGAATGAGTATGTTTCGCGATGCGATGGATGAGGGCGTTGAGTTCCGCCTGTGAGAAGCAGTCAAGGAAGAAGTGCGTGACGATGAGGTCATAGGAACCACTGAGGGGAAATGTGAGCGCGTTGCAGAGGTGGGTCTGGAGACGGGTATTAGCGTTGGGAGCAACTGTTTCGCAGCGGTCGCAGAGAAGTCGAAGCATGGTGTCGCTGGTGTCGACTGCATCTGCCTGGAGGCGCGGATTTGTTCTAAGGAGTTGGGCGAGGAAGCGACCGTCTCCATCACCGAGGACCAAAGCGCGGTGCCGATCAGTTAGTTGCGGAAGAAAGTGATTGCGACAGTCTTCGAGGGAGCGGCCGAGAGTGAGGTATTCGAGCCAGCGGTAGGGACGGGCGATGAGGTTAAAGTCAGGCTCGGTGCGACTCATTGGCGGAGAAACAAAACCAGCAGGAGTGGAGTAGTGAGTGCCAGGTCCGCCGCAGCACGGAGGGTTACAGGAGCGATTGCGAGTCGATGATTGTGCAGCAGGAGAAGGAGGGCGGCTGAGAGAGCGATTGCATATGGGATCGGCCACGAAGCTCGCTGGTCGAACAGCGCCACTGCAGCACCGGCCAGGGTAAGCAGGACCGTGAGTGTTGGTAGATTTCGTATTGCCCAACTCGTGATCCTGTGAGGTGTACTGCCGTTGAAGAAACCATCATGTTCCCAGGTGTAGATAAAGAGGCAGTTGAGGCTGCAGAGAACGGCGAAAAGGAGTGCAAAGGGAAGCAGCGGAAGGCGGAGATCGGGGCGTCGAGCGATTGTAGGGATGAAGACTGCCGCAGCGAAAAAGATGCCAACGGCGATTTCCTTCGGAAAGCGATGGGCGCTTCGGGTGGCGTGGATCACGATGAAGTAGCCAATAACCAGACTTCCAAGGATGAGATAGAGACGAAGGGCTTCGGTTTCGAGGTGAGGAAGAAGTGCTGCAAGAACAATTGCGGCGCCTACGATGGTTACAAGAAAGGCCGAGCGATGGCGATAGTGGAAGTAGTGACGAGCTTCGAGATCGAGGTCGAGGGTTTGATCGGAGCTGAGGAGCCGGGAGTCCATGAGGCGGTCAGCGGCGTAAAGCATCCAGACAGTGATTGCCATGGATAGGGTGGAAGAGAACGGAAGCTGGATGTGGTTTGCCGAGGCAATAAACCATGTCCAAAGGGTGGCGATAGTCGGAGCGTCGAGCGAGAGAAGATGCCAGCGTTCCAAGGGGCCAGATTGGCGGCCTAATGCCTTCAAGGAGGGTTTCGTAGAAGTTGCGGTTGCCACTTGCTTTAGGGTGTTCTCCCTTCCTTCTATTGATTGTTACAGACCCAGATCGGAGAGTCCCGGATGATCGTCGGGACGACGACCGAGGGTCCAGTGGAATTTGCGCTCCGACTCTTTGATAGGCAGATCGTTGATGCAGGCGTAGCGGTGATGCATCACGCCGTTCTCGTCGAATTCCCAGTTTTCATTTCCGTAGGAGCGAAACCAGTTGCCGGAGTCGTCGTGCGACTCGTAGGCGAAGCGGACGGAGATGCGAGCTCCGTCGAAGGCCCACAATTCCTTGATGAGGCGGTAATCCAATTCGCGACGCCACTTTCTGGTCAAGAAATTGACGATCTCTTCGCGGCCATTGACGAACTTTGCGCGATTTCGCCACTTGCTATCCACGGTATAACCGAGCGCGACTTTTTCGGCGTCGCGGGAGTTCCAATTGTCCTCTGCCTTACGTACTTTGGCGGCTGCGGTTTCACGAGTGAAGGGCGGTATTAAATTCTGCGGTGGTGGCGTGCTCATCTTTCATACTCCTTCGTCTCCATGCATCGACGGCTATATTTTCGATGCTCCGGACAAAAATTTGATGTCATAGTTTTACAAAGTTTCAGAAGAAACGGCAGGTTGAAGACGCTACCAAAAGTAAAGTTTGAGGGCTGTGACAGAGCTTGTCCTGGTGGACTACAATTTCGAGCGCTGTGAAGGTATCGAACTGCGAGGGGTGAAGATTATGGCTACGATGTCGGCGATTCAACCGGGGAGCTACGGGTTTCCGGTTCAACTTCGGAAGCGTTATGACAACTATATCGGCGGCGAATGGGTGGCTCCGTTGTCGGGGCAATATTTTGAGAATGTTACGCCTGTGACGGGTCAGGTGATTTGCGAGATTGCGCGGTCCAATGCGGCGGATGTCGACCGTGCGCTCGATGCGGCTCATGCGGCTAAGAAGATGTGGGGCAAGACTTCGACCACGGAACGAGGCCGGATTCTGGAGAAGATTGCACAGCGGATCGAAGACAACCTCGAGATGCTGGCGACGGTAGAGACATGGGACAACGGCAAGCCAATTCGCGAGACGATGGCGGCAGATATGCCGCTCGCCATCGACCACTTCCGTTATTTTGCAGGAGCGATTCGGGCGCAAGAGGGATCCATCTCGGAGATCGATGCGAACACAATTGCGTATCACTACCATGAGCCTCTGGGCGTGGTGGGGCAGATTATTCCGTGGAATTTCCCGATTCTGATGGCGACGTGGAAGCTTGCGCCAGCTCTGGCGGCCGGGAATTGCGTGGTGTTGAAGCCCGCAGAACAGACGCCGATGTCAATCCTGGTGCTGATGGAACTGATCCAGGATCTGCTACCTCCGGGTGTACTCAATATTGTGAATGGCTTTGGTCTGGAGGCCGGTAAGCCATTGGCTTCAAGCCCGAGGATCGCGAAGATCGCGTTTACTGGAGAGACCACAACCGGGCGACTGATTATGCAGTATGCCGCGCAGAACCTTATTCCCGTAACTCTCGAACTCGGGGGTAAATCGCCGAATATTTTCTTCAAAGATGTCGCTGCGGCGGATGATGCCTTTTTCGACAAGGCATTGGAAGGCTTCACGATGTTTGCACTCAATCAAGGTGAGGTTTGCACCTGCCCGTCACGCGCGCTGATTCAAGACACGCTCTACGATCAATTTATGGAGCGTGCCCTGCAGCGCGTGAAAGATATTAAACAGGGAAATCCGCTGGATAAGACGACGATGATCGGCGCACAGGCCTCAACTGAACAGATGGAGAAGATTCTCTCGTACTTTGACATCGGCAAACAGGAGGGCGCGGAGGTGTTGATCGGTGCAAAGCGTTCGACACAAGCCGGGGATCTGGCGGAAGGCTTTTATATCGAGCCGACGGTGTTCAAAGGCCATAATAAGATGAGGATCTTCCAGGAGGAGATCTTTGGACCTGTGGTTTCAGTGACTACCTTCCATGATGAAGACGAGGCGCTGGAACTGGCCAACGACTCGCTGTATGGGCTGGGTGCTGGTTTGTGGACCCGGGATCTAAATCGCGCGTATCACTTTGGGCGAGCGATTCAGGCCGGACGTGTCTGGACCAACTGCTACCACCTTTATCCTGCGCATGCAGCATTTGGCGGTTATAAGCAGTCGGGTGTTGGACGAGAAAATCACAAGATGATGTTGGATCATTATCAGCAGACGAAGAATCAGCTGGTGAGTTACAGTCCAAGTGCTCTTGGATTCTTCTAGATGAGGTTCGAATGGTCGCTGTACCGGAGCAAGTATTGACGACGCCTGCTGCTGAGGAGTTGATGAGCAGGCTTGAGAAAAAACACGGGGAGCTAATGTTTCATCAGTCGGGAGGCTGCTGCGACGGCAGCTCCCCTATGTGTTATCCCCGCGGAGAGTTTTTAGTGGGAGATAACGATGTATTGATGGCGGTACTCGGCGAGACGCCGTTTTATATGAGCAAGAGTCAGTTTGAGTATTGGAAGCACACACAATTGATTTTGGATGTGGTCCCTGGGCGTGGGGGAATGTTTTCGCTGGAGAATGGCGAGGGTGTGCGGTTTCTTATCCGGTCAAGAGTGTTTACGGATGAGGAGATCGGGGTACTACGGGCTGCGGGGCGGATCTAAGTTGAACCGGGTTATTTTTTTACAGCAAGACACTTCGCCATAATGGCGGTGTGGAGGCGTTCCCGTAGCTCGTCGGAGACCTCGTAGACCTCGTTGCCCTTGTAGACATGGATGGTCTGCTCGGTCGTATTAAGGACGACGCGGCAATGCTCGCAGCCAGCAGTGTGAGTGCGGATTTCTTCGAGTAGACGAGTACTGAGCTTGTCGTCGAAGTAGTCGGAGAGATGGCTTAAAAGATCGGTGCAGTTCATGCAGGCTGGCCCTCCTGCTTCTTGCGAAAGTAACGGCTGAGTCGCTCGCGCAGTTGGAGCCGCGCGCGAAGAAGACGGGATTTGACGGCTGGGACGCTCAAACCAAGTACCTCCGCTGTTTCTTCGGTAGAGAGATTTTCGACATCACGAAGGGTGAAAACGCTTCGAAATCCTGGCGGAAGACCCTGAATGGTCTTGCGAAGAATATCAGCGAGTTCGGCCTGGTTATATTCCTGCTCGGGGTTGGGGCGCCACTCGGCGAAGTCACGAGGGATGGATCCTTCTTCAGTGTGGACGTCCTCGTCCATGGAGACTGTCTTGCTGGTCTTGCGTTTGCGTAGGCGCATGAGACTCTCGTTGACTGCGATGCGGACGAGCCAGGTAGAGAATTTGGAATTTCCCTGGAACTGATCCAGCTTCTCGTAAGCCTTGAGAAATGCGTCCTGCGTGATGTCTTCGGCGTCTTCACGGTTTTGAGTAATATGCTGTGCTACCCGGAAGATCTGGCGTTCGTACTGCCGGACGAGCTGCTCAAATGCAGCCGTATCCCCCGCCTTTGCGCGCTCGACGAGTGCTACGTCGGGGTGAATCTCTTCCGTCGCTGGTGATTGGATGGCAGGCATCAGTAAAGGGTGCGAAAAACGCGCACTGAACAGATCGCCCGACATGTCGGGCGGGCGGCCAGTATGTACCTAGTGTAAATGCCGCGGGGAAGGAGAGCAAAGGCAGGGGAATAAGATGGGTTGGTTGAATCGCCAGGGCCCGAATTGCCGGAGGCCGCGCTACCTGGATTTAGCGCGTCTCCGGCACTGGGCAACCTTTAGCGAGCGAACTTGCGACGAAGTGCGCCGGCCGCGCCGATCAGGCCGGTTCCGAGTAGAGCGAAGGTGCTGGGCTCGGGTGTAGGAGCTGTCGTTTTAGTGTCGATGTTGGTGAAGACGAAGGTATCGTCATTGTAGTCCCAGTCAGACTGGCCGTTGGGCAGGTCTTCCATGCCTACATAGGTACCAACGATGGTGCCGTAGGAACCAATGGTTCCGTTGAATGCTGTGATGTAGGCGTGGTTATCGTGGTCTGGGCTCATGGCGGTGTTTGAAGAGAAGGTATCACCCGAGAAAGATGTGTTGTAAAGGTCGAAATAGAGGGCGTCGCCGGTATGCAGCGAAGGACTGTCAAAGGTGACCGTCGAGCCCGGAGTGCTTGAGGACTGATTGTTGAAGACTCCCTGCGGGGAAAGGAAGACTCCCTGAGTGGCGTCGTAGATAAAGATGGTGTCGGTGTCGGCGGCACTGGCCGAGTAAAAGTAGGCGATGATACCCACGCCATTGGCTCCGGTATATGTAATCGGGCTGGAGGACGTGATTGGGTGCCCGCTGTTGGAATAAGCGGTGAATGAATCTGCATAGAGAGATGTGGTTCCCGCAGCAAGTAGTGAAGCAATGGCTAGTACGGAACAGCGCATTCGTAGCTCCTGGGAAGGTCTTTAAATCTGAAAAGATCTTGCCTGTGCTAGAGCAAATGGAGAACCAAACCTGAAACTATGCATTTTCATGCACATGGCTGCCATTTTGCGAGATTTTCTCCATGAAGTGCAGATGTTTGCATATATTCATGACGTTATCGGCTAAATGTTTTCTCATGTTGAGAAATGTGCCGCCCACATGGAGGCAAATGGGGAAAAAATTTCTGAAAAAACCTGATCCCGCTGATTTGGAGCCTCTTTCGCGTACCTGTTGTGGTTCAGAGCTGTAGCTGAAGACCAACAACGGCTGACGCGCTTGCCCAAGCGGCTTAGAGTGGATATGTGGGTCAGAATACGATCGAAGCGGTGACGGGGACTCCGGGCAGGTTTCGGAGCGTGGTGGCGGGTGCGTTTTTGGGGACGACCCTGCTTTTTTCAGGAGTTTCGCACGCGAGGGGACTGCAGACCACGGCTGTGACGGAGCAGACGAAGAAATCGTCTCCTAAGCCGTCATCAAGTAAAACAGCCAACGGCAAGAGCAGTGCTGCTAAGACTGGAAGCAGCAAGAGTAGTGGTTCCAGTAAGACTACGAAGGGGAAGAGCTCGGGAAGCAAGAATCATTCTGCGTCCAGTGTTTCGCGGAAGCCGACGGCTCAGACCATTCGACTAACGAGTGCGTTCAAGGCTTCAGAGCAGTTACGTCCTATGGCGCAGCAGTTGGCTGTCACACGTTCGGCTGCGGCGTATAGCGGTGTCGAGAACTACGCGCACGCGCATCCAGGGGAAGGTGCGGCTGCGGCCTATCTCGCACTAGGACACGCTTATATGCTCGATCACCGCTATGCCGATGCGGCTACTACTTTTCGACGGGCCAATGTGAGCGGAACGGCTCTTGATGATTATGCCGATTACCTTGAAGCACAGGCATCGGTGCAGGCGGCACACGGGGCCGATGCATATGCGTTGCTCGACCGGTTTAGTGAGCGGCACCCGGAGAGCATCTTCAAGGCAAATGCTCCGATACTTTTGGCCAATGCTTATCTCCAGCAAAATGATGCGCAGGGAGCATTGCGAGTTCTGATGCCCTTGGCCGATTCGGAACAGGGTGGCCACGCGGACTTTCGATATACGCTGGGACGGGCTTATCAGATGTCCGGTGATACGACTCATGCAGCGGCGGCGTTCAAGAATGTGTACATTAATCTTCCTTTGAGTTTTGAATCAGGACAGGCAAGGTCGCAATTGCAGGCGATGAATTTGCTGCCGGGCGCCGGGGAACGCAAGATTCATGCGGATCAACTCTTCAATGCGAAACGTTATGCGGAGGCGGGCGAGGAGTATCACTCGATCGAGCGCGACAGTGGACTGAGTCCGGCAGATCATGATGCTTTGCTGATTTATGCCGCGGCCTGCGATATGCGAATGAAACATTTGAGCCGCAGAGAGCTTGAGAAGCTCCCGAATACGGCGGATGACAGCGCGGCGCTGAAGTTATATTTGCTGGCCGAGCTTTCACGCAGTGAACGTGATGAGGCGACACATGCCGGGTTAATTGCGCAGCTGGTACAGCGGTTTCCCACAAGCCGATGGCTCGAGGAGGCTTTGTATTCGGGCGGGAATATGTATCTGCTGAAGCATGATGCAAAACAGGCGATCTATCACTACTTGCTGCTGGTTCAGATGTTTCCGAAGAGCACGTATGCGCCTTCCGCACACTGGCGGGCGGCGTGGATGAACTACCGGCTGCGCAATAACTCTGAAGCGGCGCGGTTGATGGATGAACAGATCCAGAATTATGCGGGAGGGACTGAGGTTCCGAGTGCAATTTACTGGCGGGCGCGGCTCTATGAAGAAGAGGAGCATAATTACGCGCAGGCGGCAAACTATTATCGCGCGCTCAGCTCATCGTATCCCAACTACTATTACGCACTGCTTGCGCGTCAAAGGCTGAATGTATTGAAGGGACAGACAGCGACGGTTGCACCAGCGGCCGTTCTTGAAGCTGTACCGAAGCCGGTGGTCCCTTTTCTGACCGGGGACCTGCCGGAGAATGAACCCCATTTGATTAAAGCCAGATTGTTGGCTAATGCGGCGTTGAACGAGTATATCGGGCCGGAGATTCAGGCTAGCCCGACTGCAAATGAGTGGGGAGCGTTGGGGCAAGCGGAGATTTTTAACTCCTATGGCGAGACCACACGGGCGTTGCAGGCGATGAAGCATAGCGGGATTTCATTTTTCGCAATGCCACTGGATCAGGTGCCGATGGTGTATTGGAAGGTGCTGTTTCCACAACCGTATTGGAGCGACCTTGTTGCGAACTCACAGAAGAATGGTCTGGATCCGTACCTGGTGGCTTCATTGATTCGGCAGGAGTCCGAGTTTAATCCGGGTGTTGTAAGTCATGCCAATGCATGGGGATTGATGCAACTGCTCCCGTCAGTTGGTAAATCGATGGCCAAGAAAGATGGCGTAAAGGGTTTTAGCACCAATTCGTTGCTCAACCCTACGTTGAATCTTCAACTGGGCACTACTAATCTTCGACTGGTACTGGACCGGTTTGGCGGGCAGCAGGAGTACGCTCTGGCCGCGTATAACGCAGGGGATGTGCCAGTGCGCCAGTGGATGGCAGTGGGGAATTACCGGGACATCGCTGAGTTTGTGGAGTCTATTCCATATACCGAGACGCGGGACTATGTGGAAGCGATTCTGCGGAATCGGGAGATCTATCACGCTTTGTACGGCACTCATTGAGAAGGAATCAATCCGGCATCCTTTTTTTCGAATGCGGGATTGACAGGGGCGGAAAATCCATTATTCTTTGCACCAGAAGTAGTGCACTCTCTTTTGAGCGCCAACTCTTCGAGGAGGTCTCTTTCATAGCCTAAAGGCAGCAATCGGTTTGGAACGCGAGTAAGGAATGAAGACAACCGTTGTGGATGAAGAGGCGAGCATGGTAGCGGAGTTGAACCTTCTGGAAGTGTGGATCCCGGAGCAGATGCAGCCGGGTACGATCTTTCTACTTGAGCAAGCGGGTGAGCTTGGCAAAGCGGAGAATCCCTTCTGGGCTGTGCTTGCATGCCCGTCCTGCGGCTCGCTGGGATTGATTACCAAGCAGCAGTGCGCCGGGCTGGAGGCAATGATCTGCGGATCAGATAACTGCTCGGCAGAGTATTTTCTCGAGGATCAAACGATCCGTTATCGGATGGCAAACTAAGCCAAGTCGACGAGCTGCTCTCCTGTGAGGCGAGGACGAAGTTTTTTGCTGAATGATTCGGTTAGAAGCTATGATTGGTTATGGCTTTTCACCGTTCAGAAAGTATGCAGAAGCAACGCCAATTGGGAGCGGCGGCTTGTTGCGTGCCTTCGACGGTGATTGAAAGCTGATTCAAATTTAGCTTTCTCGATAAGAAGCATGACACGACAGACCGCCTGAATTGGCGGTTTTTTATTGCCCAAAAATCGTAAGGATAGGAAATTCTATGAGAACGTTCATCCCGTTTGGTTCCGATGAAGAGGTTGTAGTGATTGGACGAGGGTTGCTGGACCGCACTTTGCCGAAGACGACGTGGACCCATGCTGCACATTTTGCGGCGACGTTATGGCTCCTGAAGTGCCGACCGGAGATTGAACTGGGGCGCGAGATGCCGGGGTTCATCCGCGGCTACAACGAAGCTACGGGCGGCGCGAACACCGATACAAGTGGCTATCACGAGACGATTACGCAGGCGTCGATCCGGGCGGCGCAAGCCTTTCTCAGTGAAAGAGGTTCCGATCCTCTTTTTTTGATTTGCAATGCCCTGATGCGTTCTCGCCTTGGCGAACCTGACTGGTTGATGGATTACTGGACTCGATCACGGTTGTTTTCAGTAGAGGCGCGGCGCATGTGGGTTGAGCCGGACCTACGGGAACTTCCATTTTGAAAGGGACTACTCGTGACGAAGAGCCTCGACTGGATCCATGCGAGAGGCACGTACTGCCGGCAGTAGTCCTGAGACGATGCCTACTACGGCGAGAATACCGAATGAGACAAGCATGATGGTCGGGGAAGCGCGAAGAAGAATGTCGCCCTCATGGTTTGCAGTCTTGTAAATGTCCGAGTACAGCGGCATCGGGGGAATCAGGTAGGCGACGACGATGGCAACGATCATTCCGAGGATGCCAGCGAGGAAGGTCAAAGTGAGGCTTTCGAGCAGGAATTGCTTGAGGATGTCTTTGCGCCGTGCGCCGACTGCTTTGAGGAGCCCTATCTCGCGGGTTCGTTCCGTAACCGAGACGAGCATAATGTTCATTACGCCAACGCCGCCGACGCCGAGGGTCATTGCTCCGATGATTCCGAGGAGAATGTCGAGTGCAGTGCTGAACTGCATGATTTCGGCAGAGTCGGCTACTGTGTCCCAACTAGGAACGGCTTTGTCGTCTTTCGGATCAAAGTGGTGACGATTGGCCAGGACGGTGCGCACGGCTTCGAGTGCCTTAATGTGGAGTTCCGGAGCGCTCGGTTGAAAGACGATGCTGTCGGGATTCCGCTGGTCGCGGAGGACACGCATCATGTCGAAGGGTACGAATGCGTTTTCGTTGTCCGGACCGTTGTTGGAGGAGTCCTGAATTTTGTTTTTCAGGACGCCGATGACTTGAAAGACATGGCCCTCGATTTCAACCGATTCCCCTACTGGAGGGTAGCCATTGAAGAGTTTCTTTGCAGCGTGATCGCCGAAGATGACGACCTGTCTGTGGTCGGTGAAGTCTGAGGGTTCGAAGTATCGGCCCTGATCGACGTTCAACTTACGCATGCTGCCGTAGGGAAAATCGATGGCTTTGCTCTGAATGTTCACGACTTTGGCTTTGTACTTGAAACTAAAGCCATCGTCGGTTTCGGAACTCACAGCTTTCAGGAAGGGAACTTCATCGCGGACGGCTTCGGTGTCTCCATCGAGAAACTTGATGCGTTTTCCGGATCGCTCGCCGCCGGCCTGCATGCTGGTCTGGCCGCCCCAGACCATAATGACGTTGTCTCCGAGTCCAAGAAAGCCGTTGAGCACGCCTTCACCGAGACTTTTGCCGTAGCTGAGCAGCAAGACGACTGTTACCAATCCCCAGATGATGCCGAGCATGGTGAGACTGGAGCGGAGCCGGTTGCGCAGGAGCGAGTCGATACTTTGACGGATGATTTCAGTCAGGCTCATGGCTAGTCGGCTCTCAAGCATTCGATGGGGCTAAGATCCGCAGCGCGGAGAGCAGGATACATTCCCGCAAAGATAGTGATAGCTGTCAGGGTTGTAAGTGATGCCGTGATTGCTATTGGCGAGATGACGGGGTGCGGGATGAAATCGGGTAATGGCGCAAGCTGTAGCAACAGGCAGATGCCTACGCCTAGTGTGAGGCCGGTGACTCCGCTGACGAGAGTGATGATGGCGGACTCGACCAGGAACTGACGTTTGATATCAATGGCCGTAGCGCCCAAGGCCTTGCGGACTCCGATTTCGCGTGTGCGTTCGGTGACTGCGACGAGCATGATGTTCATGACACCGATGCCGCCAAGTGCGAGAGTAAGCAGGGCGACCGCTCCGAAAAAGAGCGTCATCACGCCGAAGATGCGTTCGGTAAACTTCGATCCTTCGAGGGTATCCCAGATCCAGAGAGCTTCCTTGTCGTTGGGATCGTAGTGATGGCGTTCCGCGATGATTTTCTTGACCTGGTTTACGGCTTTTTCGTGGAGGTCAGGAGAGACAGGTTCAATGACGATGTTGTTAACGAAACCGCGCACTACTCCAGGCCTTTCGGGTGGGGGGAAGTCCCTGGCCATCGCAGAATACGGAGTGAAGAGCTGGGTGTTGTCAGGGCCGCTTCCGTAACTTCCGTTCTGCTTCTTTTTCTCAAGTACGCCGATGACGGTGTATTGATAGCCGTTGACCATGAGAGGCTGGCCGATGACTTCCTTGCCTGGAAAGAGCTGGCGGTTCGCTTCGGCTCCAAGCAGAATGACGCGGGCTCCATCTTCTTCATCCTTTTCGGACATCAGTCGGCCCTGTTCGACGGCGAGAGAGCGGAAGCGTTGGTATTCAGGCCAAACTCCGCGAACGGCTCGGCTGGCTGAATTCCATTGGCTGACTTCGGAGACCGTGCGACGAAGTTCCGGACTGACGGTTTTGACAAGAGAGGCCTGCTGTTGGATTGCGATGGCGTCGTCAATAGTGAGACGGATATCGCGGCCTGCGGCATATCCACCAGCTTGCGCGCCGGTTTTTCCCCCGAAGAGGATGGCGATGTCAGTGCCGATGCTGCGGAGACGTTGTTTCTGGTCCGCATTGAAGCCGATGCCGAGTCCTACAAGAAGAATCACCGACGTAATTCCCCAAACGATTCCGAACATCGTTAGAAAACTGCGAAGCTTCGTTTCCCAGAGTGCCGAGAGCGTTTGTTTGAGAATTTCGCGGAACGGCATATCGAAACCAACCCAGGGACACAGATCTGACTTTTTCTAGATTACGCAAGAACTGGCGTGAAGGTTCCTTCCCAAAAGTTGTACATGTCGGATGGGTTAACATAGAGCGGGTGGGTGGTCCACTCGCCCAACGCCCGGATGGTGAAATCGGCAGACACAGCGGACTTAAAATCCGCAGACCCTAATCAGGTCGTGGGGGTTCAAGTCCCCCTCCGGGCACCAACACCGCCGCCAGACGCGACATCTGGAAATCCACGTTTCGGGAAATTGCTAGCTTACGCTGACTGAGACACGTGTCTTATGTGATCAGGTTCACGGGACATCGCGTACTGGGGTTGGAAGTGGGTTAGCGCACAACTTCTTCACAGATGGAGCTAATGCCGGCAATGTTTTTCAAGAGATCATCAGGGATGTTGTGTCGCTGCTTAAGATACTGTGGGCTGTTATAGGAGAGCCAGACTTTGCCTTTTTCGTCCTGCCAGACAAGAGCTTTGAGAGGCAAGTCGATGGCAACCGTCGGGGAGGCGATCATGAGGGGGGTGCCAGATTTTGGATTACCAAAGATCAGGAGTTTTGTGGGCGGCATTTCTAGACCAGCTCTTTCTGCATCGCCGCTATGGTCGATAAGGGCAGGAATGTTAATCCCTTTTGCCCTCACGATCGACTCCAACCGAGCTAAAGTTTCCGGCACGGAGTATGGGCTATTCAGGTGAACTAATCCGTTATTGGTCAATTCGGGCGTCAATTTACCCTCCGTCTCTTTGAAGCAGAAATCTGGAACTTGGGATACTTTGTGGTGCAGCCGGTGAGAATGGACGTTGCTTGGGGGTGTGTCCAAGAGTCACTAAATTACCGTGGAGATGAATTTGCGGCTGAGATAGTTCAGTCGTTTTAGTAGCGAGGTACGCTGGGATCAATGACGCGGGACCAAGCGTCGATACCACCGGCAAGGGATTGGGCGTGGGTGAACCCCTGCTCGCGCAACCATAGAGCTACGTTGAGAGAACGGGCTCCGTGATGGCACATGACGACGATGGGAGCGTCGGGGTCAAGTTCAGCGTGCGCACGGGAGGGGACATCGCCCATTGGCATCATGAGCGAATTAGGGAGACTTGAAGTTTGTTGCTCCCAGGGCTCGCGGACGTCTAATAACAGGGGAGATTCCGGCTTCTGTCGTTGCCCAGCAAAGGCTTCGGGGGTAATTTCGAGTTCTAGCATGAAATCAAGGATATCCTTTAGTAAGGACCACTGAGTAGTCAGCTAGGAGTCGTGAGGAAAGATGATGTAGAGCAGGGTGACTCGCTGGATTATTTCGCATCTTATTTGTATGCGTTATATCGATAGAACAAGTTGAACAAGGGACGGTGCTGTCTTGGAGACTGTGTTGGAAAAGGTTTTGATTGTTGAAGATGAGGTTCATGCGCGTAGCGGGCTGACGGAGTTGATTGAGAGCTGGGGCTACCGGGCGGAGTCTGCCGCCGATGGGATGGAGGGGCTGGAGAAGGCAATTGCGTGGGCTCCGGCAATTATTGTCACAGATTTGAAGATGCCCCGCATGGATGGCATGGAGCTGCTGAGTCGCGTGGGTGAGCTCCCTCAGCGCATCGCTGTGGTGATGTTGACCGCGCAGGGTTCCATCGAATCGGCTGTTGAAGCGATGCGGATGGGTGCGTACGACTATATTCCTAAGCCGGTCGATCCGGTTCGCCTGAAAACGATTCTGCACAACGCGAGCCGCCAGCGTGAAGCTGATGTTGAACTGGAGGCGACGCGGCGGCAGCTGAGAGATACGGGCGTACTTGGCGAACTGGTTGGATCGTCTCCCCAGATGCGGGACATTTTCACGATGATTGAACGGGTCGCTCCTTCGAATGTGTCAGTCCTCGTGACTGGTGAGAGTGGAACAGGCAAGGAGCTGGTTGCGCGCGCCCTGCACGATTTGAGTGCAAGGCGACTCAAGCCGTTTGTGGCAGTGAATTGCGCAGCAATTCCGGAGACGTTGATTGAGAGCGAGATCTTTGGCCATGAAAAGGGCGCGTTTACGGGAGCACTGGAACGCCGAGCCGGGTGTTTCGAACTGGCAGAAGAGGGGACCCTGTTGCTGGATGAGATTGGCGAGATGCCAATGGCGACGCAAGCTAAGCTGTTGCGTGTTTTAGAGGATAGACGGCTGCGTCGGTTGGGAAGCAAGATCGAGACTCCGGTGGATGTTCGGGTTGTAGCGGCGACGAACAAGGATCCCGAGAAAGCTGTGGCAAGCGGGGAGTTGCGTGGCGATCTTTATTATCGACTGAATGTTTTTAATATCCAGATGCCTGCGCTGCGCGATCATTTGATGGATGTGTCTGCGATCGCGGAAAAGATGATTGAGGATATGAACGAGCGGCATCACTGCACGGTCGCTGGACTGAAAGATTCGCTGATGAGGCGGCTGGAGGGATACAAGTGGCCGGGGAATGTTCGCGAGTTGCGCAATACAATTGAGCGGGCAGTGATTCTGGCGGGATCGGGTATGCTGGGCGAGGAACATCTTCCACCCCACTTTGGAGAGCCTGGGTTTGCTCCACCACCGACAAGAGGCATGATAGTTGAAGGATCTGTGAAACCGGGACAACCAAGTGAGTTGCAGCGACATTTGGATGAGGCGAACTCGGTTCGGGTTGAGATTGGGACAACGGTAGACGAGGCGGAGCGTCAACTGATTCTAAAGACGCTCATAGCAACACATAACAACAAAACCAAGGCTGCCGAGATACTAGGGATCAGTTCGAAGACGCTGCAGAATAAGCTGAAGGAATACTCAAATACGGCTGCTGCTACGGAGTAAAGATGCGGCTGAAAACAAAGTTGGTAGTGTCGGCAACGGGATTGACGTTCGCGATCGTCCTGATACTTTCCGCTTTGTTTGTGAGTGAGTTAATGCGGCAGAGGATCGAGCAGACAGCTGCCGCGAACGACGTATTGGTGCGTGAGGTTTTTCTAACAACTCGCCAGGCAGTCGAAGACGGGTTGCGCGCGAACCCGCCTGAGGATCGAAGCGATACGGCACTTCACGCGGCGGTCGCGGATGCGCTAAGGAATCAACCGGCCCTGCTTGCGCTGATGAATTCGATTGTGCGCTACTCACCTACTGTGCAGGATGTGAGCGTGACCGATGCTCGCGGAATGACTCTTGTGAGCACGGATCCGGATGCGGTGAATCAGCCAGCTCTTTTCCGATTCAGCCTGGCAAGCGTGAAGGACGGTAATCTATGGCGTCAGATGAGAGTTGTGTTTGGTAAGCCACGCGTGCTGGATATCTCGCAGTCACTTGAACGGAATGGTGCGCCATTCCTGGTGGTGCATCTCGGAGTTCAGTCAACGTTTTTAAAGAACTCGTACGAGCCGTGGCTCCGCGCTGCGCTGGGTTTTGCGCTGCTAGCGGCTCTAGGGGCGATGCTAGCGGCAGGGTTACTTGCCAATCTTGCGTTGAGGCCTCTCGAAGCGATCAGCGCGCGGCTGGAGAGTCTGACTTTGGCTCGCCGAGCGATGGGTAGTGAGGCATCGGAGCCTTCATCGACCGAGGGTATGGGGAGCGATGCGGTCGTGCGGGTGACGAAGACGATCGACAGGCTTGGCGAACAGATGCGTACGCAAGAAGAGGGATATACGGCGCTCCAGGCTAACCTGAATCAAATGTTGGACACCCTGCGCGACGGAGTGTTGTTATTTACGGCTGACCGGCGGGCCGTAATGGTTTCGGACGCGGTAGCTTATTTTTTGCCCTCAGCACAGGCTATGGGGCATGAGGAGATGGTCGGAAAGCGGTTAGAGGAGATCTTTGCCCCGGAGAGCGCGCTGGGAGCTGCCGTACTAGAGGCGTTTGCCGATGGGGGGCAGGTGAGCGCGCAAGGTGTGATTCTGGAAGATGGCCGACAGGTGCAGATCTCGGTAGACAGAATCGACGATGGTTTGGGCGGCGGCAATATGGGAACTTTGCTTACGTTGCGTGACATCGAATCGGCCATGCAACTGGGGCAGGAACTAGAGGTGTCGAGGCGATTGGCGGCGATTGGGAAACTCACTGCCGGTGTGGGACATGAGGTGAAGAACCCGATTAATGCGATGGTGGTGCATCTTGAGTTACTGCGTGGAAAACTGATCGCGGGTGGTCCGGAGGCGTTCAATGGTGCCCAGAGACATGTCGATATTCTGGCCGGTGAGATGCAACGGTTGGATCGAGTCGTACAGACGCTTGCAGATTTTTCGCGGCCGATGGAGTTGCATTTACGGGAGCATGATCTACGCCAGGTAATCGGGTCAGTTTTGGAACTTACTGCCGCCGAGATGGAGGAGAACGGAGTTGGTGTTGCTGTAGCGGCTCCACATGAGTCATTGATGGTGCGGATCGATGCGGAGTTGATGCAGCAAGCTGTGCTGAATCTTTTGCTGAACGCGAAGCAGGCAATGCCGAAAGGAGGCCAGCTACAGGTTAAGATGTGGCGCGAACATTCCTATGCGGTGGTGGTTGTGATTGATAATGGCGTTGGCATTCCGTCCGAAATACTTCCTCGTATCTTTGAGTTGTATTTCACAACAAAGGCGAAGGGGAGCGGCATTGGACTCGCGATGACGTATCGGATACTGCAGCTTCATGGCGGCGCAATGGATGTGCGGTCGAATGCGGATCCTCACTCAGTAGAACGCGGAACTATTTTTACATTTCGATTGCCGATTGCGGCAGGGATTGAAGGAAGAAAAGGTGTTGTTGCTGGAGCTACTCAGAAAGAGATAGAGGAGCGAGTTTGAACGGACGATGTAACATTTCGCGAAAGCTAGCAAACGCGATGCTCTGTTTTGGATTGATGGTTGGGTTGGATGGATGCAGGCGCAAGCCGCAGCTCGCACCATTACCTCCTCCCATGACTCCGGTGGATCTCGTCGAGATTCCGGAACCCGATGATCTTCCCATGATCGAGCCATCCCAAATTAAATTGCCGCCAGTGCCGGTTATGACGAATGCAAAGCCAAAGAAAGAGAGAAAAAAACCTCCCACGAAAGGAATACCCGTGCCCGAACCAGCTCAAGTGGCCAGTGCGACTCCGCCGCCGGAAGAGACCGTGATTGGTGCGCTAACTGCCGGCGGTGATGCGAATCCTCAAACGAAGCAGGAGGCCGCTGACTTGATCGCGTCGATCGAGAAGAGGATTGGAGGGTTGTCACCGCAGAAGGCTGAGGAGCAGAAGACGCAGGTGAGTAAGGTGAAGAACTTCCTAAAAGACGCAGGGGATGCCTTGAAGTCGGGAGACGTGGAGGGGGCAAAAACTCTGGCAACGAAGGCGAAGCTGTTGCTCGACGAATTGGAGAAGTAAAGCCAGTCTTAGAGCTCGATTATCACGTCCTCAAGGATTTGATAATCGGGCTTTCGTTGACTTGAGCTTAGGCGTCAGCGCCGTGACATTTCTTATATTTCTTACCGGAGCCGCATGGACAGGGATCGTTGCGGCCTACTTTTTCGCCGGTTCGTCGGGGAGCAGATCCGTTAGTAGATGCGGAAGCCGAGCTGACGGAGCGTGCTTGCTCAAGTTCGCGTTGTTTCTTCTTCTGGAATTCGCGCTCGAGCGCGTCGATGGTGGTAGAGGGTGCACGATTAGAAGCTGGTCCAGGCTGGCGAACAGGCTCAGGAGTAATTTGCGTGGGTTGATTTGGCGGCAATGTGTCGATTTGAGGCTGTTGCTGGGACTGAAGTGCCGCAGCGTGGGCTTGAGCGCTGGCAAGCTGTTCTGCAGACTCTATAGGAGTTCCGTCAGGACCGATGATCTGCATGCGGAAGAGATGACGGGTGGTGTCCTCCTGGAATCGAAGCATCATTGCCTCGAACATCTCGAAGGATTCGCGCTTGTAAGCGACCAGTGGATCCTGCTGTGCATAGCCGCGCAGCCCAATACCCTCTTTGAGGTGGTCCATTGCGAGGAGATGATCTTTCCACAAGCCGTCGAGAACGGAGAGCATGACGATGCGCTCGTGGTAGCGCATCTGCGGGGCGCCGAGGATTTGCTCCTTAACGTCGTAACGGGCGCGTAGTTTTTCGAAGATGGCTTCGCCGAGTTCGTGGCGGTTGAGATTGGTCGGATCGATCTCTTTCTCGAGATGAGTGCCAAAGAGGTCGTAGAGCTGAGAAAAGAGTGTGTCGAGCTTCCACTCATCCGCGTGAGCTTTCTCGGGAGCGTTTTCGTCAAGGATGTTGGAGAGAATGGTGGAGAGGTAGTCGTCGGTGATGAGCTGCTTCTGATCGACTCCTTCCATAAGCTGACGGCGAAGACCGTATACCGCTTCGCGCTGCTTGTTCATAACGTCGTCATATTCGAGGACGTGTTTGCGGGCTTCGAAGTTGTTGCTTTCGACCTGCTTCTGCGCCTTCTCAATGCGGTTGGTGATCATGCGGCTTTCGATCGGGACGCCTTCTTCCATGCCCAGACGCTGAAGGAGAGTCGAGACCCACTCTCGTGCGAAGATGCGCATGAGGTCATCTTCAAGAGAGAGGAAGAAGCGGGAGGAGCCGGGGTCGCCCTGTCGGCCAGCGCGCCCGCGGAGCTGGTTGTCGACGCGGCGTGACTCGTGACGTTCGGTTCCGAGGATATGAAGACCTCCGGCAGCGATTACAGCGTCGTGTTCCGCCTTTGCGGCGGTCTCATGCGCTGCTACAGCGGCGTCCCATGCTGCCTGCGTGGTTTCGAACTCCTGGCCTGTGTAGTAAAAGCGGACCATGCCGGGACCGGCAACGGGGGAGATAGTGCCTTCGGCGGCGGAAACGGCGCGGGCCTGCTGCTTGCGGACGAGGTCCTGGCGGGCCATGAAGTCGGAGTTGCCACCGAGGAGGATATCGGTGCCGCGGCCAGCCATGTTGGTGGCGATGGTGACCATGCCCAGGCGGCCGGCCTGGGCTACGATCTCGGCTTCCTTCTCGTGGAATTTTGCGTTGAGAACTACGTGACGAACGCCCTTTCGCTTCAGGATTTCGCTGAGAAGCTCGGACTTTTCGATACTTGTTGTACCCACGAGAACTGGTTGCTTTTCCCCGTGGAGTTTTGCAATTTCATCCGCAACGGCGAAATATTTTTCTTTTGCGGTGCGGTAGACGACGTCAGGGTTTTCGATGCGGAGCATCTTGCGGTTGGTTGGAATAACGACGATTTCGAGCTTATAAATCTTGTCGAACTCGGCGGCTTCGGTTTCCGCAGTACCGGTCATTCCACTTAGTTTTTTGTACATGCGGAAGTAGTTCTGAAAGGTGATGGTGGCGAGGGTCTGATCTTCCTTGCGGATGGCAACGCCTTCTTTGGCCTCAACTGCCTGGTGAAGACCATCGGACCACCGGCGGCCGGGCATAAGACGACCGGTGAACTCATCGACGATAATGACTTCGCCGTCTTTGACGACGTACTCGACGTCACGCTTATAAAGGTTATGGGCCTTGATAGCCGTTTCGACGTGGTGCTTGAGGTCCCAGTTCTCGGGATCGGCGATGTTGCCGATGCCAAGGAGCTTTTCAATTTTTTCCCAGCCCTCGTCGGTGACGGTGATGGCGCGGGCCTTTTCATCGACTACGAAATCGCCGGTCCAGGTTTTGTTTTCGAGGGTTTCGATGAGCTCGCCCTCTTCGAGTTTAGGGATGATGATGTTTACGCGGGCGTACTTGTCTGTGGTCTGGTCGGCGGGGCCGGAGATGATGAGGGGAGTGCGAGCTTCGTCGATAAGAATGGAGTCAACTTCGTCAACGATGCAGTAGTAATGGGCACGCTGGACTTGATCCTTAAGTTCGAACTTCATGTTGTCGCGGAGATAGTCGAAGCCGAACTCGTTGTTTGTTCCGTAGGTGATGTCGGAGGCGTAGGCGTCGCGTCGCTGCTGATCATCGAGGTCGTGCACGATAACGCCGACTGTGAGCCCGAGAAAGCCGTAGATCTTACCCATCCACTCAGCATCGCGCTTGGCGAGATAGTCGTTAACGGTTACGACGTGGACGCCACGGCCAGCCAGAGCATTGAGGTAGCAGGGGAGTGTGGCGACCAGAGTCTTACCTTCGCCTGTCTTCATTTCAGCAATTTTGCCGGAGTGAAGGACCATGCCGCCGATAAGTTGAACGTCGAAGTGGCGCATGCCCACGGTGCGCTTGCCTGCTTCCCGGACGACTGCAAAGGCCTCGGGAAGAATTTCGTCGAGGGCAGCTTTTTCAGCGGCGTTGATAGCGTCGAGGTTCTCGGTAGATCGATCAGTCAGGTCAAATTTGGAGCGTGCGCTCTCAATACGCTGACGGAATTCGGCAGTTTTGTGGCGGAGAGCTTCATCCGAGAGCGCCTGGATTGAGGGCTCGAAATCATTGATCTTTTTTACGGTTGGCATTAGGCGCTTGACCGCGCGCTCATTGCTGGTGCCAAAAACTTTTGCGATAGCTTTGTTGAACAAACCGGTGTCCTTCGGGGCGCACTTTGGCCCAATTATTAGTGTAAATGGTTGCGGCTTCAGATGTAGCGCCCACCGGCTAAGGTTACACTCGGTGGCATGACTCCAATTTTGCGTCGAACCCTCGCCCTGGTTTTGTTTGCCTTTGCTGCGTTTTCAACCGCTTATTGCCAAGATACGGATTTGACGTTTCCGACCAATGAACAGATGAGGCATTACAAAGCCATGGGAGAGCCACAGCTCTCACCTGACGGACAGCATGTGCTGATACGGATTACAGACGCAACCGCCGATGGGGGTAAGAGTCACTTATGGCTCGTCGACGTTAATGGAGGCGCTGCGCGGCAGCTGACTTACTCTCCGGATTCGGACAAGCGTGGTGAACGAAATGGACAGTGGATGCCGGATGGACAGAGTGTCCTGTTTCTGGCGAAACGTGGAGAGCATACGATGCTTTACCGGTTGCCGATGAATGGAGGGGAAGCCAAAGCGACTGTGTTGAAGGTAACACCGAAGGTAGACCAATCGAAGAGAGAGGATGCACTTCCTCCAGTGATTGAAGCGAAGAAGGAAGCTGAGAAGATCGAGCCGGTTGCGATTGACGTATCGAACTATCGTATTTCGCCTGATGGAAAGACTATTGCGGTGATAGCTCGCGATCCACAGACTCCGGGTGAGAAAAAACAGAAGGACGCCAAGGCTGATGCAGCCTGGGTGGATCATGGGTTGCATGGCGACAGGCTGTATTTTTTCGATGTGGCGACTGAGAGAGTAACGGAAACTGGAGTTCCGGTTGATGTTCGAAACGCTGCATGGAATGCAGACTCTACTAAGTTAGTTGTGACTTCTGAGGAGCCGAACGGCGTGGCCGAACTGGGGCCAGCGAATCGTGCGTGGATCATACTTGTCAACGATGCGTTGCATCCGACGCGAGTGACTGAATTGCCTCCGACTGCGGGTCAGGCGGCGTGGTCGCACGACGGAAATGAGATCTTTTATCTAGGGCAGGCGAAGCGAGATGCCCCACCGGGGTATGCCGATTTGTATCAGTACACCTTGGCAACAAAGGCTGTTCGGAACTTATCAGACGGCTTTGAGGGATCGCTCGGACGCGGTGAACTGATTGCGACGCGTGATGGCGGAGTTCTTGTTGCGTCTGAACATGGCGTAGAGTCGAAGCTGACACGCTTTAGCGAAGGAAAGGCAGAGCCTGTGAAATTGCCAGTGGCCACGATAGCGGGTACCGGGACAAACAGATCGCAGAGTGGCTGGGTGTTTATTGGAAGCAGTGGAGGAAAGGAACCCACATTGTTCTACAGTGCGAGCCTAGACGTGGCGCCGCGTGTGCTTACCACTCCTGCGTTGGCACCAAAGGGCGTGAAGACGGTAACCCCAAAGCGGATCTCCTGGAAGAGTGATGGATCCACAATCGATGGACTGCTATATATGCCACCGCAGGGCGCGACCGGGAAGGTTCCACTCGTGGTGGAGGTACATGGTGGACCTCTGGGTGCTTATGTAGACAGCTATCAACCGTTCGTGGATTTTCTCGTGGGACAGGGATGGGCCGTTCTGAGAACGAATCCTCGCGGAAGTACGGGACGAGGAACGGAGTTTGCCGCCGCGAATAAGAACGATCTAGGAGGCGGGGATTATCGCGACATTATGGCGGGCGTTGATTATGTGTTGAAGACAGAGCCGGTCGATGAAGCCAGAATGGCTCTGATGGGGTACAGTTACGGCGGTGAGATGGCTGCGTTTGTTGAGACCAAAACCGCACGCTTCAAGGCGATAGTGAGTGCAGCTCCAGTGATCGATCAAAACAGCGAGTATGGAACTGAAAGAGGGTCTTGGTACGATCAGTGGTATTACGGAAAGCCATGGGAACACGAGGCGGACGCGTGGCGCCAGAGTCCGATATCGGGTGTCGCGCAGGCGAAGACTCCGTTCATGTTGCTGCAGGGCGAAGACGACTCGACGGATCCCCTGGGACAGTCTTTGGAGATGTACCACGCATTGAGACAGATGCATGTGCCGGTTGACCTGGTGACATATCCGCGAGTAGATCATGGGCCTTTGGGTGGAGCGATTTATGGTAGTCCGAGTGATGAACCATGGCATGGGTTCGATGCACGGCAGAGAATTGTCTCCTTCTTTACAAAGGAGTTCGCAAAAGGCCGGTAATTAAGGCTTGAGGTAATTGACGAGTGGGGAGTGAGCATTGCGGAGTGCGATGACGACGGATTCGGCATTGCGCTCCGCACCTTCAGCGCTGGTATGAGTGTGGTCGATGGGGAAGAGCAGCGCGGTCTTTTCGGGGCCGAGGGCTTCGAGGCGATCGGCTTCGACGGTTGCCATGTCGATGACAGGGATGCCTTGCTCTGCGCCCAGTTTGTACTCATAGTCGCGAAAGCCCATATCGCGCTCAATTTGGAGCTTGCCGTCCGCGTCATTCGCCCAGATGTTGCGGATCGTGACGGTGAGTAGGATGGGTGTTGCACCTTTTGCGCGGGTGTCGGCGACGTATTTGCGGATGTACCAGCCGTAAGTGTGGATGGTTTCAGTTGTCTGACCCGCAAGCGGGCCAGTAGTGAATGGTTTTGGGAGAGTGTATTCGGCTGTTTCGTCGCCAATCCCTCTGTAGCTGGCCCGGGCTTTCGTGTCGTTTTGCGGCGTTGTGGTGCCACCGTCGTTATGACCCATCTGGATGAGGACAAAGTCGCCGCGCTTCATCTCGGCGAGGACGTTGGCCCAGCGACCTTCGTTGTAATAACTGCGCGAGCTGCGGCCCGCCATCGCGCGATTAGCGATGTTGATTTTCGATGTGTCGAAGTAATGACCGAAGTGATCGCCCCAGCCCAGGTCTGCTTGATTGCGGGCGGTGGAGTCGCCGACTATGAAAAGAGTGGGTAGGGATGGATTGAGGGTTAAATTCTGCGAACCCGTAGTTTGTGGTGGGGCGTCGGGGGCTGCAGGGGCTTGGGCTAACGAGATAGCGGTGGTTAAAAGCACGAGACCAAGAATGGCGCAGGCAGTATTTTTACGGGCGACGCAGAAGCTCATGGGCGATAGATTAGCACTGTAATCTGACTTGCCGTTGAGTACATTGGAGGAGATGCATGTTTGAGCCGTCTGTGGCCACGACGCCGATTGCGTTTGAAGTTACATTGGCAATGACACCGTGAATCACGGCGAGATTAATGGCCGGCGAGGGCTTCGGGATCGGGTTTGGCCGCTTTGCTGGGGAGCCGCATGACGAATGGCAGCGGCGACAAGCAGAGGATGATAACCGAAAGAATGAAGAAGGCGTTCTTGTAACCGAGCATAGAGGCCTGGCGAATCATTTGCTGATAGGCCATTCCGACGGCCATTTGTCCGGCGTTGGCAGCGGAAACTCCGTGAGAGACCATCATCTCTTTCAATCGGCCCATATAGAGCTCATAGGGGACCGAACCGGGAACGACGTGGGCGGCGAGGTTGGCTTGATGGACCTGAGCGCTGCGGGCGAGGTAAGTAGTGAGGAGCGCGGTGCCAGCGCTGCCGCCAAGATTTCGGGCGAAGTTCGAGAGTGAGGAGATCTGATTCATCTTGTTAGTAGGCACGCCAACGTAGTTGAGCGTGCTGATGGGGATGAAGATGAAGGGCAGACCGATGACCTGGAGCATTCGCCAGAGCGTGACCGTACCGTAGGCGGTGCTGAGATCAAGGCGCGTGAGATTGTAGATGCCAGCTGCGGTGGCGATATAGCCGAGACAGACCATGATTCTGGGATCGATTTTGCCGAGAGAACGGCCAGCGACGGCCATCATGATCATCATGACGAAGCCTGCGGGCGACAGAACCATGCCTGCGCGTTCCGCGGTGTAGCCGAGGAGGACCTGCAGATATTGCGGAATGAGCACGGTTGAACCGAAGAGCACCATGCCGAGGATGAGTTGAAGGAAGACAGCGGTCCCGAAGTTGCGATTCTTAAGAAGCTTGAGGTCGACGATGGGGTCGGGGTGATGCCACTCCCACCATGTGAAGAAGATGAGGGTGGCCGCGGCGAGGATCGCGAAGGTGCGAATCATGGGATCGCCGAACCAGTCTTTTTCCTGACCTTTGTCGAGGGTGAACTCGAGACAACCTACACCGAGGGAGATGAGGCCCAGACCCATGAAGTCGACTTTGAAGTGCTTGGCTTGCTTGCGGCGCAGCTTGAGGTGCGGCGGGTCTTCGACCATGCGGTTGGAGAGATAAAGCGAGAGCAGGCCGACGGGGATGTTAATGAAGAAGATCCAGTGCCAGTTGAAGTTGTCGGTGATCCAACCGCCAAGTGTGGGACCGATGGCGGGCGCAATGACGACGGCCATTCCGTAGACAGCGAAGGCCTGGCCACGTTTTTCGACGGGGAAGGTATCGGCGAGAATGGCCTGTTCGCTGGGGGCAAGGCCTCCTCCGCCGGCGCCTTGGAGGATGCGGGCGATGATCAGGAGCGGTAGGGTGTTGGCGATGCCGCAGAGGAAAGAGCAAACCGTAAACATCGCGACGCAGGTCATATAGAACCGCTTGCGTCCGAAGCGATCTGAGAGCCAGCCTGAGATAGGCAGGACGATGGCTGAGGAGACAAGGTAGCTGGTGAGCACCCAGGTGGCTTCTTCCTGGCTCGCGCCGAGTGTTCCGGCCATGTGGGGAAGGGCGACATTGGCGATGGAGGTGTCAAGGACCTCCATGAAAGTGGCAAGAGTGACAGTGAGGGCGACCGCCCACTTGTTGTGGTGGGGTTTCCAGATGGCTGGTAGAGCCGGTGCAGCAATGGTCGCGGTTGCCATATATCAGTCTCCTGATATGATATCAGGAGACTGATATGTGTGCCGTACCGAGGAACGAAAAAAACGGGCAGGATGGACGACGGCTGGCTGCGCAAAGGATGAAGTGGATTCTGCTTCACTTTCGCGGGCAGATGGATGAGCGTCTGCGTCCCGAAGGAGTTACGACGGCGCAGTTTATGGTGCTGAAGGCGATTCGGAATGAGCTTGGAGCTTCGGGGGCGCAACTGGCGCGGGCTTGCCACATAACTCCGCAGTCGGCGCAAGCTCTGTTGAAGAGTCTGGAGGACGGTGGGTGCATTGTCCGGACGAAGGATGCAGTGAATGACCGGATCTTGATTGCGAAGCTCACTCCGCGTGGGGAGAAACTACTGGAAACGGGAGAGAGAGTGGCGCGAGCGATCGAGAATAAGTTGTGGGAAGGGATTCCGGAGACTGCGGTGGAGTCGTTGAATAAGACACTGGTACGGTGTTTAACGAATCTTGAGGGTGGGCCTTCCTAGTTTTGGTGATGCGCTAGAGAATCGCAGGGGAGCCTCCGACCGACGTGACTCGGCATAGGTTTTGTCCATGGCTGCTTTCAGTTTGACTTTGGAGGAATCGAGGCGAACGCTGTTTCCTTCGGGGGGCCATATTCGTGGGCGAAGTTGAAGGCGAGTGCGGTGGATCCGTTGTTGTGCAGGTGGTCGAGGCGTTCGGCTGCCTGCTGCCAATCGACTGCGTCATCCGCAGGTACCCCCCAGGCGACGTAGACGGGAAGATTGTCGGCGGGGAACCATTCGCGGCGGTGGGAGAGTGCTTCAGCTTGAGGACCGTGGTAGGCGAAAGCGGCGACGGATTCCAGGTCTGTCCCTAGGCTGAGAGTCATGGCATCCCGGTTTTATTCGTCGCTGATCCGCTGATAGCACTTGGGCGGAACGACTTCGCCCCAGGAATGCTTCAAGGTGTTGATATCGCGTATGGAACGCTCGTGGAAGCCGTCGCTTTGATCGACTGCGTTATAGAGACGGCTGGGATTCGGTCGAGGAAGCCCTGAATACAAGGGGCGCCGACCGCCTCATGCAGGATTCCCACAGTGAGAAATGCGAGCTTGTGCATAGACTTTTTGGTTCGCCGAACTTCAGCATGGCGCGATTTTAGTTTGAGGCTGAGGGGTGCGGAGGGCTATTTGGTGGCATGGAAGCGGAGTCGGACATAGTCCGCGGTCCAGTTGCCGTCGGCGTCGCGGAGTGCGGGTTCGAGCAGGGCGATGGTCTTGGCTACGGCCGCGGCACGATCGGTGGAGTTGAGTTGGTCGAGGACGCCGTTGCGGAAGGTGTTGAGCCAGGACTCCATACCGTTTGGTAGCGGGGTCGGGCGGGGAATCAGGTCGATGGATTGAATGGTGAAGCCTGCGCCTTCGAGGAGGCGGCGATAGATGGCGGGCGATGGGTAGAAGCTGGCCGCGGCGGCTTCGGCATCGATGTGGAAGGCCGCGAGGGTCGCCTGGAGTGCAGTGCGAATGGCGGCGATGTTGCCGTGGCCGCCCATCTCGGCGATGAACCGGCCCCCGGGGTGAAGGGCGCGGTGAATACCGGCGAGTGCGGCTTTCTGTCCAGGAACTCCGGTGACCCAATGGAGGGTTGCGTTCGAGAAGACGGCGTCGAATTGGTTTTCGTAGGGAAGGGCCGTAGCGTCGTGTTGCGCGACTCGGATGTTACGCTGGCGGGCGGCGGCTAGCATGTTGGGTGAGGCGTCGACACCGAGGACCATGGCTCCGTTGGCGGCGAGTTGTTCAGTGAGAGCTCCGTCGCCGCATCCGAGGTCGAGGATCTGTTCGCCAGGCTGGGGGTTCAGGAGTTCAACGACAGCGGAGGCGAGGTTTGCGACGAAGCGACCGTTGACTGCGTAGGCTTCGGTGTTCCAGGTTTGACCTGTTCTTGTTGGAGAGGACATGGAGGTATTGTCTCGCTGGTGAAGGGTGATGCGCGAGGAAGATAAGAATTTTACAAGTGTGGGATAAGCGGCGGAGTAAGATCGCAAGATCATGAGAAAACTTATTTGTCTGCTTGCTCTGGCGGGTTCGTTTGCGAGTTTTTCGACGGCGTCGGCGTTGGAGGCGCCGGTGCGGCATGAGTTTGTGATCAAGAACTTCAGGACAGAGAGTGGCGTGGTGCTGCCTGAGGCGCATGTGGTATATGGGACGTATGGGCATCTGAATGCCGAGCACGATAATGCTGTACTGATGCCTTCGCACTACATGGCAAAGCTGAATGGATATGAGTGGTTGATGGGGCCGGACAAGGCGCTCGATCCGGAGAAGCTTTTTCTGGTAACGACGGAGTTGTTTGGGAATGGAAGTTCGTCTTCGCCGAGCAATACGCCGGAGCCGTTCCATGGGCCGCGGTTTCCGCTGATGACGATTCGCGACAACGTGGAGGCGGTGCATCGGTTGCTGACGGAGGAGTTGAAGATCGCGCATCTGAAGGCAGTGATTGGGTTCTCAATGGGGGCGCAGCAAGCTTTTCAGTGGGCGGTAAGCTATCCGGATTTTATGGATCGTGCCGTGGCGACTTCGGGGACGGCGAAGACATATGGGCATGGGATCGTGCGGCTGGAGGGGGAGATTGCTGCGATTATGGCCGATGAGAAATTCAAGGGTGGCGATTACACGGAAGAGCCGCAGACGGGGATCAATGCGTTCGGGATGGTGTGGGCTGCTTGGTTGTACTCGCCGCAGTGGTGGAGGGATGAGTTGTGGCGGACGAATGCGAAGCCGGGGACGACGTTTGAGGATGTAGTGAACCGGTTTCGGACGAGGTTTATTCCGGGGGCGGATGCGAATAATTTGATTCTGCAGATGCGGACGTGGGAGAAGCATGATGTGGGGATGACGCCGGGGTTTGGCGGCGATGAGAAGAAGGCGCTGGGGTCGATCAAGGTGCCGTTTTTGTATATGCCGTCGATGACGGATCAGTATTTTCCTGTTGGCGATGCGCGGTATGAGGCGCAGTTTATGAAGACGGTGTCGTTGTTGCCGATTCCTTCGCTGTGGGGTCATCCGGCGGGAGCGGCAGCTGATCCGGCGGATGCGAAGTTTTTGAACGAGAATATTGCGAAGTTTCTGGCGGGCGAACCGGTGACGTCGGAGAAGGTTGTGCCGTTGAATTGAGGGGCTGAGTGCTTCAGCGGTTCAGTAGATCCAGAGGGACGACGGCTTCGTTGTGTTCGCTGTCTCTTGCGGCGTAGACCAAGGTAACGGGGCCTTTGGCTGTGGCTTGTTTCAGGACCGTCAACTGCGCGGTGTTCTGTTTTAGCTCTGCTTTGTAGCGTGTTTTGAATTCGGACCATCTGGCGAGATCGTGCGCGAACCATTTGCGGGGTTCATTGCTCGGGGCGACTTCTTTGAGCCAAAGATCGACCTGGGCCGTCTCTTTGGTGAGGCCGCGGGGCCAAAGCCGGTCGACGAGGATGCGTGTGCCGTCGGATTCGGGGGGCTCTTCGTAGACGCGTTTGAGTCGGACAGTCAGGTGAATTTGCTCTCTTGGAATCAGGAGCCGTAGCCGCGGTGCTTCATGGCGGCGAGTTCTTCGTCGCTGGGCCAGGCGATTGTGAGGAGAAATACCGAGTCGGCTTTGGCTTCGACGTCGTGGCGGATGGAGTGGCCGAGAGTGAAGAGTGAGCCGGTGGAAAGATCGTGAGGCTTTCCCTGAACCTGGACGCGAATGTGACCTTTGAGAATCTGTATGGAGAGCGTGCCGTCGGCGTGATGCTCCTTCATGTGTGCGGCGTTTTGCATTGAGATAAGGACGACGCGGAAGTCGTGCTTTTTGAAGAGGGTCTTGGAGTAGATGCCGGCTGGCCAGGGTTTTTTGTGTTCGGCGTCGGCTATTTCTTTGGGCAGATCGAAGTGGGCGATCTTGTCGACCATGGTTCCGTCTTGCAGGGAGGTTGTCATGATTCGCTCCTTTCGGCTTCGGCAGAAGTCTACGCCAATGGTGGGTCGGAATGCGACCGCGGCAGTTGGTCTTATGGGTGTCGCGTATCGGGTAAGGTCTCGAATGTTTCCCGACGATGGGCGGGCAGATGTTTCATATACTTGTGGTTTGCTTCGGATTTGCGGTGAGGCGACGTTTTCTATAAGGAGTGACTCGTGGCGAAGAATGTGGAAGCAGCGGTTGGGTTTGCGCAGAAGAATCGGGATCGGTTTGTGGATGAATTGAAAGCTTTGCTGCGGATTCCTTCGATTTCGACGTTGCCGGAGCACGCGGGCGACGTTCGGAGAGCGGCGGAGTTCGTTGCGGCGGAGCTGAAGCGGATTGGGACAGAAAATGTTCGCTTAATTGAGACAGCGACGGTGAAGCATCCGGGCGGCCATCCGCTGGTATATGCGGATTGGCTTCATGCAGACGGCGCGCCGACGGTGCTCTGTTATGGGCACTATGATGTTCAGCCGGCTGAGCCGCTGGATGAGTGGAAGTCTCCGCCGTTTGAACCGACAGAGCGGAATGGGAATTTGTATGCGCGCGGGGCCGTCGATGATAAGGGCCAGATGTGGATGCATGTGAAAGCACTGGAGTCGCTCATGGCGGCGGGTGGTGGGAAGCTGCCGGTGAATGTAAGGGTGATCGTGGAGGGCGAGGAAGAGGTTGGAGGCGAGGGAATTGCTACATTCGTGCGGGAGCATGGGGATCAGCTGAAGGCGGATGTTGCGCTGGTCTCGGATACGGAGATGTTTGCCCCGGAGCTGCCGACGTTGTGTGTTGGGTTGCGCGGAATGATCTATACGGAGATTGAGGCGCGGGGAGCGCGGACTGATCTGCACTCTGGAATGTATGGTGGGGCGGCACCGAATCCTTTTGTGGCGCTGGCGCAGGTGATTGCGAAGCTGAAGGACGAGGATGGAAAGATCTTAATTCCGGGGTTTTATGACAAGGTGGAGAAGCCGACGGGTGCGGAGTTGAAGGCGTGGAAAGCGCTGCCGTTTGATGAGGAGCACTATCGGGAGACTGAGGTTGGGAGTGTCTCGCTGACTGGGGAGCCGGGGTTGAGTGTGCTGGAGAGGACCTGGGCGCGGCCGACGCTTGATGTGCACGGGATGCCGGGAGGGTTTATTGGTGCGGGTGCGAAGACAGTGATTCCGGCGAAAGCTGTGGCGAAGGTAAGCATGCGGCTGGTGCCGGATATGACCCCGACGGAGAGCTTTGCGAAGTACAAGGCGTATGTGGAGTCGCTGACACCGAAGGGGATTGTGCTGGAGGTACGGATGATCCACTCAGGCGATCCGATTGTGGTGAGTACCGATAATAAGTATGTGAAGGCCGCGACCGATGCAATGCATCAAGTGTTTGGGAAGGAGACGGTGTTTGTGCGCGGTGGCGGGTCGATTCCGATTGTGGGAGACTTCGTGCGGGAGTTGAAGACGCCCACGGTGATGATGGGATTTGGTTTGCCGGATGACAATCTGCATGCTCCGAATGAGAAGTTTCATCTGCCCAATTTTTACCGCGGGATCGAGTCGATTGTGCGCTTTTTGAGTAACGTGGGGGCTTAGGTGCTTCGCGGAGATTTGCCGCCGATCGGGGGGTACGTTCTTGCAGGGGGTAAGAGCCGACGGATGGGCAGCGAAAAGGGGCTGCTTGAGCTGGCGGGTAAGCCTCTTGTAGTCCACGCGACGATCAAGCTCAGCCGATTGTGCGCTGAGGTAAGTATTCTCAGCAATAACCCCGCACTGGAGAAGTATGCACCGCTCGTGGGGGATTTACACGAGGGATGTGGCCCATTGGCTGGAATTGAGGCGGCCCTTCGGAGTTCAAAGTACGACTGGAACCTGATACTTCCCGTTGACGTGCCATTTTTGCCGACTTTTTATTTGGACAATTGGCTTTGGTCGGTACTTCACGAGCCCATTCGGGATATTAAGCTGTCTATACTCGCTGTGGATGGCACCTCACACCCAGCGTTGTTGATCGTTCATCGGAAGGTGGCACCTTACCTGACGGGATCATTGGAGCGTGGAGAGTTGAAGTTACTTCCGGCTCTTCGGGCGGCGGGCGAGGGGATCGCTGCCGAGCTAAAGATCAAAAGTAAGAATGTTTTTGTTGAGATGCAATGGGACGATCCTGTTGCGCCGCCCGTGAAGGGCAGGTCCGAACTATGGCTTTCACCGACTGAGGCTCAACGTGAGAACCGGTACCGCTGGTTCGCCAACCTGAACACGCCGGAGGAGTTTGCTGAGGCTGAACGGCATGTGGATGCGCTCGATACTTAGGCGAGCGGATGCGTTAGGCTAGGTTCAGATCGTGAACTGCCTGTGGGAGTGGTCGGATATGGCTGAATCGGACAACAAGGGAGACGAACAACAGCTGGAGCCGACGGCAGAAACACCATTGATCGAGAGTGTTTCGGAGGACGTTTCAGCCGAAGTTGGGGAGTTTATGGAGCAGGCGGCCCAGCAGAATGAGGCTGCGGCAGAGGCTGTTCCGGATGTAAAAAACAAGCCCGGACCTTATATTTCCTTCGAACACGTCTATAAATCGTTTGGTGAGTTCGTGGTGCTTGAGGACGTTAGTTTTTATGTTCTGCCGGGAGAGACCCTTTGTATCCTTGGGAGAAGCGGAGTAGGGAAGTCGGTTTCATTGCAAATGTTACTGGGTTTTTTGAAGCCGGACCGTGGAATGATCAAAGTCGCGGGTGAGAATATCTGCGGATTCAATGAACGCGAGCTACAGGCGATCCGGAGGAAGGTGACGATGGTCTTCCAGAATGGAGCACTGTTTGACTCGATTACGGTTGGCGAAAATGTAGCATTCCCGATGCGAGAGCGTGGGGAGATGGCCGAGGATCAGATTCTGCAGGTAGTCAAAGGGTTGCTTGAGATGGTTGGAGTGGCAGGGATGGAAAACCTGCTGCCCTCCGATCTTTCTACGGGGATGAAGCGATCGATTGCCATCGCACGCGCGTTGGCGGCTCAACCAGAAGCCGTGTTGTACGATGAGCCGACAACGATGGTGGACCCGTTGATGGCCCATCTGCTGGGAAACCTGATTGAACGATTAAAGCAACAGCTTCATTTGACGAGTATCGTTGTGACCCACGACATGCGTCTGGCAAAGAAACTAGCCGACCGAGTCGTGTTTCTGAACGCGGGTAGAGCAATCTTTTTCGGAACGATGGAAGAGATGGAACGAAGTTCCGACCCGATCTTACAAGAGTTTCTCCAACTGGATGAGTTGGTCACACCTGAGTAAGCAACCGCGTCACTAGAGCTCAACACCATCCCCCAAAAGATGTACACAACTAATTCATAAGCTGGTACATAGAACCCTCTTAGCGTATTGCCAAGCAGATGCTTGCAACGTATGCTGCAAAAAGAATCGGGGTTACTTTTGACCAAAGTGACCTGCAAAAAAAATAAGAAACCAACCGGGTTACATTTTTTCTCTTCGTCTGTGAGTAATTCTTTGCATTTTTTTGAGATCGGGATATCTCTGAAGTCTGATTCAGGGCATCTTACCGGTTTTGATGTCTAGGCAGATTGAGTTGAAAGGCGTTCGCTATGGCGACACCGGACTATTTGCAGCAAGTTATTATTTCTGGAAGAAAATATAGAGGCAATGGAAGAGATGCCTCAGTGGCAAGTGGCGGTTGGTTCCGCAGGCCTTCTGTAACTAGTTCTGTCTGGGCATCGATCGATTTCCTGACGGTAGTGGTGGCTGCAGTCCTGGCGTTGCGTTTGTGGGTGCCGACTCCGTCAGAGCTTTCTACGCTTCATGTGGTGCCTCATCTCATCCGTTCCTCACCCAATCTATTAGTTTTTTACATCGGCTGGTTTGGGGTTTGTCTGGTTTTTCTTACGCGGTCTTATGGACTGTACGGCCCGATCCAGCATCGCAGCGGATTACATGAACAAAGAATGTCAGTTCAGGCGTCACTGACTTCTGGATTGCTCCTCTGCGGTACGCTTTACCTGTCCAGCGGAGAGGCGATCTCGCGTATTGTAGTTGCCCTTATGGTGGTGTTTACGACGGGGCTGCTTTGTCTACGTCGGGCCTTGTGGCGCCGGATGGTGTATCAGCGTTTTCGAGCCGGGGTTGAGACCCGAAATGTGCTGATCGTGGGAGCGGGACGCGTGGGCCACGCGCTGCGCAATCATATCGAGACGCTGCAGCATCTTGGGTTTCGGTTTAAGGGTTTTGTGGCGCTCAGCGAAAAAGAAGCAGAATCCGGCGACTCGGAGGTGATTGGCGATGTGCGAAATTGTCTTTCGCTTGCTCGAGCATTGTTCGTGGATGAGATCTTTTTCTCAGTACCCGCAGATAAGCAGGTAGTAATCGGCATGGTGGAAGAGGCCCGCGTGGCCGGAATCGATGTCCGGGTGGTTCCGGACTTGTACGACGGACTCGCCTGGAACGCCAGAGTCGAGTACATCGGTCAGTTCCCCACCATACCGCTTCACCGCAGAGATTTCCCGATTGGCGGGATACTTGTGAAACGCGTGCTGGATATTACAGTTTCCTCGATCGCTCTGATCGTGGGCTTACCTGCTATGTTGGCGATCGCAATTGCGGTGAGGCTCGAATCGGAAGGCCCAATCTTCTATAAGGCAAAGCGAATCGGACGTAAGGGGCGAGCGTTTCCCTGTTACAAATTTCGAACGATGGTTCGCAATGCGGACAATTTGAAGGCAGACCTCGAACATATGAATGAACGGGATGGCGTTCTGTTCAAAATAGCCAAGGATCCCCGTATTACCAGAGTCGGTAAAGTGTTGCGGAAGTACTCCCTGGATGAGTTGCCGCAGTTTTACAACGTATTAAAAGGAGATATGAGCCTGGTGGGGCCAAGACCCCCGATGGCAGCCGAAGTGGAGCGATATGATTTGTCGCATCTTCGGCGCCTTGATGTACTCCCGGGTATTACAGGTCTGTGGCAGGTTGAGGCGCGACAGGATCCTTCGTTCGACAGTTACATATCTTTGGATACCGCATACGTTGAGAACTGGAGTCTGATGATGGATTTGAGAATTCTTGCGCGAACGGTGGGGGTGGTATTTAGCGGGACGGGTTCATAAGCGTTAGACTTGAAGCGTGAAGATAGCGCTGGCCCAGATCAATCCGACGGTAGGGGATTTCGCAGGAAATTCAAAAAAAATTCTTGAATTTGCGACTCGGGCTGAGCAGATGGGCGTTAATCTCGTAGTCTTCCCAGAGCTCGCTGTGTGTGGGTATCCACCAGCTGATCTCTTGGAAAAAGCTGCCTTTGTCACAAAAGCTGAGCAGTCTGTGACTGAACTTGCTGGATGGACCGAGGGTGAAGGGCGCCCTGCGATTCTTTGCGGAACGGTGATGGCCGCCAAGTCCAAGATCGGCAAGCAAGTAAGGAATGTGGCCGTGTTACTTGAGGCAGGCAGGATCAGTTTTGTCCAGCAGAAGGTGCTCCTGCCGTTCTATGACGTGTTCGACGAACAGAGGTATTTCGAGGCAGGCACCGCTCAGACACTTACGTGTGTGAATGGTCAACCTTTGGCGATCACAATATGTGAGGATGCGTGGAACGATAAGGGTTTTTGGCCGCGACAAATGTATCCAGTGGATCCTGTCGAAGGGTTGATGTCACAGTGGGAATCGCGGAATGAAGAGTTAGCCGGCCGAAAACGAATCATCTTAAATATTTCTGCTTCTCCCTATTGGCAGGGAAAGCCCCAGGTCCGACAAGATATGCTCGCAGCAATAGCAGAGCGACACGGATCGTACGTTGCGATGGTTAATCAGGTTGGGGGTAACGACAGCCTTGTGTTTGACGGCTCTTCAGTGGTGATTCGGCCTGATGGTAAGGTCGCCACGCGTGCCGTTTCGTTTGCTGAGGATCTGGTTATCTTCGACACAGAGGACGAGAAAGTTGTTGACGAGTCAACGTTTGAGGACGAGATTGCCGAGTTATGGAATGCTTTGGTAGTGGGAACCAGGGATTACGTGAGGAAGTGCGGATTCAGCAAGGTTCTTGTCGGGTTGAGCGGTGGAATCGATTCTGCACTTGTGGCTGCGATTGCCGTTGAAGCAGTGGGTGAAGAGAACGTCGTTGGGGTTGGGATGCCGACGGAATACTCTTCACTTGGCTCGATTGAGGATGCGCGGAAGTTGGCAAAGAATCTTCGAATACGTTTTGAGCTATTGCCGATTCATGATGTGTTTGCGCAGTTCCAACGGGTATTACTGCCGTTGTTTGCAGGGACGCCATTTGGATTGGCCGAGGAGAATTTGCAGCCGCGTATTCGCGGGACGCTGCTTATGGCGCTCTCGAATAAGTTCGGCGCGTTGGTGCTGACCACGGGAAATAAGAGTGAAATGTCTACCGGATACTGCACTTTGTACGGCGACATGGTTGGAGCGCTGGCAGTGATTGGCGATGTGATGAAGACACGAGTTTATGCACTGAGCCGCTATGTGAACAGGGAGAGGGAGGTCATTCCGTGGACGACAATTGAAAAACCCCCCTCTGCGGAGCTGCGGCCTGGACAACGAGATACGGATTCTCTGCCGCCTTATGAGGTTTTGGATCCGATCCTGGTGGCTTACGTTGAACGGTATTGCTCAGCGGAACAGATCGCAGAGGATCAAGGAGTTGACGTTGGACTGGTACGATCCGTTCTGCAACTGGTGGAGCGGAGTGAATATAAACGGCAACAGGCCGCGCCCGTGCTGAAGGTGACAAAAAAGTCGTTCGGAATGGGGCGCAGATTTCCCATTGCGGTCAAGGTTCAGGTGTAATAGGAGTGCAGCACGCGGGTAAGCGGCGGCGGAGGATGGATTCTTTGAAGATTTCTAATTGGATGTTGGCGGGATTTGCGATAGCAGTAAGTCTCACGGTAATGGTGGAAGGGCAGACGGGAACGGGAACCGCACCACAAGCTAAACAGTCGGCTCCTACTGCAGCAACGCAGCCTGCAGGTCCGCTGCAGTTACAGAACATGGGTGAGACGCCGAAGACTGATCCGTTTCCTCCTGTGAATCCCAAGTTCTTTACTGCTGATTCGCCCAGCGTGGATACTGTGAACGCATTTTTGAAGTCCCTGTGGGGTTACGACCCAAATCGCATCTGGCGGGTCGAGGCTATTCAGAAAACAATGGCTCCAGGGCTGAGTAAAGTTGTGGTATTCGTATCGGACAAAACGCCAGGAGCTAAGGTACAGCCGACGGCCTTCATCGTAACTCCGGACGGGAAGCATGCTATCGCTGGCGATGCAGTGATTCCGTTTGGAGCGACTCCGTTTGCGGACTTGCGCAAGATGTTACAGGATCGGGCAGATGGTGCGACGCGCGGTGCGACAGGGAAGGAACTGATGCTGGTGGAGTTCGCCGATCTGCAGTGCCCGCATTGCAAGGAAGCTCAAGGGACGATGGATCAGTTAGTAAAAGATTTTCCGAACGCCCGTGTGGTTTTTCAGAGTTTTCCAATCGTCGATCTGCATCCTTACGCCTTCAAGGCTGCTGCCTACGGATATTGCGTTCAGAAGCAAAAGAATGACTCTTATTTTGTCTATTCTGCAGCTGTGTTCGATGCGCAGGGAGCTCTGACGCCGGAGACCGGAGATGAGACACTGAAGAACGCAGTGACAAAAGCTGGTCTGGACCCGGCTGCGGTGGATTCATGCGCAGCGACGCCGGCAACGAAGGCGCAGGTGGATGCATCGATCAAGCTCGCTCAGGATGCCGGAGTCGAGCAGACTCCGATGTTGGCAGTGAATGGACACTTATTACCGCTGAGCGGTGTTCCATACGAGACGCTGAAGAAGATCATTACATACCAGGCCGCTCTGGATGGCGTAAATACAGGCTCATCTGGAACAGCAGCAGCAGCAAACGTCCCGAGTTCTCTTATCAAGTAAAGCCCAAATTTTTCGACTGATTATTCGCCTCAAGGGATGGACCTTGGGGCGAATGTTTTTTTGCAGCTATTTGCGAACGATATAGATAAAACGGAGAAGAAATAGAGCAGTGAGGAGATAGAGCATCCAGTTTTTGTGGAACGTGCGGAGCGCTCGGCCCGTCAGAAGTTGAAGCAGAGCATAACTGGTGAGGCCGAAGCTCAAGCCATCGGCGATCGACCAGGTGAGCGGGATAGTGGCCACCGTTAGAAAGGCGGGGATGGCGAATTGTGGATCATCCCACTCGATCTGGGCGAGACCGCCGGCCATGAGGGAGCCAACAAGAATAAGAGCAGGTGCGGTAGCGAAACTTGGAATCGCTCCGATTAGCGGAGCGACGAAAAGGGACAGCAAAAAGAGAATTCCAGTGACAATAGCTGCAACGCCGGTGCGGCCGCCGGCGGCGACTCCGGCCGAGGATTCGATGTAACTGGTTACAGTACTTGTGCCGACGAGTGAGCCAACAATCGTAGAGGAGGCGTCGGCGAAGAAGATCCGATTGAGTCGAGGGATGGTGTGATCTTCAGCAAGGAGTCCCGCGCGCTGAGTAACTGCGACGAGTGTGCCGATGTTGTCGAACAAATCTACGAAGAGGAAGACGAAGATGATTTCGAAGGCGCCGACGTGGATGGCGGCGGGAATATCGAGATGGAAGGCTGTGGCACGGATCGCAGAGAGATTGTAGAGTGCGGGTTGCCAGTGGACCTGGTGGAAAAGGATGCCGAGGAGGGTGGTGGCGAGAACCCCGATCAGCATCGAAGCTCGGATACCCAAGACTTGCAGGATTGCGATGAGGAGAAGGCCAAAGATTGCCAGGATGGTTGATGGTGCATGCAGGTTGCCGAGTGCGACTGTAGTCGCCGCACTGGGAACGATGATGCCAGCGTTTCGAAACCCAATGAAGGCAATAAAGAGGCCGATGCCTCCACCGACTGCAGCATGAAGTTGGTGGGGGATCGCGGCGACGAGACGCTGGCGTATTCCCGAAAAAGTGAGCGCGAGGAAGATGACACCGGAGAGAAAGACTGCCCCGAGGGCGGTTGGCCATGGAACGCCCATCCCTTTGACCACGGTATAGGTGAAGTAGGCGTTGAGTCCCATCCCTGGCGCCAGCGCAAGGGGATAGTTGGCCAATGCTCCCATGAGAATGCTGCCAAAGGCAGCACAAAGACATGTTGCTGCAGTCACCGCAGCAAGAGGCATGCCCGTTTCTGACAGGATGGCTGGATTGACAAAGATGATATATGCCATCGTGACGAACGTAGTCAGTCCGGCAAGGATCTCGGTTCGCCAGTTGGTGGCTTGGGCCGCGAAACCGAAGTAGTGCTCGAGACGAGAGCGAAGGGGCATAAGTCAGGCCTGTATTTTTCGGTCGATAGAATGAGTGGAATGTGTACAGCATACGTGAGGAGCTTGATGACCGCAGATGATGTAAAGAGATTGCTTGGATTGCAGCCACATCCGCGAGAAGGCGGATGGTACGTACGAACCTATGAAGCGCAGGAATTTGTAGCCAGGGAGTCGCTGACGCAGGGACGTTATATGAGTCCTCGTAGGACGGGAACTGCAATCTACTATCTGCTTGAGACGGGAACGTTCAGCGAAATGCATCGCTTACGATCGGATGAGGTGTTTCATTTTTATGCCGGTGATCCCGTAGAGATGCTGCAACTCAAGGAAGGCAATGCGGGAGTGGTGACGATTCTTGGAAATCGTCTTGAGCAAGGTCAACGGCCTCAGGTTGTGGTGGAACGTGACGTTTGGCAAGGATGCCGATTAGTCGGAATGGGGCGGTGGGCTCTCCTCGGATGCACCGTCAGCCCAGGGTTCGAATTCGAAGACTATGAGAGCGGCACGAAGGAGACTCTGTGTGCGCGATGGCCGAAGTTTGAAGATATGATTGCCGCGCTAACTCACTGATCGCACAAGCCTCCTGTCCTTCACATTAGTGAAGTTGAGTCCAGCAGACTAGTGAAAGCGATAGGCGGCGCCGAAACTGAGAAGTTGAGGTGACAAGCCATTGGGCGGAAAACTCAACCATTTCTGGTATTCATAATCTACCCGTGCATTCAACCCCGGTAAGATTCGATAATCCAGCCCTGCTCCAATTGCCCCAATGTTGTAAGCGAGGTTAGCTGTTTGCACCAGCGTCGAGGACCCAGGTGAGACAGGTTCCAACGGGTAGTTGAAGACTCCACGGCCGTACATCAGCTTGGCATACGGATTGTATCTGCCATGGCGCAGAACGTAGCGTGGTCCGATCTCATACGTACGCTCATAGACCCCATCCTTCGGATCCGGATCGTTGACTTGATGAAATTCTCCTTCGATTCCCACGTGGTATCTGAAGTCGAAGGTAGTGTAAAAGCCATAACCTTTGAACTTGTCTGGGCGATAGTCGGTGTTTGCAAGAGTAAACATGGCGCCAACCTGCAGGTCACCGGCGCTGGATGCAGTAGGGATAGCCTGACCATGCAGCCAAGTGCCACCAAAGCAAACCAAAGAGACAAGCAGAAGAAGAACCCGCGATAGAAACGCTCTATCTTTCGGACTATTCGCGGGATTTCTAAAAGTAGAGTAATTCATCATACTGATCCGTTTTCCTGAGAGTGCTTTTTTACTGCGGCGATTGATCAATGTGGTAATCGACACTCACGGTGTGCTGAATGCCGTTGCTTGTCGCAGTGATGGTAATCGGGTAGTTATGGTCGAAATACCCGCTACCGCAACCGGTCATCGCGCCGATAGCGCCGAGGGATAGTAGAAGCAGTGCGGAGTATGTGATAAGCCGTGAAAGCTTCTTTGCCGAACGTCGAGAGTAACGCAAGCCAAGCAACGGCAAGAGGAATAGGCCGAGCGCGACTGGAGAGACTCTGCTGGACCAATCCTTCGGCGTTTCAGATGAGGCAAGTTTCCGTGTTGCGACTGTCAAAGTTACATCCATTGGCCCAGCTCCCCTATCGATGGTCGAAGGAGAGAAGGTGTAGGTTGCCAATATTGGGCCCGTGGGGCTTGCGGAAAACTGAACCACTCCGGGATAGGATCCACCGATAGGCGTGAGATGGAAGGTGAACTGGCGAGTGGTGCCGTAGGCTCCTTCAACAGTGGCTTGGCTGGTGAGTTGGAGAGAGAAGTCCAGCGGTGTAACCAGGACCGTGCTTGAGCCCGATGATCCGGAGGCGGAACTCGGAGAGAAGTTGATATCGCCACTGTAGACGGCGGTAATGGCGTTTGTGCCGACAGGAAGAGTCGTTGAAGAATATGTCGCAACGCCGTTAGAGAGAGTGGTGGTTCCGAGAGATTTGCCGTTGTCGAAGAAGGTGACAGTCCCTGTCGGTGTGCCAGTAGTCGTTGAGGCGACCGAAGCAGTCATGGTAACCGTCAATCCAAAGGGGATATTGACGGAGCTGAGTGTTGTTGTAGTTGTGGCTGGCGCTTTGCTTATGGAAAGGGTTCCGTTGTGGATGACCTGTGTGTAATCTCCGAGGTTAGTTCCGGTGACTGTTGGAATGATGGCGTACGGGCCAGCGTTCGACGAGATGGTTGCCTGCGTTGAGAAGGTTTCGCTGAAGGTATCACCGTTTTGTGCGCCCGTTACCGAGCCAGTGAAGGTCGGATTTGCTGTGCCGTAGAGCCTCGTGAAATTGTCAGCCCCAATTGTCAGAACTGCCTGGGTGACGTCAATCGTTACTGTCTTGGTTGCGGTCGTGTAGTCCGCGAGATCCGTCGGAGTGAAAGTTACAGTGAGTTGATGCGAGCCAACCAGTAGTTCGGATCCTGCAGGCGGGTTATAGACGAAGGAACCATTCACCGACGTAGTCGCGTTGAGTTGAGAACTGCCCAGAGCAGTTCCGTACACAATGCTTGCTGGGTTGGGCCAGGTGATAACCGGAGTAGCTTGGGCTACGGACAACTGCACAGTCTTGGTAACCGTGGTGTAGTCGGTCGCGTCAGTTGGGAAGAAGGTGACGGAAAGGGTATCTGTGCCGGCCGCCGGAATTGTCCCGGGTGCAGGTGTGTAAGCAAAGGTTCCTGGGACAGACGCAGTCGCATCTAGCTGAGAGCTGCCTAGAGTCAATCCGTAGACAATGCTCGACGGATTTGCCCAAGTCACAACTGGGGTGGCCTGTCCGATGGTGAGCGTGCCGTTGTTGTAGATGACGTTATAGTCGGTGAGGTTGGCGCCTGCGGCAACGGGGACGATGGGATAGGTGCCGACGGGTGAGGTGACGGTTGCAGTGGTGGATTCAGTGAAGGTGAAGGTGTCACCGTTGACAGCCCCGGTGGCGGAGGCGGAGAAGGTTGGGTTGGCCGCGCCGTAGGTTCTGGAAGCGTTGGCAGCAGTGACGGTGAGGGTGGCCTGGCCGATGGTGAGGGTTCCGGGGACGAAGGAGAAGCTGTAGTTCGAAGAGGCGAGTGTACCGGGAGCCGCGTTGATCGGATAGGTGCCGGCGTTGACCGGAGTCGTGGGGGTTGTGGTCAGCGAAGGCGTGCCGGTGACTGCAGTGGACTGGGTATCTCCGTTGAGGAAGCCGGTGATGGTGGCGGTGTAGGTCGGGAGTGCGGCTCCGTAGACAATCGACTGGTTGTTGGCCGTAACAGTGAGGACGGCTTTGCCGACGGTGAGCGTTCCGTTGACGTAGACGACGGTGTAGCTGGCGAGGTTGGCGCCTGCG
>DATMKY010000008.1:0-34911 GCA_035570955.1 Edaphobacter sp. | reverse complement strand
GTGTAACGCCATCTGCAACTTCTGAACGCTTGTTAGGGTTGTTAGGCTCATCACCAATCCCGTTGTCCTTTGTCGCTTATTGCGTTCGCCTTCAACTGAGGCCTCTTCCCTCCACCGGCATTACCCGGCTTCATCGGTACTGCAAGCCTCTCCGCCACCCCACACGGCCCGGCCTGTCTCTCGCGAGCTGCCAGTTGATCCAACCGCAATCACCGCTGGGGCTTCCCGTGTTGCCTTCAGTCCCCTTTGCTTACATGCCGACGCCACTACCCCGGCAGGTTGGCGGAAGCTGTTCGCTCATACTCTTCCCCCTCATCGGCCTTCCCCAAGTCCGCGGCGGGTCGGCTCCTGCATCATGAATTTCGAGGCTTGCTCAGCGTTCACTCACGTTACGGCCTGCACGCTTGCAGAGTCGCTTTACGACCCTCTTCCACCGGAGGCTTCAGCAGCATTGTTACCTCCCCCGCTGCTCCGATTGCTACCGGGCGGAACGAACCAGTTTCCGGGTGGGACTTGCACCCACTGTGGACTAAACGCCTTTCACGGCGCACGCGGAACATCTCATTAACGGGGTTGTCTGTAGTCGGCCAATCAACAATTTGGAAGGCTGAGTCTTTAGCCTGAACTGGAATCGTAAGCAGAAGAATCGCCATGAGTTGGCGAAACCGAGATTAGACTGAAAACATGACTGAAATCATAGCGGAGGTAGATGGCGCGAGCAAATAAAAAGCGAATACAATCTCGTTAATATATTTGCTGATGCCTGCCTCGCCTCATCCCGATCGCTTCGCCTTCCTCCACATCGACCTCAACAGCTTCTTCGCGTCCGTCGAACAGCAACTTCACAAGGAATATCGTGGCAAACCGCTCGCTGTCGTCCCCACAATGGCCGACACTACATGCTGCATCGCCGCCAGCTACGAAGCCAAGGCCTTCGGGGTCAAGACCGGCACCCAGGTTGGAGAAGCCAAAAAGCTTTGCCCTGGCATCATTCTCGTCGCCGGTGATCACGCCGACTACGCCAAATACTCTCACGATATTGGCGAGGCCGTAGAACTCGCTTGCCCTGTCTCTCACAGACCTTCAATCGATGAGATGGTCTGCCAACTCATGGGCCGCGAGCAGGAGCCGCCCCGCGCCCGTCAGATCGCCCTCGACATTAAGCAATCTATCTACAAAAATGTTGGAACCGCTCTTCGCTGCTCCATTGGCATGGCGCCAAACCGTTACCTCGCCAAGATCGCCAGTGACATGCAGAAGCCTGATGGCCTCATCGGCTTGCTCCCATCTCAATTGCCAAGGGCAATTGCACATTTAGACCTCCGCGATCTTCCCGGCGTAGGCGCGCGCACCGAAGCCCGCCTTCATCGGAAGGGTGTCACCACCATGGAGCAACTTCTCACTCTCGACCACAACCAGATGAACAAGCTCTTCGACTCTGTCTGGGGAAATCGCATGTACCACTGGCTCCGCGGAGCCCAGACCGAAGATGCGTCCGGCAACAATCAGGTGCAAGCCGAAGTACAAAAATCTCTTGGCCACTCCCACGTCCTCGCGCCCGAACATCGCTCCCCGGAAGGCTCGTGGGCCGTCGCCCACAAACTCCTGCACAAAGCCGCCATGCGTCTCCGCATGGAACGCTTCTACGCAGGCTCTCTCGCTCTCACCATCCGTTACCAGCTTACCCGCGAGCAAGCCGAAGCCCGTGCCGAGCATAGCAAGGTTAAGCGCCACTACTCCGGCATCAGAAACTCCGCTTGGGGCATGGAGGCCCGCTTCCGCGATTGCCAGGACACCCTTACCCTCCTCAACGTTCTACGCTCACTCTGGTCGCAGCGCCCGCAGGACCCTGAATTCAACCGCCCTTTTTTTGTCGGTATCACCATGCGCGGCCTCGTCCCCGAAGACGAGCATCAGGCCGAGCTCTTTGTCGACCCCAGGAACCGCGCCCAGCTGTCTACCACCATGGACAAGCTCAACCTTAAGTATGGTCACACAACGCTGCACTTCGCCGGAATGCTCCCTGCCCGCGAATCCGCGCCCACCCGCATCGCCTTCACCCAAATCCCTGTCCAGTATGGCGTCGATTACATGTAAGCCATCGCCATACTGCGAAAAGATCAGAACAAAACCGAAGGCATCCAAGCTCCCGCCGGCTCGTTATAAAGCCCCGTCGACATCAAAGTCATCGGCTGCACCACGCGCAGCCCATTCGCCAGACACCACCGAAACAGTCCACCATTCCGCGTCGGTATCAAAATCCCCGGCCCCGCAAATGAGTCCGCCGAAACAATCAGAGCCTGAAGATCCGCATTTGTCTCCGCCGTCGAGTGCCCGAAAAACGCCAGATGACTTGAATATCCCGTAATACTTCCGCCGCGCTCCACTACCCGCGCCGTTCCCCCCTCAATCCCCTGCGCCAACTCCTTACCTCGCTCAAATCCATGCACCCGTCGTGACACCGCATTGCACGCTTCCAAATCCTCCGCTCGAGCCACGCGCACACCGCAACCAGAACCATACCACCCTTGCACCCTCCCCTGCATGCAAGCCAGCGGCTCTCGAATCTCGAACCCCATCCCCGCATAAAGCGACAGCGACCGGTTATGAAAAGCAGCCTGCACCAACCGAACCCCAACCGCGCCTCTCTCGCTCGCACGATCCATCGCGATCTGCATCAGTTTCCGTCCCACTCCAATATTCTGGACATCCAGATCAATCGTGATCGGTCCCACACCCGTAATGACCGACCGCTCGTCCAGACAATTGCTCCCAGCAACCCGCCCGCCTACCTCCGCGACCAAGCAATAAAAATCCGGGCTGGCAAACATCATCGAAAGCAGTCCCGTGGCGTGCTCGACCCCCGGCAAATCACAGGGAAACCCATGCCGCTGGCTAATTGCAAAGAATGCGTCGTAGCAAATCTTCCCGCAAACCACGGCATCCTCAACCGAAGCAACCCGCACTGCCACCTTCGTCTCTTGCATACATCTCCTTGACCCATCGACTAACAGCGTCACCGAATTATAGAGATTCTAATTTTCATCCAAGCCGTCATTCTGAACTAGAGCAAAGCAAACGGAATCATCCCCCCTCATTTCGCTCGGAGCACCACGAATGCCGCAGGAGCGAAAACAAAACCGCCAGGCCCAACTATGATGTTGAATAAGCCATGCCCACACAAAAACTCTTCACCGACGCCGAAATCTCTGCCAACCCACGCATCCAGGCCGTCTTCGACGACATTCGGGCAACACGAAAATCCGACTTTATTAACAATTTCTGGCGAGCCCTCGCCAACCAGCCTGAACTCCTCGAGCGTACCTGGGCCAGCATCAAGCAGGTCATGATTGCTCCCGGAGCACTTGACCCCCTTACCAAAGAGCTCATCTACATCGCCGTCTCTGTCACCAATAGTTGCAGCTACTGCATCCACTCCCACACCGCCGCAGCCCGTGCCAAAGGCATGACAGACCAGCAACACGCCGAACTCCTGGCTGTCATCGGGATGGCCTCCGAAACCAACGCTCTCGCCTCAGCCCTGCAAATCCCGATCGACCCCGAGTTCAATGTCGGCTGATCAAGCAGGCTTTGCAATCTCCGTTTTCCTCTGATCGACAACGATCGTCTCTGCCAATCGGTCCTGCGCGCATTCGATTCGGATCCCAGAAAAAATGCGCAAAACCCAACCCGCCCTCAAGAACGGCGCACCATATCCCAGCGCCCGCTCAAGCGACTGCCACAATCCCATTCGCTCAACATCACCCTCGTCCGCGCAACCCACTTTCCTAGCGTCTGGCCGTTGCCCAGGTAGTTTGCCACCCCGAAACAGCACCATCACCAGCAGATTGCCCGCTTCATGAAAATCCCACTTCAAATAGATTGCGATCTCATGAAGAACCTAACGCCGCCAAGCAAACTCCAGCGGCGCCCAAATGACCACTGCCAGAATCACGTCGATGCTGTAGTCCAATACGCGCTGCCAGAAAGTCGCCAGTGGCAGACCATGCAACGCAGCCACACCTGCTGTCCGATGCGCATGATATCGTCGCCTTGACGCTTCATTTTTCTCACTCATGAAAAACAACATGGCGTCACGGCCCAGGATCCCCACAATTCTCTATGCCATGTGTGCGCCCCACTCAACCGTTCGAAAATCTCTCTCCGAACGGCGAGTGGAGCGCTCCTCGTATGGCACTACTTCGCCGGCAGCGCCTTCGCCTTCATATTAGCCAGATCGCCAGTCTCCGGCAGCTTCTCGAATCCAGCTGCAGCCAGATGACTGGGCCCGCTAATCGGTATTGGCTTGAAGATGATGGCGGGTTTGATCAACGTCACTGTCTGGAAGTCCTGAGCGTAGACTACCGGATAGCTATACCCATTCGTCGTTCGAGTCCACGCCGTGATCTCAAATAGATAGGCACACGTGTACGGTGGAACCCAGACAGCAGGAGAGACAGGCCGCGTATCGCTCGTAACGCCTTGCCAGATATGCGATGGACTCGCGTGCGCCGGATAACTATCGCTGTAGATCGACGAAGTCACTCCCGCTCCATACGACGTCGTCAAAGCGAGACTGTAGAGATCGCCCTCCGAGTCATACGCTTCATACTGCAACTGCACCCCATCGGTAATGGAAGCCAGAGTGACAATTGCACACGGCGATACTGGAGTTCCCGCATGCAACACGTTGAGCAGCTTCACAATCGGCGGCTGGTTATCTAGCTTAAGTGTCAACACCTGGACGGTCACGGGCATCGCTACATTGGCAGCATTAAAGAAGTTGATCTCAAACTGATGCACACCATCCGGCTCCGCAGACGTAGTCCACTGGAACAGGAGGTTCTGAATCGTATACGGAAGCGCCGGATTTACAAACGTATAAAATCCGCTCGGATCCGGACCAAAAGACTGCCAGACATCAATCGTCCCGACAATCTCGAAGTTTGCCCACGCCTGGAGAATCGGACTGAAGGTAGCAGCATTCGCCGCAGCTACCGTCGCGCCGTAGCGATGAAGCACCTTGTACTTTCTTGCGCCCGCTGCCCACAACGAAGTCAGTGTAGCCACATTGCCAATCAGATTCAGCGTGCCGCAAAACGCCGCTGCCGTGGGATTCAAATAGTAAGGTGGCGTAATCGTGCAGTAGCCATCTGCAGCAATATCACCCGTACCGATCAGCCCAACCGCGGCGATCACCGGCCCAAGGCTTCCAGGGGGAACGACAATCGCAGGCATCGTTGAAAGAACAATCGAGTGTAGGTCCGCAAAATTCCCCAGCGGATTCGGAGGTGTCTCGCCAACAAACCCTCCCAGCGTCCCAATCCTCAATCCAAAATTCACTACCGGAGCAGGACTCAAGGGGTCGATAGTAATGCCCAAATCAGTGAGGTCGAACGAGAGCTGCCACTGTCGATGATTCGTAGCAGACAGCATCGACGGCCCAAACCCACTCAGCAGCTTCGATGGAATCACCTGTGTCGGCGACACCGGTGTATCCGTATTCGGACCAAGCATGTAGAACATGTACAAACGGTTTTGGTTGGTCGGCAGAATCGAGAACAACTTGTCACGATAAGCATCGATAACGCCGTTATTGTTGATGTCCACCACAAACCAGAAATAATCGTTCGTGTTGGCCACGCCGGTCTCGGCCGTAATATCGAGACCGACATACAAATGAGTCGCGTCGTTTTGCGCCAGTAGTGTTCCGTTAGGAACCGCCATTTGCACTGCGCCCGACCAATCGCTCGCCGGCAAAAGGCCAGTCAGTGGCGGCGGAGAGGAGAGCGTCCAAGTGCTTCGTATCGTTGTCATTTGAATCCTCCAATGCTGCAGACCGTGATGAAGATGCAGACGAAGGCGCGCGAACGCCAAGCCGCTCGATCGTTTTGTGAAAGCCATCAGGAACTAGGGACAGAAGGGAGTCAGTTCGTAAGCTCCGACAGGCATGCCATGGGAAGGTGCGTGGGCCCGGAGTTCTCCAATTTTGCTCCCATACGCCTCAAATGGCAAATGCCCTCCTCTATCTGAGTCAGTCAGAAGCCATTCCACCTATCATCAAAGAAATGCCCAGTCCCTACATCGGCCGCCTCGCTCCAAGCCCCACCGGCCTTCTCCATCTCGGGCATGCCGCCACGTTCTGGCAAGCCTTCACCCGCGCTCGCGAACACAACGGCACCCTGCTCCTCCGCAACGAAGACCTGGACCCCCACCGCTCCAAACCCGAATACGTCGACGCGATGCTCGAAGACCTCGCCTGGTTAGGCATCACGTGGCAGCCACCCATGCTCTCGCAATCCGAACGAATCTCAATCTACCGCGAAGCCTTGGAACACCTCCTTAGGCAAGGCCTCGCGTATCCCTGCACCTGCAGCCGCAAAGACCTCACTCGCGTGACCCAAGCCCCTCACGACGATGACGACGAACCCATTTACAACAACCACTGTCGTCCCTCAAGAACCGAAAGACCAACTTTCGCGGCGGACACAAACTACCGTTTCCGAGTCCCCGACAACGAAACCATTACCTTCGTCGATCGGAACCTCGGCCCACAATCCTTCTCCGCTGGGCCAGCCATAGGCCGCTCTCCTGAAAACGCCTTCGGCGACTTCCTTATCTGGCGCAAAGACAACCTTTCCAGCTATCAGTTGGCGTGCGTTATCGACGACGCCGACACCAAAATCACCGAGGTAGTTCGCGGCAGCGACCTCCTCAAATCTACCGCCCGCCAGATTCTCCTCCAACGCGCCCTGTTGCTGCCTACTCCCGACTACTTCCATACCCAACTCCTCACCGATCAACACGGTACTCGCCTCGCCAAGCGTCACGACTCACTCGCCATCCGCGCCCTGCGCGGACATAACCTCTCTCCTGAAGAAGTCCTGCAGATGACAACTGTCACCTCCGATTCCTGACGCCCAACACTACTGTCGCCGCCAAAAGCAGCCCATGATCTCTCTTGTAATCAGAGAAAGGGAAAGATCATGCCACTAAGCGCATTCGCCTACGAGACAGAATCAACCATCCCAGAGCTGCCCGCATCGCAGCAATCCATCGCGACCCTCTCTAACGTCACTAAGGGCTACGGCGCCACTCGCGCCCTCGATGGCCTGTCGCTTGCCCTTCGCCCCGGAGAGATCGTCGCCCTTCTTGGCCCCAATGGCGCAGGCAAATCCACCGCCATCAAAATCCTCCTCGGTCTTATCGCTCCTGCCTCCGGCATCGTGCGAGTCTTCGGCAACAACCCACGCGACGCCGCCACCCGCTCACGCGTAGGAGTCATGCTGCAATCCACTCGCATCAGCGAAATGCTCCGGGTTCGTGAGCATATCGACCTCTTCCGCAGCTACTATCCCTGCCCACTCCCCGTCGCCGACATCCTCAGCATCGCCCAGCTCCAGGGCATCGAAGACCGACTCTTCGGCCAGCTCAGTGGCGGCCAGCGCCAGCGTGTCCTCTTCGCACTCGCCATCTGCGGCAACCCGGACCTCATTTTCCTGGACGAGCCTACCGTCGGCCTCGACATCGAATCACGTCGCGCACTCTGGCAACAGATTCGCACCCTCTCCGCGCACGGCAAAACCATCCTACTCACCTCTCACTACCTCGAAGAGGCTGACGCCCTCGCACACCGCATCATCGTGATTAACAAAGGACGCGTCATCAACGAGGGCACACCAGCCGAAATCAAGCGCATCGGAGGAGCCCGCACCATCCGCTGCCACACTCGCCTCACCGCTGATTTCCTCCGCGCACTCCCGACAGTAACCAGCGTCGAAATTAACGAAAGACGCACCATCGTCACAGCTGCCGATGTAGAAACCGTACTCCGCGAGATGTTCCTTTGCGACGAAACCCTCAGCAACCTGGAAGTTGCCAGCCCTGCCCTCGAAGACGCCTTCCTCGCTCTCACACAGACCTCGTAAAAGAAAACTTCCGACGTAAAAATCGAACCGCAATCAAGGAGAAATTATGGCAACCCCAGCTCTTACGCCTTCGCTGTTACGTACCGCGCCCATCTTTCCCATCTTTGGCAAAGAAACAAAATACGAATTCCTCAAACTCCTACGCACCCGCTCATTCTCGCTCGCCATCATTGGCTTCCCAGTCATGTTCTATGTTCTCTTCGGCATTGCCAATCGCAACGCCTACTCCGGAAACATCCACATCGCCAAATACATGCTCGGCAGCTACGCCTGCTTCGGTCTCATCGGCGCTGCTCTCTTCGGCATTGGAGTAGGCCTTGCCGGAGAACTGGCCGCAGGCTGGCTCGAGCTCAAACGCGCCAGCCCCATGCCCGCCCCCGCTTATCTCTTCGCCAAATGCACCTCTGCCGTTGCTTTTGGTCTCATCATCGTCAGCATTCTCACCATCCTCGGCACACTCTTCGGTGGAGTCTCCCTCTCTTCCATCGAACTCATCAAGATGCTCGGCATAACCATCGTCGGCTCCATCACCTTCGCCAGCATGGGCCTCCTTCTCGCCCTGATCGTCCCCGCCAACGCCGCGACTGGTATCGTCAATCTCATCTATCTGCCCATGTCCTTCCTCAGCGGCTTATGGATGCCCATTCGATTCATGCCTCACTGGCTGCAAAGCATCGCCCCGATCCTGCCCACCTATCACCTTTCCCAACTTATGCTTCACATCTTCGGTTACGGAGACACCATCTCCCTCGCTGCACACTGGAATGCATTGATCGGCTTCATCCTCCTGATGCTCGGCCTCAGCTGGCTCATCTTCCACCGCAAAGAACAGAAAGCCTGACGCGATACACTTCTCACAAATCACGAACACTAAACGAAACCTCCAAATGGAGGTAATTATGACCGACAAGACCAACAACACGATGGAAAGCCCGGACATCGGCTCCCAGACCAACACTGGTTATATTTGGCTCGCCTACTCGGTCTTCTTCCTCATTGACCCGGTTCTCAGCCACAGTCGCCGCCTCTGGGTTCAGTCCGGCATCATCTACGCCGTGTTTCTTGTCATCTACGTCAGCTACATGAAGGCGCGAACTCTCCGCCAGCGCCACCTTCTCATCGTCGCCTTCTATCTTCTCGGCGTCATCAGCTTCCCCATCAACACTGGCGGTTCCAGCTTCTTCATCTATAGCGCTGCATTCCTTCCTTTCGTTGTTATCTCTGTACCAACTCTCGTCACCACGCTCACTATTCAGGCACTCGGCCTCCTCATCGAAGGCCTCTTCCTCCACATCAATCCGATCGCGCTCTCTCTCACTATCGGCCTTATGCTCGTCGTCGCCGCAAGCAACGCCTTCATCGCCAAACAAAAACGCGCTGATATCAAGCTCCGGATGGCTCACGAAGAGATCGAGCAACTCGCCGCAGTGGCCGAGCGCGAACGCATCGCCCGCGACCTTCACGACGTCCTCGGTCACACTCTTTCCGTCATCGTCCTCAAAGCCGAGTTAGCTAAACGCCTCATCGATCGCGACCCGCAACGCGCAGCCCAGGAGATCGCCGACGTAGAAAAAACCGCTCGCACAGCCCTTAGTGAAGTCCGCGAAGCCATCGGCGGTTATCGCTCCCAGGGCCTCACCGCCGAGATTGAACAAGCAAGAAACACCTTGCGAGCCGCGGGCGTCACTCTTACCTGCGAGTCTCCTCTGCCTAAGCTCCACGCAACTGAAGAAACCGTTCTCTGTCTCTCCGTCCGCGAAGCCGTCACCAACATCGTCCGCCACGCGCATGCCACCCAATGCCGCATGAGCTTCACAAATTCCAGTGGCAAACACACACTCCTCATCGCCGACGACGGTCCATCCCCCAATCTCCAGGAAGGCAACGGCCTGCGCGGCATGCGCAAACGCATCGAATCCCTCGGCGGTCATCTCTCCATCTCCGCCAACCCTGGCGTTAATCTCCTCATCGAGCTTCCACGAACCTCTCCCCAGCCAACCGACACCTCCTGCGTGGTTCTATGAGCCAATCCATTCGCGTCGTTCTCGCCGAAGATCAAACCATGGTGCTCGGAGCGCTCTCAGCTCTGCTCGAACTCGAGCCCGACATCTCCGTCGTCGCTCAATCTGCCAATGGCCGCGACGCGCTCGCCGCCGTCACTCGCCTCACACCTGATGTCCTGGTCACTGATATTGAGATGCCCCAGATGACCGGCCTGGAGCTAGCCGCAAGTCTGCGCACCTCTCACCCCAACACTCGCACCATCATCCTCACCACCTTCGCTCGCCCCGGCTATCTTCGCCGAGCCATGGATGCAGGCGCCCGCGGCTATCTCCTCAAAGACCGCCCTGCCTCTGAACTCGCCGATGCTGTTCGGCGGGTCCATCGCGGCCTCCGTGTAGTCGATCCGGACCTCGCGACCGAAGCCTGGAACGCCGATTTGGATCCACTCACCGACCGCGAGCGCCAGATCCTTCAACGTGCGGGCGATGGACGCAGCAGCACGGAAATTGCCAACGAACTCCATCTCTCTGAAGGAACCGTCCGCAACTATCTCTCCGAAGCCATCGCCAAACTAGGGGCTTCCAACCGCATCGACGCTGCTCGCATTGCCCGGGCAAAAGGCTGGCTTTAAAACCCACCCCACAGGCAACCAATTTTCAACTTCACCCACGCGCTCCCTCCTGCATCCCAACAAAAGAGAAACAGGAGGGCAAAAAATGAATCTTTGCTTTACTCGCAAAATCTCTCTACCAGTCGCAGGGCCCGCGATCGTCCTCGCGCTCACCCTCGGCTGCACCAAGAAGGCGGACAACAATCTAAACTTCGCCAACGCGATCAATACCTACTACAGTGCTCACCCTGCATGTCTGTGGCCGAGCCCCATTAAATTTCCGGTTCAAGCTGACACCTCCGACGCGAGCAAAACCGGAGGCTACGATGCTCTCGTCGATCAAGGCCTTCTCGTCCGGACCACTGATGAGAAGAAGGTCATGATCATTGCCAGCAAGCAGGTCAACAACTATGACATCTCCGACAGAGGTCGGTCAGCATGGACAACTGATCCCGATCGGCCCGGCTTCGGCAACTTTTGCTACGGACATCGCAAAGTCAGCACTATTGACAGCTCCACTCCAACCAGCAACGACCTTGGTTCCACTACGCAGGTCGCGTATCACTATACGATTGGCGACATAGCCGCCTGGGCATCCGCCACGGAAACTCAGACCGCTTATCCACGCATCCGTTCCGACGTCGCAACTCCGCAGGTTGGCAACGCAACCCTCATCAAGACCAATGACGGCTGGAAAGTCGGCGCAGCATCACGCACCACCGCAGACGGCCAGATCGTCGAATAAGCACTCGTCTCAATAAGCCACAATGAGAAACCGGCAGGAGAAATCCTGCCGGTTCTTTATCCTTTGCGTCTTATTGAACGTCGTAAGGATCCTCATCGCTCGGCCCGTTACGCATCGCAGCCATAGCCGCCCCATACGACTTCATCTCATACTCATGTGGCGGCACATTGTCCGCCAGATTCTTCACAAAATAATCCCACCGCCGTCGAGTCATATACTGCGAAGCCTCGCCATACCCGTGAGCAACATTGGGAATGATCAACAGATCAAAGTCCTTATTCGCCTTGATCAGGGCCTCGACCACCAGCAGCGTATTGTTCAGCGGGACGTTGTTATCCATCGAACCGTGTGCCAGCAGCAGCTTGCCTTTCAGATTCTTCACAAAATTCTGATTCGCCTGACTGTCGTAATTGGACGTTCCATCGGCATTCTTCACAAGCAGCCCTGACCACTTCTCCGCCCAGTCATCTTCATAATCGCGCTGGTCGTGATTGCCGCTTTCCGCGATCCCTACCTTGAAGAAGTCCGGATAGTGGAACATAGCCGCACCCGTTGCATTGCCGCCACCCGAGTGCCCGTAGATTCCAACCTTATCCAGATCGATCCATGGATACTTTGCCGCGAGATCCTTCATCCCGGAGATCTGGTCCGGAATCGTATTGTCTCCAAGATTTCCGTAATATGCCTCATGGAAAGTCTTCGACCGCCAGGGCGTCCCCATCCCATCAATGCAAACCACAATGAACCCAAGCTCTGCCAGCGACTGCATATCGCCATGGGCTGCGGCAAACCCACGCGCGCCGCAAGACCCAGTCTGGGGGCCCGGATAAACGTGGTTCACAATTGGATATTTCTTCGACGCATCAAAGTTCGTCGGCTTGAACATGAACCCATAAAGGTCTGTCTTCTCATCGCGTCCCTTCACCGTTATCGGCACCGGCGCGACCCAGCCAGACTCCACCAGTTTCGTGATGTCCTGCTTTGCCACATCCACGACAACCCTGCCTGAGCTATCGCGAACCACCGCCGTCTCGGGCTGCGTCACCGTCGAATACACATCAACAAAATACTTCCCGTCCGGCGATGGCGTAATCTCATGATCCGCATTCTCCGGCGTCAGCAGCTTCATCTCCGACCCATCGAACTTCACGCTGTAGCAGTGCTGAAAGTAAGGATCGCTCCCCGCTTCCTTTCCCACACCAAGAAAATAAATCGTTCGGGTCTTCTCATTCACATGCAGAACCTGCGTCACATTCCCTTCGCCATGCGTGATCTGCGTCTTCAGCTTGCCGGTCGTCAGATCAAAGAGATAAAGCTGCCCCCAATCGTCCTTCTCGCTGAACCAGATAATCTCATTCGTCTTCGGCAAATACTTCCAATTCACCTTGTTGTTGCCGCTCTCATAAAACTTCGCCGTCGTCTCGCCCATCACATCGCGAATCTGCCCCGAAGTGGCATCCGCAATCCGCAGCGCCTCCGTTTTGTGGTCCCGCGAAGTCGAAACAAAAGCCAGGTGCTTGCTGTCATCACTCCACTGCACGTCGTCCCACCCACTTCCGCCCCTGCAGCTCACGTCATCACACAGCGTCGAGCGGTGCTGATCCGGCGGCATCTTCAGCCGCACCACCTGCTTCGAATCCACATCGATGATCACCCGCTCGATCATCGTTACATCCTTATCTCCAACCAGCGGATACTTCCACGCCCGCAGCACCGGATGCCCGTTCGTCACCGGAACCAAATACATCTCCCCGGTCTTCCGCTGATCCTGTTGAAACGTCGCGATCCTCTTCGAGTCCGGCGACCACACTAGAATAGGGTTATCGCTCATCGTCCATCCGGCATTGTCCGTCGCGTAACCAAAATCCTTCACGCCGTCCGTCGTCAGTTGTGTCTCTTTGCCTGAAGTCGTATCGCGAATCCACAAATTCCAGTCGCGGATAAACGCAGCCTTTTTCTTATCCGGCGAAACATCCGAAGACGCGCGGGATCGTCCACCAGCCGCCTCTCCCGGCTTCGCGCCGGGCATTGGAATCTCCGAACACGTCCCGGCCCCATTCAAATCGCAGCGAAACTTTCTCGGCCCATTCCCCACTGTCACGGTCTTGTCCGCACTGGAAAATTCAATCTCCGAGATAACAAGATGATGTGCATCCGTCTTCATCTTTCCTTGAGTCGCAGTTGTCAGTGCAGTGGCCAGTTTCGCCTGATCAAAAGCCGGGCTCTTCGTCCCCTTTCCCGGATCCACCACAACATAGGTCACGCCATCAGGCCCGTTATCCCGATACCAGAACCGTCCATCCTCCATCCACGTCGGCCGCGTGACCCCGTGATACACCAGCGAATTGACGTTGTACGCCATCCACTTCTCCGCCCGCGCATAATCCTCCGTCGTAAGCTGCTTCCCCTGCGCCATCGCACCCGACGCCGCTCCAAAACCCAGTACCAACCCCGCAGTCATGAACAGTCCCTTGCGCACAAACATTCTTCAGCCTCCGTATCGACACACTTTTTCCAAGTGTTGGAATGACGCCTAGTCTATCGTTCGCCGCACCCTTCGCGAAAGTTGATTCGCTACAAAAACTCACAAACACGAACTAATCTGCTCGACCGCCGCGAACCTTCCACAAAACCTGCCGCAAAATCCCCATCCACACCTTCACATCCTCAGCGCGCAGCCCCATGCGCAACACCAGCCGCCGAATCTGCCCCTCATCGCAGTTCGAAGGATGCCGCTTCATGTATCCCGTCGCCTGCAGCACCTCCGTCAGCAGCGCCGTTAGCCTCTCCACCTCACCCAACTCCGCTGCCGCGTGTGAGCCGCTCCCATCAATCAAATGACCTTGCCTCACCAATTCATATAGACAAACCGCCACTGCCTGCCCCAGATTCATTGAAGGATGCCGCACCTCTGGGTGCTCGGCCATCGGAATCGTCAACAGCCAGTGGCAATAACTCAACTCATCATTACTAAGTCCGGTCTTCTCCGACCCGAAGAGCAGCGCAACGCGACCACCCCGCCCAACCTCGGCCTCAATCATCCCGCCAGCGTCGGCCAACTCGTGCAGCGGATGCTGCAAGTCCCGGTCTCCCACGGCGGTAGTTCCTAGTACCAGCGTGCAATCCGCTACAGCCTCCGCAATGCTTCCAAACGAACCTGCCCCGGCCACCACCGCTGAGGCATCTACTGCCGATCGCGCCGTCTCAAACGGCACCGCATAGTCATTCACCACCCGCAGATGCACGAACCCAAAATCATGCATCGCCCGCGCCGCCGCACCAATATTATTCGGATTGCGCGCCCGCACCAGCACCACCACAACCCGATCCAAAGCCAGTCTATTCATCACTGAGATTCTAGGCGCACTTACTTGCAACCACTCACCCAAATAAAAAAGGCGGCCGGCAAAACATCACCGGCCGCCTGCTCAGTTCATTTCGCTGCTACTTCCGTGGATGACCCTCTTCGTGAGGATGAGCCTGCGTATTCGCATTGTGCTTATCTTCATTGATAGACCGGCTCACATTGTTTTGCCGCTGGTTGATCTGTGCACGTTCCTGCCCGGTCAGATGACCGCCATTCGCCGCTCGATCAGCCGCCGCCTGGTTATGAATATTCGCCTCGCGATTCTCGAGGTTCCGCGTCTCGCCGTTGGTCAACTGACCCGAATGAACACCCTGCGCAATCCGCTGCTGCTGATTCGCTGCACGCTCCCCAGGGCGCGAGTACGCAGCATACTGCGGATGTCCGCCGTTCACGGAGGCAAAATTATTGCGATCCGCATGAGCCATCTGGAAGTGATTCTCCTGCTCATGAGTTGCTGCAAAATGATTCTCATGCGAATACGCAATCTCGCGCTCCGAAGCACGCACCTGGATACCCCCGGCTCCGCCATTGAAGCTGGTCCGCACGTAGGGTCCTGTGCGAATCACAGTGCGATCCTCATAGACGTTGTGCACCACCACCCGATTCACATTCAACACGGCAGTGTTGTATGCAAACCGTCCGCCTTCCCAGCGCCCGCCGACGAACCCGATGCCGCCATAGCCAAATCCATAGTTAATGCCGCCATAAAACCCGACGTGCGGCCCCCAGTACCCTGCATGGAACAGATAGGCTCCGCCGCTCCAACCCCAGTAAGCGGGGGTCCACAACAAACCAACTGAAGGCGGCTGAACCCACACACCCGGAACCCAGTAGTATCCTTCCTGTCCGTAAGCCCAATAACCCGGGGTCCACAAATACCCATCGCCGGGGCACACAGGTTGCGTATAAACCGGCAACACCGGAGGCGCAAAGCCCACAGAGATAACCACCCCGGCATAAGAAGCCGCGGGCACAAGCGCAAGAGCTGCGCAAATAGCAACCTTACGAATTAAATTAGAGAATTGCATACGCCTGCCTTTTATATGGGCCTCACGACACTCTGTCGCAGCCTTTTTTTCGAATGACCTTCGCCATTCGCCCTGCTTTCTTCCTCCCATACAGACACGCGACTTCAGAGGAAGTTCCGCACTTTGTAAGGTAGGCTTCCTTGAAAACAAAGAAGAATCACCCGATCGTTGTATACAGTTCAAACGAAACGGTCTCCTCGTCAACACTGATCGACTCGAACCCGAATTACCTGCTCGAAATGATCGGCAACCCTGTAATCGGCCAGTGCTCCACCTCCGCATCAGTATTGACGATAACGGTACCCTTCGCCAACGAAACGTGCGCAATCCCCACATTCCATCCATCCACCGCAACAATCCCATCTTCGCCCTTCAGATCTGCAGTAGCCACTTCAATCGATACGGTCTTCGTCTCACCTCCGACGAGGGACAAATAGTTATCACTCGCATATGCCGGCAACACCCGTGCGCCTGACTTCTTCCTGCGTAACTGCAAATGCGTCATCAAAGCAACCTGCGTTTCCGGATTCCGCAGCGTCACATCAAAGAAGCTTTTACCGACAACATCTCGCCGTGCAACCGTCACCTCAAGCATCACTGCGGGCAACTGACTTAGCGCCGTCAGATCATCCTGATGCTCGGGCAAAACCGTCCAGTAGAAATTCTCCGAATCCAACTTTCCGTCCGCATCACGCAACTCGAGTTTCACAAAATGCACGACGGACAATCCCGCAGGCCACTCCACCACACCAACCTTCGTCGCTGCACTCGCCGCAGCGCTCACATCCAAATCCTTCTGCGAAGCCACCGTCCCATCAAGGTCATAAATCGCAAGATGCATCTTCCCTGTCATCGCAACCGGCAAATTATTAATCACTTCAACATTTCCATTGCTCTCGTTCAACTGAACATGAACCATCTCCGCAGCTTTCTTCACCGCAAATAATGCCGAGTTCGGCTCCAGGTCATGGTGATAGATTTGCCACACAAAACTAGGCTGGGCCGGATTGCTCATCCACGTCATGATCCCCGTGGATGGCGCAAACAACTTGGCGTTCCGCCCTTCATACATTGCGCGAAACGCCTCGTAGTTCGCCAGTTGCGACTTTCTCACGAAGTCCGCGAGATTCGCTATCTTCCCATATCGCGTCGTAATAATTTCGGGATACTTATCCCCTTGCTGCGCTCCCTTCGCAAAATCGCGTTCCGCCCAATCGTCATTGATCGTCTCCCAATCCCTCTCTGGCATCATCCCGCGAATCGACTCAATCGTCGGGACCGAAATGCTTCCAATCTCCGTTTTGAACGCCTCGTTGAAGACATAAAACTCTCTCGGCGTCCTCCAGTGATAAGGCCCATGCGAGTTCACCCCACGCCCATCTGCAGAGTTCGCCTGGTACAACCGAGCAGGCTCCAGTTTTTTCATCAACACCCGAAGCGCATCGTCAATCTGCTTTGGCGGATTTCCCTCATTCCGCGCACACCATACCGTAATCGAAGCATGGTTTCGAAACCGCAAAATCTTATCCCGTACGTTCGCCATGTACGTATCGAAATCATCCGGGTCAGGCCCATCGGCCGGATTCGGCTGAAAAAACTCATCCCATACAAGCAGTCCGTACTTGTCGCATAGCTCGTAAAAATCCTCGCTGGTACTCTGCCCCACCCAGTTGCGGATCATGTTCATATTCGCCAACTGGTGCAGTCGTATCTGCGCCTCAAGCCTCTCGCGAGGATTGCGCTTCATCGCCTCATCCAGCCCCCAGTTTCCTCCCCGAACGAAAACCCGAACGCCATTGACAGAAATCGTCAGATTTTCCGAGTCCGGCACCGAATAACTGAACTTCCGAATCCCAAAACTCAGGTCCTTGCTATCTGAAACCTTCTTATCGATCTCAAAACTCAGATGAAGATCATGAAGATTCTGCGGCCCGTACCCATTCGGCCACCACAGCTTCGGATTCACCACATGCAACGCACGCGCCGTCTGCGGATCGAACGAAACGACCTGCGAACTGTGCGGCGCCACCTCAACACTCTGTTCAAACGTCACGCCATCAAACCCACCCTTCAAAACTCCGTTCTGCACCTGATCGGTCACATTCTCCACTCGAGCCTGCACCGATACATCCGCCGAATCCGTCTTCGGTAGCGGCAGGTCTGTCGTTACCAGCGGATCCTTCACCACCACCGGCCCGGTCGCCGAGAGAAAAACCTTCTGCCAGATCCCGGTGTCCCTGTCCCGAATCGCCGGCAACCAGTCCCATCCGATCGTCGAAAGAAAAGTCGGCCCATCGATTGCCGTAATCCCACCGTTCTTCCCCACTCCGTCGCGAATCGTATGCTCATGCGGATCGCCCGGATGCGGTTGCGGCGACACCAACACCGCCACCACAGCTTTCTTCCCTGGCTTCACATCGGCCGAAACATCAAAAATCCCCCGCGCAAACGCTCCCTTCATCGCACCGACCTGACGCCCGTTTACCCAGACCTGAGCCGAAAAATTAATCCCGTCAAAGTTCAGCCACACGTGACGCCCTGCATATTCCTTCGGAACCTTAAACTCCACCCGATACCAGAAAGGCGTCCGCGACAAGCTGTCTGGAATCTTGTCCGGCCGATTGTTCTCTCCGTACATCGGCTCCGGATAAACCCCCGCATTCACCAGGCTCGTCAGCACGGTCCCCGGAACCACTGCCGCATACCACCCCTGCGTGTTATAACCCTCCACCGCCACTGCCGCTCCACCCTCAGCCACTTTCCCGGCATCCTGCAACTGCCAACTCGCACTCAGAACCATTGGCCGAGGTATCAAAGCCTTGGCTGCAAACCCAAAACTCCCACCCATCGCCATCTCTCCCGCCACCAAAACCCCAAGCACTACCCCCGTAAGCCTCATCTGCCATCCAATCCATTCAATCCGCTGAATAAGGACAAATCTTCGCAGCAACATCCTATCCCGCGAAGGCCATCAACGTGGTTATAACCTGCGTTTATAACGTGGATGGCGGAGGCAGACCCATGGCGGCAATTAGTAAAAATCACCATCCTCGGCAACGCGGTAGGTATCGTCCTGCCCAAAGAGATCCTCAACCACCTCCATGTAGAAAAAGGCGACAGCCTCTATATCATTGAATTAACAACAGGCATCCACCTGACTCCTTACGACGAGGACTTCGCCGCCAAGATGGAAACTGCGAAGCGAGTTATGCGCAAGCACCGTGACGTCCTGCGAAAACTGGCCGAACACGGCATGAAACCCTCCTCGATTCGGCACTCGCCGAGCCTCTCAACGTCTTTCACTATGCCGATCAGCCGGACCTCTTCCGATTGGCGACCTTTGCGCCTTCGGAATCGCCCGAAATGTTGCTTTCATCGACGGCAACGAGTGCACAGCCCTCGTTGTCTCAATCACTTTCCTGAATTAGAAATGGCTGGGATGTCGAAGCCTCAAAAGGAGATGTCGATCCATCTTCCTCCATCTCCAAAGACAGCCTCCGAGCCTGGTTTCAAAATCACCCCGTAACCCTCGAAAAACGAGCCGGAATCTCCCACACAAGTGAATCTTTTCCCCCACTTGGCCGTCTAAACTTGTGGTATTCTGTGATTCGCTGGGGACGTGTGCCTTCGAATGCCCTGACCTTTAGGTCGTCGGGCTTGCCAAAGCGGTCTAAACCGCAATCTGCTCCCTGCCATTACGAAACAACCCCGGGATACTTCCGCCTCAAATTCACCTCTTTTGGCGGCATCCCAATTATCTGAATCTTTCGCAGGAGTGCGCACAGCCGTGGCTGAAGAAATCGACAAGTACGAAGACGACATTGACAAGCTCATCGACACCGGGAAGGAAAAGGGCTACCTGACTTTCGGAGAGGTAAACGACCTGCTCCCAGGCGACCTTACTACCCCCGACGACCTCGATGATCTTCTCACCACCATCAACACACAGGGCATCGATGTCCTTTCCGGTGACAAGTTCTCCGGCGACCGCGAAAAGTACGAGCCCGAGGCCGGCGAGGAATCTGAGGACGTAGAACTCGATCTCTCCCCGGGAACCCTCGAAAAAACCAACGACCCTGTCCGCATGTACCTCCGCGAGATGGGTACGGTTCCCCTGCTCACCCGCGAGGGCGAAGTCGAGATTGCCAAGCGCATCGAGCGCGGCCAGATGCGCGTCATGAAGGCCATCTCCCGCTCACCCATCGTCATCCGCGAGATCACCGGTCTCGGCGAAGACCTGCGCCGCGGTGTCCGCAACATCAAGGAAGTCGTTACCTTCGACGAAGAGGAACTCACCGAAGAGATCCTCCAGGCACGCGTGCGTGCCACCGTCGGACGCATCGACGTCATCCTCAAGCACCAGAAAAAGATTCATGCGCTCGAAGAGAAGCTCGCCGCTCCGCACGGCAAGGATGCGAAAGCCAAAGCCAAAGATACGCGCAAGACCCGTTGGCTCATCGGTCGAGAGAACGTCTACATCAACCGCATCGTTCGCGAACTTAAGTACACCAACGCCGAGAAGAAGCGCCTCCTCGACAAGGTCAACAAGACCGTCGACGCCATGCGCACCCTCGAGCGCCAGATCAAGACTCTCGAGACTAAGTTCGAAGCCTCGAAGTCCGAGGAGCTGCGCAAGGAGTACAAGCGTCAGCAGAAGAACTGCCGCACCGATCTCGAGCGCGTCGAAGCCGATGCCGGAATCTCCATCGCCGACCTCAAGCGCACCCAGCGCGAGATGATCCAGGGCGATATGGACGCTGAGCGTGCCAAGCGCGAGCTCATCGAGGCCAACCTTCGCCTCGTCGTCTCCATCGCGAAGAAGTACACCAACCGCGGTCTCCAGTTCCTCGACCTCATTCAGGAGGGCAACATCGGCCTCATGAAGGCTGTCGACAAGTTCGAATACCGCCGCGGTTACAAGTTCTCGACCTACGCCACATGGTGGATCCGTCAGGCCATCACCCGCGCCATCGCGGACCAGGCCCGCACCATTCGCATCCCAGTGCATATGATCGAGACCATCAACAAGCTCATCCGCACCAGCCGTCAGCTCGTGCAGGAGCTTGGTCGCGAAGCGTCTTCGGAAGAAATTGCCAAGCGCATGGACATCCCGGTCGCCAAGGTCCGTAAGGTACTCAAGATCGCCCAGGAGCCCATCTCCCTTGAAACTCCAATCGGAGAAGAGGAAGATTCGCACCTTGGAGATTTCATCGAAGACCGCATGGCTGTCTCCCCGGCTGACGCCGTCATCAGCGTCAATCTCAAGGAGTATACGTCGCAGGTCCTTCGGACCCTGACGCCGCGCGAAGAGCGTGTCATCAAGATGCGCTTCGGCCTCGAGGACGGCAGCGAACACACCCTCGAAGAGGTAGGCCAGTCTTTTCAGGTCACTCGCGAGCGCATCCGCCAGATCGAAGCCAAAGCACTTCGCAAGCTGCGCCACCCAAGCCGCAGCCGCAAGCTCAAGGCATTCGTTGACGGCGTTAAAGAGATATAACCCAGCATCAACTCAAATTAAGAGGCCGCGAGCAATCGCGGCCTTTCTTCTTAACAAAATCCTTATCAGGACCAGAGTTACATCACCGCCGCGCTCGAAGCCTCATTCGCAACCCTCTTAATCACAACGGCCGTCAGATCATCGACCTGCTTGGTGCCACTCGCAAACGCCTTCACAGCGTTATAAAGCTCTGCGATGATCTGATCTGGTGGCAGCTCTCGCGCTTCGCGCACTACCTGTGTGAGCCTCTCCACGCCGAACTGTTCGCTCTCTGCGTTCTCCCACTCGAAGAACCCGTCCGTCGCCAGTACGAGCATGTCACCGGGCTTCATCTCCAGTATCACCGGAGCGCTCGAGTTCAGCTCCGGCATCAGACCCAGCGGAATTGCCTGCGCTCCATACTCATCAAACCGGTCAGTCGCCGACAAGTACACAAATATCGGCCCATGCCCTGCTGACAGCAGCTCCACCGTGCCCTTCTCCCCCGAACACACAGCCGCTGCGAACGTCGCAAACCGCCCAACCGTAAGATCTGCCCCAAAAAAATGATTCACATGCTGCAGCGCCTTGACAAGGTCATCATGCACATCGAAACTCGATCGCGCATACGCCCTGCATACCGACGCCAGCAGGGCCGGTCCGATCCCATGTCCTGTCACATCCGCCAGGGTGACCACCACTCGTCCGTCCCGCAATCGCATCCAGTCGAAGTAATCGCCGCCCGTGGCATCCGCTGGCAGGTTCCACCCGCTCACCTCCAACCCATCAATTGTCGGCTGTATCTTTGGTAGCAGTGATTGCTGAATCGACCTTGCAATCCCCAACTCATGCTCTATTTGTTTCAACTGCCGTTGGGTCTCCGCTTCTCGCAGTGCGGCCTCCACATGCTTGCGAATCTCTCCGCTCACCATTCCTGCAATAAATCCGGATACAACAATGACCGCCGCATAGAACAGCACCGCCGTCTGAGCCACCGAATGTTCGCCAGGGTTTTCCAGGATGGGACGCCAGCCCACGTAGCACGCTGCCACCAGGTATCCGGCCATCGCCACTATCCCAGCCATCCGCGACACCCATGGATTCAGTCGCAGCACCGAGAGCAGAATCAGCGGAAAAAATGCCAACGGCCACGACGATGCCACAGGCCGGAAATCCCCGAGCTGCGTCGTCGAGAAATACACCATTCCCAGCGACGGAACTGCCATCTCCAGGAGAATGCTCCATACCCAATGCGCCCGCGGCAGATTGGTACCTGTCTCCAGCGCCAGCTTCAGCTTGTATAACACCCACAACTCATACCCGGCCATCGTCAGCAAAAACACGCCGCCCCACGGGTTTATGTGTTTCGCGCCAAACAACATCCCGCGTATAACAACCGCTGCCGCAAATATCAGAAGAAATGCTGCAACTCCGTAAATCCGCCGGCGCTCGCTCTCAAGCAGCGCCCGTCGAAACATCGCCGAATCTTCATTCCAGAAGTTCATGGGTCGTCACTCCACACTTTTTGCGCGGCCCGGAGCCCGTGAACCATCATCTTTCCTGCTCAACTTCGTGGTTTCCATCGAATCTCTAGATTCAGACCAAAGCGACTCGGCCTCATACGCAGAATGCAGATTCAATTCGCAGTCGTAAGAGTTAGAGATATTAGGATCGCCTGCCAAAACCAACTGACAATTCTTACAGGCCGACTGATGGCACGTGCCCACATGTCGAATTGTGAGATGTGGGATCATTCGATTGAAGGTCGACCTCGACTGGAGAATTCATCTAACCTATATGTCTTCCGAAAGCCGCTTCTTCAACGTCGCCGAACTCGCCAAAACACTCCCCGAAACGGCCGTGACTATGCTCGCCGATCTCCGTCTCACCGACGAGCAACCCGCGAGCTGCCGTATCTTTCGCGTCTATCGTCCCGTTCCCGCACACTTTCACACCAGCTGCGATGAGTACCTCTACGTCCTCACTGGCCGTGCCGAGATCGTCATCGGAGAAGATCAGTCTCGCGAGGTCACCCCCGGTCAGCTGATCTTCTTCCGAAAACGCATCGTCCACGCCCTCCCAAGCATCATCGAGCACCCCTTCACCGTGCTCGCTCTCGACACTCCGCGCCGCCCACCCGACGACGTACACTTCGTGAATCCGGCCGACGGCACTCCACAGAGCTTTATCAAGACCTATTGAGACGCGCGGCAGTCTATGAGGTTCACTCAATACTCCAGCGGATCAAAAGAATAAGCTGTGCCAACTCACGCACGGTCTTTTCTTTTGTTTTCCGCGTTGCGGCATACGATACTATCCGCAACGTACCCTGACTATGAATCCTGCGCGCCTCCGGAAATTTGCACTCCTCTACCCTCTGCTTCTGATTCTCTGCGGCATCGGCTACGCGAAATACGACAGTTACAAAATCGACGGCGACGCAGTCGCCTTCATGGATATCGCCGACGCACTCCGCGCCCACGACTTCGCCCTCGTCACCAACGGCTATTGGAACCCGATGTATGCAGGCGCCCTCGCCATCGGCCAGTCCATCGCTCATCCATCGCGCGTAAACGAACTCCAGACCTTCTACTGGGTCAACTTCTGGATCTTCGTCGCCTGTATCTTCGCCTGCATCTATTTCGTCCGCTCGCTTGTACGCCTACGCGAACGCTACACCGCAAATACCACGACAGCACTTTCATCCCCGGCGCTCACGCTCATCGCGCTCGCTCTCCTATTCTTCGGATTCCAGCGTGAACTAGGATTGGGAGCAGTCCGTGCCGACGCACTTCTTCTCTTCCTCTTCCTCCTCGCCGCAAGTTTTCTTCTTCGTCTCCAGGCAACACAGCGCTTCCTCTTCTATCCTCTCCTCGGAAGCACTCTCGGACTCGCCTATCTCACCAAGTCCTTCGCGTTCCTCCCTTCCGCATTTCTTCTCACCGCGATCTTCGTCTTCGGCCTAACCCGTAAATCAACTCAGCGCACTCGTATTCTCTCCGGGGCAATTCTCGCCGGCATTCTCTTCGCCGCCATCGCCGGACCTTACATTCTCGCCATCTCCAAACAGCGCGGCCGTTTCACCACTGGTGAATCTGCTCGCCTCAACTACACCTTCTTCATTGACGACACGGGCCGCTGGCACGAGTGGCACAGTGGCCACCTGGGACACGCCACCGCCAACTTCAAGCATCACGAGCAACTCATCGTCGACGCTCCGCCTGTCTACTCCTACGCCCAGCATCCTATCGGCACGTATCCTCTCTGGTTCGACCCCGCATATTGGACCGATACTCTTCAACCTCACTTCTGGCTCAAGGGACACATCCTTCGCTTCCTTCGCAACGTAGTTGTCTTTGTCCGCTTCCTCGTCGGACATCTTGAAGCTCTCGTCATTCTTGCAGTGCTTTTGCTCACCGGCTGTTTTTTCCCTAGACAACGCCGCGACTTGCTTCCCTTTCTACCCGTCGCTCTCTGGGGACTCCTCATGATCGCCATTTACTTCCCTATCGACCTTCAGGATCGCTATCTCACTGGAGCCTTCCTGCTCTTCCTGCTACCGCTATTCGCAATTCTTGGTAGCTCCCCGGCAACCGTGCCCTCAGCACAGACACCGACACGAACCCCTCCGCAGACATTCACACAGACAACCGCCATCGCCTCTGCACTCGCTCTCTTACTTGCCTGTCTCGCCGTAGCCGACGCAGCAGCCGATCTCGGCTTCCGCCGCCGCACCCTCAGCACTACCGGCTATCCTCGTGGAGCCTACAGCAAAGAGATCTACCCAGCAGCGCGGGGTCTCAACGATCTCGGCATAGGCAACGGCCAGACTGTCGCCTGCTTCGGCGACGCCGCCTGCTACACAGACCATTACTGGGCACGCATCGCAAACACTCCCATCCGCGCCGAAATCGAAGTCCCCGACGGAGGCGATCCCAACCACTTCTGGCAAGCCAATGCAGCCCATCAGGACGAGATCATCGCCGCCCTTCGCGCACGCAACATCGCCGCCATCGTCGGCTACTTCCAACCCTCCGGCAACATCCCTGCAGGCTGGCATCAGCTAGGCACCAGCGACGTCTTCGCCTACCCTCTCAACCAATAGCGAACGCGCGACGCGTGATCTCGGGCGAAAAGCGGACAGGGTTCAGCGTCCACTGTGTAGTGGAGAGGCCCGGCAATCGTTTTTCCATTTGTATTCGCAGTTGCGTCTGGACCTGGCGCCCCCTACCACCCCTGCCAGACCGGAATCGAAAGATAGATCATTCTCTTGATCTCTTTCCGGCCCCGCGCCACCGAATCCAGAATCAAACCGCATGCCAGCGAGAGAAACGAAAGCAGCATCAACCCGGTCGCCAGAATCGCCGTAGGAAACCGCGGTACCAGATGCGTCCTGTAAAACTCCAGAAAGATCGGCACACTCAACCCAATTGCCGTAACAAACAAAATCAGTCCAGCCACAGAAAAAAACAGCAGCGGCCTCTCATCCTTGACCAGCATCACAATCGTCCGCAAAATCCTCAGTCCATCGGAATAAGTCCTCAACTTCGAAGCCCCACCCTCCGGCCTGTCTTTGTACGGAGTCTCCATCTCCCCAATCGGCATCGCCAGTTCGAGAGCGTGAATCGTCAATTCGGTCTCCGTCTCAAACCCTGACGACAGCGCCGGAAACGACTTCACAAACCTTCTGCTGAACACTCGATAGCCCGACAACATGTCCTTCACACGATTGCCGAACATCTGCCGCACTAACCCGCTCAGCACCGTATTTCCCATCCGGTGCCCCGGCCGATACGCCGCTTCAATATTCGTCACCCGCGTCCCGTTGATCATGTCGAGCCGTGCGGTTAGCAGCCAATCCACCATCGGCCCCGCCGATTCAGCCTGATACGTGTCGTCCCCATCCACCAAGACGTACACATCCGCCTCAATATCGGAGAACATTCGCCGCACGACGTTCCCCTTGCCCTGCAGAGGCTCCTGATAGACCCGCGCACCCGCCGCTGCCGCCAGTTCCACCGTCCTGTCTTTCGAATTGTTGTCGTAGACGTAAACCGTAGCATCCGGCAATGCCGCTTTAAAATCGCCAACCACCTTCGCGATTGCCGCCTCCTCGTTGTAGCAGGGAATCAGCACCGCAATCGACGGCATCATTCTTTCCGGGGTCTCCACGAGCTTCAGCCTATCAGAACTCATCAACCATCCAGCCCACATCATCTGGCAACAGGCGACAATGCACTTCAGCGGTAAACAGTGAAGAGTGATTGTTTTTAGTAGCATTCAATTAAATGAACGAGCTGTTGGTAACCATTCTTATGCCCTGCCTCAACGAGGCGGAGACACTCTCCTTTTGCGTCTGCCAAGCCGTCGCTGCCCTTAACGACAACAATATCGCCGGAGAAGTAATCGTCGCAGACAACGGCAGTACCGACGGCTCACAAAAAATCGCTGCCGACGAAGGCGCTCGCGTCATCCCCGTTCCCGTCCGCGGCTATGGCGCAGCACTCCTCGCCGGCATCGAGTCAGCCCGCGGCAAATATATTCTCATGGCCGACGCCGACGCATCCTACGATTTCGGTCAGCTCCCCCATTTCCTCGAAAGACTCGAGCAGGGCAACGACCTCGTCATGGGCAACCGCTTCAGCGGTGAAATCAAGCCCGGAGCCATGCCTCCGCTTCACAAATATTTGGGAAATCCCGTCTTGAGTTACTTTGGCCGCCTCTTCTTCGGCATCCCAGTCCGCGACTTCCACTGCGGCATCCGCGCCTTCCGTCGCGAAGCCATTCTCGACCTCAACCTCCGCACCACGGGTATGGAGTTCGCCAGCGAGATGGTCGTTAAATCCTCGCTCGCCAATCTCCGCCTCGCCGAGGTCCCCGCCACTCTCGCACCCGATGGACGTAGCCGCCCGCCCCACCTCCGCACTTGGCGCGACGGCTGGCGCCACCTCCGCTTCCTTCTTCTCTACAGCCCGCGTTGGCTCTTCCTCTACCCGGGAGTCGTCACTTTCCTGGCCGGTCTCTTCCTCTCTGCCTGGCTTCTCCCCGGCCCGCAGACCATCGGCCGCTGGACCTTCGATGTCGACACCCTAACCTATTCCTTAGGGCTCGTCCTCATCGGCGCCCACATCTCCGTCTTCGCCGTCAGCGCCCGAGTCTTCGGAACACAGGAGGGCTTTCTTCCACCCAATCCAAAATTCCAGCGGATCTTCGACTACATCGACCTCGAAGTAGGCCTGGCCTTCGGAGGCACATTGCTGCTGCTCGGTCTGGGAATCCTCGCCTATGCGCTTGATATCTGGCATGGCACAGGATTCGGCAATCTCTCCGCGCAACGCATGCTCCGACTGACGCTCCCGTCAGCCACCTGCTTCATGCTCGGAGTGGAAGCCATCTTCGGCAGCTTTTTCCTGAGCCTGCTAGGCATGAACCGCCGCTAGGAAGTCTATAAACCCTGCTCCCTGCCGCTTATGCCTGGGCAGCAGGCGCAAACCCATCGCACCCACTGATCGGAGTCACCTTCAGGTGCAGCGCCGCGTGTTTCGGATGCCCGCAATCATCCAGCAGCGATTCATCGGCTTTCTTGCTGGAAAGAATCGACACCAACACCTGCGTCTTCGCATGGTTCTCACCAAAATGTGTGCAAAGCCCGCACTGTCCGTTATGAACTGCCTGCATAGCTGCCTCCTGTGTACTCAATCTGACTCGCTGGGCCAGTCCCGGCGTTGCCTAACCTAGTCAAATGCCGTTCCCACGGAACCTTAAGCCATCCCAGGCTCCTGCAACGACCTGGCCCGGCCGCCACTCATCCCTATCATTTCCGTTTTAGAATCAATGGAACTACAACTAATCCCAGAGCGTATTCTGTAGCGAACCTGCGAGGAACAACATGTTTCCACCCGACACCGTCTATACCACCGGCATGAGCGACCACCAGCGCGCCTGGTTCTACGCCGAATATCAGCGCGCCTGCAAAGACGAACTCCTCGGTATCCTCTTCGCCGCCCTCCTGGGCAACTTCGGCGTCCATCACTTCTATCTCCGGCGCGACGGGCTCGGCATCCTCTATCTCATTTTCTTCTGGACCGGAATCCCCGCCCTCCTCGGTCTTATCGAAGCCTTTTTCATGCCCGGCCGCATCCGCCACTATAATGCTATGACAGCCATTTACATCTCCACTCAGATACGCGCCGCAAGCCAACTCAACGCCTATCCACCTCCAACACCGCCCACAACCCAACTCCAAACTTACCCCGCCTCATAGCGTTCGGATAGAACCTGTCATTCCGAACGTCAATAATTAGTTGTCGTTTTGTACTCTAAGCGAAGGCGAAGGAGAGGAACCAGCTTTCCAGATTTCTCCCAACGACATCATTCGTAGCTTCACTCCTTCTCATTCTGCCGGGCATAAGAATCCGAATCCCCCGCCCGCTCCTCCGTCTCCATCAAACCCTCCGCCTCGACCCCTCCAGCCTCTATCCCCTCCACCAGTTCCTCCGGCAGATCCCACTCCTGCAGCACCTTAAAAACCGCTCGCGAAGAAAACCCCGCCCTCAGCAGCCGATTCATCGCCCGAGCCGTCTCCTTTTGCACGTCCTCCCCGCTAGGCTGCTTCATTCGTTTCCGCGCAATGTACTCCCGAGCCAATACCACCTCATCTACTCCTTGATAAGCCCCCTCCACTGCCGCACTCACCAACTCTCTCTTCAGGCCCTTCTGCATAAGATCCTGCTGCACTCGCCGCCGCCCCAGCTTTTCATGTTCCTTCCGAACCCGCGTGTAGTCCTCGGCAAATCGCGTATCGCTCAGATAATTCAGTTCCTTCAGGCGCTTCACCACCGAATCCATCGCCCGAGCCCCAATCTCCCCCATCTCTGCGCGAGTCGCCATCAACCTACGCAACTCTCGCTCCGTCCGCATCCGCCGAGCCAGTGCACCCACCGCAAACTCAAACAGCCCCGCCTCTCCGAGCGGCTCCCGCTTCTTCGCCCTCACAAACGCCACCCCTCGTCTATCCGTCGTTTTCGGTACGATCAACTGATGTTGTGAGAGAAGCGGCCTCTCCCATTCCCTGCCTTTAAGGAACAATATTCACCACAACCTCATTCGAAATCACAATCGTATGAGTCTCCGGGTCCCTCCGCGTCGCTCTCACCCGATACTCTCCCGGTTTGCTGAGATTCACCAGCTTCGCCAGGTGGGCTGTCTGTACCACACTCTGTCCCGGCTGCACATAATCCACCGTGCGCCCCTCAGAATCGGCACGCTCTCGCGCATCACGCCCATAGGCCGTCTCTTCCACAACCCGTCCCGCCGCATTCTTTACCACGAGGATGTACGAGAACTCAGCGTTATCCATCCCCGGCCGATGGGCAAACAAAATCTGATGCTCTGCAAGGTTCGTCAGTGAGATTGTTATCTTAGCGTCTCCGCCCACCTGCACCTCATCACTTGGAGCGCTGAGCGAGATCACAAACGTACCCCTCGGCTTCCCGCCCTGAGGAATATCTGCCGCAGCAGGCGCTCCAGAGATCGCAGCTTCAGACGAAGCGGGCGTAGCAGTCTGCGGCGGAGCCTCCCTCACTACCGGAGCCGGCGTCCTCCGCGAACCCGCACGCGGCGCAGGCGGAGCGGAAGGAAGCGGCGCAGGCGTCGAACTCTCCTCCTCCTGGGGCTTAGTCGGAGTCTCTGCCGGCTTCAAAGTATCCTGCGGCTTCGTTGAACTATCCGGCACAGGGGCAACCTGTTGCTCATTCATTTCCCCAGGCCGCGAAACTCCCATTCGCGAATCAGTCGAACCGCTATTCGCCACGACCCCAGGCTTTTCACTCCCCAGCGACTCATACAGATTCGACTTTGTCCACCGGTCGCACCAGTCCCCAACCGTCTCGTACCAGAGCCGTGAGTTCTGCGGCTTTAGCACCCAATGCCCCTCATCCGGAAAATAAAGCATCTTCGAGGGAACGTTCAGTCGCTGCAGCGCTGTAAACAACTGCAATCCCTCCGACACATCTAGCCTGTAATCTCGCTGCGAATGAATCACCAGCGTGGGCGTTTTCGCATTCTTGATTGCAAGCATCGGAGACCACTTCCGGAATGGATCCTGCGCCACCGGCCGATCAAGATAATTCCACGGCTGCGCTGGCTCAGTAGCAGCAGTCTGTTGCGCCGGATGTCCTTTCGTCGCCGGAATCACGCGAGGTTCGCGGAACTCCCACTCATTGAACCAAAGCTCCTCTGTGTCACCATACGCACTCTGCGGATTGAACATCCCGTCATGCGTCACAATGCATGCAAACCGGTTCGTATGCGTCAGAATCCAGTTCGCCATGAACCCGCCGTAGCTCGCTCCCAGTGCACACTCCTTTGTCTTGTCGAGAAATGGATACTGTTTCTCCGCGTAATCCAGTCCCTTCATTAGATCGACATAAGGCTTCCCGCCCCAGTCGCCATTCACTCCATCGACAAACGCCTGCCCATACCCGGTCGATCCACGCGGATTCACCATCACAACCACATATCCATTCGCCGCCATCAACTCCGGATTCCAGCGGTAGCTCCATGCATCCCCCCACGCGCCCTGCGGCCCCCCATGAATCAAAAACTTCACCGGATACCTCCGCGTCTCATCGAAATTCGGCGGCCTGACAAGAAATCCCTCCACTGGCGTCCCATTTGCCCCGGCGAAACGAAACACCTCCTGCTTCGATAGATCAAGTGTGCTGACCAACGCATCGTTCAAATGTGTAATCTGGCGCCGCGGACTCGATCCGCCCACACCGAGCGCTGCCAGAATTGAAAACTTCGCAATCTCCTCCCTCTGCTTCACCTCCTCCGGCGTCACCTCCGCTGCCGTCGATGGAGCTTCGGTCAAACCAGGATCCATCACATTGATCTCCGCGGGTTGGTTCACGGCCATCCTGGTCGCCACGACGTGATTGCCGTCGCGGCTGACCTGAAGATCGGAGAACTCACCATCCGTGGACACAATTCGGAAAGGCTCCTCGGTCTCACCCTCAAATTGAAAACGCAGTATGACCGTCCGTCCAGCATCACCGCTTGCAACATAAATCGATCGCGAACTCGGCCCCCACACAAACTCATCGATCCACCGGTCATACTTCGGCAATAACTCCCGAATCGTCGATCGGTCATCCGGGTCGCTCGTCGGCCCATCCGCTTGGTGATCACCTGATTCACTGCCTTGCTGACTCGCCGACTCGCTGACTCGCTGACTCGCTCCCCCTGTCCGGTCGAATAACATCAACCGGAACCGGTCACTCTCATACCCTGCACGTTGTTGGGAACGAAACGCCAGCCATTTCCCATCTGGTGAGTAAGCGGGTCCATCATCGCTCCCCAGGCTCGTCGAGACCTTAACAGGCTTCGCACCGGCATCATCCAGCCGAAGCGTGTAAATGTCGTTATTTGTGCTCGCCGCAGGAACAATATCAACGTTGGTTACAAATGCAATCTCATGTGAGTCCGGCGCCCACGCATACCCCGGAGGTCCGCCCAGCGAAAATGTAGGAGCCTCGGCATCGCCGATGTCCTGCGCCGGAGTCAGATCTCGAACTGCATTTCCATCTGTAGCCGAAACCACCATCACGTGGCTCCGCTTCACTCCCACATAGTGGTCCCAATGGCGGTACAGCAGGTGATCCCATATCTGCGCCTTCACCGGATCTTTCGCCGCAACCTCATCTCTCTTCCGGTCGCAGTTATCCTCCTCCAGCCACGAAGACCCTTCGCTGCATTCCGGATAAACGCGCGAGTTAAAAAGAATTCGCTGCGAATCCGGCGACCAGATCGCTCCATCCGCCTCCGTACTCACATTCGTCAGCCGCGTGGGAGTTCCCAACGTCCCCGCCTGGTCATTCCAGGTCGCTAGAAAGATCTGCGACGATCTTGTCCCATCATCCGCTGCAATAAACAGAACACGCGCTCCATCTGGAGAAAACCGTCCCCCGGACTCGCCATCATTCGAGAACGTCACCTGCTTCTCCGACGCACTGCCATCCAACGGCGCAACCCACAGATGATTCACCTTCAGATTCTTCTCAAGGTCCACATCCGTCACCGAAAACATTACCCATTTCCCACTCGACGAGACCTGCGGATCGCTCACCCGCTTCATCTTCTGCAAATCGGCAAACGTCATTGGCCGCTTCGCGGCCGGATCCTGCGCCCATGCCGCCGCCCCGGCAATGGCAAGCGCAGCCGCCATCACTGCAGCCCGAACCAACAAAAGATGCGCCCGAACCGTTCGATACCTCATCGCGACAGTCTACCGCTCTGGACCTTAAAAGTCGGTATCACCGTTGCAAATCGGTTATTGAGTCTTTGAACACGCGACACCCTAAGAATCTCTCAAGAAGTGGCATCTTTTGGACCACGAAAAACGACCCCATAAGAACCACGCCAAGACCATGTTTTGCACTAAGCCAGCAGGTCAAGACCATGTCACGCACCGTGGAAAAACCCAATATCAACAGATACATACCGCCCAGCCAATACCCGAAACCACCCAAATAAAAGATATTGACGAATAACCACTCCAACTCGCCGAGCAGAACCAAAACCTGCAAAACTCCGTCTATTCCTGATATAGGTTGTCTTACAACCGCGCGCAGCGCTCGATTCGCAAAAAAACTGCAAAAACTGCCGGAGCCCGACATGAATGCCTACTTCGCAATCCGAGCCGCCATCCCGGCCACTATCCTGACCCTTTCGCTTCTGTCACTTACAGCCGCAGCCCAAGACGGCTTCGGCTCACTCGATCCGACGCCACCCTCAGGCATAGCGACGGCTGACATCATCAAAAAATTCGGCGAGCGCGAATCCGCCTTCCAGAAGGCCCGGGAAAACTACACCTACCGCCAATCCGTCAAAGTCGACACCCTCGCCGAAGACACCAATCGAGTCGATGGTGAATACCAGCAAGTCACCGACATCACCTTCAACAAAGACGGAAAACGTGAGGAGCACGTAGTCTTCGCCCCCCAAAACACGTTAGAACGTGTCATGATGACCCCCACCGACTTTGACGAAATCGAACATCGTCTTCCATTCATCCTGACCACGGAAGACCAGCCCCAATACAACATCGACTACCTTGGCCGTCAGCACGTCGATGAGCTCGACACCTATGTCTTCGCCGTCGCGCCCAAGACTCTCGTGAAAGGCAAACACTACTTTCAAGGGAAAGTATGGGTTGACCAACAGGACTACCAGATCGTTCTTATCAACGGCATGACCGTCCCCCAGGACATGCGCAAAGGCCACGAAGACCTGCAGCCTCCCTTCACCACCTACTACGAGCAGGTTGACGGCAAATACTGGTTCCCCACATACACTAAGGCCGAAGGCGTACTTCACTTCCCTGGAGGCAGTGGCTACATGGCGCAGGACGTTCACATGCGCAACGTAGTCAAATTCAGCGACTACAAGCAGTACCACACTTCAGCCCGCATCATCTACAACGGTCAGGACATCACCGACAACAAGGCTCCCGACGACAAGAACAAAGACCCGAACAAGGACAAGACGGCCAAGCCACCACAAAACTAGCTCAGGGTCTGCGTGCGCCTCCCGCCAATCGCTGGCACGCTCTGCGGCGTCTCGCAATGAGCATCCGGATCAGCATGCTGACCTGCCATCCAACGGTCCATCAGTGTCCCGGCACACCGGGCCCCGCACAGATGCCGCACTCCCTCTGTCCGCGCATGATGCGCCTGCCATCGCGTCAACTTGATCAGCGGCTGATCCTCCTCCGGCCTCTCACCCTGGAAACAATCCACCCACGCCAACCACCAATCTCCGCCTTCGCCTTTTTTATCCCCGCAAACGTCGCACTGATAACTCTCGATATAAGCCATTCAATCTCTCCTGCCGCAAAAACGTACTGCATCCAATTTGCTTCGTGCGCAGCGTTCAACACAATAAGCACACGACGATTGTCACGACAATCAACAACCAAAATACAACTGCGTTATAGGAAACATACCTCGTTCCATCTGCTCGCGTGTAAGTCAGACCAGATGAAGGAGTAATGAATTGTAGTGCCGCCAACGCTGCAAGAAATCCAATCACCAATATCCAAATTCTTGCGGCCATTGCGCCTCCTATTTTGTAGTAATCGGTGCCGCACCCGGCCCAACACCATCCACGAACGGCTCACCCCAGATGTAGTGCTCAAACCAGTGCAGATTTTCCTCCATAACGGCCCTCTGCTGTTTTGGCTTGTCAATCGGGTGGCCGAATCCGTGATACAGCACCATCTTTACCGGAACGCCCTTATCCTCCAGCGCCTGCCTAAGCTCAAAACTATCCGGTACAGGCACTCTCCGATCGCGATCACCCTGCTGAATCAGCGTCGGCGTCTTCGCCTTTGCAATATAAGAGATCGGCGAAGTCTTCTTGTAAATCTCTGGATCGTCCCACGGCGTAGCCTTCAGATACTGCCGCGTAAAGGGAGTGATATCGGTATTCACGTAATACGTCATCCAGTCCGAGATCCCCGCACCGACCGACACCGCCTTGAAGCGATCGCTCGCGGTCGTAATGAACGCCGAGATATAACCACCCTCGCTCCATCCCATTGACCCAACACGATCCTTATCCACAAATCCCTGCCCAATGAGATAGTCCACACCCGAAATCACATCCGCATAGTCTCCCACTCCCAGATTCCGCACATTCAGCGCACGAAATGCCCCGCCATATCCCGCCGATCCCCGATAGTTCGGTCGCA
>DATMKY010000007.1:0-6751 GCA_035570955.1 Edaphobacter sp. | reverse complement strand
GGTGTCATGCACATCGTGCTCTGGTACGGCAGTGGCAATGCGGTTCAGGTAAGCCGTAGTCATGCACAAGAGGCCCTCAGCCGGAATGGATTAGATGTCACGTGTGTCTTGAGGAAAGCTGGACCACGAAGAGACGACGATCCGGCGACAGTCGACTGCTTGAGAGAACAGGCTCCGTATTCTCGATACAACGGCTACTCGTTGAGACGAGACCTTTGTTCTTTTGATAGCACTTCGCAGGGAAGGAATAGGATGACGATTTGTTCATGGAGGGCGCAATCGGCGCAGATAGTGGCTAACTCCAATAACCAGCATGCTAAGTTACACATCAGTAAGCCAAGTGTGCGGTGTGAAGAACGCGTGAGTTCAGATCAATGCACTCGGCTTAGCTTCTGATATTCCAAGAAATCGATAGCCAAAATGACATCCGCGATTAGCCTCAAATCGATACGCCTGACACACCATTACATTGAAGTGTTCTTTGCGCCGACGATCCTCTTCTTTGCGATTACGGGAAGCCTTCAGATGTTCGGACTGCATGAGACGAGCCGTGGGAATTCTTTATGTTCCTTCCGCGATTCTCGTTCATCTTTCGCAGTTGCATAAGAAGGGAACCCTGTACTTTCCTCCCCGAAAGGCGGCCGTCTCTGCGCCCGCAAGGGCTGACGGGCCAAAGGCCGATGCGCTTAAACCCGATGCTTCGAAGCCTTCGGCGCCAACCCCAGCTTCGCCGGCTCCCAATCCTCTTCTTATGAAGATATTCTTCGCTGCGACTGCTCTGTCCCTCGTGATTTCGACTTGCACAGGGCTCTTTATGTCGTGGAAGTATTCGCGGCGCAAAGCCATGGTTGTTGGCATGTTCCTGGCGGGAATCACCTGCCCACTGCTCTTACCGTTTCTATAATGGCTGGAAACAATTTGACGAGCCATTGTCGCCGAAACCTCATCTTTTGAGGGAATCTACCCCGAGGATTGAAAATAAAGCCATCGATGGTCGAGGCGCAAGTCGAGGCGCAATAGGATGGAATGATGCGACTCCTGTTGGTCGAGGATGAACTCGAGATTCAGAGCTTCGTCAAGCAATCGTTGATGGACGCTGGCTACGAAGTCCATGCGGCAGAAGACGGAAATACCGCTGCTCTTCTCGCGGCGAAGCATGTTTATCACGGCATGATCGTCGATCTTGGACTGCCCGACCGGGATGGTATTGACTTAATCCTCCAGTTGCGGAAGTCGGGTGTCACCAGTCCTGTACTCATTCTTTCGGCAAGGCGGTCAGTAGACGACCGCGTGAAGGGACTGGAGTTGGGAGGGGACGATTACCTGACCAAGCCCTTCGCTATCGCTGAATTGCTCGCCAGAATGCGTAATCTCCTCCGACGCAACTCACCCCACACCGAAGACGCGAGCCGGCTGCGAGTTCGCGACCTGGAACTGGACATGCTTAAACGAAGAGCGACCCGAGGCGACGAAGTCCTTAACCTTAGTCCACAGGAGTTCGTCTTACTGGAGTACCTCTGCCGCCATGCTGGCAGAGTTGTAACCCGTTCCATGCTATTGACCGAGGTTTGGGGAATGCGGATTCAGCCCGACACGAATGTGGTTGATGTTCACATTTATCGTCTCCGCGGCAAGATTGACACCGAAGGGCGCGAGCCACTGATCAAGACATTACGAGGTATCGGATATGTCCTCAAAGGCAGTTAATCCAATCATGCGAAGCGCTGCATGGCGTATCTCGCTCTGGGCAAGCCTGGCATTTGCCATCGGAACGATGCTTGTGTTCGCGATGCTTCACCGATTTGTTGCAGATGATATTCAGCGGCGAAGCGATGCGTGGTTATCGGGCGAGGTCGGAGTTCTGGGTGACGTGGCTGCACGAACTCCAAAAGACCGCCTCTATCGCCGAGTTGTGGGAGAGGTGGCAGAACTGGCCAGCCGTGAGGTTCCAGACCGTCAACGCTCCAGCGGTAACGAGAACGACGCTGTTTTCTTTCTTCAAGCAGGAGATAGCGGACCGGCTAAACTTTGGGTCGGCTCTGGAGATGGCGTCGCGAACCTCGCTGCCATCCGCTCTACTCGGGTACTGCCCGACGTTCCCTTCGATATACGCATCCAAGGCTCTAACATCCCATTCAGAGTTGCATCAGTGCGAATTGAGGATGGGAGCAGCATCTATCTCGGGTTATCTGAACGTGACGAGCTTCATGTTTTGAGGAATCTTCGTGTACGGTTTCTCACTCTCTGCGCTGCGATTGTCTTGCTTGGTTTCGTGATCGTGTTTTATGCCACGCGGAAGATGTTAGGCCGCGTCAGCGAAATTACGGAAGCAGCATCGCGCATTGGACAATCCGATCTGAGTAGCCGGGTTCCCGACACGAGGGGGCACGATGAGATCGGCCATCTGGCTCGCACCCTTAATCACATGCTCGACAGGATCGAGAGCACAGTACATCAATTACACACCATTACAGACTCCCTCGCACACGACCTGAGAAGTCCCCTCACCGCAATCCGTGGCAAGTTGGAGACGGCTTTGACCAGCGATGTCAGGGAACACGCCGAGTCAATCGTTTCGGCGATCGACGAACTCGACCGTCTGACTGAATTCCTGAACACTTCGCTCGACGTGGCGGAGGCGAAAGCCGATGCGCTCCGGCTCTCGCGGACCGAGGTGGATCTCGACGCACTTGTGAGAGGCATGATCGACCTCTACGAACCTTCCATGAGTGAGAAGGGGCTGGGTGTTCAAATTCGAAGCTCGGGCTCAGTGAAAGTGTTCGCCGACCCGGCTCTCCTTCACCGCGTCGTCGCCAACTTACTAGACAACGAACTCAAACATCTACGCGCTTCATGCTTGGTCTGTGTCTCGCTTCGAGCTGACGATCACATGGCCACGCTTACCGTGGAAGATAACGGCCCTGGTTTCGATGTAGAGGTTGGTCGTCACCTCTTCGAGCGAAGAGTCAAAGGCCGCGCATCTCGCGGGCATGGACTTGGACTTGCTTTCGTTGAAGCGGTTGTCCGTGTTCATGGAGGCAGCGTGACAGCGGTGAATCGTCATGAAGGCGGAGCGCAACTCACAGTCACGCTCCCCCTGTGCGAGGCCCAGAAGCGAGAGGAGCCTCACGCCTTCGCGTTGCTGAATGGGTAGCCCAACCATCACAAAAGAAGATGGCTGCGCTCCTCCCTGCTTGAGTAGCTGATACCCCGCATTTATCTATCCAGCCCTCCCAAAGATCGTCTTTCGGAAAGTACTCCGTTAGGGTTCGTTCGGTGCAGGCCGCGACTCATTAAGCCTGAATTTGTGCGTGCGGCACCCTCCTCTCGCAGGGCTGGCGTCGCCCTTTCGTGGGCTGCCAAATATGTCATTCAAAGAGATTTGGGGAAGAGCTTGAAATTTGGAAGACGAGTCGCGACCAATACGCGACCACAATGGGAAGAGACTATGTTATTGAAGCAGAAACGTTTATCAAAAACACGTGAAAGCCTCCCGAACGGGAGGCTTATGATTGAACACTTGGAAGTTATTGATTCTAAATGGTGGCCAGAGACGGGATCGAACCGCCGACGCCGGCCTTTTCAGGGCCGCGCTCTACCACTGAGCTATCTGGCCTTGGCATAACGCTTATTGTCGGGGATCGCCAAGAACCACCGTGCGCTAACTTCCGCATCTGTCGCCCTGGCCTTTTCAGGCGAGCCATTACCGGCAGGGAACCAGCAACGCAAACGCATTCTAAGTATAGCAATCCTACGCCCTACCCGCCAACCCGCGCTCCCTCGCGCTATCCTTGCTCATCACTCGCATCGCAAGGACGCCCATGCTTTTTCGCATTCGCACCTACGCACCTACCGCATTTCTAACATTTTTCTCACTCGCATCGTTCGCGCAGGCACCCGCATCCTCCACGGCGCGCCCTGCCAAAAGCTACACCCCTTCCGCGACGCCGAGCGAACAGCGAGCTATCCGAGCCTTTGACATAGCCAAACACAGTCCGCTCGAACTTCACGCTTTCCTTGAGCGCATGCCCAAAGGGGCAGACCTTCACATGCACCTCTCCGGTGCCATCTATGCCGAGACCTTTATTAAAGACGCCGCAGCCGATGGCCTTTGCGTTAACCCCAAAACCTTCAGTTTCTTCAAACCGGCCGCAACCACCCGAAGTCTCCCGCCGCAGCCAGTTTGTGGAGAAGGCAACGAGCGCGCAGAAAACGCATTCAAGGATCAGAAGCTCTATGACGCTCTTGTCGACTCGTTTTCAATGCGGAGCTTTGTTCCCAGTGCCGGCACCAGCGGTCACGACCAGTTCTTCGCAACCTTCAGCCGCTTCGGTGGCATCGACAAGTCCCACACGGCAGAGTGGCTCGATGAGGTTGCCACTCGGGCCGCCGCCCAAAATGAGCAATACCTCGAAGTCATGGAGACTCCCATCTTCACCGACGTCGCGAATCTAAGTTCACAGATCGATTGGCCATCCACGCCCGCTGATCCCGCTCAAAACCGCACCGGGGATGCCACCGGAACCGCCCGCGAAGATCTAAGCCGGCTTCGCGATGCTCTCCTTGCCGCTGGCCTACGCGACGAAGTGGCCATCGATCGTAAGGAACTCGACGATGCTCTCGACGCCCGCAACCAGATCGAAAACTGCGGCCAACCCAGTGCTCGCGCAGCTTGCTCCGTCAAAATCCGGTTCCTCTATCAAGTCCTCCGGGGCTTTCCTCCGCAACAGGTCTTCGCACAGACTCTCCTTGCCTTCGAAGTCGCTAGCGTAGACTCACGGGTCGTCGGTTTGAACTTCGTCATGCCGGAAGACGGCTACATGTCCATGTCCGAATACCATCGGCAGATGCTTATGCTTGACTACCTGCACGGCGTCTATCCCAAGGTCCATATCAGCCTTCACGCTGGAGAAATCGCTCCCGGCCTAGTTCCGCCCGACGGGCTCCGTTTTCACATCCGTGAAGCAGTTGATCTTGGCCACGCGGAACGCATCGGCCATGGCGTCGACATCATGTACGAAAGGGAACCGCAATCCTTGTTAAAGGAGATGGCTTCTCGTCACATCATGGTCGAAATCAACCTTACCTCGAACGATTTAATCCTCGGCGTCCAACCTCCTTGGCATCCGCTTCCGAATTACCGTGCTGCCGGTGTTCCTGTCGCGCTCTCCACCGACGACGAAGGCGTATCCCGCATCGATCTCACCAACGAGTACACACGCGCGGCCTTGGAATTCAACCTTTCGTACCTCGACCTCAAGGCTTCGGCGCGTACCAGCATCGAACACAGCTTCCTTCCCGGCAACAGCTTGTGGCAACAACAGGATGCATTTACTCAAACAGTCCCCGCCTGTGCGAGTCAGCCGCTGGGCGCGGCTAACCCCACGCCCAAATGCCTTAGCTTCCTCCAATCCAGTGAAAAGGCTGCCGAACAATGGCAGCTTGAACATCGGTTCGGCCTTTTTGAATCCACCCTCCCTTGAAACTTCTGCTGTAATCTTTCCTGACCGCGCTACACTCATCACGAGAGCTCTTCATGAAGAAAGTCATCAGTGTTTTCCTGCAATTTGTCCTGTTTCTCTTCGTCTTTGGAGCTGGCTCGCTGTTCCCGGTTTTTCACATCGAGCACGTGATCCTCGCTACTCCTGGTACCACGCGCATCTTCGTTGCTGACGGGCTGATCCTGATGCTCGCCTTCTTTGTCCTGATTCTTCTCGTCGAAGCTCTTAGAAAACGCATTGTTTCATCCGGGCCCTGGACTACCGCAGCCTTCATCCTTGCCACCGCAGCAGGCTTTTGGATGGAGTTCGGCTTCAAGACCATTAGCCGATAACAATCGGATTGCTATGCCAGACGACTTCCTTAAGCTTCTCGCCAAGGCACAACGTACGTTGGATGAAGGCTTCGCTCACCTTCCGCCCAATCCCGAACCTCCGCTCGGCAAATTGTCTGCGGATATTCTGCAGCAGGCAGCAACTCGTCTCCAGGACAACTATCCTTACGCCCATCCGCTCTACGCCGGACAGATGTTAAAGCCGCCTCATCCCATCGCCCGGGCTGCATACACTCTCGCGATGTCGGTCAACCCAAACAATCACGCGCTCGACGGCGGCCGGGCCAGTTCAGCCATGGAGGTTGAAGCCGTTGACGCGCTCGCCAAGATGTTCCAGATGCCACAGCATCTCGGCCACCTCACCAGCGGTGGAACCTTCGCTAATCTTGAAGCCCTCTGGGTCGGGGGCCAATACGAGTCAGAAAAGGCCATCGCCGCATCCGATCAGGCTCACTATACTCACAGCCGCATCAGCGGTGTCCTTGGCCTGCCTTTCATCTCGATTCCATCCGACGAGTGCGGCCGCATGGACCTTCAGATCCTGGAATCTCTCTTGGAGACAAAACAAATTGGAACCGTGGTAGTTACATTAGGGACAACCGCCATCGGCTCAGTCGACCCGCTCGACCGCATCGCCGCCCTGCAGCAGAAATACAACTTCCGCATTCATGTCGACGCCGCTTACGGAGGATATTTCACTCTTGCCTCGAATCTCTCTCGTGAAACTCGTGCCGCCTTCGATGCCATCCGCCACGCCGGCTCCATCGTTGTCGATCCGCACAAGCATGGTCTCCAGCCTTATGGCTGTGGTTGCATTCTCTTCAGCGATCCCAGCGTCGGCCGCTTCTACAAGCACGACTCCCCTTACACGTACTTCTCCTCAAAAGATCTTCACCTCGGCGAAATCTCCCTCGAGTG
>DATMKY010000006.1:0-3769 GCA_035570955.1 Edaphobacter sp. | reverse complement strand
TCTGGTCCGCCTCCTGCAGAATCGCCACCCGCTCCGCAGTCACCTCGCCCAGAATCCTTACAGCCAGCCCAGGTCCGGGAAACGGCTGCCGCTCCAGAATCTCCTCAGGCATCCCCAGGTCTCGTCCAATCCGCCGGACTTCGTCCTTAAACAAATCCCGTAACGGCTCGATCAGTTTCAGCTTCATATCCGCGGGCAATCCGCCAACATTGTGATGACTCTTGATTGTGTGGGAAGGCCCATGCACGCTCGAAGACTCGATCACGTCCGGATACAGCGTCCCCTGCACCAACCACGCAACCTCCTCAACCGCACTTTTTTCGGCTTCAAAAATCTTCGCGGCCTCATCGTCAAATACCGAGATAAATTCGTTCCCAATCGCCTTGCGCTTTGTCTCGGGATCAGTCACACCCGCAAGTCTCGCGAGAAATCTCTGCGAAGCATCCACAGCAAGAACATTCAGCCCTAGCTGCTCCCGCATCGTCGTCTGCACCTTCGCAAACTCATCCTTCCGCAGCACACCATTGTTCACGAAGATGCAGGTCAGCCGCGTCCCAATCGCTCGAGCCACAAGCACAGCAGCAACAGAAGAATCCACGCCGCCGCTAAGTCCGCAGATTGCATGGCCGTCACCAACCTGTGCCTTCACACGCTCAACCGTCGACTGGATAAAATGCTCAGGAGTCCAGTCCTGCTTCGCCCCGCAGATATCAAGGCAGAAGTTCTTTAGCAATTCCATTCCCTGCCGAGTATGCGCGACCTCAGGATGAAATTGCACCGCCCAGATCTTCCGCGCCGTATCTGCAATCCCCGCTACTGCATTCGATGTCTTCGCTGTCAGCTCAAATCCAGCAGGCAACGTCTCAGCATGATCCCCATGCGACATCCACACATCCATCGTGCCCGGCAAGCCACGAAACAGAGGCGTCTCCGCCACCACCGTCACTTCAGCATGACCATATTCGCGAGCAGCTGCGCCGATCACCTTCCCACCAAGATGATGAACGATGAATTGCAACCCATAGCAAATCCCTAGTACCGGCACACCGAGCGCCAGCACCTCTTCATCTGCTGCTGGCGCGTCAGCGTCATATACCGAGCAAGGCCCACCCGATAAAATCACACCCTTTGGCTTCAGCGCACGCACCTGTTCCAGAGGAACCGTACAAGGCAACACAACGGAGAACACATTGAACTCGCGTATACGCCGTGCAATCAATTGCGTGTACTGCGATCCAAAATCCAGTATGACGATCGTAGAGGTTTCCACCTACTTAGTGTACCCGGGCAAATGCCACGCTCACTCAGTAGTTTGAATCCCTCTGTCGCTCGTTTTCCAGACCTGAAACAACACCAATTCCGAGCATGATGATTACAATCGCGCCGATGTAAGACTCTGGGATATGGCTGAGATGTGCCAGCCAGGACACAACAACTACCAGGAAGAGATATCCAAGGGCAAACACTGCAGTGGGCATAGCTTTTTTCTCCTTACAGATATAAGGGGCCCTCTCAACTGAGATGCAGAATAAACGCTTCCAGTCGAGAAAAGTTTTCCTCAGTCACGCATCTCAACTAACTATTGAGATCTCCGTGGTTTATAAAGAACCCCAAAGATCCCTAACTAGGATCTTTGTGACGAGTTGCCTGTACGCCGGTAACCACTCCAACGCCCAGCATAATCAGCGCAATCGCCGCAATGTAATGCGGCGGTATATGCATGAGGTGCGCTAAATACGCCACCCCAGCGATCAGAATTAAATAACCGACGGCATAAATCCCAAATGACATTTGTCTACTCCCTCTGAGAATTCCAGGCCTGTCAAATTGAGATGCACAATTCGCGACTATCTGCGTAATTAATCTTCTTTTCTGTCATAGGCTCGCCAAAGCTGCAGATAGGCCACTTGACGCGCCACATGAAAAAAATCCGACCCTAGAAAATAAAGCACAGTGACCCCAATCCACCACCACGTCAAAAACTCCGGCGTCGTCACGTTCTCAAACGGTAGCGGCGTCGCCGAAAAGACCATCGCCAGGACAATCAGCGCAATCTTTACAATCCCCATCACCAGATTGATCTCGACCAGCTTCGACTTCAACGGCCCCAGCCGGAACGCCGCCGCCAGACTCTCCCCTGCACCAAGCCCACGCAGCATCGCCAGCAATGGAGCGACTGACAAAGCCCAGCTCACTACCGCCCACAAGGTAAACAGTCCGAGCGTCGCCAGGATCACCAGCGCAAAATATCCGACCAGGTTCGGCTCACCACCCGCGGCAATTGGACCTGTCACCGTCCACTCAGCCACGCGCTCTACGCACCAGAACCAAACCGCAAAACTCCCCAGCAGAGCCATTACACGAAGGGCCTGTAGCACAATCAACGTCCCCACTCTCCGATGCAGCCGCCCGTCCGCTCTGCGCAAGACTATCGTGCGACCTGCTGCGGAAACCACGACCCAAGTCACCACCATCAACGGCGCAAGCCACAACGCGACACGCAAAACCGGCGGCAGCAAAACCTCGAACGACTTTGCCAAAGTCGCAGCCGACCCCATCGGATCGAGCACCGTCATATTTCGCAGCGCGATAAAATCGACCGGAGTCTCCCGCAGAATCTTTGATCCCTCGAACCAAAGAATCAACAGCGCCGGAATCCCGTAAGCCCAGCGCCACAACACTTCCAACGCCGTCAGCGAAGGCCGCCGCCAGCACTCCGAAAGCGTGTGCACAAACGACTGTGTCCCCCGCACCGTCCCAGCGGCAGTCACAATCCCATCCTGCGAAATCCAGCCTTCAGAGGAGTGGTTCACACTTCACCACAAGATTGACAAGCTTACCCGGCACCACAATCACCTTTACTACCGTCTTGCCTTTAATCCGCGACTTCACCTTCTCATCAGCCAAAGCCGCAGCTTTCACCGTAGCTTCATCACTTCCCGCCGGAACCTTCAGCACATTCACCAGCTTGCCATTCACCTGCACTGGAATCTCAATCTCATCCTCTCGCGCAAGGTCAGCATCCGCCACAGGCCACGCAGTTCGGAATACGACACCCTCACCGCCGACCTGCTCCCACATCTCCGCCGCAAAAAACGGAGCAAACGGAGCCAGAAGCAAAATCAATCCGCGAAAAACTTCCGCAACAACCGCCTGAGAAATCTCACCTGCATCGATCGCCGCCTCATTCGCCGCAATCTCATTCACCAGAATCATGATCGACGAAATCGAAGTGTTGAAATGCCAGCGCCCGTCGAAGTCCTGAGTGATTTTCGCGATCGTCTGATGCAGCTTCCGCAACAAAGCCTGTCCTGCAGGCGTCACCGCTGCGCCGGTACCCGCCGACTCCGCGGCGGCCGAATACTTCGTCACCAGACGATAGACCCTGCTCAAAAACCGGCTGATCCCTGCCACACCTTCTTCCTGCCAATCCAAATCGCGATCCGGAGGAGCCGCAAACAGCGCATACATCCTCGTCGCATCCGCGCCATACCGAGCAATCATGTCGTCAGGCGAAACCACATTGCCCTTCGACTTCGACATCTTCGCGCCATCCTTGATCACCATCCCCTGCGTAAACAATCGCTCCGCAGGCTCATCATTCTTGATCATCCCCAGATCACGCATCACCTTCGTCCAGAACCGCGAGTAGATCAAATGCAGAATCGCATGCTCCACTCCGCCGATGTATTGATCGATCGGAAACCAATAGTTCGCCTTATCCGAGTCAAAGGGCGCAGCCGAATTCTTCGCATCTGCATAGCGGTAG
>DATMKY010000005.1:0-8937 GCA_035570955.1 Edaphobacter sp. | reverse complement strand
TGACGTGGTAGTCCTGGGCGATGCCGGGTAGAAGGCCTATGGCGGCTCCTGAGCCCATGGGAAAGAGCATCAGGAGGGTGTACGGGAGCGCTCGCCAGCGGAAGAAGGTGAGTTTTACCTCATGCCAGATTGTGGCGAAGGTGTGGCTGAGGCCTTGCGATTGTTCGCGTGCCTGTTTCGGAGTTGCGAGAGCGCCGAAGGCCGGCAGTGCGATGAGCGCCGCGGCAACCCATCCGAGCGAACCCATGCTTATTCTCTGGGCCAAGGAAGCCATGACGAAGATCGCGACGGCTCCGAATGCGAGGCTGCCGGCCTGGTAAAAGCTGCTGGCTTTGCGCCGGGCGGCTTCGCTGTGGAGGGTTCCCATCATGCCTCCGCAACTGGCGACAACTAACTGGCAGAAGCAGGCGCTTAGGAACATCAGCGTGACCGCTGTCCTGGTGTCGAGCCTTGGGGTGTGGAAGGCGGCGGCCATGATAAGACCGGCGGCTACGGCTCCGGTGATGAGCCAGCTGCGGCGGGCGATCCAGAAATCGGTGATGGGGCTCCAGAGAAAGTAGATCGTGGTGGGCAGGATGAGCAGCGAGATGATCTCGGAGCTTCTGTCTATGCTGATTCCCTGACGGCGGAAGAGGTAGGATAGCGCTCCCTGAACGATGCCGTTGGCAAGTACTGCTGAGGGTGCGATGAGAAGTCCAAAGAGCCAGGGGCGTTCTTTTTGAGTGGAAACGGGGCCTGCGGCCTGCTCCAGGTCGATCTGAGCCATGCGTTTGACGGTAGCACGGCAGCGCGTAATTGATCCTCGAAATTAAAAAAAGAGGACCCCGAAGACCGGGGTCGCATTGAAGGGAGAAATCAAACTACACAAGCGATTGAGCGGATTTGACAGCGCTTTGAACGACGTCACTGGCCTTGTCTACTACGCTGTCGACTCGGCCTCGGGTGCGCTTGACAGCTTTGTCAGCTTCTTTGCTGAGGCGCTCGGCCTGCTCCTTGAGGTAATTGGCGGCGTCTTCGAGGTAATCTCCTGCGTCTTCGACGCCCTTGCGAAGTTGTCGGCGCGTTTTGGAGCCGGTTTGGGGAGCGTAGAGAAGAGCGATTGCCGCCCCTGCGGTGACGCCGATGCCAAAGGCCAGCCAGTAGTTTTTTGCGCTCATGTTCAGAGTTACCTCATGCTTCCGAATTGTTTTGCTTGGGGTTTGGATTCGCGAGGAATGGGATTGGTTGGCTTTTGTTTGGGAAGAAAGGCGCAAGGGCGCTCCGGGAGAATCGTTTGAGGTAATGGCTGGGACAATTCCAGTCAGGATTTGTTGAACCGAGCCACGACGCTGGAACGATAAGCTCCGAAGAGAGGGTATACGTTGAGAGACTTACTAGGTCTGGCCTTGTTTCTTGTAATGCTGGTGGGACCCGCGTTCGCAGCGCTCGACATTTTCGTTGAGAAGAACAACCGATTTTAGGGGCGTTTACACGTCAAGGCCTGCCAGCTCCCTTGCCCTTAGAAATATCCGCGTGAACATGGTGCTGTTGAGGCGGCCAGTATTGGTGTTCCGCAGGGATGGGTGATAAGTGGCGAGGAGATGGAGACCGTTGGGAAGCTGGTACTCGGCTCCGTGAGCGAAACGGTATTCGGATTTGCGGTCGATCATGCCGGTCTGGAGCAGATAGGCGAGGTAGCCGTCGAAGGCAATCTTCCCAAGGCAGACGACGACACGGACACGCTTCAGGGACCCGATCTCCGCGGCGAGATGAGGGGCGCAGTTGCGTAGTTCCTGCGGCGTCGGCTTGTCGCCAGGCGGAGCGCAGCGAACGACAGAGGCGATCCAGGCGTGGCGCAGTTTGAGACCGTCATCGCGGGAGATCGCGCGCGGCTGGCTGGCGAGGCCGAGGTTGTGGAGGACGGGATACATGAAGTCGCCGGAGCCGTCTCCGGTGAAGGGACGGCCGGTGCGGTTGGCTCCGTGAGCGCCGGGAGCGAGGCCGAGGATGAGGATACGCGCGCGGGGGTCGCCGAAGCCGGGAACGGGCCGTCCCCAGTAGGTCTGGTCCTGATAGGCGCGACGTTTGGTCTCCGCGATACCTCGGCAGTAGATACGGAGACGGGAGCAGCGCTCGCAGTTGATGATGGACTGTTGAATCTGCTGAAAGTGGTGGGTCGTACTTTGTGCGCGGGCTGGTTTCACTGCATCCCATGATAGTAGGAGTGAGGCAGGTGGGCCTGGGGGTAGTCTTGTGCTTGCGTAGAATGAAATCGGACGAGAAGGAAGGATAAGGCAGTCAGTTGGAAGATCCGAGACTTAGCAGGATGTACTGGGCGCTCTTGAAGGAGAGCCTGACAAAGTGGCGCCGAGGCCTATGGCGTGCGGCTGTGATGCGGTCCGGGCTGCTGACGGTCTTGGTTTTGACGCTTTTGCTGGCCGGGCTGGCGTTTGGGTGGCACGAACATCGACTAGGCCAGTTTGCGCAACTGAAACAGGAGATCGGCAAGCGTCCGTTGCACGATGTGCCGGTGCAGCCGGGAGGAAAGGATGTGGTCCGGCTGGAACGCTCCCAGATGTTAGGGGGAACCGGGCCGGAGTTTCTCTCCGCAACCTTGTTGCCGGGGCGCGGCTTGAATCTGCTGCAAATCACGGCCTATCTTCCGCAGAAGGGCGAGGTGAACCTGCTGGCTTCGCCGAAGCTGGACGAGGCGGCGAAGGAGCTGACGGGAACCGGTTCGGATGCAACGGGCGCGAAGAGCCTCGCGATGGGCGCGGCGGTGGAGTTGCCTTGGGCAAGCCGGATCTCCGGAGCAACTAATCCGGAGGGAGACAGCCTGACTACAACGTGGCGAGGAATGCGCCTGGTACTTCCGACGGACGCGAAGGACAGCTATGGCAACGCCGGAGCGACGGCTGCAGGTGGCCTTTTGCTGAAGCAGGCTGCTGATTCGGTCACTACGAACGTGATGCCGGACGGCGGCGAGGCGCAGGCAGTCTTTCATCCTGGCAACTTCGGCGGACACTGGCCGTCGCAGACCGAAGTGACAGCGACGATCAACATGAGCGGGCGGGCGATCGAATTCAAGATTATTGCGCGCAATACAGGCACAAATCCAGAACCGATGGGGATCGGGTGGCATCCGCGGTTTGCAATCCTGAATGGACATCGCGGCCAGATGTTGTTGCGGCTTCCCCAGGGTCAGCGGGTTGAGGTGAAGGATCGCCGCACCGGACAGTTGAGTGGAAGGCTTTTGCCAGTTGATGGATCCGAGTATGACTTCACAGGCCGCGAAGGGGCACAGCTGGGCGCTTTGAATCTTGACGACAGTTTTGTTCATCTGCGGACCGGGCTTATGGAAGACGGGCCGGTCGCGGAGTTGCGAGATCCGGAGAATGACTACGGTCTGCGGATCATTGCGTTGAGCCCGACGATCAAGGCGATGCGGGTGTATGCGCCGCTCGATGGATCGTTTATCTCGATTGAGCCTCAGTTCAACTTCGACGATCCCTTCGGACATGAGTGGACGAGAGAAGAGGACACCGGCATGGTGGTATTGCAGCCGGGTCAGTCGACGCAGTGGAGAATCCGGATGGAGATCTTTTCGCTGAGCACAAGCCAATCGGGACATCTGTAATCGCTCATAGGGAGCAAGGCGATGGGCGACGTGGCTCGAATGCAGGAGCGCACAGGTTTGACCCTGTCTATCGAAGGCTCGTACAGTAATAAAGAGGCGCAGACCAGAGCCGTCGTGGAGTTGATAGCGGCTCGGCAGACAAGCGCTTTTTGGAAGGCAAGGATTTGACCCCGACTGAGATGACAGAGACAAATGAGACTGCCGAGCAGCAGCAGGCTGAATTAGCGCATACACCCGACCACGAGCATACCCACGATCATGAGGAGGCGCACCAGCACGCTCCTGCGCTGAACCCTGAGCTGACGCGCGAGATTGAAGTGGAGGCTCCGGCAGAAGAGGTTTCCAAGAGTTTTCGCAACGTTGTGAAGCGGTACCAGAAACTGGCTCGGATTCCCGGCTTTCGTGCTGGCAAAGTGCCTGAGTCTCTAGTCCGCTCGAAGTTTGCGAAGGAGGTTCGCCAGGAGGTTCTGGAGGGTTTGGTCTCGGAGAAGTTCCGCAATGCTATCTCAGAGCAGAAGCTGCGTCCGGTTTCGGAGCCGCAACTGAGAGAACTTCAACTTCTCGATGGGCAACCGTTGAAATTCAAGGCCGCATTTGAGGTGTCTCCTGAGATCAACATTGCAGGCTACGACAAGGTTCAGACGACCCGACCCGATACCACTTTGACCAGCGAGGAGTATGAGGCGGAGTTGAACCGGGTGCTCGACAGCCACGCAACCGTTGAGCCGGTGGAAGAAGACCGCGCCCTGGTAGATGGCGATTGGGCTGAGATTCAGTTTCGTGGCGAGGTAAAGGATCTGGCTCAGACGGTGACCGAAGATGGTGTCCAGAATGCGTCTACGCAGCCGCCGGTCACGGGAGAAGATGTGCTGATCGAGATTGGCGGGAAGAATACCCTGCCGGCCTTCAATGACGCTCTGCGTGGGACCAAGCCTGGTCAGGAGCTGAAATTCGAGGTCGAATATCCTGCGGATTTTGGCGAGAGGCGGTTGGCGGGGCAGACCGTGAGCTATGACGTCACCGTGAAGGGCATCAAGCGCAAGAGCTTTCCGGAGCACGATGCGGAGTTCGCCAAGCAGTTGGGAAACTATGAGAGCTGGGACGACTTTGAAACGAAGCTGCGCGAACATGCTGCCGGTCGCAAGAAGAGCGCTCTGGAGGCTGGCGCCCGAGACAAACTCGTTGGCGATCTGGTCGAACGATTCCAGTTCCCTGTCCCCGAGTCATTTGTTCAGCAACAGATTGAGGCGCGCCTGGACCGCGGGCTGCGAGCGCTGGCTCAACAGGGAATGCCGGTCGACGATATGCGCAAGCTCGACTTCGGACGTCTGCGCGAGGCGCAACGCGGGCAGGCTATTAATGAGGTAAAGGCTTCGCTGATTCTCGACCGAATTGCCGAAGCCGAGGGCGTTACGGTGAGCGATGAGGACTTGGACCGCGAGTTGCTGATGCTTTCGATTCAGTCGCGGGAGCCGCTGGAGGCGCTACGCGAGAGGCTGTCCAAGGATGGTGGGCTGGACCGAATTCGCGACCAGATGCGGCGCGAGAAGACGGGAAGCGTGCTCTACGAGAAGCTTGCTTCGTAGAGTGCAAGACAAGGCTCGATAACCAAGACAGGAAAGAGAGTGTTATGGGACTAGTACCGATGGTGATCGAGCAGACGAGTCGAGGCGAGCGCGCTTACGACATCTACAGCCGTCTGCTGCGGGACAACATCATTTTTCTAGGCACGCCGATCGATGACAACATCGCCAATGTGATCATTGCGCAGATGCTGTTTCTGAGCGGAGAAGACCCGGAAAAGGACATTCAGCTGTACATCAACTCGCCAGGTGGATCGATCACGGCCGGGCTCGCAATCTACGACACGATGCAGTACATCAAGAACGATGTAGTAACTTTTTGCATCGGGCAGGCGGCATCGATGGGCGCGTTTCTGTTAATGGCGGGAAAGAAGGGCAAACGTTTTGCACTGCCGAACTCGCGCATCCTGATCCACCAGCCGTCGATGGGCGGGCTGAGCGGCCAGGCGACCGATATCGATATTCACGCGCGCGAGATTCTTCGTATCCGCGAGATCACTAACAAGTTGATGAGTGCAAGCACTGGCCAGACGCTGGAGCGGATTGAGCGTGACGTGGAGCGCGACTTCATCATGACTGCGGCACAGTCGAAAGAGTACGGCATCATCGACGACATTATCGATCGGCCACGGACGTAAAAGAGGACGTAAAGATCTAGAAGACACAAGAGGCCCGAATGAATCGATTCGGGCCTCTTGTGTATCCAATCGTACACACAGGCAAGTTGAGGACCATTTGCACTGACTATTTCGAGGTACAGCGGAGGGTACCTGTACCACGTTTTGCACCATGAATTCGGTGTAAACTTTAAGGGTGTAGTAGGGTTGGTGGACTACTGAGGAGTAGTTGTATTTATGAAAACGTCGCGGGGCTCAGACGAATCACTTCGTTGTTCTTTCTGCCATAAATCGCAGGACGCAGTTGCCAAGCTAATTTCTTCGCCATCGGATTATCCGCGAGCCTATATCTGCGATGAGTGCGTGGCGGTATGCAACTCGATCCTCGAGGACGATCGAAGTGAGACACAGCCCGGTGGTGCGCCGGCTCATCTGCCAAAACCGCAAGAGGTCAAGACGTTTCTGGACGAGTATGTGATCGGCCAGGAGCAGACGAAGAAGAAACTTGCGGTTGCTGTCTACAACCACTACAAGCGAATTCAGATGAACAAGACGCGCGGCAACGAGGTGGAGTTGTCGAAGTCGAATATTCTGCTGGTTGGCCCGACCGGATCCGGCAAGACGCTGCTGGCGCAGACGATGGCGAAGATGCTCGACGTGCCGTTTGCGATTGTCGATGCGACGACGCTGACTGAGGCCGGCTATGTGGGTGAGGACGTCGAGAACATCATCCTGAAGCTGCTGCAGGCCGCCGACGGCGATGTGCAGCGTGCGCAGAGCGGAATTATCTACATCGATGAGATCGACAAGATTGGGCGCAAGGACGAAAACCCCTCGATCACGCGCGATGTTTCCGGTGAAGGCGTGCAGCAGGCGCTATTGAAGCTGCTTGAGGGCACCGTGGCAAACGTTCCACCTCAGGGTGGTCGCAAGCATCCGCATCAGGAGTTCACCGCGGTCGACACAACGAATATTCTCTTCATTTGCGGCGGTGCGTTTGTTGGTCTCGAGAAGGTGATCGGACGTCGCGTGGGTAAGAAGGCGCTCGGGTTCAAGGCCATTCCTGAGGCGGAAGCGAAGGAAGGCGATGTGACTCCGATCCGGGCCCAGCGCGATGCCGAACTACTGCGGCAGGCGGAGCCCCAGGATCTGCTCAAGTATGGGTTGATTCCTGAGTTTGTCGGGCGGCTGCCGGTGTTGGGCATTCTCGACGAATTGGACGAGGCCGCGTTGATCGAAATTCTTACAAAACCGCGGAACGCGATCCTGAAGCAATATGCAAAGCTCTTTGAGTTTGAAGGTGTGAAAGTTACGTACACCGAAGAGGCTACGCGGGAGATTGCGAGGGAGGCACTCCAGAGAAAGGTTGGAGCGCGTGGGTTGCGGATGATTCTTGAGGAGTTGATGCTGGATTTGATGTACTTTGTCCCTGGCAACAAGAAGGTCAAGGACCTGACGATTACCGCGGAGATGGTCAAGAAACATAGCCTTACACTGCCGATGCTGCTGGAGAAGGCAGGCTAAGCGGCTATGCGCGGGTTGGCGCGCTGATTCACACAACTGGCTAGCCAAGAAAACAACAACGTGTGTTGATTTGCGTCATATCGCAAAAAGTTGCTTTTTTCATCCCGATTGGGGACGGCAATTCCACAAATGATGCACTTCACGTGGTGCACAGCTTCCTCCGACGCATTACAATCACCTGAAGCCGCGACCGGCGCATCGTTATCGCTGTTAAAACGTCTAATTGGAGAGTGATGACAAACCAGGCCAAAAAAACGCTGAGCGGAGATGTTCGCAAGCTTCCGATGATGCCCATCCGTGAGATGGTCATCTTTCCGCATATGATGATCCCGTTTGTGGTGGGGCGCGAGTCCAGCGTGCGTGCCCTGGAAGAAGCGCTCTCGGGCGACCGCAAGATTTTCCTGGCGACCCAGCACGACGCCTCGGTTGATGAGCCTAACGCCGACGACATTTATGAGACGGGAACGATCGGCAACATCGTCCAGAGCGTCAAGATGCCCGACGGGAACATCAAGGTGCTGGTTGAAGGCGTCGAACGGGCCCGGGCCACCGAAGTGAATGATGTGGATGGATTCTTCGTTGCCACCGTGCGCACAGGTCCTACGCAACTGGAGATGACGCCGCAGGTGGAGCAGCTGATGCAGCGGGTGCACTCGCTGTTTGAGCAATACGTGAAGCTTCAGCAGTCGCTAAACTACGAGACCATGGCTGCCAGCGTTCGCTCCGACGAGCCAGCCAAACTGGCCGATACGATCGCAGCGAATTTGCAGCTTTCGATCGAGGAGAAACAGCAACTGCTCGAGGTCTTCGATCCTGAGGATCGGCTCTCGAAGGTAGCCGATGTTCTGGACGTTGCCATCGAAAAGCTGAACATGGACCGCACGATTCAGTCGCGTGTGAAGCGGCAGATGGAGAAGGCCCAGAAAGAGTACTACCTCAACGAGAAGATCAAGGCGATCCAAAAGGAACTTGGCCGCGGCGAGAAGTCGGAGTTCGACGAGCTGAAGAAGAAGATCGAAGCGGCGGGAATGCCGAAGGATGTGCTCGATAAGTCGCTGCAGGAGCTCAAGAAGCTGGAGGCGATGCCTCCTATGTCGGCCGAGTCGACTGTGTCGCGGAACTATCTTGACTGGCTGCTGGCGGTGCCATGGAAGAAGCGGTCGAAGGAGATTCGGTCGATTGAGCACGCCGAACAGATTCTGAACCAGGATCACTATGGACTCGAGAAGATCAAGGAGCGCATTCTTGAGTTCCTCGCGGTACGGCAGTTGGTTAAGAATCCGAAGGGGTCGATTCTCTGTTTTGTCGGGCCGCCAGGTGTTGGCAAAACGTCATTGGGAATGTCGATTGCTAAGGCGACCGGGCGTAAGTTCGTGCGTATGTCGCTGGGCGGAGTGCGGGATGAGGCGGAGATTCGCGGTCATCGGCGGACCTATATTGGAGCACTGCCGGGGCAGATTATCCAGGCGATGAAGAAGGCCGGGACGAAGAACCCGGTGTTCATGCTGGACGAGATCGACAAGATGGCGTCCGACTTCCGCGGTGACCCAGCGAGCGCGCTGCTTGAGGTGCTCGATCCGGAGCAGAATACGTCGTT
>DATMKY010000004.1:0-101926 GCA_035570955.1 Edaphobacter sp. | reverse complement strand
CTTGGCAAACGGATGCGGCGCAGTAGGGCCTTCGCCCACACTCTCCCCCGCAGCCTCCATGGTCTTTCCCTGCATCGCGCCGGCAAGCGTGCTGTCCATCATCAACTCCGCAAGCCGTCGAGTCGACTTATCCAGCCGTTCAATCCCCGCCCGAATCTGGTGGTGATCTCCTCCTGGTATTGCTGCCTGCAAAAAAGTCTCTCCCTGTTCAATCTTGTCGATCTCATCGCTTGAAAGCATCTGCCACGCCTCGCTATTCCTGCCCTTCTTCACTGCAGCAAGAATCGTCTCCGCCTCATTCTTTGCTTCGATCGACTGCCGCTCGCGAATATCTTCTTCCGCATTATCGAACGACTCCAGGATCATCGTCTCGACCTGCTCGTCCGTCAGCCCATAAGTCGGCTTCACCTCAACCTCAGCCTCCTTCCCGCTCCTCTGCTCACGCGCACTCACATGTAGAATCCCATTGGCGTCAATCAGGAACTTTACCTCGATCCGTGGCAGACCCGCCACCATCGGAGGAATTCCCTTCAGGTCAAACCGCGCCAACGATCGGCAATCCTTCGCGATCTCCCTTTCCCCCTGCACCACATGGATCGCCACGTTTGTCTGCCCATCTACCCCAGTAGTAAAGTGCTCCGTCGCACTCGCCGGTATCGTCGAGTTCCTCTGGATGATCTTCGCCACCACGCCACCCAGCGCCTCAATCCCCAGCGAGAGCGGCGTCACATCCAGCAGCAACAGATCCTCAGTAGCCTTTGATCCACCCCCAAGGATCTGGGCCTGCACCGCAGCCCCTAGTGCCACCACCTCATCCGGATTCAACTCCGTGTGCGGCTTCTTTCCGCGTTTCTTCAACTCAAACAGATCATCCACCAGCGCCCGCACAGCAGGAATCCGCGTTGACCCGCCCACCAACACGACCTCATCAATCTGCGCGGCGGTCAAACCTGCATCCTTCAGTGCCTGCTTGCAAGGCCCTGCCGTACGGGCGATCACGCTCGCAATCAGCCCCTCAAACTGCTCCCGAGTGATCTCCCGTTGATATTTTTTTGCGCCAGGCAGCTCAACATTTAGCGTAGCCTTCTCTGCTGATGACAGCAGGATCTTCGCGTCAATTACCGCTTTGCGAATAGCCTGCACCGCCTCGCCATTCCCACGAACATCCTCACCCAGATCTCCTGCAATATCGTCGAGCGCAATCGTAATTAGTAGATTGTCGATATCATCCCCACCGAGATGTGTATCTCCACCAGTTGCGACAACCTCGAAAATTCCCTCATGCAGCTTCAAGATAGAAATATCAAACGTACCGCCGCCAAAGTCATAAACGGCGATCATCCCATCTTTGTTCTTATCCAATCCATAAGCCAACGCTGCAGCTGTCGGCTCATTAACCAGCCGCAATACTTCCAGCCCAGCAATCCGTCCCGCATCCTTCGTCGCCTGTCGCTGTGCATCGTTGAAGTAAGCCGGAACCGTAATCACCGCCTTCGTCACCAGCCCGCCGAAAAAACGCTCCGCATTCTTCTTCAACTGCAACAGCACATAAGCCGATATCTCCGGCGGAGTCAGCATCAGCCCGCCTACACTCACCTTGAGTACCTCACCCGGCCGCAAACCTTCAGCCAGCCTGAACGGAAACAGCTTGAGCTCGTCCTTTACATCCTCAACATCGCGTCCCATCAGACGTTTCGCTGAATACACAGCGCTCGCTGCATCCGTTACAAGAGTCTTACGCGCTCCATTCCCCACAATGACACCTTCATCTGTCCACGCCACCACCGACGGCACAAGCCGCTCCCCATCCTCACCGGGAATCACCACCGGGGTTTCCCCCTCCATATATGCCACCAGGGAGTTCGTCGTACCCAAATCAATTCCTACAACTCGCTCTTCCGCCATCTGCAAAACCCTCAATTCGTTACCCTTCTATTTTCCTATATTCAGGTCGGTCCAACCGCGCACCCGCGCATACACTCATAGTCAGATGCTCCACACAGGAGGCAGATGTATGCTTTATCTCGAGCGCCTTCCTCACCCTACCCTAGCCCCTTTCATCCATTCTTACTGGTACTCCTGCGATCCCACTGCTATCCACAGCTACGAGCGCATCCTTCCCAACGGCCGTCCCCAGATCGTCCTATCCCTTGCTCGCGATTACCTTACCAACGCCAACCATCCAACGGATCCGGGCTTGCCACAACCTGCCGCCCTGTTCCTTGGCATCTACTCCCAATATCAGCTCATCGACACCATCGACCTCACCGAGCTCATCGGGATTACCTTCCATCCTGGTGGCACAGTCCCATTTTTTCCCCACAATTGCAATATCTTTACCAACTGCGAGAGCAGCCTCGAAGAGCTCTGGGGCCGCGCCGCCTGGAACCTGCGCACCGATCTCCGCGAAACCTCGACACCTGAACGAAAATTCAACCTCCTCGACCTCGCCCTCCGACATCGTCTTAGCGAAAGCCGACTCCCACACCGCACCCAAATCGTCGACTACGCCCTCAAAAAGATCCAGCGTTCTCCTGCATCCACTACAGTCAATGGCCTCGCTCGGGACATCGGAATCAGTCCACGTCGGCTCTCTCAGCTCTTCTGCGACCAAATCGGCGTTTCCCCGAAAACTTATTCACGCATTCAGCGCTTTCAGCAGGCTGTTCAGCTCATCCATCGTGGCGTCGACATCCACTGGGTCGAACTAGCCCTTAACTGCGGTTATTACGATCAATCTCATTTTGCCAATGATTTCCGTGCTTTCTCTGGGATCAGCCCTACCCACTACTCCATAGCACAACGCCGTTGGGCCAACCATATCCCTCTCGACTAGCTTTATTGCGGCTCAATGGGGCCGAATCCCGGCGATTTTTCCAAGACGACCCCTTGCCTGACATGGCACATTTACCGCATGACAACTCCAGCCAAGGACTGCCGCTCCACCGTCATCCCTGCAATCCGATATCGCAACGCCCTCGCCGCCATTGACTGGCTCATTGCCGCCTTCGGCTTCGAAAAACAAGCGCTCTATCTTGGCCCCGATAACACTACCGTTATGCATGCACAACTCACCTTCGGAAACGGCATGATTATGCTTGGTTCTGCAGAAAACGAATCGGAGTACAGCAAGCACACGGTCCATCCTGACGAGATTGGGCTTCGCGAGACACAGACTCCTTGCCTTATCGTCAAGGACGCTGACGCTGTTTATGCCAGCGCCAAAGCTGCCGGCGCCATTTTTGCCATGGATATTGCTGATATGTCCTATGGAGGCCGTGCCTTCAGTTGCCACGACCTTGAGGGCCATCTCTGGAGCATCGGCACGTACGATCCGTGGGAGATTCCAGCAGAGTGAGTCGTGTCATCTGCCATGCATGATATTTTCTTTTAATGGAGCTAAACCCTTACGCCAGTTTCCTTAACGGTCAGGAGCCCCTCCCAATCCTGGCAGAAACCGCTGAGCAGATTCGCGCCTTCACTGCCGGTCTCTCCTCCGAAGAAATCAGAACCAGCCCCAATCCCCGCAAGTGGAGCATTCGCGAGATTGCCGCTCACCTCGCCGACTGCGAGATCGTCTTCTCGTTTCGTCTTCGCCAAACCCTTGCGCCTGCGCTCGATCAGCCTCACAGCATCATTCAACCCTTCGATCAAGACGCGTGGGCTCAACGATATGGGGCGTATGAGTTTGAACCTGCCCTGGCTCTCTTTGCCGCCGCGCGGAACTGGAATCTACTTTATCTGACTACAGTCTCCGACACCGATCGTCACCGTCCGACGACTCATCCTGAGCGCGGAACGATGCCCTTCTGGACTATCGTTGAGACTATGGCAGGGCACGACATCAATCATCTGGAGCAGATCGAACGACTTGCGACGAAAGCCAAGTCCAAGGGCTGAATTTTGCGGGTTAGATTATTGTTTTTTCCTGGCGTGGTGAAAGGTGTGTTTTTACGGGTGGTCCGACGATTTTCAGGGGTAAAAACTTGGTGCTTAAGTACACTTTCTGACCTCTGAAAATTCTCCTCTTTTTTTTGAAATTTATTTTTCGACCGATTTACAGCCCCAGCGCTTCGTTCACGTCACGCACCAGATTCCTCAGATAGCTGCGCTTGTTCAGCAATGCAACCATGGCAGCTTTTGCGCGATTCTTCGCCGCCTCATTTCCGGCATCGACTCCGATGTCCCACGCAGTCCAAAGCTCCTCCAGCTCTGCCTGCGTCTCAACCATCTTGGCGTCGAACGCGTCCTTAGTTGTCATCAAGTCGCGCCGCAGCTCGGGCTCGTCCTCGCCCATCTGGTTGGCAGCACGCATCTCCTGAAGCTGCATGTTTAGCTCGAAAACCTCTTCCAGTAATTCCGGAGGAACCACCTGCTTCTTTTCAACCCCTGAGGCACGCGCGGCGTCGGTTGCAGCCTTCGACTGCTCCTCTAGCTCTACGCCCTCCAGTTTCAGCAGGTATTGTGTTCTTGCAATAGGATCTTTGAGAGTTCGGTACGCGTCGTTCAGCAGCGACGATTGCGCGAGCGCGGTCTCCTGCTCTTCCACTGATTTTCCCGCGAACCGGTCAGGGTGCAGCTTGCGGCTCATAGCGTAAAACTGCTTCTCCAGCGCCACAACATCCAGCGTCAACTTGCGCGGCAACCCAAAAAACTCAAAGTAGTCCATCGATTCCATTCTATGTGTACCGGGTAAGACGTCAGAAAGGGCCATGCGTTACAACATTCGCAATTACGGCCTCCAGCGGAGCGGTCTGCTTCTTATACGCCGCCAGAATGCAGACCTCGTCTGTACCGCACTTGTTGCGCAATGCGGGAAACGCCTGCTGCGAGTCCTGCAGATTGCCACGCTGGCCCATTGCTACAAGCTGCGTAGCAATCTCAAAATAGGTTGTCATGCGCTCATCGGCCTGTACCAACGACGGCGTTGCGCAGATGGCGCGATCGGTAGAGTTCGTCACCTTCGTGCAATTGATCGGGGAGGAAGCGTGCGCTCGGATCGATGCGCAGACGACCAGCACTATTCCTACTCTCTTCATACTCATCGACATTCCAATCCCAACCCTTAGGTGTGTTGCAACCGCTGACCGCCAGGCCCACACACAATGCCAACAAGGGTAGAATACGTCATGCTTCGAGAGGCCCTCTTCGCCCTGGTTGCCTTCACTGCTGTCTCACCTTATGTTGCCCAGGTGGCCTCTGCTCAAGCTGTCGAATCCAAACCCACCCCTGCCTGGGAGATCGCGCTGCAGGCTCGCCACAATGAGCTGATTCAGAAGAACGGGGCTGGAACCGATACGGCCCTCCGCGATCAGCTCCTCAGGATGGGAGCCGAAGACCAAGCGGCTCGCGGCTTTGAGCATGGGAAACAAGTCTCTGGCATGACGAAGGAGATGCTCCAGAAGCTTGCTCCGACCGATATCCGCCTTACTGGCGAACTACAGCAAATCGTTCAAAAGAACGGCTGGCCTACGATCGCGCTTGTCGGGATTGATGCCTCCAATGCTGCAATGCTGGTCCTTACCCACACTGCCGATCACGAGTGGCAGCGGCAGCTTCTGCCTCAGCTTCAATCGCTGGCAGATGCCGACAAGATCGACGGCTCGAGCCTCGCGCTTGTTGTGGACAAAGAGCTCGTCGCCGAAGGCAAGATGCAACGGTACGGTTCCCAGTTCAAATTCATCAATGGCGCGATGGCAATGTTTGCTGTCGAAGATCCAGGCGGTCTTGACCAGCGACGGGCCAAGGCTCTGCTGCCACCTCTGGCGATTTACAAACAGATGCTGTCTGATATGTATCACCTGAAGACTACGGATGATGTTGTGATGGCGACTGCGCCGGCGAAGAAGTAACGCTGGTTCCACTCGCTGGGATTAACTCCGAATTCAAATTCGGCCTGACCGTTCACATCTTCGTAAGTGGCGTGCCAAGTATCTGCGCCGAAGTGGTCCTGACAGTCGTGCAGAAGATAGAAGCCCTCATCACTTTCGCGTTGTGCAATTGCAAGTGAACGAAGGGCAGAAAGGGCCTCTCACCAAGACCCTTTTGAAGACCAGCATCTAAGCTGAAAAGCTGGACCCGCAGCCGCAGCTCTTGGTGGAGTTGGGATTGATGAAGTTGAAGCCCTGACGCATGAGCGTCTCTTCAAAATCCAATACCATTCCTGCCAGATAAAGGAAGCTTTTAGGATCAACGAACAGCCGGATCGGCTTGGCTCCCGTTGGGTCGCCAACCGTCTCGATGCCTGAGCCAAAGACATAGACTCGATCGCGCTCGCGTGGCTGCGAATCGAAGCGAATGTTGTAGCTCAGACCAGAGCACCCGCCGCCCTGAATCCCTACGCGAAGCCCGCCCTGCTCCGGGGAGACGCCTTCTTTCGCCATCGCCACGCGAATCCGCTTGAGGGCATTCTGAGTGATTTCGATGGCGGCTTTGGCACGCGGCTGCTGGCCTTCGGCCGTCAGCAGGGTCATTCCGGCCAATGGATCCTTCTTCTCGCCGGAAGCAGCCAGATGGGCCGCGTCCCTTTGTTCTGTGGTTTGTAGTGTGACCATTGCCATTTTTGTTTGCCCCAACGCAAGATGGCAGCGTGCAGACCTATTCCGCAACGCTGCCATTGAGTTCTCCGCACAAGCTTAATGGGCTGCGGTAACCGCCGACGCCTCGGCAACATTGTTCTTCTTCTTCCAGTCACCAATCGCTGCACGAATCGCGTCTTCCGCAAGAACCGAGCAGTGAATCTTAACCGGAGGAAGCGCCAACTCCTTGACGATGTCGGTGTTCGTGATTGCCATTGCCTCATCGATCGTCTTGCCCTTGACCCACTCGGTCGCGAGCGAGCTCGAAGCAATCGCCGAACCGCAGCCGAAGGTCTTGAACTTGGCATCTTCGATGACGTTCGTCTCAGGATTCACACGAATCTGCAGACGCATCACGTCGCCGCACTCCGGTGCGCCAACCAAGCCGGTGCCGACTTCAGCAGCGCTTTTGTCCAGCGTGCCTACGTTCCGGGGATTGTTGTAATGATCTACGACCTTATCGCTATATGCCATGATGTGTCCCTCGTCTCTAATTAGATGATACGCGCGACCCAATTGGTGCGCCAACAATACTGATTCCTATTCCTTTAATGAGCTGCCCACTCGATCTTCGAGAGGTCAATCCCTTCTTTTACCATCTCATACAGAGGACTCAGCTCCCGAAGTTTGGAGACCACGTCGATGATCTTGTCAGCCACATAGTCGACTTCCGCCTTGGTGTTGAAACGGCCCAGGCCGAACCGGATGGAGCTGTGCGCGACGTCGTCGCCAAGGCCCAGCGCCTTCAGCACATAGCTAGGCTCGAGTGTGGCCGAGGTGCAGGCCGAACCTGACGATACCGCGACGTCGTTGATGCCCATCAGGAGGCTCTCGCCTTCGACGTAGACAAAGCTCATGTTCAGGTTGCCGGGCAGATGGTGCTCCATGTTGCCGTTGACGTGAACGTAGTCCAGCGCCTTCTCAAACTTATTGCGCAAGTAGTCGCGAAGCTCGGTCTCCCGCTCCGCCTCGGTCGCCATCTCCTCGTTGCAAAGTTCGCAGGCCTTACCGAGGCCGACAATGCCGGGGACGTTCAGCGTGCCGGAACGCATACCGCGCTCGTGGCCACCGCCGTTGATCTGCTCGGAGATCTGGACACGTGGATTGCGCCGACGCACGTAGAGCGCACCAACACCCTTTGGGCCGTAGATCTTGTGGCCGGAGAGCGAGAGCACATCGACATTGTCCTTCTGGACGTCGACCGGAATCTTGCCTACGGCCTGCACTGCATCGGTGTGAAAGAGGATGCCTTTCTCGTGGCAGAGCTTTCCAATCTCGGCGACCGGCTGGATGACGCCAATTTCGTTGTTCGCGTACATGATCGACACGAGAATCGTCTTGTCGTCCATGGCGCGCTTCAGGTCTTCGATATCGATCAATCCATCGGCACCGACGGGCAGATACGTTACGCGATAGCCCTGCTTCTCAAGCTTCTTGCAGGTGTCGAGGACTGCTTTGTGCTCGGTGACTTGGGTGATGATATGGTTGCCGCGTTCGCGGTACATCTCGGCGATACCCTTGAGTGCGAGGTTGTTCGACTCGGTCGCGCCTGAGGTGAAGATGATCTCCTTCGACGTTGCGCCGATTAGTTTGGCGATCTGTTCGCGCGCCTTCTCGACTGCCTTCTCGGCCTCCCATCCGAAGGAGTGGTTGCGGCTGGCCGCATTGCCAAAGGTCGAGGTGAAGTACGGCATCATAGCCTCGAGGACACGTGGATCCAGCGGCGTCGTTGCATGGTTATCCATGTAAATTGGTAGCTTCACGCCTGCCGGCAAAGGCTCCGACGACTCTGTAACGACAACTCCGATTCCATCTCCGTTAATGCTCATGTTCGTCCCCATTCAGTCTTGAATCTTCTAAAAATCTCATCGCGCCGGCATGAAATGGCCGCACGAAACCTCTAAAGTGCAATTGTCACGAGGCCACCGCCGACGGGTGTTCCGCTTGGATGCTCTACCTCGCCTGGTTCCACCAGATCGGCAATACGAATGCCGCTCAATAAATCCTTGATGCTGTCGTTCACTTTGCGCAACGGTTCTTTGATGGTGCAGGTACTGGTGAGGTCGCAGGCTCCGTGAATCGTAATGCAACTCGTGATGAACAGCGGGCCATCGATCTCCCGGATAACCTCAAATGCGGTGATCTCCGTCGAAGGGCGGGAAAGTGCATATCCGCCGTTTGTTCCTGCGTGCGAAACCAGGATGCCGGACTTCGCGAGCGTCTGAAGAATCTTCGCCAGCAGCTGCTGAGGGATGTGATAGGCCTCTGCGATATCCTTCGCACTATGCGCGCTGCCGTTCGTCTGCTCTGCCAGATACTTCAGAGCCATGAGTCCATAGTCGGCTTTTTTGGTCAGACGCAGCATCTTGTCTCGGCAGCTCCCGTCACTGGAAAAGTGCCTAAATCAGACACTTCCGGTCCTATTTAGTTTACGTCTACAATGACACACTTGCAACCACGCTCATGCCACTGAGTAATCTGGAATTACCTACCAAAACTTCAGTTGACAAGGCTCTCAGGCAGGGGCAAAATCCATAACATTCGCAAATATCCTCCCCTAAATGAGCGCTACCTGCAAACATCCTATCGTCAAAGTCGTCGCCCGCGAGGAAGACGCCGAATTTGTTGAGTGTCAAACATGCGGGGAAGTCTTTGATTCAGCGGAATTTAGCGATATCGCCATCGAAGAGGAAGAGGCCCTCGCTGAGACACCCACCGAGGAGTAGAGCCCTCTAAACTGCCGTCTCTTCCTGAGATGCATTTATCCTTCGAAACACTATCCAGGCATATTGTGCCGCTGAAAGCGGCGCCATCACTGCAACCGTTCGCAACAGAAAGTCGCGAAGCATCGTCAATTGTCCAGAAACAAAGAGCTTCTGGCAAAGGACCGCGATCAGGGCGACGATCTGCGTCAGAGTATTCAGCTTTCCAAGCAGGCTGGGACGAAAATCCCGAAGCGTATTGGTCATATAGAGCAACGTAGAAATCAACAAGATCCCCACATCCCGGCTGAAGACCAATACCGTCACATAGCGCGGAATTAACTCCACGTGAGTCAGCACCACGAAGAGCGTACTCAACAATAGCTTGTCCGCAATCGGGTCAAGATATTGCCCCAGCGTCGTTTTCTGGCGAAGCAATCGTGCCAAAAGTCCATCTAAAGCATCGCTTACTCCAGCCAGGATGAACAGCGTAAACGCCAAACGATAATTCCCATCCAGAATCTCGATTAGAAGAAAAGGAATAATAAACAGCCGCGTCAATGTTAGTAGATTGGGAGCAGCGCGAAATTGGCTTAAAATGGGCACCGTGCGGGGTAAGTCAATCGTAACCCAAGTCCACCGCAGGTTGCCCCCCAACTCCTGTTCCATTTAGACTGAGAATGCGCAGGCGCGTAGCTCAGTTGGTTAGAGCGCTACCTTGACACGGTAGAGGTCAGCGGTTCGAATCCGCTCGTGCCTACCATATCCTTTCAATCACTTACAGCAAAATCTGGGAACAGCTGCAAAGTGCGGGGGAACAGTATGGGAACACATTCTGCTCACTGCACCGTGATGGTTGAGGATGCGATTGAAGAACACATCGACTGCCTTGCTCTGCGAGATGCGCTTCTTGTCCATTCCAGCGTGCGTGTATACCTCCATTGTGGTTGAAACCTTTGCATGCCGCATTAGCTCCTGAACTACCTTCACATCATTTCCGGTCATCCCATCCGGGACATAGTTGAGCCGGAACGTGCCGTCTTGCCCGATCATCGCCGTTCGTATCTGAGCTTTCGTGTCTGCCACCGCGCTTCCTGAGATCGTATGTAGTCCACTCAGCGGAAAGATTACCTCCACATCGTCCCGCTGTTCCCCCGACTTCATCTCCACCGACTTCACATCCTTCTCGCGCACGGTCCCGTCTGAATACACCAAGAGCACGTCGCCGGCAGTCAGATGAAGCGATGGTTGCCCAATGCCAATCACGGCTTGAGACAAAGGTAGGGTAGCCTTCACCGCATATTGACCTGCAGGGATTCCCGAAAACCGAAACCGGCCCAGATCATCTGTAATCGCTGGAACGCCGACCGATCCCAAATCTTTCCATTTCCAATTCTTCTGGCGAACCATAAGAACCGTCGAGACTCCCGCAGCGGGGACTGCCGTCGTCGTACATCACCTTGCCGCTCAGTGTCGCTCCAATCCTACGGTCACGTTTACCGCCTGGTTTGGCCTTACCACGATCTTCGGAGCAGCGCTTTCTCCCCTGACCAAGTCTCTTGGGAAAGAGACTGCACTTAACAACATCGCTATGAACTGCATCAAGCCGGCCGCAGCAAAGACCCGCATCTTCGGCCAGATTACGCGGGAACATATCGACTTTATGGTGTCGAAGATACCGCGCGGGAGATTTGTGAAGGTTGATGAAATAAGTTCCATGGTCGCGTGGCTGGTTTCCGAAGAAAACTCTTTCACGACGGGCGCTGTCTTCGATCTAAGCGGCGGCCGCGCGACATACTAAGCTCATGGTGTGGAGAACGGAAGTTTGAGGCTCTGATGGATCTGCTTTGCAGATGTGAGCTGTCCTTCTGGACCAATGTTGAGGACTATGACCCAGTCGAAGACTTCGTCGGGCCACTGACCGTTCGGCAATAGTTTTTCCGGGGATGCACCGAAAGCACGCAGCAGAGCGGGTATCTCGCCGTGGCGCCATGCGATGAGCGGGTGCTGGCCGTGGGCTTCAGTTTTGAGTTCCTGAACCAGCAGTTCGGAATCTTTTGTTCCAATGTTCGAGTGAAGCGCCATTCCTGAGGACTTGCTAAGCGGCTCGAGCGTGAGACGCGGGCGAAGACTGCTCTTCGAGTCAGCTCCAGCGTAGAGGCTGTCGACCTGGATGGAGAGCCCTTGTTCCTCGAATGGCTGAAAGTATTTTGAGTAGAGACGTGCGCGGGCTTCTCCAGCGGCGTTGAGGCCGGTTCCGGTGTCGGGCTTCTCGGAGTGTCGGATGATGAGGACCGTGTTGTTCGCGAGATAGTTTCGAGCTTGCTGTGCTGAGGAGAAGTTCGAGAGGATAAGGCTTCCAACGAGTAAAACTGAGATGGTGATGAGTTTCATCGCAAACAACCTCTGCATTGATTGGACGGGCGCCGCGCGGAATTCTGATCGCGCGGCGCTTTCCTCCTGTTGAAACTAGCGCTTGGGCGAGAGACCAAACGTCACCGAGAGCATGATGCTGCGCCCGGCGAGGATGCTGACGTTGTCCTGACCGTTGATGGGAGTTTGGCTTGTGGTGGTGAAGGGATCTGTGTAGGTGGTGCCGTTGGCGGTGATGTTCTGGGTGAGGGGGCTGCCGGCCAGCGAGATGCCGGTGACGGAAGAGGAGTTGAAAATGTTGTTGAGGCTCAGGCGGAATTTGGTCTGGTCAAAGCGGCCGCCGCTACGGAGCGTGTAGTTGACGAAGGCGTTTGCCATGTTGAAACGCGGGACCGTGTACTGGTTATGGTATGCGCCGTTGTCGATGTATTCCTGACCAATACTCTTGTCGAAGAATGCGGCATCCCATCCGTGGTGTTGATAGGTTAAGCCGACGGTTTCGATGTTCGAGGGTGTCTGCTGGACCCACAGGCCGGAAGGGGCAGCGACGGTGAGTTGAGGCGTGGTGGAAATGCAGCTCGCGCTGGCATTGCAATTAACATTCAACGTGCCTGAGTAGACCGCATGGTCGTAGCTGGCGTTGAAATAAGCGCCGAGACCGTGGCCGAAGGTTGCGTTGGCCTCTGCCTCAACGCCTTGTGTGATGGAGCTGGGTTGGAGGAAGTAGACGGGCTCGCCGGCCGGATTGAGCACGCTGGAGTAACTGTTTTCGAAGTGCACGTGGAAGTAGTCGGCGTCGAAGGTGATGTACTTGAGCTTGAGGACGGTTCCAGTTTGGTAGGTGGTGTTCTTCTGTTGTTTGGGAAGAACGGCAGGCGGGATCACGTTGCCGGTGGTTCCCTGGTTGTAGTCGAAGACGCTGGAGGGCGGAACGATGCTGCCTTGCGCAGCCTGAACGTACGCCGACCAGTTGTTCCTGATGCGGTAGTTGATGCTGCCCGATGGCAACGTGGAGAAGTAACTGCCGCCATTGGCGATGAAGGCGTTGGGATTGATGGCCGGATTTTTCGACGGGTCGCAGGGGCCGGGAACGAGGCAGCCGATGGTCTTGCCGTCGTCAGCAAACTGCTGCGTGCCGACCGTATAGTAGGCGAACTTAACGCCGGGAGTGATGTTGAGGCGCGAGGTTGCGTGCCACTGGAATTCGATGAAAGGCTGATAGCTGTTGGTGACAAACTTCTCAGCGAAGTTCGGCAGGAGCTGATCGGTCCAGTTGTTGAGAGGATCGGTGGGGTACTGGTGGCGGTTGGTGTTCGCCCATTCGTACCACATACCAGCATTGAAGATGCCGAATCTGGACACCTGACTGATCCGCGAGACTTCGCCGTATTTGCGATAGCTGTTGTATTTGTCGACCGCGCAGGGAATGGCCGTTACCCCCTTCTTGGTGACGGCGACATTGCATGGCGCAACGGGAAGGCCGAGGTAGGTGCCAGCCGGTGAGGTTGGGGTTGCGGGGAAGGCCGACGCGGGAAGCTCGGTCATTGCGGTGGCATTCGAGTACTTCTCGGAGTTGTCGTAGTTGTAGGTGTATGGCTTGAACTCAAAGGAGAAGCCATGACCGAACTGGCTTTGGACGGTAACGTACTCGAAGTCGGTGGGGACGTGATACCAGTTGTACTGTTTGTTGAGGTAGAGCAGCGGATCCGAGTTATTGGTGAGTAGGAAGTTGATGCCTGCGCCGGTGAGGGGATAGAGTGTCGTGCCGCTGATGAAACAATTGTAACCAGCGCCCACACCATACATCTGGCAGCGAGTGGCGTTGAAGTTGGGTGTATTGGCATCGGCCCAGACGACACCCGAGTAGCCTGCAATCGTGGTCTTGTCGCTTAGCTTGTATTGCAATTTGAGCGAGCCAGCGTTCTGAGCCTGGATGTTAAGGGTCTGATAGCCACGCGACTGCATGTGGTGGACATCGGCGGTGAGGTTGAGCTTGTGGCCAGGGCCGAAGGAGCCTGAGTCATACTGGGCGTCGTAGAGATAGGTGTTGAAAGAACCACCGGCGAAGCTTACGCGGACATTCTGAAGCGGGTCGAGGTCGCGCGAGAGCAAGTGAATAGAGCCCCCGAACGGTGTGGGACCGGTGGTGGAGGCAGTGCCGGGCGAACGGTCGAAGTCTACGCCGCCAATGGATTGCGCCGGGAAGAATGCCCATGAGTGATGCGTGGGGGTGTTCGTGTCATAGAACGGAATTCCGTCGAAATCGATGTCGTAGTCGCCATCTGGGAAACCGCGGAAGTAGGTTTTGGACTGGCCGAGGCCGACGCCGTTACTGGAGGTGGTGAAAGTGTTCGGCGCCATGTTAACGATTTCGCCGTAATCAGCGATAGGCGAAGTAAAGTTCTGAATGAAGGCTGGGGTGATGACGGTCCTCGCGGAGGCGGCATCGAGCAGAGCGTCCATCGGAGCAAGCGCGGCGGCAACAGAACCGACAGCGTTGGCCTCGACCGTTACCTGCTGGGAAACATCACCGATGCTCAGCGGAACGGTGATATCCATATTCTGTCCTGCGTTGAGCTGGACGGCGCGGCGGTTGACTGAGAAGCCTGGCGCGGAGACTTCGACGCTGTACCGACCGGGTACCAATCCGCTAAGTGAGAAGTGACCCTGCGCGTCAACCTGAACCGACTTACCAGTGTTGGTTGCTTCATTCTTCAGGTTGACAGTTGCATTCTGCAGCACGCCGCCGATGGCATCGGTGACAGTGCCAGAGACTGTGGCGGTGGGAGACTGAGCGTACAACGCTTGCGGCGCTGCCATGAACAAGATGGCGCAGAGGCCAAACAGAAGTCCGAGCCTCGAACGATAAACGATGTTGTGAATCACAGGTTCCTCCATAAAAATTGCAGTGCTGTGCGACTGATCTCAAATGCATGCAGCGAAAGTGCGCGCAGGTGTTGACTCAGGACTTCGCTTGGTTCTAAGGCAAGGCCGACGGCAACCCCAGCTTGTTACGTGTCTCTTCCGACGCTGCTGCCAGATCTTGTTGAAATTTTGGTGAAGCTGCGAGCGAGCCAAAGATGGCGTAGGCGACCATCCGGCTGGCCTGGGTATCGCTGGCGTAATGAACTCCGCAGATGAGGCGGTTATGCACGTACTCGTCAGCACGGTCGAGTATCTGCTGACGCTTCTCTGGTACGAGCTGCACCAGAGTGAAGGCGAGGAGATAACCGGAGAGGGAGTGTCCGCTGGGATAGGAAGTGGGCTCGGAGTTTAGCGGGCAGACCGGGTGTAGCGTACTGTCGATTTGATAGGGACGTGGGCGACTATAGATTTTTTTTAGTGGGCTATCGGCCGCCGACTCATCTTTGCGCACATGAGCGGAGAGTGCCGCTGTGAGGGGAAGGGCTTCCGCGCTAAAGCCGGGGCCGAGGACGCTTTTGAAGATGAAGATGTCTTCCTCTTGATCGTCGGCTTCGGCTTGATGGATCTGCGCGGGCGTGCGGGCGGCTTCGATGCGATGCAGCTCGGTGAGCTCGGCTGTGGTGGCGGCGGAGTTTCTTGAAGGCGGCGGAGGGAGAATCCGATCGAGGTGAAGCGGCGATGGATCGATGTAGTAATACGCATGGGCCGGGGGTGCTTTGGCAGATGTTTCAGCCGCGGCGGGAGTTGCAGAGTGGTTCTGTGCCAACACACCTGCAGATAGAAGCAGCAGGCTTGCAGTCAGGCTTTTCTTGGTCATGGTGTGACCGAGCGTAAGGTCGCATTGTGAATGCGGCGAGTATGATTCGTTACTGAAGAATGAATAATGCTGAAAAAAAGCTGATCGGGCAAAATTACGCTTGAACTTAAGGTTGTTTTAAGTTTGATTTCAGCAACCTTAATAACAACCTTAAGCTTAGGTTCATTTTGCGGAAAAGATCGGCTCGGAAGAGGAGACAGCAGTCTTCAGCGGAAATTTAATTTGAAAGATGGAGCCTTGGAGTAGCGTGCTCTCCACTGTTAGTTCAGCGCTGTGTGCGTCGGCGATCCATCGCCCAATGGAGAGACCGAGGCCGTTGCCTGCATTGGATTTTCTTTCGCGAAGATCAGCCTGATAGAAGCGGTTGAAGATATGCTGACGCACGTCTTCGGACATGCCGACTCCTGTGTCGCGTACGGTAACAAATGCGCTGTTCGCATCCGTGGAGACTTCGGCGCGGATCTCGCCTGATTCGGGTGTGTAACGAATTGCGTTGTCGAGGAGAATTCCGAGGAGGCGTTGTAACAGCAGTTCGTCACCTTCGATATAAACCGTTTCAGAGGGGAGATACCAGTCGAGAAGAATACCGCTGGATTCGGCGAGGTCTTCGACGCGGCGGCAGCCGCTGATCACAAGTTCGCAGAGATTAATTTTCTTGAAGGCTACTTCGTGGACGAAGTTGTCGCTCTGTGCGAGGGAGAGAAGTGCATCGAGGAGGGTGGACGCGGTGCGGCACTCTGTGACGATCTTGGCCAGTGAGTCGCGATACTCTTCTTCGGAGCGGTGGCGATGCAGAGAAAGCTGTGCCGTGGCGAGCATGACAGTGATCGAAGTTCGAAGGTCGTGAGAAGCGTCGGCTGAGAATTGGCTGAGGCGCGAGACGGCTGCTTCAAGGCGCGCGAGGAGTTGATTCCATGCTAGAGCCAGCTGCTGAATTTCATCTTTAGCGGCAGGGACGGGAAGGCGTTCGGAAAGGTTGCCGATACCTATCCCAAGAGCGGCTCGTGTTACACGGTCGACAGGCTTGAGAGCGCGACGGCTGAGAAAGTAGCCGCTGATAGAGGAGAGAGCGAGAAGACCCGGCATCAGCAGCAGAAGTGCATTGCGATATTTGCGGAGGATGTAGGATTCCTCTTCGAGAGAGCCGCCGATGTGAAGGCGAACCGTGCGTCCATTTAGGGGAATCAGGTGACACATGACGAGGGCCGGCTGGTTATCGATTACGACCCGAGTGAATACAGGCTGTGCGCAGTCTTCGGCAGGAGCCCAATCGGGACGGATGCCTTCGGCGGGAAAGAGAAAAGTGCCGTCGAGATTGTGGATATGGAAGAGATTTCCTTCATGGGTGACGAGAGCGTAGTTCTTGAGTTGCTCGCTGAGGGGCTCGGTAACTCCGTTCGCCTTGTTTTCTCTGAGCAGGCTGACGAGGCGGTCTTCGCGGCCTTGAAGGTGTGTTTTCTTTCCTTGCAGAAGTGCGTATCGAAGCGCGCCGAAGGACATGAGCCCGAAGATGAGAAGACCCGCCAGGGTCACCAGCAGGTAATAAAGCATGAGCCTGGCACGAACAGAGAGGGAACGCACTTTAGACCGTCACAAACATATAGCCGGAGCCATGAACGGTTTTGATCAGGGGTCCTTTGTCGGAGTCATTTTCGAGTTTAGACCGCAGGCCATGAATGTAGACGTCAAGAGTGTTTTCTTTTACGTCTGCGGCATGCCCCCAGCCGGCCTCGATTAATTGTTCCCGCGTAGTAATGAGACCCCTATGCCGCATGAGGGCTTCGAGGAGCTCGAATTGCTTACGTGTGAGAGCGATCTCCTTCCCATTTCGCACAGCTATTCGACGGCTACGATCGAGCGTCACATCGCCTACTGTGTTCAGTGTCGATTCGCTTGAAGCGATGCGTCTTGCAATGGCACCGACTCGTGCGAGCAGTATTTCAAGGATGAAGGGCTTAACCAGATAGTCGTCCGCTCCCAGATCAAAGGCTTCGACGATTTTGGGAACCGCATCGACGGCAGTCAAGACGAGGATCGGCGTTTTGCAGCGTCTGGTACGAACCTGCCTCAGAACTTCAAATCCATCCATTTCGGGAAGGAGAATATCCAACAATGCGGCGTCGAACCTGCCAGACAAAAGCATCTCTGCGCCGTCGCGACCGTTGTCTGATACAGAGACGTGGTGTCCATCCTCCGTTAGGGCGCGATCGACGAGGTTCGCAATTCGGCTGTCATCTTCGATAACCAGAACGTTCATGGTATGGGCCAAAGTACAGGTTAGGGTGATGTCCCTTAAAGCTGGATTAAGAGTTGATGAAGATTAACGCAGAAGTACGTTCTGGACAACATCTGAAGGAACGCTGCTTAAAAAGGGGGCTTTTTCCCAATCCTGTCTTCTAACTGCGATCTTTGGTATCACCAGTACCTGAATTGATACAGGCGGAAAGCCCTAGCGCCCTACAACGAGGATGGAGAAGGTACCTGGGATCGGGGTTGGACGGAACTGTAACTCTTCGGACGTCGCAGTCGTATTCTGCCCAAATTTCGAGGTGACAAGATACGCCTTGTCGTCCTGCCGACTGACGATCATCGTCCGTGCGCCAGGTTGAGTTTTTACTTCCTGCAGTTTGGAATATCTCGTGGGTGAATCGCGATGAAAAATGGTGAGGGTTCCCGCGGCGTCGGCAAGAAAAAGCAAGTTATGCACCGAATCGTAGTTGATATCGCCGGAGTTTGCCGGGGCATCGCCGATGGGAGTGGCATGACCCGTATCCGAGTTGATAGCAATGAGTTTGTGATCCTCGCATGCAGTAAAAAGTTGATGACGGACGCTGTCGATGGCGAGGCCAGTTGGACCAGTACATGGCGCGAGCGGCCAGGATGCTGTGACTTTTCTTGTCGCCGCGTCAATGCGCGTGATTTCGCCGAGTGCAGGAAGGGTAACGAAGACATTTCCTTCGCCATCAGCTATTGCGGAGCTGGGGCGTCCGCTGAGAGGGATGGTTGTAAGGGCCTGTTTGGTTGAAGTGTCGATGACCGTTGCGCTATGGCCACGAGAGTTAAAGACGAGAATCGATTTCGTGGTGGGATCAAAGACGATAGCATACGGGATCTGACCGGTGGGGATGGACGTGATGAGTTGGAAGGTAGAGCGATCAAAGACTCGGACGAAACCGGCGCTCCCATCCGTGACGTCAGTGACATAGCCGAATCTGCCGGAGTCGTCCAGAGCGATGTTACGTGCGTTTGTGAGACCTTTAACGTCGCCGGCGACCTTGCCAGTCTCGGTATTGACGACCATGACATGGTTGGTGCGCGGAATGTACAGCTGATGGGTTGAGACGTCGAGACATAAAAATCCCCATCCTCCTTCGCCACCTAAGGTCCACTCATTCTGGATATGGAAGGCGGGCGTCGATGTGGGCGTTGGGGAGTGTGGTTCAGCGGCGCAAAGAACTGTCGCGACACTAAGTAGAAGTTGGAGGGTTACAAAAAAGCGAGTGATCAATTTGATGTGGTGCATGGGAACATTCTTCATTTTCACGGGAGTAGGCATTTTCTAAGATTGCACTTCGACGGCCAGCAATTGCTGGCCGCCGAAATACGGGTTGAATTTCCTTGATTCATTTAGTTGGATGGAAATTGGAATTCACTTGTGAGATCTCCAAGTGCCGGGCTGTTGGTTGGAACGTATGGATTGCCCTCTTTCTGCACTGGGTTCGGCAGATTGTCGCGGCTACGGGCACTGACTGGTGGTAAGCTCCAGTTCTTTTCGATGAATTTGATCAGCGAAACGTGATCGCCGTACTCATGGGAGACGTGTCCGCCCTTGGAGTACTTGGACACAATGATCAAGGGGATACGAGTACCGTCGCCGAAGAAATCGACTGGCTGAATGTAACCCGAATCGTAGTATCCGCCGCCTTCATCAAAGGTGATGAAGATGGCCGTGTCGTTCCAGAGTGTGGGATTCGACTTGACGCCATTTACGATCTTTTTGACGAAACCTTCAAAGAGATCAAGTTTGGATGACGCCGGATGACCGTCGTTCATGCCACTAGGCTTGACGATGGAGACCGGTGGCAGGTTACCGGTGTCGATGGCTTCGTAGAGTTCCGTGGTGTCGCCGATATAGGTCTGACGGGCGGTTTGGGTGCCCATGAACTGGGTCTGGTATTGGAAGGGATTGCAGATGTTGCAATACTCATCGAAGCTATTCGATTCAGTGGGGTCTGTGACGTAGAGATCCCAGTTTTCACCGTAGTACTTGAACGGCACATTATGAGCCACGAGATCGTCACCAATGCTCTTCTGGCTGGTAGGTGGAATGGTGAAAGGGGAGAGCTGCGAGGTGAGGGTGCCGTCGCCGTTGTAGCCGGGATTGTAGTTGTTGACTAGATAGTAGTTTCCCTTGACGCAGTTCGGATTAACAGGCCGCTTGAGAGATTGAAGGTAGTTGGTCACAGCAGGAACACCGGGTTGGCCGATGTCGCCGCAGTTGACGTAGCTGCCACCGCCGTAGCCATCCTGATCGTAGAAGTTATTCGTTGAAGCCTGCGGGTTAGGATTTTCCACTTGATTGACGGGGGGCACGGCAGCCACACCATTGGAGTCGGTATAGAAGATAGCGTCGCCAAAGCCGAACATAATGTGGTTGGCACCAGTACCACCCATAACTGACTGATGAAAGTTGTCGTTGATGGTGTATTTATCCGCCAACTCTTTGAAATAAGGAGCGTCGCCCTGCGCCATATTGTAGAAACCCATGGCAGTCGAGCCCTCGCCTGTAGTGGTGTCGTTGAAGGTGCTGGGCTGCGGATCACCGTTGCTTCCGGTACCGACGGTTGTCTCGACCCAGGGAAAGAGGTCGCTCAGGCAGCCGCTCGGATTGTCCTTGGTTGCATAATCGACATTACAATCGGCCTGCTGCCACATCTGGAAGAAGCGGTGCACGGGACTGTTGGTGTAGGCGTCGTACGGCATCTTGGCGCCGCTCAGTTGGAACACGCCCTCGCGCAGGTTATTTGCGTTGGCAATGCGCGTGTCGAGTTCGCCGGCAGCGATTCCGGTTGCGCCGGTAAGCAGGAACTGATTGTAGTCATTCGCAAGACCAGTATCGGCAAGTTTCGCAATCTTCAGCGTTGTAAAGGGTGGAGGACCGGTGACGGTGGGCACCTGAGGTCCGCCCGCCAACGCTGGAGGAAGCGTGCTGTAGATGCTCTTGGACTGAGGGCTAATCGAGAAGGTTCCGCCGGAAGCCGTATTATCGAGAGCCGAGAATTGTGCAGAGAGAGAGTAGTTCGGGCCTGGCTTGCCGTTAGCCTTGACGATGCCCTTTGAAAGAAGGTTAGAAACAGTTTCACCTTCCTTGGGTGTGTAGGTAGCGTACACATGGTCAAAGGTACGGTTTTCGCCGATGATGACAATGACGTGCTTGATAGGAGTCGTTGTAGCCGGTGCTGCTGCGTTTTGGGCGTAGGCGGATTGTGGCAGTCCCGCAAACACTTGCAGCGCAATCATCATCATTGCGCCACACTTCAAGGTCCCGTTAGGGGCGTTGATAGTACGTTTCAAGGTGATACCTCCGGAACACTGAAGGATCGGCATAGCCGTGGGGAGTTCATCCTCAGTGGGACAACCCTAGAAGGGTTCGCACCTTTGATGTGTCACGTAAAAATGAAATGATTAATAATTACGCTTACGTTATTCGCTGTTCTTCGTCCGAGGAAGATATTTGTAACCTCGACATCACGCAAGAAATGAAATTTGCATCGAAGCGGCTTGGCGTCGGAAATTGTTAAACGTAAATTACACAACAACTTTATAGGGCCTCATCATCTCGTTATCCTCGTGCTCGAGAATATGGCAATGCCAGACGTAGGTCAGTTCATCGCCTGGAGTAACGGGAGCCCCGTGAGGAAGATCAAAACGCATAATGATACGAGTTACATACCCAGGGTAAGACTTTACCGTATCCTTACGCGCAGGTCGTTCATTGCTCTCAGGGGCCATCGGCCTACTAGTAAAAACTAGCTTACCGGTCTGTTGGTATGTGGGGACATCGAACGGCTGACGATTTAGCACCTGAAACTGCACAAGGTGAACATGCAAGGGGTGAACATCGCCGGTAATGTTGACGAAGGACCAGATCTCGGTACTGCCTGCCTTGGGATCTTCGGTAATGGGTTCGTGCCAACGTGCATTGCCCAGAAGGCCTGTAATGACGTAGCCGTCGGAGGGCCGCTCTTTTTCTGATACCAGGAGCAGGCGCTCTCGAGTCGCATAGGTCGGGTTGAGTGGCTCAAAGGGCACAACCGTATTTGGTACCGTGCTGGTGTCTTTCCCGGAGAGACGCTTAGAAACTTTGAAGAGCATTACCTCCTCTGCCAGGAACTGACCACCCATCGTGTAAGGAGCAGGAGCGTCATTGATCAGGGAGAAGCACTTACTTTCATAGCCAGAGAAATCTACGACGATGTCGAAGCGTTCGCCCGGCGCAATGAGGAGATAGCGTAGTTCCAACAGGACAGGAAGAAATCCACCGTCGGTACCGATTTGCTGAAATGACGGAACGTCAAACGACTGATTTGTAATTTCGCCAACTTGGTCAGCGTTGAAGAGGCGCAAATGGTAAAAGCGGGAGTTAGCCGCGTTGAGGATTCGAAAACGGTATTTTCTTGGCTCGACTTCAAGAAAGGGCGTGACCATGCCGTTGACGCAATTTAGATCGCCATAAAATTCCTGGATCCAGATTGGATGTTCTTTAGGCCCGTTGACGACCTTGGGATAGAAAAGAGAGCCATCGTGATGGAAGAGACGGTCTTGCAGCATGAGAGGTATCTCGAACTCACCATGCGGCAGATTCAATGCCCTTTCTGCTTCGTCGCGTATTAGATAGAAACCGGACAGGCCAGCGTAGACATTAAGCCGTGTGATACCAAGAGCATGATCGTGATACCAAAGCGTGGCGGCATTTTGGCAATTTGGGTAGGAAGAAGGGCGTGGATTGAACTTAGGTCCGTGTTCACCATGGGCGGTGAACCAGGCCTCAGGGTAGCCGTCGTCATCGGGCAGAGCACAAGCACCATGAATGTGTGCGACGTTGCGAACCAGCGGAAGGTTTGATTCGGCGCCATGAATTGAATGATCGACAGGAAGAAGATGCGTGGCGGGGAGCTTACTAACCCAGTTGATAATGACAGACTGGCAACTCTCCGCCTCGATCGTCGGCCCGGGCCAAGAAGCGTTATATCCCCATACTGTCGTAGCGGGAAGATCGCGGTGGACCTTCTGCCGAAACTGGTTCATCTCGACTTCAATGACCTCGTCGGGCTTGGCAGAGGGCCGGATTACACGGGGGATCGGAAGAGGATCGACATATCGGGCTAATTTGACGCCGCTTCGTACTTGAGCCGGTGAGGCCATCGCCTGTCCTAGAGCCGGTACACTTTTGCGGAGTGTGGCTCCAGCCGCCGTATAAAGACCACGCTGGAGGAGTCGACGTCTGCTCAGCATGCTTGGAGGCTAAAGTTGACGGTGATTTTGGTCGGGGAGGTTTTCATATTCCAAATGCAGCGTTATCAAACGTTAGTTGAGGTTCGTTACGAGGATGTAAAGTAATTCCGGGACAGAAGACCAGGCATAAATCTGCGAGACACCCACGGGCGTCCGGAAGCAACGATTCAGGTGACCGGTCCTGTATTCCACAAAAGAGTGATTCGGCGGTCTGAAGTATGCTTTTATAAAGCAACTGGAAAGTTGTTCTTCAATGGAGCGCGATCGGATGTGGCTGGAAAAGGTCCATAAGCTTCGCGTGGTTGCGCTTTTTGCATTCGCAACCTCGTCCTTACAAGCGTTTGCAAGCGATCCCCCCTTATCAGCGTCCGTCATGGCCGACAAGGTGGTTGTGCTGAAGAGCTATAGGAAGCTTTTGTTGATGAGGGGCGATGAGGTGCTGAAGACCTATACTGTCTCGCTCGGAGGAAATCCGGTGGGCCCGAAAATCAGGCAAGGGGATCACAAGACCCCTGAGGGCATCTATATCCTTGATCGACATAACGCGAATAGCCAGTATCACCGGTCGATTCATATCTCCTATCCAAATGAAGACGATCTTGCACGTGCAAGGAAAATGGGAGTACGTCCCGGTGGCGAGCTGTTCATTCATGGACTACCAAATAACTTCCACGGGCACAGTGATGCGCTTGGAGACTGGACCGAGGGGTGCATCGCGGTGAACAACGCAGAGATGGATGAGATCTGGCGAGCGGTGGCAGACGGTACGACGATCGAGATCAAGCCCTAATCGAGCAAACCTACTAAGAACATCTGCGATCCAAGGTTCCGTTATTTCGGATACGGATAGCCATGAGCTAGTTCCAGCCTGAGGGTTCTGTCGTGGTCGTAGATGTCGTGAAAGAAGTGAATGTCTCCGTTTTCTTCCACTACAACAGTCATGTAAAAGATCAATACGGGAACAGGCGGAACAACATTGACCTGCGAATTATCGCGGCCTTCATGCATGGCCTTCTGAACTCTATTCAGATCCCAACTGGGATTGTTGCGCAGAAGATAGGCTGCAAACTTGTCGGGATACTGCAAGTGGATGCAGCCGTGACTCGCCACTCTTTGCAGCTCTCCCTCTTCCCCCTCCGCCGCCTCTGAAAACATGTCCAGACTCGCCGGTGTGTCGTGGATATAGACGTCATGCTGATTCGGAAATATGAACTTGACCAGCCCCATGCCATTCTCCGGGCCGGGTGGCTGTCTCACAGTCAGTCTTCCAGCTCGCACCTGCTGCAACATCGCAGGGGTGACATCCCCTGACTTGATGACTTTCCCACCTGCGCCGACGAGTTCCAGATTGAGATCGGTGAGAGAAGGATTTTTTTCCATATCGGGAATAACTTCATTCTTGAGGATATTTGGTGGAGGAGTCCAATAGGGACGAAAGACGAGGTATTGGATGCCACCTTCAAACATGGGTGTCTGGTGGTTGTAGTCTTCGCCCACATTCACCCTCATCGTGATACCCACCTCCCCTTTTTCGTTGAATCCATAGAGGCGGAACTCTGGAACGTTGATGACGACAGGCGGCTGTTTGAACTGGTAGGGCAGCCAGTGGTATCTCTCCAGGCCCAACTGCATCTGCTCGATCCGATTGCTGAGCGGGACATTCATCTCAACAACAGTTTTGTAGTCGAGTTCGCCGGTCGGGCGCATCCCAAAACGCTCCTGGAAGTGTTTGACGGCATCGACAAGTGGACCTTCATAGACTTTCAAATCGGGTGAGATGATGACGCTATCCGGTAGATCGCCCAACAACCGCAATCGGCTGGTCAGTCCTGCGATCCCCGCGTACTGGCCGCCCGGAGAAACTCCACCGACGTCAAGGACCCTTTCCCCATCACCTTGCTTCGCCAGTTCCATGTAGTGCAGCAAAGCGGTGCGGAGTCGTTGGTAGCTTTGGAATGGCGGTTCGACCGCCTCCAATTCAGAACGAAGATTGGAACCATTAACGAGTCGTTCGCGGACAAAGTCGGGCAAGTTCAGTTTCTTGTGGGAGACGTCGAACTCAAAACCGAGATTCTCTGGATTAATTCTTCCGATGTGCGTGTCGGAGATGTAGCGCATGATGCACACGGTCAAGGCGGCATCGAAGCGAGCTTCGTCGTCATCCTGATGCGGACTCTTCAGCAACGTTAGGCGATTGGGCCAGCGTGATGCATCGTAATCCTCGGGCAGCAAGCCCTTCCGGTCGGCATCCTTAAATATCTGGATCAGTTCGAGAGCCTGGGTTGTGGGAACACCGTCGTGTATCCATGCGGAGTTGTATCGGGACGGACTGTAAAAGTTGGTTAGGTGCGCGCGGTAGTCCGAAAAGTCTGGCCAGCGAAGATCTCCGAGCTGACCGGAGGCGACGATCGCACTCAAACGAGCTGCCACGCCGTCTCGCTTCTCTGTGGAACTTGCCTTCGCGCTGACTATAACGGGCGAACCCGTATTCTTTTGGGCGGCGCTCTGCACGCTGACGAGCAGGAGGGACATAAAGAGCAGAATGGCAATCTCGAGCCGTCGTCTAGAACGCACTGGATTCTCCTTGGGAGAGCACTGCATTTTCGCTTGTGTTAAAGGAGGGTTAACTGGTATTCGTACGCGTGCAGGCTCATCATAACAAGCCTCCTGATTTCGCGGGCACCGCTCGCCGATACTAATTGCGGATACCTCTCAGTTGCTCTAACAACAAAGGCATCGAGTCGTTTTTCGAAGCAAGATGGCGACCAATGGGCACTAATACATGCGGTCACGCCAAATTGGATTGGTAAAAGCGCCGTCGCCGGCAATGTCCCAGACGGCGAAGCGTGCCCACGTCCAGCCGGGCGTGTCGAATGTCCAGGAATATTCGCGATCGTCGAATGCAGTGGTTGATTGCAGATCGATGAGTTGGTGATGAGTATTTTTGCCGTCGCCCCAAACGACCTCGGCGATTCGGAGCGGAAAAGTGGAAGATATTTTGGTTTTGACTTGAACACCGTGATCTCCCGCCGGGGACAAGATTGCAGACGGAAGAAGAACCTCTCCGGTAGTTATGAAGCCGTCTCCCTTTGCAACTGATTTCAAAATAAGGTCGTAGTGATCGAAGGATGGCAGCTCGGGCATGCGGAGATAGTTAATGTTCATGTGGGCGAAGAGCTCGTCCTCGAGGCTTATTTGAAAGACGTCGACCTCCCCAATCATGACCTTGTGCAGACCGAGATTATTCAAGTCATCGATCGTCTTAAAAGCTCTCTCGCCCAAACGCGGAGAAGCCAAATCAGACGGCATGGCCTTCCAACCTGTACCGATGTAACTGGTGTCTTTGAAGTAGTGTGTGTCCAGGATCTTGTCCGGGTATCCCGTTGAACCTTTGGTTCGTGGATGTGTCTCGTAGACGATGCCGCCTTCAAGCTTAATCATCTTCCACATCTCATCAGCGTCATGAATCCGATAAACCTTACCGTACTTCGGATCTGCGGCTTCAAATGGCTCGTTAGGCTCTCGGTCCTGATACCAATACACGGGATGAGGAAAGACCAGTCCCCAGTGGCCACCAAGATAGATGTCCGCTTCTTCCGAGGGAATCAAAAGAAAGTGGCTATCGGACTGTGCCCGGCAGGCTTTGTAGTACTGATCGAGTTCATGGGGGCGAATTCCGGTCAGATCAGCAGGATGTCCATCTCCATGGAAATCCATAATCATTGCGGAGTCGATTCCGACATTTTTCATTGCCGGCTTAAACGGTGGCACCCAATCGAACCCTTTCTCCATTGCCTGCACGGTGTAGGCGAGATGCCAGTGAGGTTCGAAGGTGACGAAGCCATCAAGATGAACGTAGCGATCGTTGCGGGTAAAAGCGAGAACGTCTTTCAGAGTCGCGCGTGAGTCACCCGCGCCGGGCATGAGAAATAATGACATTTCCTGCTCGGTCGCCGGAGGCGCATTCATCCATGGGTCGATCGTTGTGTCGTCGTCTGGATACTGATGAACTCCCAACCCAACCCGGCCGCGCCATGAGCTGTACCAAAGATATCCCTGATTGGTTGTGTAGTCGCGCGCGAAGAAATAACGATGCGGAGGAGGGAATACCGCGATGCTGCCAGCACCCATCTTCGCAGCAATCGTACGATAGTGCGCCGCCAGCGAGCGACGATCGGAGTCGTAGGGAGGCGTCATCTCCTGAAATCTGCCATCAAGGTCGAAGTAGGAGATTTTCGATGCCATATTCTCCCCGGCACGATTGTCCTGATCGGCTCTCATCTCCAGGCCTGCATCGTAGTAATAGGCTGTATCGGATTCCTGAGTGCTGAGGACCGCGGCTTGCTGGATCAGAGGAGTCCCGGGATAAAACGTGTATCGGAGTGAGCCGTTGAAGATTCCGATCTTCATACCGTCGAAGCTGACTTCCACTCGATTTCCAGTCGTCTTTGCTACAACATGCGTAGGATGAAACTCCTGCATGAATTGCCGAATTCCGCCCGGATTTGCGGGCGGGAAGTCGAAGAATGCATCCCACCCTCCAACGCGCTTTCCGGTTGTACAGCGATAGTAGGGTCGCGCGCGGTCGACGATGATATGTCCGTCGACCGAGATCGAGGTGATCAGAGGCTTATTGGAATCGAGGGAGAATATCGTCTGCCATTGATGATTCGCCGCATCGCTCCACAGTACTTTCAGCGATTCTGTCGATGCTGCGACTGCAATGGGTCCAGGTTTGACTCCGGAAACATCTGCAGTAATTGGCGCGCCATAAATGGAGCGCGAGAAGAAAACAAGCAACAGACCGGCAGGCGCGAATCTCATCGAGACCTCCTTATTTCAATGCAAAAGCAGCGATCAGCGGACCTGGCTCAAAGTGGTTCTTGCTACCATTGCGGTTGTAATCTTTCCCTCATAACATCTGGCAGTGTACAAAAACAAACGTATTCAGCGTTGCAATAGGACGAACGGAAGGTCTGTTGGGATACGGACTCCAGACGCAGCCCAAGGAATTTGGCGGATAGAGAGGTATTAGTGCAGCATAAAAAAATTTTGGGAATTGTTGGCGCTATAGCCTTTCAGGCAGCGGCGGCACAACAACAACATCGGCCGCCCGCAGTGCCTCTCGTCGCGAACGATCCTTACTTCAGCATCTGGTCCATGGCGGACCATCTCACAGACCTGCCGACCAAACATTGGTCCGAGGCAGCGCAGTCCCTAGTCGGCCTTATTCGCATCGATGGCCGTGTGTATCGTTGGATGGGGACTGTACCGCACGGCTATCTCGGCACTACTGAACCTCCTGAAGCTATGCAGCAGGTCTCGCTCGAACTAACCCCGCTGCATACGCGCTACAAATTCTCCGCGTCGGGCATTCGATTGGATGTCACTTTCTTCTCCCCACTATTTCCGCAGGACCTAGAGGTATTGTCCAGGCCGGTGACTTATCTTTCGTGGAGTGCCGTTTCGTCCGATGGCAAGCCGCACCAGATTGAGTTGTTCCTTGATGCTGACGCTAACACCGCTGTCAATGAAGGCGCACAACCTGTGACGTGGGGGCGTACCGAAACGAATAATCTTTCGCTGCTCAATGTGGGATCTCGCGATCAGGCTACACTGCACCAGTCCGGGGATCGCATCCGTATCGACTGGGGTTATTTCCATCTTGGAATTCCTAAACTGGATGGAGCCTCCACTGCTCTGTCCCATGACAGCATCTCAAGTTTTGCTAAGGACGGTTCACTTCCTACTTCAGATGATCTAGGCATGCCGCGGCCAGCAGCCGGACGGGACCGGCCGATTCATCTCGCCATCGCTTATAACCTCGGCAAAGTGAGTGGCAACCCCGTTGCGAGACATGCGCTTCTGGCTTACACCGAGGGCTACGCTATTGAATACCTCGGTAGAAAACTCAGGCCATACTGGCAGCGTGATGGCATGAGCGAAGCCGACATGCTCTCCAAAGCGGAATCAGACTACTCCTCTCTCGAGGAGAGAGGAGCGAAGTTCGATGCACAAGAGATGGCGGATATGCGGCGGTTCGGTGGCCCGGACTATGAATATCTCACATCGCTAGCATTTCGTCAGACAATCGCAGCACATAAGCTCGTTGCGGATGTCGACGGACAGCCTATGCTGTTTTCGAAGGAAAACGATAGCAACGGCTGCATCGACACCGTCGACGTAACTTACCCCTCGTCGCCATTCTTCTTATATTTCAATCCGAAGCTCCTGGAAGCGCAGCTTGAACCACTCATGCGCTACGCCGCCCTCAAAAGATGGAAATTCCCCTTCGCTCCTCACGATCTTGGCACATATCCCCTCGCAAATGGACAGGTTTATGGTGGAGGAGAGTTGTTTGAAGACAACCAGATGCCGGTGGAAGAGAGTGGCAATCTCCTCATTATGATCGATGCATTGGGTCGTGCTGAAGGCAACTGGGACTTCGCGCATCGTTACATGCCTCAGCTTACGCAGTGGGCCGCCTATCTCGCGGAAAAAGGCCTCGACCCCGAAAACCAGCTAAGCACCGATGATTTCTCGGGCCATCTCGCGCACAATGCAAATCTCTCCATCAAAGCTATCGAGGCGCTTGGAGCATTTGCAGAGATCGCTCAGGCTCTGGGCGACAAGCTTCTGGCCGATCACTACATGACACTCGCGAAATCTTTCCCCGTGAAGTGGGAGGAGCTTGCACTCGAAGGCGATCACTATAAGCTCGCCTTCGATCAAGCCGGAACATGGAGTCAGAAATACAATCTGGTTTGGGACCAGATACTCGACCTCCATTTGTTTCCTGCATCAGTCGTAAAAAAAGAGTGGGATTTTTATCCCAAACAGATGAAGCTTTACGGTCTTCCTCTCGATAATCGCAAGACCATCACCAAGCTCGATTGGGAGATTTGGACTGCCTCGCTGTCAACGAATCCACAGCAGTTTGCAAGCCTTGTGAAGGATCTCGTCCGCTGGACGGATGAGTCGAACTCACGTGTTCCACTCACTGACTACTACGATACGGTGAGCGGAAAACAGATTCAATTTCAGGCTCGCTCTGTGGTTGGCGGGATTTTTATCAAAGCGCTCCTGAACGCTAATACTTCGGGTTCAAATAAATGATTTTGAATGAGAGCTTAGAAGAGGTTCCCGCCAAATAAGTCGTTTTACGGAACGACTGTAACTGGTGCCTTCCAGAATGCGCTTTTTTGTCCCGTCGGATCCAATACAGTGATCTGGCAGTCATACTCTCCGGGAGGAAGTGGTTCCAGACCGACCGTGAAGCGCAGTGGGAGCGTCTTCAGCGAATTATTCATCGCAGTCCCGGCCTCCATTGGTTGTGTCTCGAAGACTTTGGTCTGGCCTTGATAGAAGCTCACAAATGCTATGAGAGGTTGGACGGTTGTCACGCCCTGCTCGTAAGCCTGTAGGTAGACATATAGATCGCGACTCTTGCTGAAGACTCGCGTAACGCTGGGGATCAGTTTCTGACCATTGAGCACGAGCGGGTTTGCAGCTTCTTCTTTTGCGCGTTCTTTTTGCTTCGATGCGTTATAGATTGCATCTTTGAGTTCCGCGCGCTGGCCGCTGAGCACCACGGAGCTGATAGCTACCCGCTGGCTTTCCTTATTCAGATTTGGAATCGTAAAGGAGGTTTGGAAGGTTCCAATTCTTCCCGTCTCGTCGTCGCGGGCGAGAAACTTGATGCTGTATTTACCAGGCAGGAGCGTAAAACCTGTGTCGTACTCAACGGGTCGCTTTGCCAACTCTGCCGCTGTCGCATCCGTCAGCTTGATGTTCACATTGTCGCGAAGGTTCTGCACAGTTGCGTTACCGCCTACAGCGTCCTTTACCTCGATAAGGAAATCGATCAGCGTGTGCTGCGCGCCACCCTTCTTTGCCAAGGCGAGCTCGCGTCCTGGAATCTTGACTACGATCGGCACAAAATACTCGGCCCGATTCAACTGAAAGTAGTTAATCTCCATCGCGATGGTGAGTTCGGTTACGGGATCCCCCAGCATTAGCGCTTCTTCAAGCTGGCGCTCTTTATCGGCGGCTGTGAATGCGCCGAACTGTTTGCCCGCGAAGTACCCTTGCCGGTAGTCCAGGTTGGCAGCCATCTCCGGATTGACGGTGATCTTGATTCGCCGAAATCTTCCATCGAGTGTTGTGTTTGTTGTGTAGTAGCCGAGGATGTAGTAGCTCGTTGTGCTCTGTTGTGCTTGCACGATGCCTCGAGTGAGGTCGTTGTAGTCGAGGAGCGCTTTGCCGCCGGTGTCGCCTGCGAGCGCAAACAAAGTGTCCTGTGATTGCTGCAGACGTGTTGTGACGGCCATTGCGCCAGTACCGGAGTACATGGCAATGCCTCCGGATGAGCCTTGCGTCGCGTCCCCTACCGGAGCCTGTGCCACGAGACCGCGGGCGTCGATAGGCCAGAACGACACACCCGACCGAATCGCCTCGTCCTCTGTTGCGTGCAGTTGCGCCTGATTATCGACCCCATGCAGGGTGAGCCCACTGGCAAAGTAGATGAGTACCTTCTTTTCGTTGAGCCGCCCGAGCATTTTGGCGGCGGTCTGCAAAGCCGATAACTGACGATCCGTGTTGAAGAGATTGAACTCGCCATTATCCTGACCGAACGCAGCACCTGTGTCGGCTGCGTTCGCGTCATCGGAGATATCTTCGGACTGTTGATTCTCGCCTACGATTAGAGTTTCGAGGATACTTAGAAGACGGTTGTGGTCGTCTGTAAAATCCTGCAGAACATCGACGGATCCGCCGCCGTAACGCATGATGGAGACCAGATCAGCCGATGTCATCTGGGTGCGGATAAATTTTTCTGCCGCCTCCAACGCCCGTACTTTGTCTTCCGGCGGCATTGAAGTCAGGTCGAAATAGATTGCGATAAGGCGCTTGTCTTTGTAGTGAACATCTCCCGGTTTTTCAGGGGCGATCTGCGTGACGGCGAGCTTGTTGTAGACCCTGATATTTTCCGGGCCCTGCTTTGCCAGTGGTTCAGGCGTTGTTGGTAACTCCTGGTACTCGCAGAAGCTGATGTGTTGTTCGACTCCGTTTTCTGTAACGGTAAAATCTTTTGCGGTCAGGCCGTTGATCGATTTGCCTTGCTTGTCTTTCACATTGACGGACTCAATGACGAGCTTCGAAGAGACTGACAGTGTGTAGGTTCCTGCCGCGCCGGGCTGCGTGTTCTGGCCCACTACCTGCGCACCTGCGCTGAGGGTCCCAGCCAAAATCGTCGAGATGAAAATCCGCCAATGCATAACTTAGAACCTCAGGCGCAGCGATGTTTGTATGCTACGCATCGCATTCGCTGCAGCGGGCAGGCCGAACTGTGTGCTGTTGATATTTGGAACCCATGCTGTGTAAGTAACATGATTGATGGCGTTCGCAGCGGCAACCTGCACGTCAAGATTGATCTTAGAATCGAGACGGAAGGTTCGAACCATGGCTGCGTTCAAGCTGAATTGATTTGGTCCCGTAATTCCGTTCCGACGGGCGTCTCCCCATTGTCCTGGCGCGGGAGGAGCGTAGGCAGCGGGATTCAGGAATAGTCCGTGAGGCGGAGCATACAGGGGAGCGCCGGTGACGTTGGGTCGAACAAAAGCAGAATAGCCCGCGACGACGACGGAAGAATCGATGGGGGTTTGCGGAAGGCCGCTACCGGAGGTGATCTGTGTCTGCACCGTCCATTCTTTGTAGAGACGTCCCTTCCATCCCGAGAGCAGAGTGCCTCCTGACATTCCCATGCCTGTCGTGTACTGAATTACGGCGCTCAGCAGGTGTCTCTGGTCAAATGATGAAAGTCCACGCTCGGCGTCAAGATTACGCCAGTCCTGTGCTGTGGATGGCGCGGCTGCGCTCTGTGTCGATGCAGACGATTCGCCTGAGGTCGAGCTTTGGGCCGCAGCTCCCTGGCCACCTAAAGCGGAGACATTATCGATGGATTTGGAATAGGTGTATAAAACCGTTGCGGTAAAGCCGCTGTGCAATCTTCTTCGCAACTGGAGCTGGGCTGCCTCGCGTGTCGAATTCCCGTGCGCCGCCACATACTCAAAGCCAACCGGACAGCTCGGGCAAGGATTCACCGCTCCAACAGGATTTGTATTCGGAAGAAACCACTGCGCTCCATGAGTGCCTTTGATTCCAGTGTAGGTTGCGACCATCTGCAGAGAACCTGGCAGATCGCGCTGCACCTTCAGGTTCCAGGTTTGGGCATAGCCCACACGATAGTTCGGATCGACACCAAAGACTTGCGCAGTGGATTCAGAACAGGGATTGAATCCGTTCGCGAGCGTCAAGGGGCAGGTCGTGCTGTTCTGCACTGTTGAACTTTTCGCAAGGGGAGCCTGTTGTGCCATCTGGAGGGCTATCCCTTGGTATACGGATGTGTCGTAGGTAATCCCATACCCCGCGCCGATGACCAGGGACGACGCGGGAATTGGTCGCATCGAGATTCCAATGCGTGGTTCGATTCCGCTTCTGTCCGGAAACATCAGTGATGCGGGATATCGTGCCTGGGTCAGGGGTCCTATGGGATTGGTCGCCAAAACAGGCTTGACGTCGGCATACCCCGAAGCTACATCGAGGTTGACCAGGCGATCCTTCAACTCTGTGACAGGTGCGCCATACTCCCATCGCACGCCTACGTTGATGGTCAGCTGCGGATTGACTTTCCACTCATCGTTCGCAAAAGCATCATAGACGGACTGCCTCAGATACTTGTCGGCATTTCCAAAGGAGATCGCGCTGGCGTCGGGAATTCCGATCAAGAAGTCCGCAAGATCCGATCCGCTTCCTGGAGTCGGACCCGCAGTCGCGTCGCCTGTAAAGCTAAACGTTCCTCGGGGATTCGCCTGTGTGAGGTAGTTGAACTCGCGGCGTTTGAAGTCAAAACCTGCCGCGACGTTGTGCGGGGAGTGCGTCCAGCGGCCAATAAACGAGACGCCGTTCGTCTCATTCCTAATGGATGAACTCAGTCCATCGGACAGCGCAGTCAATCCGCCAGAGAAACCCAAAGTCGGTGGACCCCAGTTCATCGGATCCTGATTGTTGCCGTTGATTCCAGCGAGGCCCGAGATGTTGGCTCGATTTTCCCAAAACGAGGTCAGGCGAGTACTTTGTCTGCTGAACTGATAACCAAGATTCATTCGCAGCCGCGCATTAAACGTGTGCGACCAGCTGAGATTGTTGCTCAGTCCCAGTCCCTGGTTCTTGTCGACAAAATTCAACAGATTGGCGCTGCTGACACGCGAGCTTTGCGAACCGAACGTGTCGGTAATCTGATTGCTTCGACCGATCGTTTTGCTTGCATTGGCATTCCAGGCATCCTGATGAGTGTCGGTAACGAGGGGGACCTGATAGTTGTACTGCTGATTTCCAGAGAAGTTCGGTAGCGGGTATAGATTCAGTAATGCCTGCGCCTCAGAACTTACCGGGACTTTATTTCCCGGGTATGGCTGCCCGGTCTTCGGGTTGTAGATCACAAGAGGCTGACCTTGCGCATCGGTCAGACCGGAGAGATCGCCACTTCTAACTGCTTCATTCGGAACGAGTCCTGGCGTAGTGACGGCAATGCTGTTTTGGGTGCGTTGATATCCTACGAAAATATTTGGCCCGTTACGGAGTACACCTGGAATTTTGAGAGGACCTTGCATGGCGAATCCGCCAGTGAGCTGGCTTGTCTCAGGCTTCGGAGTATCGATGCCGGCTAACGAATACGAGCGGGCATTTAGAGCGGAGTTGCTCGCCCTAAGATTCACCATGAAGTTGTAAAGCGATTTTCCGCTTGCAGTATTTCCGAAGCGCTGCGACAGCGTGAACTGGGATGTCGCAGCATTATTGACGCTGCCATTGACGAGCAAACCATCGGCAGCGCGCTGGGCGGTCTCCTCAGGTATAACCGGGGCTGGCTGACCGGGCGGCGGTTTGGGGGCATCACCGGTTCTCTTCGGTTCGCTCTTGGCTTGCGCTACAGTGATGTCTGCGCTGGGAACAGGTTTCAGCGCAGTTCGTATCGCATCGAGGGACATCAACTGCAGTTCCCACTTGCCTGTCGGCGCCTCCGACCCGATTACGACGTTTTGCTTGATCGGCGAGAAGCCTGTCATCTCCACTACTACCGTCGCCGCTCCGTCTGCAAGGGTCGGAAATGTATATAAGCCCTGTAGATCTGTGACCGTGACGAACTTTTTTCCATCCTGAGTAACCGTAACGGTTGCTCCCGGAACGGGAAATCCACTGAAGGTCACGAAGCCGTGATACTCCGCAGCCAGCGCACTGGAAACGAGCAGCGGAAACATGAGTCCGACCAATATCCGTCTTGCATACCGCAACAAACCTGTTCTCATGGAATCACTGGTTCTCGAAGGACTGCTCTTTTTTTTTCATCACGGTGGACGCTACTCGCCGATTAGACAACGGGCTTCTCCTCCGGGTTAGGTTCCATTAGAAGAGCTAGTTAGCCGAGGGCTTTTCCACCTTGTCGATTGCGATTACATCCACGGCAGTCTTCTCCGCATCCAGCTTCAGCCCTAGCTGCTGCTGAAATGCCTGGAAGAGATCGGGAAAGCTTTCTGTCGTATCTACGGTCGCGGTGCCACTTGGACCGGTCCCCGCAGTTGCGCCGGATGAGCTGGATGCAGGAAGTTTCGGCGGATGTCCGTGGAATTGGGTTTCGTCAGGAGTAAATTTCACCACAAGATCATATTTATCTTTGAGTTCCGTACGGTCCACGACAGGGCGGTCAAGGACGAGAATCTGTAGGAAGCCGGTCAGATCTGAGAGTGTCCCGTTACGCATGTTCAACATCAGACCGCCTGGCATCGGCCTGAATCCGATTCCGGGCAGCGGGCCTTTAAGCTCGGTTGGGGTCAGCTTTTGTCCGCTCTTGGAGACGGTTAGCACGTACGCGGACATGTCGCGCTTTTCTTTGTGAAAGGTCAGTTTGAATCGCTCCGTCAATAACTTGCGGATCATGCTTCTGACCTGGGCTGGATTTGGAGCTCCATCGATGTCTGGTACTGCCGCGATGTCATAACGATCCTTGTCCAGCCAGTCGGGGCCGCCAACTACCTGCTTTGACTGGACTTCATAGGCAAAGGAAATGAGGTCAAGAAGGGAGGAAGCGCGCGTTGCGAAGTTCCTTCCATTCACCGTCAAGCCCTGCATGCTGGTTGCACCAGAGTCGTTCGGCTTGATTGTCGCGACTTCGAAGGTTGGGTCTGCGTCCGCGGGCATAAGCTTCAACGGTGGGGGAGGGGCAGGAATTTCCCAAGCTGTTTCCTTGGTGGCGCGTACGAGGGTTAGCGGTATAGCGTTCCCCTGGCTCCAGGTTCCCACGATCGAATTTCCATCAGGGCTGAGTTTGCCTTCGTAGTTTCCGCCGATCAGGTCGATTGTGTATTTCACCGTCACACCGTCCGAAGTGATTGCCGTGACAGAAATGGGGGTACCACCCTGGTCGATCGAGTAGAACTTCGCTGCCCAGCCCTTGTCGGCTTTGGTGACCCTGAGGATTGTGCGGAGCGCTCTTTGGGGAGTTTGCAGGGTTCCCTGCCAGTCGCCGGAGAGGTCTCCCTTGGCGTGGCTTTCGGCTGCGGGAGCGGCTGCTTGTGCGGGGGCCTGCGCCCTTGCATTCAGGCTTCCTGCTACCAGGGTAAAGGCCAGTAGGGGGCCTGCAGCAAAGCGAATTACCTTTTCACTCGTCATGTACTTGCTCCATCGATAGGGAACACTGCCCTCCCGGAAGCATCACGCGGGAGTTTGAAGCAAACCACTTTTGCAGGAACTGACCTATGGACGTTTCAGTTTGAATTTGGTTCTTCCCAGCTTAGACAATTATTTTCTGTTCGGGTTAACCAGTTTTTGGGGGTGGGGTTAACCGGTTTTTCGTATTATTTTTTCCCGGCATGGCGGTGCCCGCGTTTTTATAGGGGGTTTCGAGTTTTCAACAGCATAAAATGACGGTTCTTAACGCGGTGCTTCGTGCACTTTCGTGGTCGTAACCTGGTGGCCAAGTGAATGTTTTCGAACGCTAACAATTTTCCACGGTTTTGAAATTCATTTCCCGCGTATTAGACGGTACGGTGAAGGTGGTTCCCTGGTTCAAACGAAATTACATCCACCTGGGTGCACTTCTTCTATAAAAAGGCGATGACTTTCTAGAAATAACCGAGAACAGCTTAATTTCCCGGTTCCAAGATGCGAAGGCGTTCGTAGTCTTCCTTGTTGTCGATGTCGAGGAGAATGCCAGGATCGGCTACTTCGACCTTGGCGATCTCTTCTGTGTGCTGCTCGAAGATGGCCCTGACTCCTGTGTCTCCTTTTAATGCCATGACCTCGGGAAAGATGGAGCGGTCGAGGAGAACCGGATTGCCACGAGAGCCGTTGTGAATGGGGATCACGATGCGAGCTTCGGAGCGGCGATAGGCTTCGATGATTTGATTGAAGGTTACGGGCTGAACGAAGGGTTGATCTGCGAGCACGATGAGTGCGGCAGCTATGTCTGGATTTATGGCTGATAGACCTTTACGGAGTGAACTCGACATCCCTCCACCCAAGTCGGGGTTAAGTACGGTTTTTAGATTCCTGGAGACTGTGAGTTGCTTTTGGATGGCCTCTGCTGAGGCACCGAGGACCAGAATGAATTCGTCGACTGTAGAGTCCTGAAGATTTTTGAGTGTTCGTTCGAGGACTGTGCTGTTGCCGAGGGGAAGGAGTTGCTTGGCTTTTCCCATGCGGTAGGAGTTGCCGGCTGCGAGCACGACGGCTGCGATTCGCGAGTTGCTTCGCTGAGTCATTTTGCAATCAAAATTGGAGTTGCCTCTGAGACTAAAAGCTTTTCAGTACCGTTGAATGATCGAGATGTGGTTAGAGTATCGCGTCGTGATTGGAACAGGCCCACGTCCACCGGCCCTTCCGATCATAGAATTTGCAAGACTATTTCCGTCATACCAATCTTCATTAGAGAAAGACTTGCCACGTTTCCAACGTGCCCGTAGAATTCCCTGCACTCGATATTTCGCTGGTGCCGGGACGTTGAAAAATACATGGGCCAGTTTGGGGAGACGTCTATGAGGCAGTCTTTCAGTGTAGGTATCGGAGGTGCAGCCGGGCAGGGTGTTGCAACTCCCGGTGACATCTTTGCGAAGATTTTCAGCCGTCGTGGTCTTCACCTGAACGCGTATAACGCGTATCAATCCATCATTCGCGGCGGCCACACGTTTCTAACGATTCGGACTGGACCCGATAAAATTCTTACGATCGACGGCCATCTGGATCTGCTGATCCCGCTGAACCAGGACACGATGGATCGGCATCTGCAACTGCTGACAGCCGGGGGCGCGTGTCTTTATAACGCGGACCTGATCAAGCCGGGGACGCCTGCGACGGGTGTGCAACTTTGTCCTATTCCCGTCTCGAAGCTGGCGGACATCAGCAAGAATAAGGTCGCGCAGAACACGCTGGCGATTGGCGCAGGGCTGAGTATGATGGGGATTGGCTTCTCGGCACTTGAGGCGATGCTTGAGGAGCAGTTCCGGAAAAAGGACAGGGCTGTCATCGACGAAAACGTCAACCTTGCGCGTACCGGGTATGACTATGCGGCGAAGAACTTCAAGCCCTTTGAGCATCCTGTCCCGATGACGGAGACGAAGTATGCCGTGCTGAGCGGAAATGCTGCGATGGCGATGGGTGGAGCTGCCGCGGGCGTGAAATTTTATTGCGCTTATCCGATGAGCCCTTCGACCGGCGTGCTGCACTGGATGGCAGAGCATGCACGCAAAGCCAACATTATGGTGCGGCAGGTTGAGGACGAGATCGGCGTCATCAACATGGCGATTGGGGCGGCGCATGCCGGGGTTCGGTCAATGTGCGCTACATCGGGCGGTGGATTTGCGCTGATGAGCGAAGGGCTTGGACTTTCGGCGCAGGCTGAGATTCCTGTGGTCGTTATCGATTGCCAGCGTGCCGGTCCTTCAACCGGCGTGCCGACCAAGACGGAGCAGGGCGATCTGTGGCAGATGCTTGGCGCGGCCTTTGGAGATTATCCGAAGGTGATTGCTGCACCGCTGGATATTGCGGATTGCTTTACCTTGATTCCTGAGATCTTCAATGTCGTCGATAAGTTCCAATGTCCGGGGATTGTGTTGTGCGATCTTCTGCTGTCAGAGGGTCGATTGAGTGTCGATCCGAAGGTGCTCGACTTCAATCCTCATGTCGATCGTGGCGAGATGATTACTTCGAACGGCGATGGAGACCACGAAGCTTACAAACGGTACAAAATTACCGATAGCGGCGTTTCCCCTCGTGCGATTCCGGGAGTTCCCGGTTATACGCATACCGTTTCGAGCGATGAGCATGATGAAGATGGCGTACTGATCAGCGATGAGTACACGAATACGGTGAAGCGCCGTGCGATGATGGAAAAACGCATGCGCAAGGAGAGCGGCATTGCGGCTGCAGTTCCGCCGCCCAACCTGCAGGGGCCGGCCAATGCGGATGTGACGCTGATTGGATGGGGCTCGACGTATGGCGTGATCGATGAGGCTTGCGAGTTGCTGCGCGATGCGGGTATCTCGGCGAATCATCTGCCTATACGGTGGCTGGTTCCGCTGCACGGGGATGCGGTTGTCGAGCTGCTGCGTGACGCAAAGCACACGATTATTGTCGAGAACAACTTTAGCGGGCAGTTTGCGCGGTATTTGCGCAGCGAGACCAGCTTTGTTCCCGATGGAAATATTCGGAAGTACGATGGCGAGCCTTTTCTGCCACACCACATTGTGGAAGCAGTAAAGGAGCAGCTTGCGGGCAAGACGAAGCTGTCTGTGCCTGCGCACGAGATTATGGTTTAGTTCGCGCTGTTGCAACTAGATTTTGCTTCCAGGAGAAAACTCGAAGATGGCGACTGATGTGATCACTCCGAAAGTAATGACGATGGCCGACCTGAAAGGGAAGGTCGATCCGGACTGGTGTCCGGGGTGCGGCGACTTTGGCGTGCTCGCCGCGGTGCAGAAGGCCCTCGTCGAGTTACAGATTCCGCAGCATGAAGTGGCGACGGTCAGCGGTATTGGGTGCTCGTCGAACTTTCCGGGATTTATTGAGACGTACGGGATGCATACGTTGCATGGACGTTCCCTGCCCGTAGCGACGGGACTGAAGATGGCGAACCATGCGATGACAGTGCTGGTAACCGGCGGCGATGGCGACGGCTTCGGCATTGGATGCGGGCATTTCGTCCATGCGATGCGGAGAAATGTCGACCTGCTCTACCTTGTGATGGATAACCAGATTTATGGGCTAACGACGGGGCAGACTTCGCCGACAAGTCGGATTGGAATGAAGACGAAGAGCATGCCGTTTGGGAGTATTGAGTCGCCGCTGAATCCTGTTTCGCTGGCTCTTTCGGCAGGGGCCACGTTTGTTGCGCGCGGCTTCAGTGCGGAACAGAAACACCTGACTGAGTTGATTAAGCAGGGGATTCAACATAAAGGATTTTCGTTTATCGATGTCTTCAGCCCATGCGTGACTTACAACAAAGACAATACCTTCCAGTGGTTCCGACCTCGTGTGAAGAAGCTGGAGGACAATCCAGAGTATGACTCCTCCGATTGGGTTGCCGCGATGGAGAAGTCTTTGATGTGGGGGGAAGAGATTCCTATTGGGAAGTTCTTTGAGCGCACGGACCTGCCAGCGCTGCATGAGGCAGAGCCGGTGTTGAAGAATGCTCCGTTGGCGAAGCAGGATAGCCGGATTCCTGCGGAGATTGCGAAGTCGTTTGTGGATGAGTTGATGTAGCGCTAGAGCCAGTGAAGTAGGAGGTTTGGTGCGCATCCCAGCACGACTACGCCTAGTGCGATCAGGCACAGGACGATTTGTCGGAGTGCGGGGACGCTAATAGGGCTTGTGTCCGCCGGTGGGTTGGCAACGTAGATAGATTTCAGGACTTTGAGGTAGTAGTAGAGCGAGACCGCGCTCATAGCGATAGCTATAACGACCAGCCAGAGGAGTCCGAGGAGTCTCAGCGTGGCGCTGAGGACGGAAGAGAACAGATAGAACTTGCCGAAAAAGCCCGCGAGCGGGGGGATTCCTGCGAGCGAGAGCATGAAGATCAACATGCAGAAGGCTGGGATTGGAGCGCGACGGCTGAATCCGGCGAAGTCGGCGAGAGTGTCGCCGCCGGTTGCTTCTTCGGCGATGGCGATGACGCCGAAGGCTCCGAGGACGGTGAGGGCGTAGGTGATGGCGTAATAGAGTAGCGCGCTGAGACTTTGATCGGTATGCGCGAGGACGCCAAGGAGCATGTAACCAGCGTGGGCGACCGCTGAGTAGGCAAGGAGTCTGCGGACGCTGGTTTGGAGAATAGCAACGAGGTTGCCGAGGATCATGGAAAGAACCGCGACGATGGCGATGACGGGAACCCATCCCGCGCCGTAGTCGTTGCGGGTTATGCCGCCTTCGGCTCCGGAGAAACCGATGGCCAGAACCTGGAAGAGGATGAAGAAACCGGCGACTTTGGACCCTGAGGCGATGAGCGCTGCACTGGGAGCGGGCGCGCCTTGATAGACGTCGGGCGCCCAGAAGTGAAAGGGAGCTGCGGCCACTTTGAATCCCAGGCCGACGATTGTCATGACGATCGCGACCAGCAGGAGCGGGTCGAGGGTAGATTCGTGGATGGTGTTGCCGATGCGGGCGAGATTCGTAGAGTTGGCCAGACCGTAGAGCAGGCTGAAGCCGAAGAGGAGAAATGCGGCGGAGATTCCGCCGAAGACGAAGTACTTCAGTGCCGCTTCGGCGGAGCGGGCGCTGCGTTTGTTGAAGGCGACGAGGATGTAGAGCGAAAGGCTGAGCAACTCCAACGATAAGAAGAGGAGCAGGAGATTCTGGGTGGTGACCAGAAACATCATACTGACGGTTGCGAGCAGTATGAGAGCGAGATATTCGCTGATGTGTTCGGTGAAAGTGGATCCGATGAAGGTGAGGATCGTCAGCGCGGAGATTGTCAGCAGTGCAATCTGTATGTGTTGCGCGAGAGGATTGAGGACGATCATCCCGTCGAGGACGTTTGTAGTTTGCGGTGTGTGGAGGATCCAGACGGCCGCCGCTGCGCAGCCGAGGACCGAGATGATTGCGCCTATCGAGGTGCGAAGCGGTTTTTCGGAGCCGCGTAAAAACATTAGGTCCAGCGCGAGGACTAGGAGCGTCGTGACAACGACGATCACTTCAGGCAAGACCAGCTGCAGCAGATCCTGATAAGTGAACGTGTTCATCGCCCCCTTCCTTTCCACAGGCCGTCGAACATTGGTGAGTGCAGAGCCGGGATGATGATTTGCAGGAGGATCTGCGGATAGAGGCCGACGAAAACGCTGACACCAATGAGGAAGATGGCGGCGATGCGTTCAGGCACGGTGATCGGCGGAACGGAGTGCGTTGCGGCTGAGCTGGTGAAGGCCGAGGAGCCGAAGAATGCCTTCTGCATGGCTCGCCATGTGTACGCGATGCCGATGACGATGCCAAGGCCGGCGAGGATGGCGAAGGAGGGGTTGGCTCGCCATGCTCCGATGAGGATCTGCAGCTCTGCGACGAAGCCGCTGAAGCCGGGGAGACCAATGGAGGCCATGCCAGCGATGACGAATGTCGCTGCAGCAAAGGGGATTACTTTGCCGAGGTGCATGGTTTCGAGTTCAGAGAGGTCGCGAGTGTGAGTCCGGTCGTAGACCATCCGGCCGACGACGGCGAAGAGCAGGCCAGCTAGGATGCCGTGGGAGAACATCTGCAGTACCGCACCGTTGAGGCCGATCTGCTGCAGGGTCATGAGGCCAAGAAGGACGAAGCCCATGTGGCTGACGCTGGAGTAGCCGATAACGAATTTGAAGTCTTTTTGTACGAGCGCTACCATTGCGCCGTAGACGATTCCGATGAGAGCGAGAAGGGCGAAGACGTCTCGCCATGAACCGAAGCCAAGGAAGTGAAATCCCCATGGATCGAGGCCGTGGGGAAAGAGCATCATGGCCACGCGGAGACAGCCGTACGCTCCCAACTTCATGACGACGCCCGCGAGCAGCATGGAGGCCGCCGTGGGGGCGGCTACATGGCCGGTGGGCGCCCAGGTGTGGAAGGGCCAGAGGCCGGCGAGGATTCCGAAGCCAATGAAGACGAGTGGGAAAGCCCACATCTGGAAGTGAACCGGTAATGGATACTGGGCGAGCCGCGACAGATCCATGGTGGTGGCCCCAGCGTAAACGTAGACGGCGATGAGACCGATGAGCACCATGGCGCTGCCGATAAAGGAGTAGAGCGCTAGCTTCATGGCGGCGTATTCGCGGCGGGTGGAACCCCAGATGGCGATGAGGAAGTACTTGGGGATGATGGCGATCTCGTAAAAGATGAAGAGCAGCAACAGATCGAAGCTGAGAAAGACGCCGTAGACGCCGCCGATGAGGGCGAGATAGAAGGCGAAGAACTCTTTTGCGCGGTAGTCGATGTTCCAGGAGAAGAGGACTCCAGCGATCGCGACAATGCCAGTGAGAAGGACTAAGGTAAGGCTGATGCCGTCAGCGGCGAGGTAGTACTCGATGCCGAGGGAGGGGATCCAAGGAACTCGCGTGATGGTGATGAGCTCTCCGGTGCGCTGGTTCGCGAAGGCATTGAGCGCGACGATGAATCCGGCGAGTGCAGTTAATAGGGCAAGGATGCGAGTGATGCGGACAGACCTCGACGGCAGGAGCATGAGCACCAGAACGCCGAGAAACGAGATGTAGATTGTCCACGCGAGCATAACTATTTTTAGAATCCCAGATTCCGAATCATTTGCATTGCAGTGCTGTTGACGAAGCCCAAGAAAAGTTGCGGGTATAGGCCGAGTACGAACATAAGTGCAATGGCCGGAAAGAGCGTGAGCCGTTCGGTTGTGGTGAGGTCGGGCATTTGTGCCCACTTTGTTTGAAGCGGTCCGGAGAAAACCCGCTGCAGGATGGTGAGAATAAAGAGCGCCGACAGCAGGAGGCCGAGGAGAGAAAACGCCGTGGGCCAGGTTGCGAGGGGAAAGGTTCCTTTGAAGATGAGGAATTCGCCGACGAAGCCGTTAAGGCCGGGCAGACCCAGCGAGGAGAAGAGCGCGATGCCCATGAGTCCGCAGAAGATAGGGACTACCTTGCGGAGGCCGCCGAAGTCGTCGAGGCCGCGCTGGCCGCCGCTCCGTTTTTCGAGCAGCGCGACGAACCAGAAGAGAGTTGCGGCGGTGAGTCCGTGATTGAACATCTGCAGAAAGACACCGTTGAGGGCTGCGGCTTTTTCATTTGCGAGCGCGGGATCGTCTCCGGTGAGGCTGAGGATAGAGAAGATGGCCAGCATGCAGTAGCCGAGATGGTTGATCGAGGAGTAGGCGAGGATTCGCTTGAGGTCTTTCTGGGCTAAGGCTGCGTAGGCGGAGAGCACGATTGTTGCTACGGCGAGCCACAGCAACGGGGTTCGCATGGAGCGCAACTGCGGGGCAAAGATGGGAAGCAGGATGCGAAGGAAGCCGTAGACGCCCATCTTCGACATGGTTCCGGTAAGGAGCATCGTGGTACCTGATGGAGCTTCTGCGTAAGTTGCGGGCAGCCAAGTGTGGAAGGGGACGAGAGGCACTTTAACTGCAAAGCCGAGGAAAGCTCCGAAACAGAGGAGCAGCGTTGTTTTTTCCACGGTGAGGCCGTGCCAGCCTGAGATTGTCGTCAGGGCGGGAAGAAGCTCGTTGTTTCTTGCGAGTTCGGCGAGCTCGATGAAGTCGAACTTACCGGTGCAGAGATAGATTGCGAGGAATGCAAGAAGGAGCGTGACGCTGCCAACCATGGTGTAGAGGAAGAATTGGGTGGATGCGGTTGCGCGTTGCGATCCGCCCCAGAGTCGGATGAGGAAGAATGCAGGGATGAGGCTGAGCTCCCAGTAGAGAAACCAGTGAAAGAAGTTGAGGGCGGTGAAGGTGCCGAAGAGTCCCGCTTCGAGCATGAGGATAAATGCGAAGTAGAGAGAGACACGTTCCTGAATCTGCCACGATGCGAGCATCGCCATGGGTGTGACGATGGCAGAGAGGAGCAACATGAGGAGCCCGAGGCCGTCGACGGCGACGTGATACTGGACGTTGAGGGCTGGGATCCAGCTGTGCACTTCTTCGAGCTGGAGGCTTCTGGAGGCGGGATCGAATCGGTGCCAGAGGGCGAGAGTAACGACGAGGGCGATAAGAGAAGAGGACAGGGCTAGTCCGCGTGCCAGTTTTGGGTTTCTTCCTGCGAGAGCGAGAATCGCGATTGCGCCGATCAGGGGCACAAGAGTGAGGAAGGTGATGGAGACCAAGCTCATCGGGACACGCTCCAGATGAGGAGTGCCACGAGTGCGGTGAAGGCGACGCCTACGAGGCGCACATAGCTTTGGGTGCGGCCGTTTTGCAGGCGCGCGAGAAGCTTTCCTCCGGCGGTGACGGATTCGCAACCTTCATCGAAACCCGCGTTGACAATGTAAGTGTCCGTTGAGCGGGCCAGCCACGAGAGGGCGAGTATGAGGTGAGAGACGATCCAGACGACACCGTTCCAGATCCAGCGATCGAACCAATCGCTGAGGTGCGACAGCCATGTGTTGACGCGGATGAAGGTAGCTTGATAGAACTCGTCGACGTAGAACTTGTGGCGGAGGATGTTGAAGATTTGCGGCTGTAATTTTTCGAGTGCGTCTGGGGCTTCGGCACTGACGATTGGTTTGCGTCCGTAGAACCACCAGCCGAGGCCGAGGCCGCAGAAGACGATCAGTGTGGATGTCAACATTACGAGCGGGATACCGTTTTCGAAGAATCCTGCGAAGTTGAAGGATGTGGTCTCGCTGTGCAGAAAGTTTTCGAACCATGGCCATGCCGGGGTTCCTATGAAGCCCAACAGGATGGCGAAGGCGGCGAGAATGACGAGTGGGCCGGTCATGACGGCAGGACTTTCGTGCGGATCATTCAGGACGCACTCGTGTAAATGTCCCGCGTCTTCGGTGTGAGCCGGTTCATGGGCTGTCGTTGCACGACGCTCGCCGAGGAAGACGTAGTAGACCTGGCGCGTCATGTACAAGGCGGTTAGAAGTGCGGCGAATGCTGCGAGATAAAACGGGAGGCGAGAATAAGACCAGTCGACGGCGGCGTGGAGGATGGCATCCTTGCTCCAGAAGCCGGAGAAGAAGAGGGGGAAGCCGCATAGAGCTAGCATTCCTATTGCGTAGGTCGCGAAAGTGATGGGCATGTAACGCCTGAGGCCGCCCATGCGGTGGATATCCTGCTCTTCACGGCAGCCGTGGATGACCGATCCTGCGCCGAGGAAGAGAAGTGCTTTGAAGAAGGCATGAGTGATGAGGTGGAACATGCCTACGGCGACTCCGCCGACGCCGAGGCCTAGCATCATATAGCCGAGCTGCGAGACGGTGGAGTAGGCGAGGATGCGTTTGATGTCGTCCTGGGCTACGGCGATGAGGGCTGCGAAGACTGCGGTAATTGCGCCGATCCAGGTAACGACCTGCAGGGCTGGAGTTGACGCGAGCGTGGAGTGGGCGGCGCTGCCTGCAGACATCAGAGGGTAGACTCGGGCAACGAGGAAGACGCCGGCGGCGACCATGGTTGCAGCGTGGATGAGTGCGCTGACCGGGGTGGGACCTTCCATGGCATCCGGCAGCCAGACGTGTAGGGGGACTTGTCCGGACTTACCGATTGCGCCGGAAAAGATGAGGATGGCGATTCCGGTGGAGACGGTCATACCCGCAATGGTGGTGTGAGCGACCAGCGTTGCGATGGCGGAGTTCTCGAGGCAGCCTGCGCCTTGATCGTAGAAGAGCAGCGCTCCCGTCTGCGAGTAAAGCCAGACCATTCCGAGGAGGAAGGCAAGATCGCCGATTCGCGTGGTGATGAAGGCTTTTTTTGCTGCGGCGGCAGCGGATGGTTTTTGATACCAGAACCCGATGAGGAGATAGGAGGTGAGGCCGACCAGCTCCCAACACATGAAAAGGAGCAGAAGACTATTGGCGATGACGACGCCGAGCATTGCGGCTGCGAAAAGTGAGAGAAAGCAGAAAAAACGGGTGAAGTTTTCGTCGTGGTCCATATAGCCGGTGCTGTAGATGAAGATGAGCAGGCCGACGAAGGTGACCATGACGAGCATGACTGCAGTGAGCGGGTCGAGCATCCAGCCGAGCTTTAGCCACTCGGTACCGAATTGAAGCCAGGGAAAGTTGAGGACTTCTCTTTCGCTGAGACCGATCGACGAAAGAGCGTGCGCAAAGGCTACGAGCGAGAGGAGGAAGGCAAGGGCCATCGATCCGATGGCGAGCGAGGACGCGAACCTGCGATTTCTCTGTTTGGTGAGAGCGCTGAGCGCAGCCGCGAGGGCTGGCAGAGCGGGAATCAGCCAGAGATTTCGTACGATCCAGGTCATTGGCCTCAGCAGATATTGCGTTCGTGGAAGTTGGTGAGTGCGATGTCACTTCTGTTGATTGATTTTTCTGGCGCTTAGCCTCTCATAGAAATTACCTCGTCGATGTTTGCTGTTCTGGTGTGGCGGTAGAGCGAGATGATCAAAGCGAGGCCGACGGCCGCTTCAGCTGCAGCGATCCCGATGGAGAAGATCACGAAGATGAAGCCGGTGAGAGTTTCGGAATGCGGATGGTAACGCCAGAAGGCGATGAAGTTCAGGTTTGCGGCGTTGAGCATCAGCTCGATTCCGATGAGAACGAGGATTGCGTTGCGGCGCGTAAGCGCACCGGCGAGGCCGATGACGAAGAGAAGGGAGGAGAGAAGAATGCAACTAGTCAGGGAGGTCATTCCCGTTCTCTCCTTTCATGCTTTTCATATTTCTCGCTAATGGCGATGGTTACGGCGCCGATGAGAGCTGCGGTCAGAAGGAGGCCGATAATTTCGAGGGGCAGCGCGTACCGCAACATGAGAGCGTTGCCGACCTGCTGCATCGAGACCTGGGGCTCCGGTAGTATTTCATGCTGAAGCGTGGGGCTTTGGAAGATGGCCCATGCGATGACCGCAAAGACGGCAAGGGCAACGACGCCGTTGAGTTTCCACGAGCTGAAGGAGACGGTTTGCTGTGCTACCTTTTTGTCTCGCGTGAGGAGAATTGCAAAGACGATGAGGATTGCAACGGCTCCGATGTAGACGAGTACCTGGGCAAGGCCGATGAACTGCGCTCCGAGTTGTAGATAGATTGCTGCGAGACCTGCGAAGGCTGCGATAAGCGCCAGTACGGAGTGAACGAGGTTGCGGAAGCTCATCGCCGCCACTGCGCCCGCCACTGTCAGTATCGCGAAGGTCGTAAACAGCAAGCTATTCCTTTCTTTTCCTGGTGTGAGCCATTACTGACTATTCTGCAAACCGGTAGATTCGTTTCTCCAACTTCCATCCTTGAGTTAGACCGCGACCGAGAAGGACGTACGACGCGATTACGATGACGCTACAGATGAGCCAGCGCAGAATGCCCTGCTGCATGAAGTGCCAGATTCCTACGGTGATGAGGTTGATCAATGCCATCGGGAGCATGAACTTCCATGCAAAGTTCATAAGCTGATCCATGCGGAGGCGAGGCAACGTGCCACGAACCCAGATGAACATAACGATGAGGAACAGGAGTTTGCCCACGAACCAGAGGTAGGATGGCACCCAAGTCAGGAAGGAGAAGGGCGCGGACCATCCGCCGAGGAACAGTGTGATGCCGAGGCCGCTGATGGCAAACATGCCGAGGTACTCGCCAAGAAAGAAGAGAGCGAATTTGAAGCCGGAGTATTCGACGAAGTAGCCTGCGATGATCTCGGACTCGCCTTCGGGTAGATCGAAGGGGGAGCGGTTCGACTCTGCCGTTGCGGCGATCATGTAGAGGATGAAGCCGGCGAATCCCCAGGGAGTGAAGACAAACCAGTGCGGAAAAATACCGGTGTAGCCAGCTTGTTTTTCGACGATTGCGACTGTTGAGAGCGAACCTGTCGCCATGATGACTGTGACGGAGGCCAAGATCAGCGGAACTTCATAGCTGACCATCTGGGCGATTGCCCGCATGGCCCCGAGGAGTGAGTATTTGTTGCGGCTGGACCAGCCAGCCATGAAGATGGTGATCTCGGTGACAGAGCTGACGGCGAAGAAGAAGACGACACCCGCGTCGAGATTGGCGAGAACCATGTTGCGGCCGACTGGAAGAACGGCAAAGAGAGAGAACGCCGCAAGGACGAGGGAGACCGGAGCGAGAAGGTGCACGACTTTGTCCGCCGCTTGCGGGACGATGTCTTCTTTTGTGACGGACTTGATGCCGTCTGCGATGGGCTGCAGGAGACCGAACGGGCCTACGCGGTTGGGGCCGTAACGATTCTGGATTCGGCCGAGGCCTTTGCGCTCCAAAACTGTCGTGACGGCGAAGAGCAGGGCGAAGACGCCAATGATCGCGATGACTCCGAGGAGCGGAGCGAGGATGGGCTGGAGAATCCCAGGAGCGTGGGCGACAATCCAGTGTTGCAGAATAACGAAGATCTGGTCTGCTGTCTCACCCATGAACTGCTCCTGTGGGTGCAGGGGCACTGGTCGGGGGAGTTGGCTTGGATTCGCTTGCCGCTTTTGCCTTGGCTTCCGCTTTGGCTTTATCCTCGGCCAGACGGGCGTCGACTTCGGCGGCTTCGGTGGGGTGAATCTTGTTGTAGTGCTCGTTCGATTTCGACAACTTTTCTTTATTCCAGAGGAGGCCGCTGAACCGGTTGTCGGTGCTGAGTTCGAACTCGGTGTCCATCTTGATGGCCTCGAAGGGACAAACTTCGACGCAGATCTGGCAGCTCATGCAGACGGAGATGTCGATATTGAAGACCGCAGGATAAAACTGTGGCTTGCCGAGTGCATCTGGCTTCTTGTCTTTGCTTTTTTCGATGTAGATGCACTTGGGCGGACACTCTTTTTCGCAGATCTGACAGGCGACGCAGCGCATGCCAGCCTGCCAGTCGTCGCCGTCGTAGACGAGAAACGGGAAGTCCCGCGTGGCCTCGATCTGAGGGAGGCGCTCTTCGGGATACTGCACGGTTGTCAGGCGATCTTTGCTGACATAGCTGCCAAAGAAGTTTCTGGCAGTTTCAACAAGACCCTTTGCGATGCCTTCACCCAGCATGTTGCAAGCCCTTTACCTGGCGATACCCAACGGTTACACGACGAAAAAAATTCGCAGAATCCCGGCACGGGAAGTCTACCGGTCCACTTCTCCAAGCACAATATCTATGGTTCCAAAGATGACAATCGTATCCGAGACGTTTGAGCCGATGCACATATCTTCGAGCACAGTGAGGTTGATGAGACTCGGCGGACGCACTCGGTAGCGATATGGGTTGGGCGAGCCGTCGCTGATGAGGTAGAAGCCAAGCTCTCCTTTGGCTGACTCGATTCGTCCATAGGCCTCGCCTGCTTTGGGCCGGAAGCCGCGAATCTTTGTCTTCGGGTCCATGATGGGACCGGCGGGAATGTCGCGGAGGGCCTGGTTGAGAATCTTGACGGACTCGCGCATCTCTAGCATACGGATCATGTAGCGATCGTAGACGTCTCCGTGTTCACCGATGGGGATTTTGAAGTCGAACCGCTCGTAGATGCCGTACTTGTCGACCTTGCGGATGTCGTAGTTGACACCGGAGGCGCGCAGAATTGGGCCGGTGATGCCGCCTTGGATTGCTAGTTCTCTCGACAAAATGCCGACGCCCTGCGTACGGGCAAGAAGAATTTCGTTGCTGGTCAGGAGGCGTTCAAACTCGTCGAGAAAATGAGAGAACCCGTCGACGACTCTGCCTACCTGGTCGAGCCAGCCCGCCGGCAGATCGACGCGGCAGCCGCCGAAACGCATGTAGTTGCACATCATGCGCGAGCCAGTGAGTGCTTCGAAGAGGTCGAGGATTTTTTCACGCTCGCGGAAGGAGTACATGAGCGGAGAGCCGCTTGCGCCCATCTCCTGAGTGAGAAAGCCGATCGTCGAGGCGTGATTCTGGAGGCGTGTGAGCTCGGCGGTGATGACGCGGATGTATTCCGCGCGCTCAGGAACCTGAATTCCAGCGAGTTTTTCGACTGCGAGTGCGTAGGCCCAGTTATTGGTGAGCGAGCCGATGTAGTCGAGGCGATCGGTGTAGGGCATCGATGCCAGGTAGGCTGCTGTTTCTGCGATTTTCTCGTGGTTCCGATGCAGGTAGCCGAAGACCGGCTTGAGCTTGACGACTCTTTCGCCGTCGAGCGTGACGTCCATACGAAAGACGCCGTGCGTTGAGGGATGATGCGGCCCGAGCGAGATCTCGAGCAACGCGTCGTCGCTCTGCGCTGCAGCGCTCAACCTCGATTCGTGAAGTTCCGGTGCGATCATCTCCATTACTGGGCCCCTCGCAATCGTCGCATTATGATTGCCCCTCCAGTGTTCGTGCCTGTTTCGCTTTCTCGAGCACGGCGTCGTGCGGCGTGGGTTCGTATTCGTAGTCGTTGGGTTCGACGTAGTCCTTGCGCATGGGGTGGTCTTCGAATTCATCCCACATGAGAATGCGACGGAGGTCGGGATGGCCCTGAAAGACGATGCCGTAGAGATCGTAGATCTCACGCTCCTGGAACTCAGCACTTCGCCATATCGGTGTGAGTGATGGGATTGTGACTTTGTCCGATCGATTTTCCGTGCGCTGGCGAATGACGAGCGGGCCGTGTTTCTTTTCCATGGAATAGAGATGGTAGACGGCTTCGAGATAGCCGGGAGTTCGCGTTTTGCGAACCTCTTCGACCTCTTTCTCTTCGCCCTCGATCAGCTTTTTTACTTTGACCTTCTCAGAGGTTTCGGTGTCGAGCCAATCGACGCCGCTGGCGTTAGAGCAGTAGTCGAGACGCAGCTCGGTATCGTCGCGGAGGAACTTTGCAATCTCGACTGCGTGGGTGGGATCGAGCACGAGCGAGTGCTGCGCGGAGGGGCTGCCGTTGAGGACGATTTGCACACGACTGTCCGGGATGGCAGTTTCTACCGCAGACTTAATCTTTTCCAGATCCATCGTCACCTGCCGCAGTGGGTCCAGTTGGAATGTTTTTAGAGATGATGTTCCACAGCTTTATGTTTTTGGCAGGGACCAGATCGTGCGCTCCGTAGGCAGGAACCGGAAATTCGCTGGGCTGTTCGACATCGAGATAGCGCGGACGGTCTGGACCTGTTAGCGATTGCGCGTCAATCTTTTTCTGCAGCGTAATGAACGCGTCCATCAGAGCTTCAGGGCGCGGAGGACATCCGGGGATATGGACGTCGACGGGAATGTAGCGATCGATTCCCTTCAAGACGTTGTAGCCCTGTTTGAAGGGGCCGCCGGAGATGGCACAGGCTCCCATGGCGATGACGTATTTTGGCTCCGGCATCTGGTTGTAGAGGCGGACGACCTGCGGGGCCATTTTTTTGGTGACTGTGCCGGCGACGATCATGAGGTCGGCCTGGCGCGGCGATGGACGGAAGACTTCGGCGCCAAAGCGGGCGAGATCGTAGCGCGCCATGGTCGTGGCGATCATCTCAATAGCGCAGCAAGCGAGGCCGAACGTCAGTGGCCAAACAGAACTGCGACGGCCCCAGTTGTAGAGCTCCTCGAGGGTGGTGGTGAAAATTCCCTGCCGGCTTAGTTCTTCCTTGAGTTGAGTATCCATCGTTTCTACCAGGCCCGTTTATACCCAGACCAAGACACCCTTTCGCCAAGTCCAGATTAGTCCTTCCACCAAAAGCAAGAGAAAGATGAGCATTACGATCGACGCGCCGAGGGACAGACCCGCAAAGGAGACGGCGAAGGGAAGCAGGAAGATTGCTTCGACGTCGAAGATCAGAAACACGATTGCGTAGAGATAGTACTCGGGCCGAAAGGGAAGGACAGCGTCCTCTTTGGAATCGAGACCGCACTCGTAGGTAGCATTTTTGACGGGACCGGGTTTTTTGATTGAAAATTTTTTCGCCCAGAGCCACGCAGTAATGAGCGGGGCGACCGCAAAACCCAACGCGACAATCATCAGAATCGCTATGGGCCGGTAGATTTCGACGAAGGGTGAATGCATAGTTCCAGCAGTTTGCTTTTTTCGTGCTTTTTGTCTGGCAACAGCTTACGCCACCATCGGGGCGATTGGCACGCCCAAATTCGCGAAGTTCGCTCGCGAATCTACAACGCACGGGGGAGAGAGAGTGATAGACTGGCCAACCTACCGGGCTGTGCCACTATCAAACCTGTTTTGAGAGTTTCCGCAGAAGAAAGACTCAGGAGAATCCATGAACTATTCAACGAGGGCTCGACCGGATGAGGCGTTGGGTAAAGGGGCTGTTGAGGATGATGGTCCAGATCAGAAACGCGAGCGGCGTCCGCAGCCAGATTTTCTTTCGGGTCAGCTTGGTCACCGCGACCAAGACGAGATGCTGAAGGACAATGATACGGATTTTCCGGAGCCGGACGCCGAGGGGGAGCATACGGGCGAATAGGACGGTTGATCGCTTGGATAAATGAAAAGCCCCGGGTTTAGCTCCGGGGCTCGTCTGTGTTGAGTCGTTTCACGTTACATCAACCGTTGCATGACAGCGTCGAGGACTTCGCGGCCAGGCCGGACGCGCTCGACGGGCAGGGTGCCGAGGGGCTCGTCGACAAGATTCAGCAGCTCGGTAAAGCTGGGCTTTTTGGTGTCGATGTAGAAGACGCCGGTGAGGACTTCTTCCCGAGCATGGGCTGACATGAGCGCGGTGGTTGCGGCGACCCGGTCCGTGGGATCGTAGTCTTCATGTAGCTTTCGCAGGCGCATCTGGCTGCCGTCGTGCATCTCGACGTTGATTGTGGTGCCGGGATCGTACTCGACGTCGATCTCCTGGAAGTGCGGGACGAAGCCAACCTCGGCGATTGCCTCTTCGTGCTCCTGCATGTATTTGTAGCTGCGGGTGGAGCCCTCGTGGTCATTGAAGGTGACACAGGGTGAGATGACGTCGAGGACGACAGTCCCGTTGTGCGCGATGGCAGCCTTCAACATGGCGAGCAGCTGCTTCTTGTCGCCGGAGAAAGACCGACCTACGAAGGTTGCACCAAGCTGAATCGCCAGCGCGCAGGTGTCGATTGCTGGAAGATCGTTGATAACGCCGGTCTTGAGGGTGGAGCCTATGTCGGCGGTCGCGGAGAACTGGCCTTTGGTGAGACCATAGACGCCGTTGTCTTCGATGATGTAGATGATCGGCACGTTCCGGCGCATCATGTGCACGAACTGGCCCATGCCGATGGAGGCGGTATCGCCGTCGCCCGAAACGCCGAGGGCCTTCATGGTGTGGTTCGCGAGCAGTGCTCCGGTTGCGACCGAAGGCATGCGTCCGTGCACGCTGTTGAAGGAGTGCGAACGGCTCATGAAGTAGGCTGGGCTCTTCGAGGAGCAGCCGATGCCCGAGAGCTTCATCAGGCGTTCTGGCTGAACGCCCATCTCGTAGAAGGCGTCGATGATGCGCTCGGAGATGGCGTTATGTCCGCAGCCGGCACAGAGGGTGGTCTTACCGCCGCGATAGTCCAGGATCGGCAGGCCGATGCGGTTGGTTTTGACTGTTGGCTTCGGGGCCTCCACAGGAGCGGATGATACCGGTGTCGTTCCCATTTTAGATTCCTTCCTGTGTGACAAGTTCGTCGGTGACGGACCGCGCGTCAATGGGCAGGCCGTTGAAGTGGCGGATGCTGCGCAGCTTGACGATTTCTTCGGCGGGCAGATCCAGCTTGAGAAGGCTCAGCATCTGCGCGTCGCGATTCTGTTCGACGACATAGACCCGGTCGTGCGAGGCGACAAACTCCTGCACCTCGCGGGAAAACGGATAGGCGCGTAGGCGGAGATAATCCGTCTCGAAGTTGTATTCCTTGCGGAGTTGGTCGCGGCTCTCGCGAGTTGCGTAGTCCGAGGTGCCAAAGGCGATGACGCCCACCTTGGATTTGCCAGTCTGAACGACTTCAGGGCGAGGCACCAGCGAGCGAGCTGTCTCGAACTTCTTGCTGAGGCGCTCCATGTTGTTGAAGTAGTCGTCCGGGCGCTCGGTGTACAGAGCCTTTTCGTTGTGGCCGGAGCCGCGGGTGAAGTAGGCTGCCAAGGGATGGTCGGTGCCGGGAAGTGTGCGGTAGCCTACGCCGTCACCATCCACGTCCTTGTAGCGAGCGAAGCCGCCGAGGCGGGTGAGGTCTTCGGCGCTGAGAACTTTGCCGCGATCCAACGGGGCGTCGGGGTACTCGAATGGATCGGACATCCAGTTGTTCATGCCGAGATCGAGATCGGACATGACGAAGACAGGAGTTTGCAGCCGCTCGGTGAGATCGAATGCGGCCTGCGCCATCTCGAAGCATTCCTTCACGCTGCCCGGGATGAGCATGACGTGCTTGGTGTCTCCGTGCGAGAGGAAGGCAACAGAGATAAGGTCGCCCTGCTGGTTGCGCGTGGGCATGCCGGTCGAAGGGCCGGTACGCTGCACGTCGAAGATGACGCCGGGAAGCTCGGCGTAGTAGCCGAGGCCAGCGAACTCCGCCATGAGCGAGATGCCCGGGCCTGAGGTTGCGGTCATTGCACGAGCGCCAGCCCAACCTGCTCCAAAGACTGCTCCGATAGCGGCGAGTTCGTCTTCCGCCTGAACAACTGCAAAGGTTGCTTTGCCGTCCTTCTCGATGCGGTATCGCTTGGCGTAGTCGATGAAGTTTTCGACGAGCGACGAAGATGGGGTGATCGGATACCACATGGCCACCGTGCAACCCGCGAAGATACAACCGAGTGCGGCAGCGGCATTACCGTCGATGATGATCTTGCCAGCGGTCTCGTTCATCGGCTCAAGGACGAACGGATCGCTCTTGGTCAGCGTGCTTTTCGCGTAGTCGTGACCGGCTTGCACAGCGCCCCAGTTCAGGTCTGCTGCTTTCACCTTCTTGGCGAACTGCTTTCGCAGCGCGGCTTCTACGGCTGCCATATCCATCTTCAAGAGATGGGCGGCGACGCCTACGTAGATCATGTTCTTGACGAGCTTGCGGAGCTTCGCCTCAGGACAGACAGCTGCAGTGAGCTTATCGAAGGGCACGGGGTAACAGGCCACATCACTGCGATACTGCTGCAGGTTGGCTGTCTCCTCGTAGATGGCCGCGGCGCCAGGTGGCAGCGACAGCATGTCTTCCTTCATCGTCTCGGGGTTCATCGCGATGAGGAGGTCAATCTCTTTCTTGCGCGCAACGTAGCCGTCTTTACTGGCGCGAATGGTGTACCAGGTTGGCAGGCCGGCGATGTTGGATGGAAAGAGATTCTTACCGCTGACAGGAATTCCCATGCGGAAGATCGACTTGAGCAGAACGAGGTTCGCCGACTGTGAGCCCGACCCGTTCACCGTCGCGATCTGAATGCTGAAGTTGTTGACGACGGGATCTTGCGGAGACTGCTGCTTCGTGTCCGGCTTGGCCGCGGTGCTGCCTTCGGCTCCAGCCAGAGCGACGTGTTCTGTCGCCATGAGTTGTACTCCCCTTGCGTGAAACCCTCATAGGGTCACGGAACGAAATGACGATACGCTTTCAATTCTAACGCCAAGTAAAGGTTTGCTGGGGAAGGACGAACCTGCCTTGATGCAAAAGTTGCAGGGAAGATTGCGTGGTTCGATTATCGGATAGCCGCGTCTTCTAAAACGCGGCAAGCCCGGTAACGCTTTGCCCAAGAATTAACGTGTGAATGTCATGGGTGCCTTCGTACGTCTTTACAGACTCGAGGTTCATCATATGACGCATGATTGGATATTCGTCGGAGATACCGGCGGCGCCTAGGATGTCGCGAGACATGCGCGCACATTCAAGGGCCATCCAGACGTTATTTCGCTTTGCCATGGAGATGTGCTGGAACTGCACCTTCCCCTCGTCTTTGAGACGGCCTATCTGTAGTGAAAGGAGCTGAGCTTTGGTGATTTCCGTGATCATCCATGCTAGTTTTTCCTGCACGAGCTGATGGCTGGCGATGGGCTGATCGCGAAACTGCTTGCGCTCTTTGCCGTATTGCAGGGCCACGTCATAGCAGGCCATCGCTGCGCCGATCGCACCCCAGCTGATGCCGTAGCGTGCCTGACTGAGGCACATCAGCGGAGACTTCAATCCGTCGGACTTCGGCAGAAGATTTGCCGCGGGAACTCTGACGTCGTGCAGCGACAATCCCGATGTCACCGATGCGCGAAGCGACCACTTGCCATGGACGTCATGCGCTTTAAACCCCGGACGATCTGTTTCGACAAGGAATCCACGGACGCGAAGATTCTCGGGAGAGACTCCAGGCTCTTCTACTTTTGCCCAGATTACGGCCACGTTGGCGATGCTTCCGGAGGTGATCCACATCTTTTCGCCATTGAGAACGTAGTCGTCGCCATCTTTGCGAGCGCGGGTGCGCATGCCGCCGGGGTTGGAGCCGAAGTCCGGTTCGGTGAGACCGAAACAGCCGAGCTTTTCTCCCGTCGCCATCTTCGGGAGCCAGAGATTTTTCTGTTGCTCAGAACCGAAAGTGTAGATGGGATACATGACGAGCGCCGACTGGACGCTCACGAAGCTGCGAATGCCGGAGTCGCCTCGTTCCAGCTCTTGGGTCATCAACCCGTACTCGACGTTGTTGATTCCTGCGCAACCGTAGCCTTCGAGCGTGGCACCGAAGTATCCCTGCTCGCCCATTGGGCGCACGAGTTCGCGCGGGAAGCGGCCTTCGCGGTTGCACTGCTCGATGATCGGGATCAGTTTGTCTTCGATAAATCCGCGGGTGCTGTTGCGAACAAGAAGCTCATTTTCTGAGAGCAGGGAATCGAACTCGATGAAGTCTACGCCTGAAAATTTGAATGCCATCGCCGCATAATTCTAGCTGATTGCAGAGGCTCAGGGATGCGTCGGATTTTCCCCGTAGTACTTCCAGGTGGTCTTGAAGTCTTTTGTGAGCTTCTGCCGATCGAGGTCAGCGCGCAGCATCTCGATCGGCATCGAGTTTTCGTGGAGGACGGCGTCGGCGAATTCCTTGTCCGTCATCTTCTTTGAATCGACCAGTTCTTTATGGAGCGCGCGGAACTGGAGTGCGCCCATCAGGTACGCGATCTGGTAAAGGGGGCCGACGGAACCGTCGAACGAGCGGCGAACTTCACCTGCGGCATTGTCCGGCTCAAAGCCAACGTTGTCGACGAGCGACTGCACGCACTGCTGCGTCGTCCACTTGCCGAGATGAAAGTTCATCGTGAAGATGACGCGGGCGGAGCGGTGCATACGCCAGACGAGTGCGCCTACCCGTTCTTCGGGAGTCTTGTTGAAGCCTTTGTCCCACAGGAGCATCTCCCACCAGAAGGCATTCCCCTCGTGCCAGAAGGGGGTTGAGAATGTCCGACGGTAGGTGTTGTATCGCGAGGACATGTAGAACTGCAGGAAGTGGCCGGGAATCATCTCGTGAAACGCGGTTGCGTGGGACAACGGGGTACTGTTGCCGCGCATGCTCATCTCACGCTGCTCGAAGGTCATGGTGTCGGTGGGATAAGAGACGCTGAGCTCGTTGCCGCCGGTGAAGAAGGGGTTCACCAGTTGGCGCTGCGGCGTCATCATGATCATGTACCAGGTCTCGTCGGCCAGTGGAGGCACCGTTACCAGGTTGTTCTTCTCGACGAAGTCGCTGCCTTCGAGGACGAGCTTGCGAATTACTTCGGGCTGTTCGCCCGGCGGAACGTGTGTCTGCTTCACTTTTTCGACAGCGGCGTGCCAGTCGTTGCCGAAGCCCATTTCGTTCGACGCCTTAAGCATCTCCTTCATGCACCAGTCGTATTCGGTCTGGGCAATTGCGATCAGCTCCTCAGGGGTATAGGGAATCATGTCGTCGGCAAGGGCGTTCATGAGGGCCTCACGGCCTACAGGGTCGCCGATGATGGTGATCTTGTCGTCAGAGGCTATGCCGATCAGTTTTTCTTTCAGGAAGGCGTTGTAACCGATCAGTGCCTTGTCCGCATCCTTATACGGCTGGTCGACCCACCACGTAAATTCTGGATCGTAGCCGTTGTATTGTCCGAACCAATCCTTCAATGCATTACTCAATTGAATCGTCGCCAAAGCGGCCCGGTTTGCCACAACCGGATTTACCTTGGGCTTCTCGACACCATCTGTGGATTGTGCGCCGCGCGGCTTCGGATCGAGTTTCTTCCGTGTGGCTTCTATCTGCTTCACAACCTCGGTGAGTGCCGCGGCGTCCTTCTCGCCGTCGGGACGCTTCATTTCGCGCTTGCGATCAAGGAATTGCTCAATTGTTAGAGCGAAAGGCAGCAACGATTGCATCTCTTCCACCTGTTTCTTCTGGATGGCAAGCTGGTGCAGGTCGGCGGTGACACGGTTCTTCAGCAGGAGATAGTCGATCTGGTCGTCTTGCGACAGCTTGTCGAAGTTCATGCCGGCCAGTGCAGCTAGTTCGTCGTTGTAAAACTTCTCGAAGCGAGTCATGCGGGCGGGCGCAATCGCAAGGGGATAGATGCGGGTGAGGCTCATGCGGTCAGCGGCAAACTGTTCAATCAACCGGGGCATCTGCCGCTCTGCGGTTGCCGGCGCTGCGGCGCCTGCACTGCAGATCGTTCCCAATCCCGCCATCCATCCGCAGGCCACGAGGCCCCATCGCTTCCCTGTCCGCATAGATACGTCTCCCTACTGTCGTGTGTTCAGAAATGAAGCGGCCGGAATTCAATGACGTCCGAAATCTCGCTCAAAATATTGCCGCGTAGCCAACGTTATACAGGAAGCCGGGAAGGATTGTATACAAATCAGTATTCTTGGATAGGCCGCGCCTTGGCGCGATTTTACGAGCCTTCTCCCGTTCACGAGTTGGCGCTGGCTCGCTGTCTTTGCACAGCGACGCTCCCGTTACGATAGGAAAGAGAACCCGCGGCTACCGTGTCCGACAACTTCGCCCAACTCGTGAAACATCAGGCTGATATCGTGCGCATCATCGGTGACTATCTGAAGCTTCGTAAATCGGGCGCTCAGAACTACACCGGCCTGTGTCCCTTCCATAAGGAGAAAACGGGCTCATTCTCCGTTAATGCCACGCACGGTTATTTTTACTGCTTCGGCTGCCATGAGAAGGGGGACGTCTTTACCTTCGTGATGAAGATGGAGAACATCAGCTTTCCTGAAGCTGTCCGTGCCGTCGCGCAGAAGTGCGGCATTCCTTTGCCTAAACGAGAGTTCACGTCATCGGAGGACGCGCAGGAGGCGGGGGTGCGACGGCAGCTTCTCGATATCCATGAGGCCGCGACCCAATACTTTGAAGCTGCGTTGAAAGCGCCTGAAGCTGCTCGCGCTCGCGAGTACCTTACCTCCCGAGGTGTCACGCCGGAGAGCGTCGCCAAATTTCGCATCGGATTCGCTCCGGACGACTTCAATCACATGCGGGAGCAACTGGCGAGACACTTCAACGAGCACGTCCTTCGTGCCAGCGGGCTCTTCGGTTCCAAAGAGCAGGCGGATGGCAGTCAAGGCCAACTCTATGCGCGCTTTCGCAAACGCATTACCTTTCCAATTGGCAACGAGCAGGGAAAAACCATCGCTTTTACCGGGCGTGCACTCGATGCGCAAGACGAAAAGGGTCGCGATATCCCCAAATATCTTAACTCCCCTGAGACTGCGCTCTACAGTAAAGGCCAGATTTTGTTCAACCTGGACAAAGCAAAGGCCGACATTCGCACGCTTGGTTGGGTGCTGCTTGTGGAAGGACAGATGGATTGCATCTCTGTCTATATGGCAGGCATTCGGAACGTTATCGCGACGTCAGGGACTGCTTTCACCGAGGCGCAGATTCGCCTGCTCAGCCGTTTTGCTAAACGCGTCATCGTGAATTTTGATCCTGACACGGCGGGTATCAACGCGACGGAAAAGTCGATTGCACTGCTGACGGAAGAAGACTTCGAAGTTAGAGTCGTCACCCTTGAGGGTGGCCTGGATCCGGACCGATTCATCCGCGAGCAGGGCGTTCAGGCTTATATGGCCGCTCTGCGGAATGCCAAGCGCCACTCCGATTACCTGATTGATCAGGCTCGCGAACAGTTTCCCGGGCGCACCGCTGATGCCAAGGTGAGGGCGCTGAACTTTCTTTTGCCTCACATTCGACGGATGCCCAACCGGATTCAACGCGACGAGTTTGCTGCAGATGCTGCTCAGAAACTTGCAATCGATTCCGCGATTCTTCGGCAGGAGCTGAAACAGGCAGCTGCGCAGCGCGTCGAGAGTGTGCGTTCTCACAGTCATGACCCTGCGAGTGAGACCGAGCGTGTGCTTCTTCGCGCTCTTGTGCTTCCGGAGGGTGACCCGGCTCGCACGTTAGCAGCCGATCAGCTTTCCCAGCACCCTCAGTGGTATGAAAATCTTCCCTCGGCGGCGTTGCTCGAAACTCTCTCGCACGGACCGGCGCCTGCGAATCCGTTGGATGCCGCACCCGATCAGTACGGCCACGTTCTCCTTGTGACTGCGCTTAATCATCCTGACGATCCCTCGACTAACAGCCAATCCCTGACCGAACAGGTAGAAGGCGCTCTCTACACTCTGGAACGTCGTCAGCTTGAACGGCGCCAACGTGAACTCCGCACCTTGATCGCAGAGGCTGACCGCCGTGGGGATCACCAGATGCTGAATGGATTGACGGCGGAGAGACTTCAGATCGACCGCAAGCTGCGCGAACATTAAAGGTCACTCGCTATCGCTCGTCTGTTAGTGCGCACGCTGCACCCACCCGTTAGACTTGCCCAAGCACCAGAACACCTTCGACATGAGTATGGATGGTTCGACAAAACGGCGGCTGCTCCTCGGGTTTATCGTCAACTGGATCGGCAAACTTGCTTCAACCATCATTCAGCTGGTCCAGGTGCCGGTATTTCTTCACTTCTGGAGCACCGCACTCTTTGGCGAATGGTTAATTCTGAACACGATTCCCGCCTACCTTACCTTCAGCAGTATTGGGTTCGGCAACGTCGCCGGCAACGAGATGACCATGATGGTCGCGCGCAACGACCGGGAAGACGCTCTTCGCGTGTTTCAAAGTTGCTGGTGGCTGATCGTTCTTATATGTTCCACCGTTCTGGTTCTTCTTAGCGGTGCCCTCTATTTTCTTCCGGCTGCACGACTGCTCAAGCTTAGTCAAATCAACCAAACCGACACAAAGTGGATCATCTTCTATCTCGGCATCTCTGTTTTGTTCAGTCAGCTTGAACAGCTTCTTCAATCCGCCTACCGTTGTATTGGACGCTACCCGTACGGGACTGCGCTGAAGACGGGTTTCTCTTTTCTCGCCTTCAGCAGCATGATCGTCGCCGTTTCTCTGGGCTGCGGCGCTCGCAATACAGCACGGACCTTCGCCATCATCAACGTGGCCAGCACGATCACCCTCTGTCTCTTCGTCAGACACGATATTCCGTGGATCAGATTCGGGTGGAAGTATGCGAGCTTGTCCGAGATTCGCAGGCTTACTCCCCTCGCCGTTGCCTTTATGGGCTTGCCGGCAGGCAATGCTCTGAATCTCCAGGGAACACTTCTTGCTGTCGGTTACGCGCTTGGACCCGTCGCCGTCGTTGTCTTTGGAACGGCGCGCACCGTCTCTCGCGTTGCTCTTCAGATGGTCCAGATGATCAACACCACGTTTGAGCCGGAACTTTCCATCGCGTACGGAGCTCGCAACTATGAGCTGACCCGTACTCTGCTGCGACGTGCCTGTCAACTCGCTCTTCTTGTGGCCATCGTTATCGTTTTTGCCATGATGCTCTTTGGTCCGTGGTTTCTTAACCACTGGACCGCAGGCCACGTGCCGCCTAGCCGCCGCCTGCTGAGCATCCTTCTGCTCGTTGTTATCTTCTATGCGCTCTGGTCTACAAGTGCCACCCTGATCACTTCAACGAATCAGCATGAAAGACTGGCTACCTGGTATGTGCTGGGAACAGGGATCACCTGCGTCGCCTGTTATTTTTTTGCGCGTGCGTGGGGGCTTTATGGAGCTGCGGCTTCTCTTCTCATCTCGGAGACGGTTATGAACCTTTACGTTGTTCCGGAGTCACTCCGCATCGCTCGTGACAACGCACCGGCGTTTCTCAGCAGCCTGCTGCATTATCCCCACGCCTTGCGTCCCGCTTCGCTGCTGGCTCGCATCCGCAGATCGAAACCGGGATTCGAGAGCTGATTTGTTATTGACCAAATGCGAGTTGTCCCAGAAGTACAACATTCAGCGAGAGAATTATGGCCACCGCGCACCAACCGGCCCAACGTGTTCGACGCGCACTGACGAAGCTCCTCATGACTGAAGAGCGGTTGGTCAGCACCAGCAGAGGAATTAGAGCAAATGGCAGTGTGAAGCTCAATACTACCTGTGACAGGATTAAGATCTTCAAAGGATCCAGTCCAATTGCAATGACGATGATCGCCGGGATGATTGTAATGAGCCGTCGAAGGAAGATCGAAAACTTGATATCGAGAAAACCTTCGATGATGACCTGACCGGCCATCACGCCAACTGTTGACGACGATACTCCGGAACAAAGCAGCGCCACCGCAAACACAGTCGCCGCAAAGGGCCCCAGCAATGGGCCGAGGGTCTGGTGTGCCTGTTCGATAGTTGTTACCGGATTCGAGAGGTGGCCGAACGCGACTGCGGCCATCACAATCATCGCCGAATTGATGAGCCATGCGCCGTTCATCGCAACAAACACATCGATCAGCTCAAACCGGAGATAACTTCGGCGCCGTGAGCCACCCTCGATCGGCGGCTTCGCAATCAGTTCCTCCCTCCGTGGTTGTACTAGCGCCGAATGTAGATAGACCACGTGCGGCATTACGGTTGCGCCGAGCATTCCTACTGCAACGTAGAGGCTTCCGTGAAGATCTTTCGGATCCAGCCTTGGTACCAATACGTGGAATGCCGCGAGTTTCCAGTCCGGATGCACCAGAAAAACCTCGAAGCCATAGCAGAGACCGATCACTCCGACGAATGCCATAATTCCGCGCTCGAGCCATTGATAGCCTGCGAGATCCAGCGCCAGAATCAGAAAAACCGTTACCGCGGAAACCAGCGCTGCCGCCAGCAGCGTCTCCGTCCGCGACCATCCATGCGCAAGCATCGCCGGACCTACCAGCAGATAAAACCCCAATGCCGCTCCGAGAAACTCCGCAAGGTCCGTCGCAATAGCCGAGACCTCCGCCGCGACCCATAAAAACAGGGTCATGGGTCGCGAAAAATGCTTGCGGCAGTTTTGCGGCAAAGTGAGTCCAGTCACAATCCCCAGCTTCGCCGAAAGATACTGGATCAGAATCGCCATCGCGTTCGACCACAGCAACACCCACAGCAGCCGGTACCCGAACCTGCTTCCGCCCTCGATGTTCGTGGCGAAGTTCCCTGGATCGATGTAGGCCACCGAGGCCACAAAAGCAGGGCCAAAGTAAGTCCACATCTCGTTCCGACGAAAGGCCGGAGCGGTCAGCGGCTTGTTCGGCTTCACTAGCTCGTCTAGCTTATTTTCACTGACCAAAATTTTAGTCATGACTAAATATTACTTTAATGCTAAACTAAGTCAAATTTGCAACAAATGAAAAAAGCTCTCTCGAAGTTGCGGATGAACGAAGCAAGCACTACGGCTGCCTATGCTGGCAGTGAAGCCGTCGATGACTACCTCAAAGCGATCTTTGAGTTGAGCGGTCGCGAGGAGCGCCAGGTTTCAAGCAACGAGATTGCAGCACATCTTACGATTACGGCTGCTTCAGTAACGAATATGCTACAGAAACTCGCGGCACAGTCGCCACCGCTTGTCACTTATAAGAAACACTACGGCGTTAGGCTTGCCAAGGCAGGGAAGAAACGGGCGCTCGAGATCGTCCGGCATCATCGCCTGCTCGAAACCTTTCTGCACCAGATTCTCGACTATCCCTGGGATGAAGTGCATCAGGAGGCTGAGCGACTTGAGCACTTCATTTCGGAACGCTTCGAGGAGCGTATCGCCGCCAAGCTTGGTCATCCCGAGTTTGATCCTCACGGCCACGCGATTCCCGCAATGGATGGCTCACTGCCAATCCAACAGCCACAGTTGCTCTCGCAGCTTACGCCAGGCCAGTCGGCAAAGGTCTCCAGTGTTTCGGACCGAGATCCCGAGATGCTCCGCTACCTTGCCTCTCAGGGAATACGTCCGGGGGTGCGCCTCACTCTCAGCGAACAACTCCCCTTTCAGGGCGCTTACCAGGTCCGTGTTGGAGCCTCTGCGAAACAAGCCTTGCTGAGTCACTCTCTCGCCGATGCAATCTCCCTTACAGGAAAGTAGCTCCTGTTTGACTTCAACCCCAGCCATGCCTAGCCTCAAATTAACGGTTGGAGCAGCACAGGAGCTTAGGAACGAATGAAAGTTCTCGTCATCGGCGGTGGAGGCCGCGAACATGCCATCGTCTGGTCCCTCCGCAAATCACCGAAGGTCACCGAGGTTCTCTGTGCGCCCGGCAATGGCGGTATTGCCGAACTTGCTCGCTGCATTCCCGTCGATCCTGGGAATCTTCACCTGATGGTCGACATCGTCGCAATCGAACGGCCGGACCTCACAGTTGTGGGCCCCGAACTTCCTCTCTCCGTGGGCGTCGTTGACGAACTGACCAAGCGCGGATTCCGTGTCTTCGGACCTACTCAGGATGCGGCGCAACTCGAAACCAGCAAAGCGTTCGCCAAGGCGTTCATGCAGCGCAACGATATTCCTACGGCATCCTACGCGCTCTGCACGAACGTCAAAGAAATTCGCGAAGAGCTTCCCCGTTTTAACGCTCCTGTTGTAGTCAAAGCTTCCGGCCTCGCTGCTGGCAAGGGAGTTGTGATTTGCAACACACACTTTGAGGCGGAAGAGACCGCAGCACAAATGTTCAGTGGCGCGCTACTTGGAACGCAGGAGACCGAAGTTGTTCTCGAAGAGTTTCTCACTGGGGAGGAGCTTTCTTTCTTCGCTCTATGCGATGGCAGGCACGCGGTTGAAATCGCTTCAGCGCAAGACCACAAGCGTATCGGCGAAGGCGACACCGGCCCGAACACCGGTGGCATGGGCGCTTATTCCACCGATGGCATTGCCACTCCTGCCATTCGGCAGTGGATTCTGCGCAATGTTGCGCAAAAAGTAGTCGACGGTATGCGCAGTGAAGATATTCCGTTCAATGGGATTCTGTTCTGCGGTCTCATGATGACTCCCCGTGGCCCGATGGTTCTTGAGTTCAACACACGCTTTGGCGATCCCGAGACGGAAGCCATTCTTCTTCGGCTTGAAACCGATATCATCGATCTCTTCAACGCCTCGATCGACGGCACGGCAAATCATCTCACCATCCGCATGCGGCCGGGAGCCAGCGTCTGCGTGATTGCGGCGAGTGCAGGTTATCCTGGCAAATACACATCCGGGAAACCAATTTATGGGCTGCCCACAAATGCCGATGAGAGCGAAGACGTCGTTGTCTTTCACGCTGGTACTGCTGCGAGGGACAGTCAACTCGTCACTGCGGGCGGTCGCGTTCTTGCCGTCTCCGCGGTTGCTCAGGATTTGCAGTCGGCACTCGACAAGGCCTATGCCGAACTGGCGAAGATATCCTTCGAAGGCATGCAGTTTCGCCGCGATATCGGATGGCGAGCACTGCATCAGGAAAAATTATGAGCCAACCAATCCTTAGCGCTGAAGATGTGCTGGCATGGAATGAAATTACCGCCAGGAACTGGCGTAAGCTTTTCTCGCAGCATCCTGAGTTACTCAACCTCCCCTGCGATATTGCAGGGACAAAAATCCTCGCTGAAGTTCTTCAGCACATTGTCGCTGTGGAGCTTCGCTATGCCGAACGGATCGCGGATCTGCCTATCACCGAATATTCCGGCGTTCCTTACGACTCCGTCGACATAATCTACGCCACGCACGATCGTTCCGTTGCGCTCTTTCGACAGTTGCTCGACGCCGACACAAACTGGGATGAGGTAGTCGAGTTTCCTACCCGTTCCGCTGGCCGGCTCCGTTCCACTCGCAAAACGATTCTTCTCCATTCGCTTTTGCACGGTATCCGTCATTATGCTCAGCTTGCGATGATTGTCCGTCAACATGGCATCAAGCCTGACTGGCCGATGGACTATCTCTTTATGCACATGGAACGCGTGGAGTAGATCCCGTCGGAAACCCGCCCAACATTCCTTCTTTTGACCATAGAAATTCCGTCGACTAGAGTAGAGGACCTATGCGAAGACTTAGTCTTTTGCTTCTGCTCTTCACCTTTGTGTCGTTCGGGCAAACCCCGCAACGTCCTGCGATCACCGGCGTCGCCTTCTTCCGCATGTATGCCGCCGATCCGGCAACTTCTGCGTCTTTCTACAGCAAGACGCTCGGTCTTCCTGGCAAGGAGAGCGCCGGCGTTACTCGCTATACCGTGAACAGCTCCCAGTGGCTGGAGGTCAAACCTCTTCCGTCTCCCGCGCCGGTATCACGCATGGAGGCGGTAGCCTTCACCACGCGCGACGTGGCCGCGTTGGAGCGCTACCTCAAAGCTCACTCCGTCGCGATCGTTCAGCCGCTCAAGGATGGCTCGTTTGGTGTGCACGATCCCGAAGGTAACCTCATCCTCTTCCTTCAACAAGGGGTTAAACCAGCGGGGCTTCCCGCACCCTCACCAGACGCCCCTTCACATCGCATCATTCATGCCGGCTTCATGGTTGCCGACCGTGCGAATGAAGATGCTTTCTGGCAGGGCATTCTTGGGTTTCGCCCATACTGGTATGGCGGCCCTAAACCCGACGCGATCAACTGGGTCAGTCTTCAGGTTCCCGATGGGTCGGACTGGATTGAATACATGCTGAACAATCCGCCCAACCCCACGTTGCAGCACATCGGCGTGATGGACCACTTCTCTCTCGGCGTCGTGAACATGAAAGACACCGTCGCAAAGCTTGCAGCGAACCATTGCGAAGGCCCCAACTGCACAAAATCTCAAATGGGCAAGGATGGCAAGGTCCAGTTGAATCTGTACGACCCTGACCTAACCCGCGTCGAGTTTATGGAGTTTCAACCCAGCGAGAAGCCATGCTGCTCCGAGTTCACCGGCAAGCACCCATCTGAAACGGAAGACCAGTAGTTCGGATTTCAAATTGCCGATAGCGAGTCGCAACGACATTCTTCGCCTTTATTCTCTGGCCGCTGCGGCCTGCTCTAGGACGTGCAGCTCTACACCGTCCGTAAAGAGCCTCGGGTAGATTGTCCCGCACTTCTTCAGGCTCTTCGTCAGATAGGGTTTACCCAGATCGAGCTCCATCCGCTCATCTTCGCTCAACCCGCTGCAACTCTGTGAAAGATCGGCCGCGGCCATGTGAGTTGATGGTACTGCGAAGCCAGCGTAAGTAACCCGCTAACTATGCTGAAGACGCCTCTTGCATTTCATTGAACTGGGGGAAAGGTGCCATCCATGGAAGTCGCTGCTCATGCAGGCTCGCCGGCAGGGAATTCGTTATGTCCTTCTGCGTCAGGACAAAACGGAGATGCCTGTACCTGACAGTCTGCGACAGAGCTTCAGTTATCTCCAGACTTTGAAGCCTTTGAGAGTTTGCGGGTTCAGACGTTCGCTGTTGCCGGAAGGATTTCCGAGACGTCCACCCACTGCGTGGGATAGTCGCCGGTATAACAGGCTGTGCAGAAATCTCCGGGCGAAAGACCTTCAACCGGTTCTCCCGTCGTACACGCGTGAGTCAGCCCAACCAGTGAAAGATAAGCGAGCGAATCTGCCTCAATAAACTGTCGAATTTCTTCAATCGAAGAGTTCGCCGCAATCAAATCTTTCTTGCTTGGCGTGTCCACTCCGTAAAAACATGGGGAGATCGTCGGCGGGCAGGAGATTCGCAGGTGAACTTCCTTCGCTCCCGCTGCTCGAACCATGCGCACAATCTTCCGCGAAGTTGTTCCACGAATAATCGAGTCGTCGATCAGGATCACTCGCTTCCCTTCGAGTAGCGACCGCACCGGATTCAGCTTCATCCTCACGCCGAAGTCACGGACACGCTGCTCCGGCTGAATGAAAGTTCGACCTACATAGTGATTGCGAATGAGACCGAGATTAAACGGAATCTTCGACTCTGCCGCGTACCCCAAGGCCGCTGTCACGCCTGAATCAGGGACAGGAACTACTAAATCGGCGTCCACGTGTGACTCGCGGGCGAGTTGGCGGCCCATCTCCTCGCGGCTTCTTTGTACCCAACGTCCAAATATCTTCGAGTCGGGACGCGCAAAGTAGACGTGTTCGAAGATGCAGCTCGCCTGACGTGTGGTTGTGTCGAAGTAGCGCGAGGTCACACCCTCCTCCGACACCATGACCAGCTCGCCGGGCTTAACATCGCGCTCATATCTGGCGTGCAACAGATCGAAAGCACAGGTCTCGCTCGCAAACACGAAGGTATCGGGAGCGCCGTTGACACCGGGAATGCGTCCCATCGACAAAGGCCTGAATCCGTGCGGATCGCGTGCCGCGAAGATTCGGTTCCGCGTCATCATCACAATCGAAAATGCGCCATCGACCTGGCCGAGCGACTCTGCGATGCAGTCAACGAGCGTTGATTGCTTCGAGTGCGCGATGAGTTGAACGATGATCTCAGAGTCGCTTGTCGTCTGGAACAACGCTCCATCGCGCTCCAACCTTTCCCGGGCTGTTCCAAGGTTTACGAGATTACCGTTGTGCGCAATCGCGATGAGCCCTTTGGTCGATTCGACCGAGATTGGCTGGGCGTTGAGCAGCGCTGAATCTCCCGTCGTCGAGTAGCGCGTGTGGCCGATCGCCATATGGCCCGGTAAGCGCGCCAAAACCTCGTCGGTGAAGATCTCCGATACCAAACCCATGCCTTTGATGTCGTTGACCTGCTGACCGTCGGCGGTCGCGATTCCAGCCGACTCCTGCCCGCGATGTTGCAGCGAGTAGAGCCCCCAGTAAGTCATCCGAGCGGCATCGGAATGACCATAGACTGCCATCACTCCGCACTCTTCGCGGAGTTTGTCGAATGGGGTCTCGTCTTCCGCGCCCACCTCTTCCAATCTATTTTGCTCGAGAAGTTTATCGGTCATGCGGTCACCACCTCACCGGCCAATTGCTCCTCCAAGGCACCCAACCACGCGGTCCTTAACTCGGAGACAGATTCATCGATCACTGTGTTTTCATTGATCACAATCTGATAGCGATCCTTTGTCACCTCACCCAGCGGAAAGACCCAAACACCGACGTGTTCACAAAGTACGGCCTGAATCTCTTCCAGCTTGGCAGGATCCGCCGATGCGATCACCGAAGAGCCGATCTCACTGAACAATCGCTCCTTGATCGAGAACGGGTCGTCGTAGTTCAGCCTCATTGAAATCTTCACGCCGTATCCCTTTGGAAAGCCTGCCTTCGCGAAGGCCGTAACACATCCACCATCGGAGAGGTCTGTTGCCGAGTTCAGCAGTTTCTTCTCTGCCAATGCGACTAGTGCTTTGTGCAGGACTGCCTCTTCCTGCAAATTCAAAACAGGGGGAACGCCCCAGGCCTCTCCCATCACCTGCTTTGCGTATTCCGTCGAGCCAAAGTCGCGTTGTGCCTCACGACCTTTCCCTTGGAAGGCAGAGAGAAACAGGATCGTGTCGCCCGGTTTGTGGAATGCGGCGGGAACGGCCTTCGTCACGTCTTCGATGATGCCAACTACGCCAACCACCGGCGTCGGATAAATTCCTTCACCCTTAGTCTCGTTGTAGAGCGAGACATTCCCCCCCGTGATGGGGGTTCCAAGCGCTGTGCAGGCCTCGGCGAGGCCGTCGATGGCCTGCGAAAGCTGCGCCATGATCTGTGGCTTCTCAGGGTTGCCGAAGTTCAAGCAGTTGGTGGCGGAGACCGGAGTTGCGCCGGTGCACGCGACCTTACGCGCGGCTTCGGATACTGCGTGCATCGCTCCGAGTTTTGGGTCGAGCCAACACCAGCGACCGTTGCCAGCGAGTGCCATTGCTAAGCCGCGCTCGTGCCCGGCGTGGTCAGTATCTCTATCTTCGGTGGGGGAGAGTGATGATCCCTTGAATCCCGTGCCCTTGATGCGCATGACTCCAGCTTCACCGCCGGGACCCTGAACGGTGTTGGTCTGAACCATTGAGTCGTACTGCTCGTAGACCCATCTCTTGTCGCAGATGTTCGCGCTGGCGAGTAATTTCTTCAAGTCTGCGGTGTAGTCGTGCGGCTTGTTCAACTCTTCAAGCACGTGCGCGGGGGGATCGAGCGACACCGGGGCTTTCCATTCGCCCACCGGCCGACGATAGACCGGAGCGTCGTCGGTCAATGCTTGATTTGGAATATCGGCGACCAGGACTCCGCGTTGCGTAATGACCATGTGAGGTTTTTCAGTCACCTCGCCCACGATGGAAGCATCAAGTCCCCACTTTGAAAAGACATCAAGAACTTCGATGGCGCGCTCCTTGTCGGCAACGAGCAGCATGCGCTCCTGCGATTCGGAGAGCATAATCTCGTAGCTTGTCATGCCAGTCTCTCGCTGGGGTACGCGGTCGAGTTCGACTGTGAGGCCGAGACCACCGCGTGCACCCATCTCGCAGGTGGAACAGGTGAGGCCGGCTGCACCCATATCCTGAATTCCGAGGACGGCACCTGTCGCCATTGCTTCGAGACAGGCCTCAAGGAGCAGTTTCTCCATGAACGGATCGCCCATCTGTACGTTCGGGCGTTTCTGTTCGCTGCCTTCGGTGAACTCCTCGCTGGCCATTGTGGCGCCATGGATGCCATCGCGGCCGGTCTTCGCGCCTACGTAGATCACCGGGTTTCCTACGCCGACTGCCTTCGCGTAAAAGATCTCATCTTTACGCACGAGGCCCAGCGCAAACGCATTGACCAGCGGATTGCCTGAGTAGCAGCTTTCAAAGCGGGTCTCGCCCCCTAGGTTCGGAACACCGAAGCAGTTCCCATAACCCGCGATTCCGTGCACTACGCCGGTGGCGATCTGATGATTTTTCTTTCGCAGAGCTTCTTCCGGCTCAGCCTCGTCCAGCGGGCCGAAGCGCAGGGAGTCCATCACGGCGAGCGGACGGGCATTCATAGTGAAGATGTCTCGCAGAATCCCACCCACGCCGGTAGCCGCACCCTGGTAGGGCTCAATGTAGCTGGGATGGTTATGCGATTCGATCTTGAATGCGCAGGCCCAGCCATCACCAACGTCGATGATGCCAGCATTCTCTCCCGGGCCCTGCACAACACTTCCCGGCCCGGTTGTACGATCTCCACGCGTAGGTAGCCGCTTGAGGTGCACTCGCGAAGATTTATAGGAGCAGTGCTCTGACCACATCACGGAGAAGATTCCAAGCTCGGTCAGCGACGGCACACGACCCAACGCCTGCTCGATCCGCTCATACTCCTCGGCTGTAATGCTGTGCTGTTTCAGCAGCGCAGGAGTGATCGTGGCGGGGGTAGGAGTAGCTTGCTCGGCTTCAAGTTTTGGCATGGCTCGCTAGTTAATTGTCGCATGCATCGCAGCCGTCCGGGACAACGTCTGCTACCGCTCCAGCGCAGGCCTGTCCCACCTCGCCACATCTGCGGCGGCTGCATAAGCACTGTTCAGAAACTCCATCAAAGCGTTCGCGGGCGAAAGTTCCCTCCGGAGGGCGTCGTACTTGAAGATGAACTCCCCCAGAGCTTTATCCCAACCCGAAGCCGCAGGCTGAACCTTCGCGTCGGCCAACCCCTCCGGTACTGGAGCCGCATAGCAATAAAATGACGCCGCCCCATATCCACCGTTTCCCGGCCAGAATCCTGCCGAAATCACTTCGTGCGAGTAGGCCTCGCGCTGAATGGCATCTGCTCCCGGACGCGGCGGAGCCAAACGTCCTGAGAATCTGGTTACTGCAAGATCGAAACTTCCCCAGAAGAAGTGGACTGGGCTCACCTTTCCCATAAAGCCTGTGTTCCATGCGCGAAAAACCTTCTCCGCATTCACCAGAACGTGCCAGAAACGATGGGCGTAGTCCGAATCATACGATTTGTGCTGTGTATCCAAATCGAATCGGATCGGATTTGCAACCTCCACCGGCATCGGCCAGATTTTAACCTCTACTCCAAGTTCCTTCAGGCAATCCATGTACTCGCGATAAAAATCCGACACCGTTTGTGCCCTCAGCGGGAGAATATGATCTCTGCCCGAACCCATCCGCATATGCAGCACATGCGCGACAAAATCGAACTCAATATCCAGGACATCGTCGCCGTACACCATGGCCGAAGTTCCTAATCCGCGCGCCGTCACATAAAGCGGCACATTCCACCAATGGTTCTGCAAAGGAGTCAGCGCCAGACGCGTCTTCCCAACGATCTGCGTCCACATGTGGAGCGTCGTCGCTGTCGCCTCCCACTCCTCCCACGGCAGCGCAGGCCATTGCATCGCTCCCCCGGCAACTTCGCTCATGACGCCTCCCTAAAAAAGATGAAGACCAATAATCAGAACATACGCCGCGCGGAGCAGGTCTGCACCGTCACTTGCCTGTACTCCCAAAGCCCTTCGCCCCCCGGGTAGCCTCCGCCAGCTCGCTCACCTCTTCAAACTCCGCCTCGATTCGCCGCACGATACGCAGCTGGGCAATCCGGTCTCCTGCTTTGATCTCGACCGGGGCAGCGCTCAGATTCGTCATTACGACTTTGATCTCCCCGCGATAGCCCGGATCGATCACGCCAGCCAGCGTCGTCACCCCACGCACCGCCAGTCCTGAACGATCCTCCACTAATGCTCCATGGGTCTCCGGGAACTCCATTGCCACTCCTGTCGCAACCGGTATTGTGGCACCAGCCTCCAGGGTTGTTCCTGCAACCGCATACAAATCCGCCGCAAGATCCCCAAACCGCCCCGCATGGGCATATTTCGGCAACTGTGCCGACTCATCCAGCTTTCTTACCCTGATCCTCACTGAATCCACAACACTCACCTTTCCTGCCTGCCACTCCCTCCACCATTTTCTCTGAGGCGCGCCGAGATTAAATCCCAGTTATCCAGATAAACCCTTTATTTCCACAGCCCACATAAGCTGACCCGGAATCGATATACCACCTTTGGGGGAGAACCAAGTGTTCCGAAAAGAGACTTTTCCTCTTCGTTTGAGCGTCCAATAAGTACACGAACGCAAGCCTCAGCGCGACGCACCCATCAGGAGACCGTATCGTGGAAATCGGAGCAGGCCGTCAGATCTTTCTCTCGCCGCATCTGCTTACCAAGCCCTCTCCGAATCTGCGTCTTCAACGACTTATCGATAACGGAACCATCTACGTCGCACGCAATCTGAGTTCATCCCAGTTCGCGACTTTGCAGGCCATCGCTTCCTTGATTCTGCGGCCGAATTCGAAGAACTTCGCTGCCCTTCTGGATTCCAGCCTTACCCTTGAGTCCCATGGCTCAAACCAGCCGCCTGCCCTCGACTACCAGCTTGGATTGGACGAACTCGACACCATCTCCCGAACGCGCACAGGCTTCCCTTTCGCAGAACTGTCACCGGAAATCCAGGATGCAATGCTTGATCTGATCGCCACTCGCGACATTACGACGCGCAAGCTCGATCTGGCACTGTGGCTCCGAGACCTGCACGTGATGGCCGCCGCTCTTTAGCGAGAGTCTGCCTGTTGTTGCGGATCCATCTGCACAACGCGATAACCTGCGGGAATCTGAAACAGCCTCGCATCCGGCTCGCCTTGATTGATGTTGCTTACTTCGAAGTTCTGTACCGCAGAAGCACGCGGGTCAAACCGTTTCGTCGTCACATTGATCCCCAGGCGCGGCGAGTACCAGAACTCCTTCACGACCGGCTGTTCCTTCTCATTACCGATCGCGCCCACACCGATTGTCATGACCTCACGTGATCCAACGACGTCGACATTGTCCACGTTTCTGCGGCCGAGATCTTCCCATTGAGTGCCATTTGCGGGATTCTTCCCCGGAGCCTGCGGCGGGTTCGCTGAGGCAGGTCGGTTCATGCGATAGACCGAGCACACATGGGTATCCACCATGCATCGCGCCAACTGATGCAGCGTTGGATCCTCAAGATCCAGCTCCGAGAGCCGTGTTACCTGCTTGTCTCCATCAGGGCTAAAGAAGCGGCGCTCTTGGAAGACTCTGCCTACACTGTCACGAGCCACCGTGCGGTGATTCTTCATCAGAGCCGAACTGCCGTCCGGCATGATCCGTGTCCATTCCGTTGTAACAATTGCCGTAAACGGCGCATTCGTTATCGACGGGATGTCGATGCTTTGAACTCGTTGAATCGTTCCGCCATCCGGCGCATGCGGCGGAACATTCTGGGCCAGCAAAGACCCGCTCAAAGCCACAAATCCAATTACGGCCGAAGCAGAGAACGACAAACTCTTCATGGAATGCACCTCAGCGGCAGCAGCAACAGTCTGCCATACCTTTCGGGCCGGCGTCTGCATTGAGACAGGAAAATATCCCCCAAAAGTCACAGGTTTTCGCTTACGAACCTGTCTTTTAGATCCGGTTTGCTGTAATTTGACAAAAATCCGGCTTTGAGTAGTACGAATAGAAAGATCCCCAAAAAGTTTGGTGCCAATGAATAACACCCGCCGCCGCTTCCTGAAGTCCACGCTCCTCGCCGCGCCTGCCCTCAGCACTTCTCCCAGCGTTCTGGTGCCGCAATCCGCAAAGACCAAGCCGAACTCCAATGTCTCCATCAGACCTGCCTCGCAAAGCTTCGACGTCCGTGATTACGGAGCTAAAGGAGACGGCACAACCAAAGATACTGCAGCAATTCAACAGACGATCGACCGTTGTTCTCTCTTTGGCGGAGGTGAAGTTCTCTTCCCCGCGGGCAACTACCTCACAGGAGCGATTCAGCTCCGCACCCGAACCCTGCTTCGTCTCGCAGCAGATGCAACGATCACCAGTTCGCCCGACATGAACGACTATCCGGTCGCACAGGTTCGCTGGGAAGGCCGCTGGATCGCCGGCCATACCGCACTCATTTACGCCATCGATGCCGATGAGATCGGCATCGTCGGCCCCGGCAAGATCGTCGGCAATGATGCCCTCGGCGGCCGCCCCCGCCCCGACTCACCGCTGCGCCATCCAGCCCTCATCGAACCGATCAACTGCTCCAACCTTCATTTCGAAGATTTTTCCACCAGCTATCACCTAATGTGGTCGCTTCACCCCACACTCTGCCGCAACATCAACATCAAAAACCTCACCATTCGCTCCACCGGCGGCAACGGCGACGGCATTGACATCGACTCCTGCCAACACGTGGTCATCGATCACTGCGACATCGCGACCGGCGACGACTGCATCTCGCTCAAATCCGGCCGCGGCGCGGAAGCGGCATCGCAGATCGGCATCAATCCTCTGATCACCACCGAAGACGTCACCATCTCTAACTGCACCTTCGCTGATTCCATCTTTGCCTGCATCGGCATTGGCTCTGAGACCTCGGGCGGCATTCGCAACGTCCGCATCAACGACTGCAAATTTACCGCCGCAAAGACCTTCGCGATTTATATTAAGTCCCGTCCCGGCCGCGGAGCTTTCATCGAAGACATCACGTGCAACAACCTCGAAGTCTCCGGCCCGACTGGCGGCTTCCTACGGTTCAATATTCTGAACTCAGGCCTGATGGGCGAAGACCCGGTCCCTGGTGACGAAGGTATCCCAACTATCAAAAACTTCCGCTTCTCCAACATCCACGTTACCGACGTTCCCGTTCTCGTCGACGGCACCGGCATCCATCCGCATAAGCCCCTCGAAGGCTTCATTCTCGAAAACGTTACCGGAACCTGCGCCAAAGGCATCTTCCTCGCGAACATCAAAAACGCAGTTATCAGAAAAGTGGAAGTCTCGGGTTTTAAAGGAGCGTTTCTTAGCATCGCCAACGTAGCCGGAACAGGTTTGGCCGGCGCCAACACCATCGATCCACCCAAATTACCTGACCTTGTCCCGACGCCGACCACACCCTACAAGCTTCACTAGCGTTGAAAGCTCACGCCGCATCTGAACCCGCACATCATCCGCCCGGATGAACGGACTTTTGTCGGCTCACAGCCCTGCCGTCTCCACGTTTCAACGTGGCAAACACGCTCGTTGAAAGTATCGTTAATATTCCCAGCGAGAAAAGCGCCTTGTGTAAGCCCTCAATCATCAATGCCGAATTCGCTTGAGAATCCCTCGGAAGAAAAAACGCCGTCGCCAAACCCGCCGTCGCAACACCGAAGCTGATCGCCAGTTGCTGCACCGTGCTGAAGATCGAGTTCGCGGCGCTCGTCTCCTCTTCCGTCGTATCCGCATAGACTAGCGTATTCATGCTGGTGTACTGCAGCGAGCTGTAAGCCCCATACAGGAACGCCAACGAGACAATAACCCAGATCGGTGTTCGCATTCCAATCGTTCCAAACAGAAGAAGCAGCACACCGATAATGATCGTATTAGTGACCAGCACTCCGCGGTAGCCGAAGCGCGCCAGAAGGCGAAGTATCACCCAGTTCACGGCTATCGCCGCCAGCGCCTGCGGCATCAGCATTAACCCTGACTGAATCGGTGTAAAGCCCAGACCGACCTGGTAGAGAAGCGGAAGAAGAAAAGGCACCCCGCCAATTCCCAACCGCGTAAATAATCCCCCGCCGACAGCCGCGCGGAAGGTGCGGATTCGAAACAAGCGAAGTTGCAGCAGCGGGTATTGCAGCGTCTTAGCATGGACCCAATAACCCGCCAGCAGCGCAACTGACACGGCCAGCAGTCCCGCAATCTCGCGCACTCCCAGCGTATGTTCGCCAAAGACCTCCAGCACATACGACAACAGGGCGATCCCCGACCCAAACAAGATCAACCCCACAACGTCCAGAGGATGCGTCACTTCTTCGCGATAATCCGGTAGATGCAGATAGACGAGCACAAGCCCCACTAACCCGATCGGAATATTCAGGAAAAAAATCCACCGCCAGTGAAGATATGCAACGATCAGCCCTCCCGCGATCGGCCCAAGCATCGGAGCGATCAGTGCCGGTATCGAAACAAAGCTCATCGCGCGTAGCAACCCCGACTTCGAGAACGTCCGCACCAGCGTCATCCTCCCCACCGGTACCATCATCGAGCCGCCGATGCCCTGCAAAACGCGGCATGCAACCAGTACATCGATACTGCTCGAAACTCCACAGAGAAACGATCCCAGCGTGAACAACCCAATCGCGGTGGCAAAGACCCGCCGCGTTCCAAACCGATCCGCCACCCACCCACTGATCGGAATAAATACCGCAAGGCTCAACGTATAGCTGGCCAGTACCGCCTTCATGCTCAGCGGCGTCACATCAAGCGCTGCAGAGACCGCCGGAACCGCCGTATTCAGAATAGTGGTGTCGAGCGACTCCATAAAAAACGCAACTGCAACGAGCCACGGCAGCAAACGCTTACTGGTTTCCGATGGAACCTGCAATGGAGGCGCGGCAATCGACGAATCTGGCAAACTCATAAGTCCCTAGATGATGATTGCACGCCCGTGTGAGTCGGCACTCCCTCGACACCGGCAACTTCGGTCCGCTGTTTTTTTAACCTATCGCTTCTTCATTCGCAGGCTTTGCCAACTACCGTCACTCGTCCATCCGCCATCGACGACCAGCGTATGGCCGTTGACGAATCCACTTCTCTCCGGATCTGCGAGGAACAGAATCGCCTGAGCAATATCTTCGGGGAACGCGAATCTGCCCATCGGATTCACGCCTTCGATATCCGCGTCGTTGTACGTGCCGCTTGCTGCCTGATCGGCGATATCCATCTCGGTCTTCACCCATCCAGGACAGACCGCATTCACACGAACTCCGCGCCCGCCCCATTCGGCTGCGAGCGTTCTCGTCAATCCCACTAATCCATGCTTCGAAGCGTTATATGCGGACCGGTCCGATACTCCTACCAGCCCTGCAATCGAAGCGACATTCACGATACTTCCACTCTTCTGTTTCAGCATCATGGTGCCAAACGCCTTCGACAGCAGAAACGGAGCAACGAGGTTAACTTCCAGCATTCGCCGGAATGTGTTCGCATCCACCGTCTCGGCAGGCGCGATCAGGCTAATTCCCGCGTTGTTCACCAGAACATCGACCTGTCCCCACCATGCCTGGGCTGCTTTCGCTCCGCGTTCGACGACTGCCTCATCGGTAAGATCTCCCGGAACCTCTTCGGCCTCTGCGCCGAAATCGCGCACCGACTCGAGTGTGGCAGTGCAGGGCTGTCGATCCATAAGGAGTAACTCGTATCCCGCTTTCGCCAAAACTTCTGCTGTCTTCCGCCCGATCCCTTGTGCTGCTCCGGTAACAACGGCTATCTTCATGCAACAAGCCTATCGAACTTCACCCGAAGTCTTAAATTCCCTCTAATCGTTTGACTTCGTCCCGTCTTCCGCTGGGTTTCCTTTATCTTCCCGGCAACTGTTTCTGATTGCTCAGCTCTGATCCCTGAAAGGGCACGAGTAACGGCACATAAGAGAATGGATCCCCGGAGAGCCCTCCTTCGATTCGATCCGTTCTTCCCTCCCAGCCTCAAACATCAAGTCCAGACTTAACTTCAATCGTCACTAGACTTTGCATACTTTAAGAAAGGGTGCGGGAGGGCATAGCTCAAATGCGTTGACCCCAATCGCGGAAATGGGTAAACTTATTAAGTTTGGCGCTGTAGTCCATTGTGTCTCCATCTCATGGGCTGCCGGAACTTAGGTCCACGGCGCCCCTTGCAACACAATCCCATTGGAAGAAGGCGATTCGCGCCGCATAGCGCACGCTTTGAGGTTTCAACCATGTACGCAGTTATCCGCACCGGCGGCAAACAATATCTGGTCTCCCCAGGCGAGCAGCTCAGGATCGAAACCGCCGCCCACGAAGATGGCAAGCTCGAGTTCTCCGACGTGCTCGCCGTGAGTGCCGAAGAGGGTAAGTTTGAGTCCAATCTCTCGGGAGCCAAGGTTCTCGCCTCGGTCGTAGGCGAAGGACGCGGCGACAAAATTCTCGTCTTCAAGCTCAAGCGCAAGAAGCAGTACAAGAAGATGCAGGGGCACCGCCAGAACTTCGTTGAGGTCAAGATCCACGAGATTCAGGTCAACGGCCAGAGCTACAAGGCGTAAAGATTTTCAGTTTTCAGATAAACGCAGCGGCCAAGGGCCGCGCGAAAGAGGCAATTGAAATGGCACATAAAAAAGGTTTAGGTTCTTCCAAAAACGGCCGCGATTCCAATGCACAGCGGCTCGGCGTCAAGGTCTTCGGTGGCCAGACGATCCTCGGTGGCGGCATCATCGTCCGTCAGCGCGGCACCAAGCTCAAGCCCGGCATCAATGTCGGCCGCGGCAAAGACGACACCCTCTTTGCGAAGGTCAGTGGTATCGTCCGTTTCCAGGACAAGGGGCAGCATGGCCGCTTTGTCAACGTCGATCCAGCCGAACTGACCTCGGTCGCTCGCTAATCCATCTCTCTTTTCCACCAAAGCCCTGCCTTGCGCAGGGCTTTTCTGCATTTCAGTCAAAGCAAAGCGAGTCTGATAACTCTCACGCCTCTGGCTCGTCCATTCAGCGAACCTTTACAAGCCACATACGTATTTCACTCGGTCCATGGTTCTTTACCCTCGTTCCAGCCTGAAATTAACGAAGTTCTCACTTGAGGTTCGAAGATGATGCTAGCGTTCGCCCGAGCAATTCTACTGGCCCTTGTTTCCACCTCGCTCTTCGCGCAATCGGTCGCGCCGAAGGCGGATACGTCGTCTCCTGTTCCTGCATTTGAGATTGCCGATGTTCATACAAGTCCGGCTCGCCGGTTTCCCTTCATGGAAGGTGGCATCGCACTTCGCGGAGATCGGCTCGTCTTCCATCAGGCTACTATGCTCGATCTTGTCGCCGCTGCCTACGGGCTCGATCCAAGTCTCGTGACCGGAGGACCCTCATGGCTTGAGACCAATCGCTTCGAAGTCATCGCCAAAACTGCACCTACCGCGTCCAAAGACAACGTTAAGCTGATGCTCCAGTCGCTCCTGGTTGACCGGTTCAGGCTTGTCGTTCACAACGGCACCGCGCCACTCCCTGCTTATGTGCTCTCTGTCGGCAAGGGAGGCAAACCCAAGATGAAAGAGGCTGACAGCTCCGCCGAGTCGGATTGCCAGTACCAGGAGCCGCCCAAAGCACCTCAAGGAACTATTCAAAACATCGTCTTCGTCTGCCACAACACAACCATGGAACAACTGGCCAATAACCTCCATGAATGGGCCGGCGGCTACCTCACTGAACCGGTAGTCAACGCCACGGGCCTTAAAGGTGCCTATGGCTTCGACATCAAATGGACGGCCCGCGGCCAGCTTCAGCGTGCCGGAGCCGATGGCATCTCCATCTTCGACGCTGTCGATAAACAGCTCGGGCTAAAGCTCGATCTCGAGACCGCTCCGCGCCCTGTTCTCGTCGTCGACAACGTCAGCCAGACACCAACACCCAATTCACCTAATCTCGAGAAGATTCTCCCGACACCATCGCCTGCGCAGTTCGAAGTCGCCACAATCAAGCCTTCCGAGCCTGGCGAAGGGATTCGCGGTCGCATCAATGGCAATCAGGTCGATGTCACGAACTCCAATCTCAAATTTCTCATCACCTTCGCGTGGGACCTCAACCCTAACGATGCCGAGCAAATCGTGAACGCGCCCAAGTGGCTAGACACCGATCACTTTGACATCCTCGCCAAAGTCTCCAGCGAGACCCAGGCCACTGGTTCTCCCAATGCTCAGCGCATCGACATCGAAGACCTCCGTTTTATGGTTCGTAGTCTCGTCGAAGACCGCTTCCAGATGAAGGCGCACATGGAAGACCGACCCATCGACGCCTACACGCTCATCGCCGTCAGCCCGAAGCTCCACCCGGCCGATCCTCTCAGCCGCACCCGCTGCAAGGAAGGTCCGGGCCCTGATGGTAAGGATCCCCGCATCGCCACACCGATCCTCGGCCGCCTCCTGACGTGCCAGAACATGACCACCGCGCAGATCGCCGACGAACTCCAGCGCCAAGCCGGCGGATATATCTTCAGTCCTGTACTCGATAAGACTGGCCTCAAAGGCTCCTGGGATTTTACCCTGAGCTTCAGCACCGCTGGCCAACTTCAGTCCGGAGCTGCAGGTGGAGGCGGTGCAGGCGGCGGGTCACCGGCAACGGACGCCACCCCCTCCGCATCCGAACCCAATGGGGCTATCTCCCTCTTCGACGCAGTTAATCACCAGCTCGGCCTCAAGCTTGAGAAGCAGCGCCGTCCCGCCCCAGTCCTCGTCATCGATCACATCGAAGAAAAGCCAACTGACAATTAATCCGCTACACCCGCCCGGAGAATTCCCCGGTCTCTGTCGCAATCTTCACCGTTTCGCCTTCTTTCAGAAACGGCGGAACCCTTATCTCCAATCCTGTCTCCAGCTTTGCCGACTTGGTTCCGCTGCCGCTTGAAAAATCTCCACGTGCGGCGGGCTCAGTCTCTACAACCTTCAGCTCCACAAACATGGGAAGCTGCAACCCGATCGGATTTCCGTTGTACTTGTGCAACTGGATCAGCGTCCCTTCCACCAGATAATCGAGCGCATTCCCCATCATTCCTTCGCTCAGTGTGAGGGTCTCGTAGCTTTCCTGGTCCAGAAAGTGGGATCCATCCCCATCGCTGTACAGATAAGAGGCTGGCACAAGTTGCAGATCCGGTTCCTTGAACTTGTCCTGGGCTTTGAATGTCTTCTCGAACACCGCGCTCGTCAAAAGATTCCGCATCTTCAGCCGCACCAGGGTCTGTCCTCCCCGAGCAGTCGGCGTCGAGATATCCGAATCCAGGCAGGCGTAAGGTGCATTCTCAAACTCAAACAACATTTTTCGCTTAATGTGAATTGCTTCTGTCAGTGCTCCCATGAAACTCCCCAAATCCAAATCGCACCAGACACGGTGCAAACCTGATCAAACTACTCTAAGTATAAGGTGATTGCCTTGTCACTCCCACCCAGCCGGGGAATGCCACGCGGATTCAGGCCAGTTGCTTCTCCTGCATCAAAGAGATCAAGTCAGGCAGCGTCGCCGATTACCCGCAGAATCTGGCTGACGGCGTCAGCAGCTTCCGCTCGAGTTCCCGTGTAGCAGCGGGCCTTCGCAACCGCACGTTGAAAGAGAGCCACCATCTTCGGGGATTCTGAGAAGAAGTGAGGAGTATTGCGCAATAACATTAGTACCGCTTCGCTTTGAGATATCGGCACGACGCTCCAGTTGCCGCCAGGCACGTACTCAAGCGACACAATCCACCCGATCGTTGCAGGGGCATCGCCAGTCAATGCGCAGCATTCTTCCGCAAGCACCGGGGACTGCTCAGCACTGCCATTGCGAAGGAGCAGAGGTCGCGGATACGCGTGCACGTGCCCATCGGAATCGATGACTGCATACTCGTCAGAAAAATAAATTGCCCCACGGCGTAACAATTCCGCCACCAGCGAGGATTTCCCCGCATGCGTCTTTCCAGGAAGCAACAACGCACGCTCGCCCAACAGAACCGCTCCTGCATGAATTGCACGGAATGTCTTCAGGCTTCCAACTACGGCATCGTCCAAAATCCTTATCAGCTCTGGTACCAGGTCGATCGCCGTGCTGGCCGAGGCTACAACCGCATCATCGGCCAACAATTCAAATTGATTCGAACCTTGGGTGAGGTGAATGGAGATGTCAGGTTTGACCGTTGTGCCGTTCAGTCTCGGAAGGGAAGGAAAGACGTACCGTTCAAGAATGGCGTAAGTGTCAGGCGAATCAGCCGCCACTTGAACGTTGCATTCAAAGACGCAAACCCGAAAACCGTTGGTGATGCGCATATCGATGCTCAGCACCCTCGCATATGGCCAGGACGATCGTTTAAATAATTGAACCCGGATTTCGAGAGTCCACGACAACACACTTGCTGCCGTTGGCGCTTTCTCCCGGAACCCGGATTATGGAATCCTTCAATAGTCCGCCTTAGGAGGGTTTGCACGCAACCGCCGCGCAAGGCGATGGCTTGGGCCTTGTCGACGACGCAACTACCGCATAGGCCCGCTGATCTGTGACAGATAATGCCACGACAAGCGGAACTGCGACTGCGCCCAACGTTGCCAGAAACTGGCGCCGATTGGACTGTGAGGATGATCCTGACGTTTTCACCAGGTTCTTATCCTGCAGTTGCAGAATTGCCTCTTCGGCAAGTTCTTCGTTCGTTCCTGAATCGAACGAACGCTGCATCGCCTCCGTCACTTCGGTAAGCGTGGTCGGATTGCTGCAAGCGTCCCACGCAGCACCCGCCGTCGCGTTCAATGCGAAGACCATTTCATTCTCGGAATCAACAATGACGGTCGAACCGTCAGGAAGTTTATTCACTACCAGGGCATTGGAATCTATGCGTTCAACATGCATATTGACCTCTCCTTTGTGGTACTTCAGCAAGTGGGTCTCTCATCGCTTGCCTATTAGTTTGGAAGTGTAATCTATACCGCTAACTTCGGGCGAATCTTTAGTAACACCGTCCATTGTTAATTCTGCGACATTGAAAGACACTTCCAAACGTTTATCTCTGAACCTGTAGCACTTTAGTGGCCGGAATAAGTCCCCAATAATTCAATGCATCGTATGAATTTCCTGCGAAACTACGCAGAATATTGCATCAGAAAGGGTAACCCCTTACCCTCCGGCATCGAGATTGGTCCCTCATACCGCTCAAGACTAAGTTGCAATAAATTGCGGCATACCTTGATTTTTTCTAAAAGAATGCGAGATCGATTAGGTGAAAGGGGCCAGCGACACTCGAAGATTCGTATATCAGGAAATCTCTCGATGCACGGGTACGATTCGCCCATCCCGCAAATGAAAAGGTTCTCCCCGCCAAACCACTGTGTCCCCTGCAAAGCTCCACGCCCAGAACCACAGCCCGAAGAAGTCACGCACCGGCAGCAGCCAGAGATCACGCAGCACCTGACCGTCTCGCAGAATGCCCACACCAACCGAGAGAGCCACTGCAACGCGAGCCAGCGCCACCACGCTCAGCAATGAAAAACTCCACAGTGCAAGGCCGCTCGCGACACAGGCCATCACCGCCCACGGCAGCGCGTAGGTAATTCCGAGGCCTATATAGCCCAGCTTGCGCGAGTCACGTGTGGAACGCGCCCACCGCAACTGATGATCGCGAAATCCACGATAGTCATAGGAGGGAACGGTTGTCTCGACGACCTCCGGACAAAGCTCGACTCGATAACCAGCATTCGCAATGCGCTCGCCAAGCTCATAGTCATCGGCAAGATACTCGACCAATGGCTCAAGGCCGCCTGCTTTTGCCAAAACCGCTTTCGACGTCGCCAGCGTCGAACCAAGTCCGAAGCGAATTCCGCCTTCGAGCTGCCGCGCCGCCAGAACGCCGGGAAGGAAATCTGTAGAAATTCCGAGCGCCTCCAGCCGCGACCAGATCGTCATCGCAGGTCGCGCCTCTGCGGTTCTTCCAATGTACGGCGCAGTGACGAGACCCACCTCTAGGTCTGCAAAGCAAGCCATCACACGCGTAAGGTATCTTGGCGACACAAGAATGTCGCTGTCATTGATCAAGACGTGCTCATAGCGCGCCTCGCGAAGCATCTGAACCAGGTTGCTCATCTTACCCGAAGTGCCTAGTCGTTCACGGCATTCGACTAATCGAATCGCGCACCCGGGAAACTCTTCCCGCAGCCGCTCGATCTCGCCTACGGCGGGATCGTCGAGACTGCTAACGCCGAAGATGACCTCAAACTTGCCTGAATACTCCTGTCTGCAGTGGCTCACCAGCCCGGCATACATGCGCGGGTCGATACCCTTCACCGGCTTGAGAATCGTGACGTCAGGCGCAAACCCATCAAGTCTTCGGCCATGCCAGTAATGAACAAAGCCCCGCGCTCCCCATAGCGCCAGTACCAAATAGGCCACGCCCGCCAGCGCACACAGCGCCGTTATTCCCTCAACAACCGTAGCCAGCATTTCTTCAGTTTACTAGGGCTATCCTATTTCCCTACTTCTTCTTCCCTGACTTACTCGTACCGCAGCGCTTCGATAGGATTCAGGTTCGCGGCCTTCCATGCTGGGTAAATGCCGAAGACAAGCCCAATTCCGCACGAGCTCATAAACGCCGCTGCGATCCATACCGTCGAAAGCGCCGCCGGGAAGATAAAATGCAGCCCAAATCCAATCACACTGCCGCCCAGCACGCCGATCAGGCCGCCGACCGCACACAAGGTCATCGCTTCCAGCGTAAATTGGGTCAAAATCTTCTGCTTGGTCGCGCCTATGGCTTTGCGCACACCGATCTCGCGCGTTCGTTCGGTGACACTGACCAGCATGATGTTCATTACCCCAACCCCGCCTACAAGCAATCCGACGGCGGACAGCGATAGCATCAGCGCAAACAGTCCGAACGTAATCTGGTCCCAGAGCCGAGTCAGCGAGTCGGTACCGAAGATGGCGAAGTTGTCCGGCGCTTCGTTAGGCACCTTGCGGCGGCGGCGCAGCAACTCCGTAAGCTCATCCTGCACCAGCGCCTTGTTCTTCTGATCGTCATACTTAAGGCTGATCCAGTAATCGAGAACCTCTGGATGAATCTTGTGGAACGTGGTGACCGGAAAAAACGCCTTATTGTCTTCAGGGTTCTTGCCTCCACCAAATGCCTGCTTTTGCTTGTCCATCACACCCACCACGGTAAACACCATCCCCGCAATGGTCACATCTTTGCCAATTGGGCTCTCTGTGCCAAAAAGATTGTCGGCCGTATCGTTTCCCAGCACGACAACGTTAGCCGACCGTTCCGTGTCTCCGTCGGTGAAGAATCGGCCATCCTTCATATCGAGGTCATACACATCCTTCACGCCCGCCGTGTCGCCTTCAAGAAGTGTCCCCTGCATCTTCTTGGTGCCGTACTTCACTGCGACGGTACCTTGTACTCCACTGTTGTCCCGCCACTGCAGTCCTGGAGTCACCGCCAGCACGTGCGGCAGATCCTTCATCGCCATGGCATCGTCGTAGGTCATCTGTTTCCGGGTCAACATCTCGGTCGTCGGTCGCACGCCGATCACAGGAAACCGGAAGACCCACATTACATTAGTCCCAAGCGACTCAACGAGGGCCGACACGCTTGAATTTAGACCGTTGATCACCGACGAAATCACAATCACGGTCATCACGCCGATTACAATTCCGAGAATGGTTAGCCCACTGCGCAGCTTGTTCGCTCGCAACGTATCCAGCGCCATCGTTACTGTTTCTTTTGTATCGGCGATCTGCATCAACGGCCTCCCTGGTCTCTGTTTCTATTCCGCGCGCAGCGCAACGATCGGATCCAACTGCGCAGCTTTTCGTGCGGGATAGACACCGAAGAAAATTCCTGTGCCGGTAGCCATGACCAGTCCGGCAAGTACGCTCCAAAGTGCAACGGTCGAGGGAAATCCTGCGAGAATAGTGATTCCCTGCGCAACCAAAATTCCGCCTATCACGCCGAAGACTCCGCCAACCAGCGCCATCGTTCCCGACTCAATTAGAAACTGCATGAGGATGTCCTTGGGGCGAGCGCCCAGTGCCTTGCGGATTCCAATCTCACGTGTTCTTTCGGTCACGCTCACCAGCATGATGTTCATGATCACGATGCCGCCAACAATAAGCGAGATAAGCGCCACCGCGCCCGCCACAGCACCAAACGACTTGGTTACCGTACTGAAGAATCCTACCAGTGTGTTATTCGTGTCCAACTCAAACGAATCTTCTGTTCCGGGAGTGTCATGGCGGACGGACCGCACGAGCACCCGCACTTCGTCAGCCGCCTGCTCCAGCACTGGACCGGCAGAACCGGCTTTTATATAAATGGTCAGCGTCTTCGCTGTCCCGTAGCTCTTTTGAAATGCCGTCAGTGGCACAGCGACCCAGTTGTCCTGGCTGGCGCCAAAGGTGCTGCCCTGCTTTTCGCTGATCCCGATGACAGTATAGGGAGTGCCATCAACGCGCAACTCTTGTCCGAGCGGATCTACACCTTCGAAGAGGTGATCCTGAATATCCGTTCCTATGATTGCCACGTGGGAGGCGTGCTCTTCATCGGCCTCAGTGAATCCGCGGCCCTGCACAATATCGAGATTCTGGAGCGCAGGCATTTGCCATGTGTAACCGCGGATGCTCGAGTCCGTCGTGGATTGGGTTCCCCGCACAATCTTGCCTGTCACCGCCTGCTGCGCACCAATGCCAACGCAGTGCTGGCAGTTCGTCTCCACATATCGGAAATCGGGTAACAAAATGTTCTTTCGCTTCTGAAACTTCTGATATTCCTCGGGGCTGGTGATGATCTGGGGCATCTTCGAGACTGTGAAGACGTCGGCGCCGTATCGAGCGAATTTGGTTGCCACATAGGTATTTGCGCCGTTAATCAGCGTTACTACGGCAATGACGCTGGTGACGCCGATGACAACGCCCAGCAACGTTAATACGGAGCGCAGTTTATTCGCCCATAGCGATTGCAATGCGACTTTTATCGCCTCTTTGAACTCCATTACGTTTTCCCGGGTACCTTTGAGAGTACCAGTGTGTTGGCCTGAAAGCGAGGCTCGGCCTTTTGTTTTCTACGCAATTAGACGGGGTTTTGTTCACTGGGGTGGGATACACTTGAAGTGCAGGCGGCCGGACGATCGCTGTCGCCGAGAGGCGGGGGAGGAAAGTCCGAACTCCGCAGGGCAGTGTGCCGGATAACGTCCGGGACGGCCGTTTGAAGACGGCTGGACGGCTAGTGCCACAGAGAATATACCGCCCTAAGTTGATGATTTGACTTGTCAGATCATGCAAGCGGCTTGGGGTAAGGGTGAAAAGGTGCGGTAAGAGCGCACCGCGCGGGCAGTAATGTCAGCGGCCGGGTAAACCCCACACGGAGCAAGACCAAATAGGCAGGGATTCTGTCGCTCCTCTTCAGGCGACAGAAGGCGTACCGGCCCGGTGCGCTAAGGCGAGGAGACTCAAACTCAATGATTTCATTGGGGATGGGAGCCGAAACTTGCGGGTAGGTTGCTGGAGCGGCACAGTAATGCGTCGCCTAGAGGAATGATCGTCTAGAACAGAATTCGGCTTACGGGCCGTCTGCGGGAAGTATGGCCTCGAGATCGCTCAAACGATTTCGGGGCCTTCTCTTTTATAGGGGAATTAGCGATTTCGACAAGGGAAAAACGTGGTTCTTAACCTGGTGATAAGCGCATATCCGTGATCGTTAGCTGGCTGCTTAGTGCATGTTTTGGGACGCTGAAAATTCTCCTCTTTTTGAGATTTATTTTTGGGAGTGCGAAAAGGAAAAGGCCTTCCCGCTTAGGGGAAGGCCTGGTTTGGCGGTGAATCCGCGTTAAGCCGAGAGGCGGCGGCGAATGAATCCGGCAACTCCAAGAACGCCGGTACCGAGGAGCGCGAGCGAGCTCGGTTCAGGAACCGTTGGCGTGAAGGCACCGGGAGTGCCGATGGCTTGCTCACCGGTGTCCCTACCCTTGCCGATGTCCGCGGCAAAGTAGAAGCCGTCCTGTTTGCCATTTGCGGATCGGATGAAGTCGTTAATCGAGATTCCCGTGGAATCGTACACGTTGAAGACAAGCGGTCCGCCGTTGCTCGAGCTGGAACCGCTACCGGGGTTATCGATGTAGTAATCGAAGGTGCCGTAGGCGGGACCATTGGTCGAGTCGGAGGCGTGGTGAACATCCGAAGTGTTCCAAGCCGAGCCATCGGCGAACGAGATGGCAACGTTTGGGTTCCCGGCGAGATTGAAGGCGAAACCCGGATGGTTGGTTCCGTTACCGGAGTTGACGAAGTCAGTCGCGCCGTTAATGAGGCTGACGGTCACCTTGACGTTGTCGTTATTGACCTGATCGAGTTCGACACTGAAGCCGTATCCCGTGCCAGTAGTGTTGAAGGTTATCGAATCCGCCTTTGCAACCGAAGCTGAGAGTCCTGTGAGAAGCAAGGCAAATGCAAGGCGTGCAGCAATTTTGGTGAAGCCCATTTATGTTTTCCCTTTCAAAGTTTCGGCCATACCTTTCCTACAGGCTGAAACAACCCGGGAAGACATTTTCGAAGTTTTGTGTACCTTTATTCTAGCAATTCCGGGGTCAGTATGGGCAAAAATTTGCAGATGCTAAGTCTTTGCGTATCAATACTTGGATTGTAATGGGTTTATAACGATGTGCATGAACTTAGCTAATCTCAGTTTCTGAGGCGAAGCGGAATTTTTAGTTTTTCGTTGGCTGCTTCGGGAGTTTTCCCTTGCATGCCGGAAAGATGAGTGCGACAGTTCTGACTGGGCACGTCGCAGAAGAACCCGCGCAGAATTGCGGCGGATGAATTATGGTTCGACAGGGACCTCGTTGGACGATGATCGCGATGTATTTGGTGTCTCTGTTCGGGGCAGCGATGACGCTTTCGCAGCAGCCTGAGCCCAAATCTCTCGCCCACACAGGTTCGGTTGACGGATACGTCAGCTCTGCTGAGACTCATTTACCCGTGCGTTTCGCGGAGATACGCCTCGTTCCCAAACCATCTGATACACCTGCATCCACGGACCAAGGCCCACAGGCGCAAGCTCAGACTGGGGGCGACCGAGCTCAACCTCACATCAGCGCAGTTAACGGAGCCTCAGACATGGAGGGTCGCTTCCATCTTGAAGGTGTGCCCGCTGGCGACTATCTGGCGGCTGCCATCATGTCCGGCTTTGCAGTGCCCTTCACCAACAATGATTTCTGGGCCAACGAGGAACAACTCAGGCGCCTTATCGCTGCTATCCCAACGGTTCACGTTTCCGAAGGCGGCAGCGCAACCATCAATCTTGTGCTTCATCACGGCGGCGTGATCGCTGGCCGCGTCCTGTTCTCCGATGGAAGTCCCGCAACTGGCTTCGCACTGTCTTTGGAGCCACCGGTACAGCATGCCTTCAACGAAGGGCCGAAAGGTCCGCTGTCCCCGCTTCTCGAAGCCCTCATTCATTTCGGCAACGACACACAGACTGGTAACCAGGTAAAAACGGATGATCAGGGACGATATCGCATCTTTGGGATTTCTCCCGGTAAATACATTGTCGACACGCCGCTGTTCTCGCAGGTATCTCCGGCACGAGTCACGATGAGTGATGGCAGCGGCTTTGGCGGCGGTTCCCCAATGAGGCTGTTCCCTAACATGATGAGCGTGTATGCGCCCGGGGTCTTTCGCCGCGTGGAGGCACGAGTCTTCGAGATTCATGGAGACGAAGAGATAGCAGATGCCGATCTGAAGCTCGATCCCAGTGGACTTCATTGTGTGAAGGGTAGGGTGCTCGCCGGCGAGGATCGACATGTTCCCGGTCAAGCCATGATCCGCGTGGAGGAAGGCGGGAAGCTCCTTGACCGCATGTCTTCACTCGAACCCGATGGCTCATTCGAGGTCGATTATCTTCCCTCGGGCACCTACACCATGTTGATCATGGGCGGCGATATGAACGATCCCACCACATCACCCCAGCCACCACGCCAATACCAGACGACCGAACAGGATTTCATCGTGGAAACTCATGACGTCACTCTAGGGGATATTGTTCTTGTTGCTCTGAAGCCTGGTGAAAGGTTGCGGCTCCCACTGTGAGTAAGGGCCTCAAGAGATGAGCAGTTCTTGCCCATGTTTCCCGTAGCTGAAAATTCTCCTCTTCTCAGATTTATTTTTTGTAGTCTGTTCCTTGCCGATCCCATGAAAGATGAGGTTCCACTATGGCTCGACCCTTCGATTTCGAGGATGGAGTGAAGAAGCAGGCACGCTTGCGGCAGTTTGGTCTTTGCGCTGTTTGCGGAGATTCGATGAACGATCTCTATGAACATGCTCATCATGTAGTGCCGAATCAGTCAGGGAACTCTGCAATTTCCGCGCACACCTGGCTCAAGGGCGAAGACAATTGCGTGATCCTTTGTGAAGACTGCCACTTTATCGTGCATGACAGCGGCCGGTACCAGAACGGCGCGGTCGCGCCGCCGGACTACTACAAATACTCGCATGGGGGGCACGTGGTGGGGCACGTGATGTGGGTGTCGGATATGAATCTGAAGATCAAGTTGTTCTGGCCCTGATCGCTCGAGACTTGAAGTTGGTCCGAATCAGCGGATGGCAGCCATGGCGGCGCGGAAGAGGGTTTCGAAATCGTGAGCGGCTTTGGGGTCTTTGGTGGTGGCGGTTTCGATTGCCTTTTGTGCAATGGGACGTTGGTAGCCCAAGTTGACTAACGCAGAGAGGGCGTCGTCGGCTGCCGGGCCGTGGTGCGGTGCGCCCGTGGTGGCGGGGATGGTAGTGGCGAGATCGTCGAGTTTGTCTTTGAGTTCGAGGACGACTCGTTCGGCGGTTTTTTTGCCGATGCCGGGGATCTTGGTGAGCGTGGCGTGGTCGCCCGAGCGGATAGCGTTGATGAGGCGAGTAGCATCAATGCCACTAAGGACCGTGATGGCCAGCTTGGGGCCGATGCCGGAGATGGTGAGGAGTTTTTCGAAGAGACGCTTCTCCTGCGTCTCGGAGAAGCCGTAGAGGGCGAGCTGGTCTTCCCGGACATGGGTGTGGATGTGGAGCGCTACGTCTGTGCCTTCGTTGGGGAGCGCGGAGAACGTGGCTACGCTGATGGTGACGTCGTAGCCGACGCCGGCACACTCGACGATTGCCTGATTGGGGGTTTTGGAGAAGAGGCGTCCGCGGAGGTGGGCGATCATGCTTCTGGGATTGTAGCGTGTGGCATGGCTTTCTCCCTGCTTGCCAGGCCTGTTGTGAATGACTAAAGACGAACCTAAATCCAAAAAGTTTCACTTGAGAATAATTTTTTGTCAAGAAAACCGCGACTTATCGCGGAAGGTGATGTTATACAGGGTGCCAACCTTGCAGAGCACACGGCGATCGACCGGGCCCTGATCCGATGCGTTTGATCTCTTTTTGGAGTTCCGAATGAGAGCTTCCGGGTTTTCGCGTGCTTGCAGGAGAACGTTTTTTCCTGCTGTTGCGTTCGCTGTTCTCACCGAGATTGTGGGATGCTCAAGCGGGAGTAACACGACTTCTACGCAGAACCCGCCACCGGCGATTACGGTTGCAGTGACGGGAAGCAGCTCGGCGCGGCTGGGGACTACGGTGCAATTTACGGCTACCGTGACGGGCAGCTCAAACACAGCCGTAACGTGGCAGGTGAATGGCGTGTCTGGCGGTGCAGCTGCCACGGGAACGATTTCGAGTGCCGGGTTGTATACGGCTCCGGCTGCGATACCTAATCCAAATATGGTTACGATTACGGCTGTGAGCCAGGCTTCGGTGGGTGCTACTGGGTCACTAGCGGAGTCAATTCTGAATCCCGTGCCGACGGCCAGCTCGGCTACCGTGGTTGGTTCCGGGCCAAGCTATACGGTTACGGTAACAGGGGCCGGGTTTGTGAGCGGAGCGCAAGTGCAGGTACAAGGCACGACGGCCACGACGACTGCGGTGAGTCCGACGCAGATTACGGCTACGGTGAATTTGACGCTCGGGATGGGGACTACGACGGTTCCGTTGACGGTGAGTAATCCCGATCCGGGTGGGACGACTTCGGCTGCGGTGAATGCCGGTGTGACGATTACGGCTACGGTGGCAGCGGCAGCGCGACTGCTGGACCAGACGACGTTTGGGCCTACGCTGACGGATATTCAGCATGTGGAGAATGTGGGGCTGGCTGGATATCTGAATGAGCAGTTCCAGATGCAGCCGACCACGCTGGCGCTGATCGCGGCGACTCCGCCAACGCCTTGTGCGACGAACCTGATTCCGTGTCTGCAATCGGAGTGGTGGCAGGCGACGCTGACTGCGCCGGACCAGCTTCGGCAACGAGTGGCGTTTGCGCTGGCGGAGATGTTTGTGGTGTCGACGAACTCGGTGAATTCAAGAGCTGTCGTGGCGTTCCAGAACACTCTGGTGAATGATGCGTTTGGAAATTTTTCGACGCTAATGAACGATGTGACGCTGTCGCCGGCGATGGGCGCTTATCTGAACATGCTGAATAGCAATAAGCCGGGCACGGTGAATGGAGTGGTTCAGATTGCGAATGAGAACTACGCGCGCGAATTGATGCAGCTGTTCTCGATGGGGCTTTATCTGCTGAATCCGGATGGAACGCCGCAGTTGGATGGTAACAACAATATGATTCCTGCTTACACGCAGGATCAGGTGCAGGCGTTTGCGCGAGCGTATACGGGATGGACTTATGCGACCGCTACAGGTGGAAGCGCGACGAAGTTTCCGAATGGGACGGCGAATTACACGATGCCGATGGCGGCGGTGGAGAGCGCGCACGATACGGCAGCAAAGACGCTCCTGAATGGGGCGATACTTCCTGCAGGACAGACGGCGGAGCAGGATCTGGCCGGAGCGCTGCAGAATATCTTCAATCATCCGAACGTTGGCCCATTTGTGTGTAAGCAGCTGATCCAGCATCTGGTCGCGAGCAATCCGAGCGCGGCTTATGTTTCGCGGGTTTCGGCTGTGTTTGCGAATAATGGCAATGGCGTTCGTGGTGATATGAAAGCAGTGATTACGGGGATTCTGCTCGATCAGGAGGCTCGGGCGGGCGATACGGATGTGAATGCGCCAGGCGGCCATCTGCGTGAGCCAGTGTTGTGGCTGACGGACCTGATGCGCGGACTGGGATTTACGAACAACGATGTGGTGGCAGGAAACGACGTTGTGGCGAATGCCTCGTACAGCACGGTAGGAAACTATACGTCGACTCTGAGCCAGAAGCCTTATGCGTCGGGTAGCGTGTTTAATTTCTTTCCGCCGGAGTATGTGATTCCGGGGACTGCGACGAATGCGCCGGAGTTTAGCCTCGAGAATACCGCGAGTGCGGTGCTGCGGCTTTCACTGGCGAATACGGTGGTCTATAGCGGGATTTCAGGATTCAAGGTGGACTTGTCGGCGACGAGCACACTGGGAACGATCGCGAGCAACCCGGGGAATCTGGTGGACACGCTGGGAATGATGTTTATGCATGGACAGATTCCTGCGGATATGAGGACGTCGATTGTGAACCACATCTCGACGCTAACGGATATGGGTCAGCGCGTGCGTGTGGCCACCTACCTGGTGATTACGTCTTCGCAGTACAAGATCGAGCACTAAGGAGAATGAAGATGCGTGTGAACCGACGAAGTTTTATCCGATGTGCTTCGCTGGCTGCTGCGGGGAATGCGATGGGGTTGCGGCCGTTTGGAGCGCTGAATGCGCTGGCTCAGGGCGCCACGGACTACAAGGCCTTGGTTTGTGTGTTTCTCTACGGTGGAAACGATGCGAACAATACGCTGGTTCCGTACGATACGGCCGGATACGGAAACTACGCGACGATTCGCGGCCCCCTGGCGATTGCACAAAATATGCTTCTGCCGCTGACGTCTGCACCAAATTTCGCGCTGAATCCGAATCTGCCGGATATTCAGACTTTGTTTAATAACAAGAATGCGGCGATCGTGACGAATGTGGGAACGTTGGTTGAGCCTACGACGCGGGCGCAGTTTCTTGCGAATCAGTCGCTGCCTTCGAATCTGTTTTCGCATCCGGACCAGCAGCTGGAGTGGCAGAATGCGGCGCAGAGCGGATCGACACCGACGGGATGGGCGGGGCGGATTGCGGATGCGTTGAGCACAAGCTACAACCCGAATGGAACGGTACCGATGATCACGTCCGTTGCAGGGGATACGCTGTTCTGCAATGGGCAGTCGAGTACGCCAGTGTCGGTGAGCCCGGGGAATCTGGGTGGTGCGAGTTGCTCAGAAGGAACAACGGAGTGCGGAGCGCAACTAGCGACGGCACAGGCTTTGCTAACGTTCGATACGGGATTAACGTTGGTTCAGGCGGACGATTCGATTACTTCGAATGCGTACAGATACGCGCAGATATTGACGGCGGCGACGAAGTCGGTGGCAAAGCTGCAGACGGTGTTTCCGTCGAATAATGGGCTGGCGTCTCAGCTGGCGCAGATTGCGCAGATTATCCAGGTGCGAGCCGCACTGGGAGTGAACCGGCAGATATTCTTTGCGGGGATTGGGAATTTCGATACGCACTCCGACCAGTTGACACTTCAGAATGCCCTGCTGGCGCAGATCAGTCCTGCGCTTGCGGCTTTTTATGCGGCGACGCAGGAGATTGGCGTGGCGAGCAATGTAACGACTTTTACTATGTCGGACTTCAGCAGGACGTTCCAGCCGAATTCAAATACGGGAACGGATCATGCGTGGGGTTCGCACCATATTGTGCTGGGCGGAGCGGTGAATGGCGGGCAGATGTATGGAACATTTCCGACGCTGGCGCTTGGCGGACCGGATGACTCGGGGTCGAATGGGCGGTGGGTTCCGACGACAGGATCAGTGCAGTATGCGGCGACGCTAGCGCAATGGTTTGGCGTGACAACGGCGCAGCTGCCGACGATCTTTCCGAATATCGGCAGTTTCAAGACCAGCAATCTTGGGTTTGTGTGAGGCGCTTCGCGCTGGCTTATTCAGTGCGCAGCGCTTGCATGGGTTCGACTCCGGCGGCTCTGCGGGCAGGGAGGGCTGCGGCCAGCAGGACTGTGAGAATAATGAGAGCGGTGGAGGCTGCAAGAGTGAGCGGGTCGAAGACACTGACTCCGTAGAGCTGGCTGCGGAAGAAGTGGGCGAGCGCGACTACCGAGGGAAGTGCGACTCCTGTTGCGATAGCGGCGATGAGCGCCATCTCGCGAAGAACAGTGACGACGATGCTGGTGCGCGGGGCTCCGAGGGCGAGACGAACGCCGATCTCGCGAGTGCGCTGCTCGGTGGAATAGGCGAGGACACCGTAGAGGCCTACGGCGGCAAGGATGAGGGCGAGGATGGAGAAGCCAACGGCGAGAATGGCGAGGGCCCGTTCGCCAAAGGACGCGAGCTCAGTCTGGGCTTCCATGGTGCGGAGTCCGTTGACGACGAGCGTGGGGTCGAAGTCGTGAACCACTTTTCGGATAGCGGCTTCGGCGGTCTCGGGGGACTGGGTTGTCTGAACGTAGAACTGTACGCCGCCGGGATGGTCCTTTTGGGCGTAGGGACGGTAGACGGCGGCTCCTAGTTCGGTGCGGAGGTCGGTGTGGCGAATGTTGCCGACGACTCCGACGATTTGGGTGTCGGGTTTTTGGCCTTTGGTTGCGTCCTGGGCAATGAGATGGCCAATGGCGTTCTGCGGGATGCCATAGAACCGTTTCGCAAAGGTGAGATTGACGACTGCAACCTTGGCCGCTCCTTTGGTGTCCGCCGGAGTGAATTCACGGCCAACGAGGATAGGTTGTCGGATGGTGGCGAAGTAGCCGGGAGTGATGTCGGGAGATTCAAAGGTGTGGTCTTCGTCTTCGGCGAAGGTGTGACCTTCAACGGTGTAGCCATGCATCTCGTTATCGCCGGTGAGTTCGGGGTCGGTAGTGGCTGCGACGGAGCGGACGCCGGGGATACGGCTGAGCGAGTCGATGGCGTTGTTGACGATCTGCGGGGTGCGGTCTTCGCCGTAACCGGAGTTGGTGGGATCGAGACTGAAGGTCGCGAGGTGCGTGGTATCAAAGCCCACGGCTTGATGACGGAGATTGTCGAGAGTATGAACGAAGAGTCCGGCTGCGCCGAGAAGAAGAACGCTGAGTGCGATCTGTACACCAACGGCGATTTTGCGGAAGCTCTGCGAACCTTTGGAGGCGGTGCCGGCGCTTTGGCGGAGAGTTTCGACGAGATTGGGACGAATGAAGTGCAGGACTGGTGCGAGGCTGAAGAGAAGGCTGACGACAACGGAGATGCCGAGCGTGAAGAGAAGGACACGGGAGTCGATGACTGCGGAATAGGGTTCGCTGCCGGGGTCAGCCTGTGTCATGAGGCGGACGAGCGCGCTTGCAACCAGAGGTGCGAAGGCGAGACCGGCGAGTGCTCCGGCGAGGCCGAGGATACCTCCTTCGACGAAGAGCTGCGAGATGATGCGCGGGCGGCTGGCGCCGAGAGCGTAGCGCATGGACATCTCGCGGGCGCGGGCGGCGGCACGAAGGAGAAGAAGAGTGGCAACGTTGATGGCGCACATAGCAACGAGAAGTCCGGCCATGCTCATGAGGATGATGAGCGGAGTCTTAAGATCGTCGCGACTGGGAGAGAATCCGCGGGAATCGTCCTTGACGAGGAGATGGGAGTCGTCGAGGAAGTGTTTGGAGAAGCGCGCAGTGCGTTCTTTGTAGAGGGTGAGATCCTGAGCACGGAGGGAGTGCCAGAGAGGTGCGAGGCCGGCCTCTGCCTGCGTGATGGTAATGCCGGGTTTGAGACGGGCGATGAGTGTAAGCCAGATGAATTGATGGTTGTTGAGTGGATCGCGAGGAGCGAGCGAACGCAAAGCAACTTCAGACATGCTCATTGGAATGAAGAGGCCAGGTTTGTATCCGCCGATGGCGGTCTGAAAGGCTTCGGGTGCTACGCCAACGATGGTGAAGGGTTGGCCGTTGATGCGAACGGACTGACCGATGATGGCAGGTGAGCCGGAGAAGCGAGATTTCCAATACGCGTAGGTGAGGACGAGTTGCGGATTCGCGCCTTTGGCCGTGTCGTCCTGTGGAGTGAGGAGACGGCCAAGGGCTGGTTGAAGGCCGAGGACCTGAAAGTAGTTTCCGCTGACGAGCTCGACGTCTTCGTCTTCAGCCTGATTGTTCCAATTGACCCCTACATTGGTTCGGTCGATGGCAGCGATACCCGAGAAGACTTCGTTCTTGTCGCGCAGCCCTGTGTACATGGGATAAGAGAAGTAGTCACCCATACCTCCGCCGAAGACGTTGGCTCCGCCACTGTAGCCACCGGTCCATGTGAAGCGGACGAGCTGTTGTGGCTTCTGGACGGGGAGCATGCGGAGCAGAACCTGATCGAAGAGAGTGAAGACGGCGGCGTTGGCTCCTATGCCCAGCGCGAGCGTGAGAATGACGGTCAGGGTGAAGCCGAGGGATTTGCGCAGCTGTCGCACGGCATAGCGCACATCTTGAAGAAAGGATTGCATCGGGCCTCCAGGCAGGATGGCTTATCGCAGTTTGCGGGCCAATGTCAGGAGGCGCAAGGTGTTGATCTGAAAAGACAGGCGGTGGGATGGGGTGACCGTCGATGTCCGGAAGCGGAATGAGTGTCCGATGGTGGACAGTTTGGGCCCTGCGCGCGGACGACGATGCATGCCGATCGCGTTGGGAGTGCAGTAGGATTTGGGTTTATGAAGACTTCTTCGCTGTTTGGCGCGGCGCTTTTTGGGGTTGCGTTTGTGGTGTTGGTTGTGCTGAACGGGAGTGTTTGGGGACAGGAAAAGGGTGAGCCAGGGAAGTTTGATTTCTATCTGCTCAATCTGGCGTGGGGACCCGAGTTTTGTTCGATTCAGGGGACGAGTGCGGCGTGCAAGGCTCCGCGGGGATTTGTTGTTCATGGGCTCTGGGCTCAGAACAATGATGGGTCGTATCCGGTGTTTTGTGGGGAGCGACCAGGGCCGGCGAGGCCAGAGAGGAATCTGGATATTACTCCGGATGCGCCGCTGCTGGAGCATGAGTGGAGCAAACATGGGACGTGCACAACGGTTTCGCCGGAGGATTTTTTCTCGATGGAACGGACGGCGTTTCGGTCGGTGCGGATGCCAAAGTTGTTTGATGGGCTGGATCATGAGGTGACGTTGACGCCTGCGGAGATTGTCGATTCATTTGCGGAGGAGAATCCTTCGTTTCCTGCGGGGAGTTTTGTAGTGACCTGCGCGAAAGAGCGTTTGACCGCGATTGAGGCGTGTTTCAGCAAGGATGGATTGAAGCCGATTGGCTGCGCGGGACTTCGTGGATGTGACGCGAAGACGGTTCGTGTTTCTATGGCCGCTGGGAAATAACCGTTGATTTGGGGAGGTTCGTCTTGAAGAAGAAAATAACCGACTGTTCGTCACAAAACGGGTTGCAGATGAGATTATTTCGGTTTGAAGATGGCGGTTTGAAGAATGTTGAGGTGATGCATGGAGACTCTGCTGCAGGATGTGCGGTTTGGGGTGAGGTCGCTGGCGAAGTCGCGACGATTTACGGTTGCAGCGGTGTTGACGCTGGCGCTGGGGATTGGGGCAAATACGGCGATGTTCAGCGTGATTCGTTCGGTGCTGCTGAAGCCGTGGCCGTTTCGTGATCCGGCGAAGGTGCTGGCGGTGACGCAGCGGACGGCGAATGGAAACGGCAATGTTTTTTCTACGCCGGCATTTCTGGACTGGAAGCAGCAAGGCGGGTTGTTGGCGAACATGGGTGCGTTTGTTCCGTGGCAGTTTAATTTGAGCAACGACAAGGATGCTCCGGAGCGGATTGCGGGTGGGCAGGTGAACTACGATCTGCTGGAGACTCTGGGTGTGGGGGCCGCGAAGGGGAGAGTTTTTTCTGCGAAGGACGATGTCGCGGGCGCAGGGAATTTTGTTGTGTTGAGCGATACGTTGTGGCGGACTCGTTATAGTGCGAGTGCGCGTGCGGTGGGGTCGGTGATTGAGTTGAATGGCTTGCCGTTTACGGTGGTCGGCGTGATGCCTGCGGGGTTTTATGTTTTTGCGGATACGGAGTTGTTGTGGACTCCGCTGCAGTTGAAGAGAGATGCAGGGATTGGGGCTTCGTCGAATGTGCACTGGTTGCAGGGTTTTATACGGCTTCCGGACGGCGTGAGCCTGAAGCAAGCGCAGGCGGAGCTGGATGGTGTTGCGGCGAGGCTGCATCGTGAGGATGCTACAGGTGATCTCGGGTTTGGGGTGCAGATCCAGACTTTCAACGATGCGTTTACGGGTTTTGTGAAGCCTGCACTGCTGATGCTGATGGGTTGTGTGGGGTTTGTTTTATTGATTGCTTGTTCGAATGTGGCGAACCTGTTGCTCGCGCGTGGAGCTGCGAGGCGGCGAGAGATGGCGGTGCGAACGGCATTGGGGGCTTCGCCGCTACGGGTAGTGCGGCAGTTGCTGACAGAGAGCGTACTGCTGGCGTTTACTGGTGGCGTGCTAGGTGTTGGTTTGGCCTTTGCCGCGCTGCGGGGAGTGGTGGCGATGCATCCGCCGAGTGTGCCGCGGGTCGAAGATGTGAGCATCGATTTTGCGGTGCTCGTGTTTTCGTTTGCGGTGTCGGTGTTGGTGGGGATTCTGTTTGGGCTTGCTCCGGCGATTGAAGCGGCGCGACTGGATGTGAATGAAGGGCTGAAGGAATCAGGGCATTCGACGAACCGTGGATTTGGAAAGCATCGCTCGGTGCTGGTGATTACGGAGACAGCCCTGGCTTCGATTCTGCTGATCGGGACTGGACTGGCGTTGCAGGGGCTGTGGTCGCTGCATAAGGTCGAGCTTGGATTTGTGCCGAAAGATGTGACGACGTTTCGGATTGCTGCTCCGACAACGTTGACGGGACAGCGGGTGCCGGAGTTTTACCGGCAGGTGGCGGAGCGAGTGCAAGGGCTCGCAGGCGTACAGTCGGCCGCGGTGGCGCGGAATGTGCCGATGAGCGGAACGGATCCCTCGATGCCGATCACGACCGAGGGGAAGATGCCTGTGCCGGTGCAGGGTGAGACGGTAACTCGTTATCGGGCAGTGGGGGAAGATTATTTTCGGACGTTTCAGACTCCTGTGTTGCAAGGGAGGGTTTTTAGTCCGCAGGATACGGCGACTGCTCCTACGGTCGCGATTGTTAGTGAGAGTCTGGCGAAGCGGTATTGGCCCGGTGAGAGTCCTCTGGGCAAGCGACTGAAACCGAACTTCAAAGGGAGCCAGTGGTGCACGGTGGTTGGGATGGTGGGCGATGTGCGGCACTGGGGTGCGGATGTCGATATTGAACCTACAGCTTACTATCCGTACACGCAGGTACCGGATGCATTGGTGCCGCTGTTGGAAGCGAACATGAGCGTGGCCGTGCGGAGTTCGGTAGCGGAAGGTGCGCTGATGCAGCTGATT
>DATMKY010000003.1:0-30945 GCA_035570955.1 Edaphobacter sp. | reverse complement strand
AGGCGGAGCCGAGGAGGCCTTTTTCTTCGCCGGTGAAGATGCAGAAGAGGAGGGAGCGGGCGGGGGCTTTGTGCTGGAGGTCTCGCGCGAGTTCGATCAGGAGAGCGACGTAGGCTGCGTCGTCGAGGGTGCCGTTGTAGAGATTGTCGCCGAGGACGGGAGTGCCGTAGCCGTAGCCGTCGAGATGGGCGGAGAGAGCTACGTATTCCGAGGCTAGTTTGGGGTCAGAGCCCGGGAGGATGGCGAGGACGTTGGGGGCGGAGATGTCTTTGCTGGTAGTAGTGAGGTTGATGTGGGCGGTGAGGTTGAGAGGGAAGAATTCAAGGGGTGCGCCTTTGCTTCCGGCGGCAATGATGTCGGATGGTTTGTGGTGGGAGGCGGCGAAGAGTGCATCGAGCGATGCTGAATTGATGCGGATGACGATGGGTGAGTTGGTGTTGGACGAGGTTAAGCCAGTGAGAGTGACGCTGCGCGCGTACGCGGCGGGCCAGTGAAAGGGCTCGGTTGCGGCCGGATTGTCGATGGAGATTGCGGCGACGATGCCTGCTTGAGCGAGCGCACGAAGGCGGCGGGCGTTGAAGGGTTCGCGGTCATTCTGCGGGAGGTCGGCCGGCGTGTTGTTGAAGAAAACGGCGATCTTTCCTTTGAGATCGAGGTTCGGCGCGAACGTGCCGTAGCCGACGAAGACCAATGGAGCCTCGACATGTGAGGGCTGCTCGCGGGGTACAGTCGTGACGTCGGTGGTGAAGTGGAGTGCCGCAACTTTACCCTCGGAGTTGATGATTTCAACCGAGGATTTTTCCGTATCAAGATCGATCTCGTGCATGGGAACCCGTTGGAAATAGGTCCCGTTGTCGCCAGCCTGTTTGAGGCCTGAGGATTGAAATTGAGCAGCGACGTATTTTGCAGCGCGCTCGTAGGCGTCTGTGCCTGTGTCGCGACCTTCCATGCGGTCGTTGGAGAGAGCGACGGTCTGGGTCCACCATGCAGCTGTGGCAGGGGCGGGCTTGTTTGGGGATTGTGCCGCTGCAATTGCGGAGAACAGGATCGTGGCAGCCGATACGGCATAAAGAGAGCGAAGCGTTGCGAGAGCGCGCATAGTTGGCGATGTCTCCGATGGAATGAGGCGATTTTAGACTGTTTTGCTTCGATTGTTACTGGGCAGAGATCCAGTGGGCGTAGGGGTACAGGAGTAGGAAGAGAATCATGCAAAGAGCCATCAAGTCCATATAGATCAAGAGTAGGACGCCGCCGTGATAGAGGCTCCAGCGACGCTGCATGCAGCGGACGGTATCGACGGTCCCGGCGACGGCTCCCAGCAAAGGTAACGCAATCAGAGGATTTGGCCGGATATCAGGAAAGTGTGAGAGAAGTATCGCGGTACCAAGACCTGCCAGGACGAGCACAAAACCGCGCGACAGGGAACGCGCGCGCGGATTGAAGATGTGGCGTTTCAAACCTCTACCCGTCTTCAGGATAGGCCAGAGGTAAAGAGAGTGTCACTGCGAGTCAGGTTCAGTGGGCGGTAACGCGGAGGAATACATATCGGAAGGCAGGTCTTTGACGATGCTCACAGGAACTTCAATCGCTCCAACGGTGTCGTTGGTTTTGTTGTATATGCCGATCCGGAGGTAGAAGGTGCCTTTGGCGGGCACACTGATCTGCTGATGAAGGGGCAGGCTCCCGCGAAGAAATCGAGCGTATTCTTCATCCGGCAGATCGATCCGGGCTTCACTCCGTGTACTGGTAATGAGGACTCCGTTTTCGTTGTAAGCGATGGTCATGAGTTCAAGTGTGGCAGAGTGGAGCCCATTGGCTGTTGCGAAGGAGATGGAGCGGGATATGACGGCGCAGTCGATGGCGTAGCTGCGATAAGGGCCCCGTGATTTCGAGGCGTTAGTGCCGGCAGCAGTGCCTGCGATGAGGTTGGCTTCATTGGGAGCAGTGGCAGGGACGGTTGGTAGGACGCGAGCCTTGAAGACAATCTGCGCCGGCTCAGGCGCACCATGCATCATGGCGAGGTGAACCGTATCGGGCGGAGGTGTTGCTGGTGTGTCATTCACTGAATCGGCATAGTAGCCGTGCCGGTAGGAGAGGTCGTAACCCTTTTGCAGCGGCAGGTGAACCTGGATATTTCTGAAGCGACCATCTGCGTTGTTGTTAGTGGGAGTATAGGTGAGGGTATAGTAGTGCGCCCCCGCGGCGATCGCGTCATCGACCGCACCGGAGAAGTCGTTGTCGTTGACGAACGCCTTGCCTCCGGTTTGATAGGCCATATCCAACATAGTTGCATGCTGATCGACAGCATCTGAAAACTGCTGGTTCTGGTATTTCTGAACAGTTCGGGGTGCGCCTAAGCCCGGAGCCGTCGTCAGTGACATCTGCTGATTGACCAATCCCTCTGCGCTGACCGGGTAGACGGCCACCTGGCTACGGGAGAGGAGGCTTGTAGTGCGTCGGAACTCTGGTTCGGAGTTAGCGACCGCAGCGAAGGGATTGTGAACTGTTGGGTCCGGCATGACACTGACGGGAAATGAGCCTGAGAACCAGATGAGATTCTTACGACCGGAGAAATTCGAAAGATATCGGGCGAGCTGGCTCATTGCGTTCAAAGTGTACTTAGCTCGCATCTCCAGCTCGAACGTAGTTGTCTCTGCTTCGGTCTGCTTCAACTTCTCCAGAACTCCTTTTATCGCGGCAGCCTCCCGGGGGTCGGCCGCTGCGTGCTCTTCCAGGATTTCCGATTGAGACTCAGGCTTGTCTGATGTTTGCGGATTTTCAATAATAAGAGAGTTTCCTCGACTCTTTTTGCTGTTGACTGCAGCGCGAAGAAGCTCCGGATCGGCTGTGAAGCTCTGCAGAAGCACAAGATGAGAGTTCGTAAGGGCAAAGATGGCAAAAGAGGCGCCGGGGTGAGAATCCCTGAGAAATTTGAGGATTTGGGCGTGGACGTAAGCCTGGTCTGCGGTGGGAGTGTTAAGTGTGTCGAAGAGAATAATGTTAAGCGGCCCACTCGTCTGCGGAATGGGAGTGAAGTTGGTGAAGACCCCTTGGGGAAGCTTCGGCGGGGAAGCGACGTTCCTGACAACAGATGGTGCGGTGTGCTCTTCAAAATTGCGAATCTGCTGAGGCAGTCCATTTTCCTGAATTGTAAAATCCGAAACTTTTAGATCGTGGACGGGCTTGTTATTTTTGTCGGTGACGACAACATCGACGACAACCAAGTTTGTCCCGGTTCTGAGCGTAATACCAGAGTCTGTTGGTGATGATGGATTGGAGGGAGCTTGCTGGGCTCCGGAGGAGGCTCCTATCAGAAGGAGCAGAAGAGAGTGGAGTGAGCGCTGCATCTTAGCTCTGGTTGGCCCTCGTAACGTTAGTATGCCCCAAAGAAAGTGGGTTGGGGAGATTGATTGAACTACTCTGATCACCAAGGGCTTGTACTGCTCACATATTCCTTGAGTTTACTTGGGATCAGTCGGCGAGGACGCAGAGTCGGGTGATGGAATTGACGGAAGCGAGAGATTGTTTACCTCCGAGGCGGCGACCTCAACGGCGCCGAAGCGATCGCGATGGGTGTCATGAACTGCGATACGAAAGAAGTATTCTCCTTTGGAGGGCGCGCTGACCTCCTGGTTGTACTGGATCCCATGGGCCACGTTTTTCTTGATGTCTTCCAAAGGCGAGGAGATATGAAGGGAAGAGATCCGGCGATTGACCAGAACGCCATCGGGATTGAATACGAAGACCACGAGATCGAAGTCGGCATGGATCTTGCCATCAGCCTCGCGGAGGAAGGTAATGTCGCCGGGATTAATGGCGTAGGTGACGCTATAGCGACGAAAAGGGCCCTGGACCTTCTCGCTGAGAATGTTGCCGTCAGCAGGTTTGTCTTCGGTTTGGGTTGGAGAGGTCAGCGGAAAGACGCCCACCTTCATAAGGATTTCGCTTGGGGTGGGCGAGCCCCGCATCATCGCAACGCGCAGGTTCTGCTGGGCTGTTGTAGCGGAGGTGGCAACTGCAGCATCGATGACTGATGACTGCTTTGGAGAGTTTTTGAGCATCGGTGCGGATTGGGATGGGTCGTCGGCGTAGTAGCCGTGGCGATAGGCGAGCGTGAAACCCTGCCGGGCGAGCTGGACTTTGATTTTGCGAAACTCCCCGTTACGAGTTTGATTGGACGGAGTGTAGCTGAGGGTGTAGAAATTGGAACCTTCATCGATGGCTGCTGCGACCGCCTGAGCCAGGCCATTGGTGTTGAAGAATGCGTGGCCTCCGGTGGCTTCGGCCATTTCGGACATGGTGGAGTGTTCGGAGTTAGTGTCGGTGGAGAACTTGTCCAGGTCCTGCTGCATGCGGGCGGGATTGCGGACGTAGTTGCGGGACGTAGCGGCACTGTAGACCTCTGAACTGAAGAGACCGCGAGCGTCGATGGGGTAAACGGCGACCTGGCTGCGAGCAAGAAGATTCACAGTATCGCGGAACTCGTCACCTGCATCGGCGGCTACCGCAAATGGATCCTTGAGAGTACCAGTAGTATCGGGCAGAATGCTGATCGGAAAGGAAGCTGAAAACCAGATAAGATTTTTCCTGCCAGGAATGCTGGACAGGTAGCGGGCGAGTTGATTCATAGCGTCGAGGGTGTATTTGACACGCAGTTGGGTCTGGAAGGATTGAGCCTCCGCCTCGAACTGGCGGACATTCGCGACCTGATCGGCAGGGAGTCCCATGTCCTCCATGTCGTCGGACATGCTGTTTTGAATGCCGTTGCCGCCGGTTGAATCCTGAAGCAGCGGAGAGGTTTTGAACTTCATTGAGGCGATCTTTTTCAGGGTTTCCGGGTCGCTTGTGAAGCCTTGAAGGATGGTCAGATGGCTGGTGAGACCGAAGATGGCAATTCTTACGCCGGGCTGAGCAGATTTGAGAAACGCAAGAAGTTGCTGGCGAACGAACATCTGGTCTTTCAACGGAGTATTTAGCGCATCGAAGAGGAGAATATCGACGGCACCGTTGAGCGGCTCGGGGCTGTAGTTGGTAAAGAGGCCGGGGGGAAGCTTTGGAAATGCGGAAAACCTGGTCGCTTCGGCAGGTGTGAGTGCAGAATGCTCCTCGAAGTGCTTAATCGACTGCGGGAGATTCTCTTCTGTGAGAGCGAAATCGGATTCTTTGAGGCCGTGAACGGGTTTGTGATTCTTGTCGGTTACGACTACATCGACGATAACGAGTTGCGTGCTTGAGTGAAGGGTCGCTACTGGGGTTTGCGGGGCGGCGGCGGTCTTATCGGGTTGCGGGGATTTGCCGCGGCGAAGGTTACGAAACAGAGAACGGCGAAGGCAGGGCCTAGAAGGCACGGGACGGAGCGTTGCATGGTGTCTCCAGTGAACGAGAACTAGTCGAACACAGGAGAGAGAGAAATGTCGCGTTATTTCTCGCTCTGGCAAGTTGACTTGATTGGGAGTCGCGTTTGTCTATATCGAGGCAGTTGGGGCAAGGAGCGGGCTCTTCCGACAGGCTTGATCGTCGCATGGTGTATTGAGGGAGTCAATCAGCAGGATGTTGACCGCTGAATTGATCGTAGCAGGCGTGATGTTGGTAAATACTCCAGGTGGCATCGGAGGAAATTTGGCTGCATCATTTGCAGAAAGCGCGACGTGTCCCTCGAAGGTACCGATCGTCTGTGGGTTGCCATTTTCAAGAGCGGCGAAATCTGTCTTCTCTAAAGTTTGTGGGACAAGAAGTTAGATCGCGGTCAGTTCTCGTTCAGCGGCAAGAGGAACGGCGTGAGTGGCCATAGCGCTGATCGATTTTTCGTATGGAGCGCGGAGGACTCCGCGTTCGGTGATGATGGCAGTAATGTATCTGGCGGGGGTGACGTCGAAGGCGGGGTTCTCAATGGTTACGCCGTGTGGGGTCATCTGTTTCCCATTGGAGTGGGTGACTTCGCGGGCGTTGCGCTGCTCGATGGGGATGCCGTCGCCGGTAGCGGTGTCGAGGTCAACCGTAGACCAGGGGGCCGCGACGTAGAACGGGATTCCGTGCTCTTTGGCAAGGATGGCTACCCCATAGGTGCCGACCTTGTTGGCGACGTCGCCGTTGGCGGCGATTCTGTCGGCTCCTACGATGACGGCCTGGATTCGTCCTTTGCTCATAAGATGGGCGGCCATGTTGTCGCAGAGAACTGTGGTGGGAATGTTGTCCTTCATGAGCTCCCAGGCGGTGAGGCGGGCGCCTTGGAGGAAGGGACGGGTTTCATCCGCGAAGACGTCGATCTTGTGGCCGCGCTCGATGGCAGCACGGATGACACCGAGGGCTGTGCCGTAGCCACAGGTGGCGAGTGCACCGGCATTGCAGTGAGTGAGGACAGTGCCTTCTCTGGGCAGGAGGGAAGCCCCGTTTGCACCCATCTTTTTGCAGGCGGCGATGTCTTCGTCATACATCTGGTTTGCGCGGGCAACCACGGCGGCTTTGATCTCGGCGATGGGTGTATTTTTGGCTGCGAGCCGGTTGTAAAGGTTGCGAATCTCGTCGATGCCCCAGAAGAGGTTGACGGCAGTCGGGCGGGTTTCGGCGAGGGTCTTCGCGATGACGGCGACTTCCACGGTGAGATCGTCGAGATTGGCCGCTTTACTGCAGTTGATGCCGATGGCCATGCCCATCGCGGCGGAGACACCAATGGCGGGAGCGCCTCGGACGATCATATCGCGGATGACGGTGGCGACTTGTTTGTAGTCGGTTGCTAAGACGTAAGTTTCTTCCAGGGGAAGCTTGGTTTGATCGAGAAAATTTACGCCTTCAGGAAGCCATTCGAGAGTGGGAATCATTTCTTAACCAGTTTAGACGATGGCAGCTCATATTAGGGCTGTAAGACGTTAGGGAGCGAGAAAGCGTCCGTAGCAGCAGATGCGCCGGACCGCGCGAAGACGCACGATGCAGAACCAGTCTCTTACAGGGCGGTTGGAGTGGTGAAGAGATTCCGTGGGACACTCAGCGGCAGAGTCTTCCATTCGATGGCATGGGCTGCGGCTTCCGGAGGAAGGTGAGTGAAACGGTGTTCGTTTAGCTACTGAGTGATGCTAATAGGGGATGTTTCCAGGGACTTACGGTAGTTGCCATATCCTACGACGACTGTCGAGCTGACGAGAAGGAAGAGGCCTGTGGCGACGAGGATTTTGGTGCGCCGGCTGGTGCCGCGCCATTCCTTGAGGAAGAGTCCCCAGAGGGTTGCGAAGATAATGATCGAAGCCATGTGGAGGGTCCAACTGGAGAAGTCGTACTTGCCCATCTTGGTCTGGCCCATGGAGTAGAAGAAGAACTGGAAGTACCAGACGATACCGGCGAGGGCGGCGAAGAAGTAGTTGGCAACGAGGGTTTTGGGAGCGAGCCGATCGTAGGTAGAGGGGTCGAGGGGATCGAAGTCGACGAGGGTGTCGCCTGAGGCGTGAGTAGCGCGCATGGGATTGAGGCCGGGCTCTCCTACAAACTGTTTGGCGGAGCCGTTTTTGAAGATGAGGATGGCCGACCAGATGAAGTTAGTGAGGAAGCCTCCCCAGAGGACTACGATGAGGACGGGGAGATTCTGCCAGAGGTCGAGGCGGTTATTTGCCAGCAGGGTGGATTTTGCCAGACTGCCTATTGGCTTGCCTGCGTCGAGTCCGAAGGCAAAGAAGCTGCTCATAATTCCAGCAAAGATGGCGACGGCGAGGCCTTTGCCGAAGTTGTAATCGGTCTCTCCAGCTTCAGCTTTTTCTTCGGGCGTAACTTCGCGCTCTTTCGACATGCCAGCAGCTCCATTGACGGCGACGCCGACGACGCATACCAAAACACCCAGCAAGATAATCTGGCCGGAGGTTGTGTGAAGGATGGAATGAATCTCGTGGTGATAGATAGGGGGGATGATCGTCCCGAAGGCGGCGCAAAGGCCGAGGGCGATGGCGTATCCGAGAGCGATGCCGAGATAGCGGATGGCGAGGCCGAAGGTGAGGCCGCCGGCTCCCCAGAGAATTCCCCAGAGGATGGGGTAATAGACGCTGCTGGGATCCTGCGCATAGGAGGTGTGGAGGATTCCGAAGACGTTGGGGACGAAGAGCCAGGCGAGGACGACAGGCGCCACAATCCACGCGGCGAAGCCCTGAATAAGCCAGTAGATCTCCCACGACCAACGCTTGATGCCGCGGAAGGGGATGAAGTTAGTGGCAGAGGCGAAGCCTCCTATCCAGTGAAAGATGACGCCTAGAAACGGATTTGGTCCCACGTGACCTCGTAGTGATGCAGGATAATGATTCTTCGGTAAGCGGTACTATGGTACCTGACGCATGTTGCGTTGGGGAAATATACTCTCTATTGAATTTTGTTCCGGAACGCTGGTTCTGCGGAGGTTAGTCTGCGAGTCTCGCTGTTTATTACCTGCTATAACGATACGTTGTTTCCGGAGACAGGCAAAGCAGTTGTGCGGGTGCTGGAGAGGCTGGGGCATACGGTGGAGTTTCCTGCAGGCCAGACTTGTTGCGGACAGATGCACTACAACACTGGCTATCAGGCTGAGGCTATGCCTTTGCTGGAACGGTTTGTTGCTCAATTTGAGGGTGCGGAGGCGGTGGTGGTGCCTTCTTCTTCGTGCGTGGCGATGATGCGTGATCATTATCCGAAGATGGCTCTTGAGATTGGGAAGGCTGAGTTGATTGGGGCAGTGGATGCTCTGTTGCCGAAGGTATTTGAGTTTTCGGAGTTTGTGACGAAGCGGTTGGGGTTGGAGGATGTGGGTGCGCACTATCCGCATCGGGTTACTTACCATGCGAGTTGTCATGGACTGCGGAACCTCGGACTGGGCGATGGGCCAGTTCGGTTGTTGAAGGCGGTGCGGGGAATCGATCTCGTGGAGTTGAAGGGGCTGGAGCAGTGTTGCGGGTTTGGCGGAACGTTTGCCGTGAAAAACGCGGATGTTTCCGGGGCGATGCTAGCGGATAAAGTGAGCGCGGTTCTGGAGACGAAGGCTGAGGCTTGTACTGCTTGCGATAACAGCTGCCTGATGCACATTGAGGGTGCGCTACACCGGCAGAAGATGGATGTGAAGACGGTGCATCTGGCAGAGATTCTGGCTGGAGAAGAGGCAGCGCAATGAGCGGCGTTGGCCTGGATCCGAAGACTGCACCGTTGTTTCCGATTGCGGCAAAGACGGCGATGGGGAATACGCAGTTGCGGAAGAATGTTCGTCATGCGACGGATCTTATTCAGGCAAAGCGGGCGCGGGTTGTGGGAGAGATGCCTGATTGGCAGGATTTGCGTGAGGCAGGGAAGCAGATTCGTCAACACACGATGGAGAATCTGGATTTTTATCTGGAGGAGTTTGAGGCAAACTGCACGCGGGCTGGTGGTGTGGTGCATTGGGCGCGGGATGCTGCGGAGGCGCGACGGATTATTGTCTCGCTGGTGAAGGCCTCGGGATCGGAAGAGGTTATCAAGATTAAGTCGATGACGACAGAGGAGATTCAGTTGAACTCCGCGCTGGAGGAGGCGGGGATTCATCCGTTTGAGACGGATCTGGCGGAGCTGATTATTCAGTTGGGCGAGGATCGGCCTTCGCATATTGTCGTGCCTGCGCTGCACAAGAACCGGCATGAGATTCGCGAGATCTTTCGAACGAAGATGAACCTGCCGGATTTGGGGGATCAGCCGCACGATCTGGCTGATGCGGCGAGGATGTTTCTGCGAGAGAAGTTTCTTCGGGTAAAGACAGGTGTGAGCGGCGCGAACTTTCTGATCGCCGAGACCGGAGGGGTGTGTATTACGGAGAGCGAAGGTAACGGAAGGATGTGTCTGACGCTGCCGGAGACGCTGATTGCAGTAGCAGGGATCGATAAGGTAATTCCACGGTATCAGGACCTGGAGGTTTTTCTGCAGCTTTTGCCGCGGTCGGCGACCGGGGAGCGGATGAATCCGTACAACTCGGTGTGGACTGGAGTGAACGCTGCTGACGGGCCGCAGATATTTCATGTGGTGCTGATGGACAATGCGCGTACGGAGATTCTGGCGGATGAAGAGGCCCGACAGACGCTGAATTGCATTCGTTGTGCGGCCTGCCAGAATGCCTGTCCCGTGTATCAACAGACCGGTGGCCATGCGTATGGTTCGGTGTATGCCGGGCCGATTGGCGCGATTCTAACTCCGCAGTTGCAGGAGATGCATTATGCGCAGTCGCTGCCGTATGCTTCTTCGCTTTGCGGGGCTTGCTATGAGGTTTGTCCGGTGAAGATCAATATTCCTGAGGTGCTGATTCATCTGCGCAACAAGGTTGTGAAGCAGAAGGGTCTGAGCGCCGAGGCGTTGGCGATGCGAACGATGGGGATGATCTTTCGTAGTGAAAGGCGATTTCGCGCGGCTCAACGGCTGGGGCAGGTTGCCGAGACTCCGTTGGTAAGGAAGGATGGCTGGATTGGGTGGCTGCCGGGGCAGTTGGGCGGGTGGACGCAGGCGCGAGATTTGAAGAAGATGCCGAAAGAGACGTTTCGTGATTGGTGGGAGAAGCGAGGCAAGAATGGCAACTAACACAGGTACAACTTCGGCTCGGGAAGAGGTGTTGCATAGGATTCGCGTTGCCAAGGATGGTGTTGCCGACGCCACGAGCTCACAGCTTGGATGGAATGGTATTGAGCGAAGGTATCAACATCAGGCTACTCGACCGCGAGAGGCGGTTCTGGAGTTGTTGGAAGATCGGCTGCGGGACTATGACGCAAGGGTGATGCGTGCGGCTTATCACGATGTGCGGGCGGCGGCGGCGAAGATGCTGGGCGATCGTGGAACGCGGCGAATCGTCGTTCCTCCGGGACTGATAACGGACTGGATGCCCAGCGACATTGAGGCGGTTCTCGATGAGGGGTTGACCGCGACGGAGCTTGATCGGTTAGATGGCGTAATGACGGGCGCGACGTTAGCGATTGCGGAAACCGGGACTCTTGTATTGCAAAATGCAGCTGGGCAAGGGAGGCGAGTCATCACCCTGGTCCCGGACTATCATTTGTGCGTGGTCCGGGTTGCGGATGTAGTCGAGACCGTACCGGAAGCTATTGAGGGCCTGCGTATGACAGCTCATCTGGCGACTACTTTTGTGTCGGGTCCGTCAGCGACCGCCGATATTGAGATGACCCGAATTAAGGGTGTGCACGGGCCTCGTTTTCTCGATGTAATTCTAGCTGGGTAGGAAGTTGGAGAGAAAATACCTTTGACAATTGCGCCGGAAAAGTAGATTCTTCTGGATGTTTCAATAGAGAGTATATTTCTATGTGTAATATCTGATGGAATGAGGGGATGGACAATGATAACCAATGGTTCAGGTGCGACGGAACGGGATACGCAGACGATCTGGCGCGCTCTGGACGGGTTTCGAATCGAGCTTCCGTCGTGGGGCTTCGCAAACACCGGAACCAGGTTCGGGAAGTTTGTGCAGGGTGGGGCGGCGACGACGATTGAAGAGAAGTTCAGCGATGCTTCGGAGGTCAATCGGTTGACGGGTGCCAGTCCGACGGTGGCACTGCATGTACTTTGGGATCTTCCCGGGGGCAAAGCGGATGTTCCGGCGATTCAGGCGCTGGAGAAGAAGTATGGAGTGAAGTCTGGATCGATCAATCCTAACCTGTTTCAGGACGCAGAGTATAAGTATGGGTCGATCGCGAATCCGAGTGCAGAGATTCGCGGGAATGCGCTGGCACATCTCCTGGATTCGGTCGAGATTGGGCGTGCGTTGGGATCGAAGGATGTTTCGCTGTGGATTGCCGATGGCTCGAACTATCCAGGGACGCAGAGCATTCGCCGTCGCATCGGCTACATGGAAGAGGTGCTGGCGGCGACCCATGCTGCGCTAGGAGAGAACCAGCGGATGTTGGTGGAGTATAAGCCGTTTGAGCCGGCTTTTTATCATACGGATATTGCCGACTGGGGAATGGCATTGGAACTGTCGCGGCGAGCGGGACCAAAGGCGAAGGTGTTGGTCGATACGGGGCATCATGCTCAGGGAACGAATATCGAGCAGATTGTGGCTTGGTTGCTGCGTCTGGGCGAGCTTGGTGGCTTTCATTTCAACGATCGTAAGTATGCCGATGATGACCTGACGCTGGGTTCGATCGACCCTTATCAGGTATTTAGGATCTTTCATGAGATTTTGAGTGTCGCTCCTGAGGAGCGGAGCGACGTTGCGTTCATGATCGACCAAAGCCACAATCTGAAGGGCAAGATGGAGGCGATGGTACAGACGGTAATGACGGCTCAGGAGATTTTTGCGAAGGCTGCGCTGGTGGATCAGACTCGTCTGGCTGAGTTGCAGCAGCAGTGTCGGCTAGTAGAGGCAGAGGAGTGCTTCCGGAGTGCGTTCTGGACGGATGTGCGGCCGATGCTACGGGAGTGGAGGGTAACTCGCGGACTCCCCGCTGAACCCTTGAAGGCACTGGCTGAGAGTGGGTATGTCGAAAAGATTACGCAGGAGCGCGGAAGCAGGAATGCTCGCAGCGTTTCGAGCTACGCGTAGCCTTGTCCAGTTATCTATATTAAGTTGCATTGTTTCGAAGATAACGAAACGTCTCTGCTAAACTCCTCCAACTCAATGAATTACGCATAGCTCCTGCGTCCAATGCCCGGGCAGCCGTGTTGCTCCACGTAGTTTTTAGAAGAGGGATTTTTTGCGATTCTGTAGGGAATTCGAATTTCATTAACGAAACATGCCGGGTTTGCCGCATAATGGAGCGGCTGAGTGGTTGTTGCCCGGCAGGAGACTATGGCGGTTCGTAAAACGACGAAGAGGCTGTATCTGATTCCGGTTTTGTCGAAGGCGCTGGACATTCTTGAGCTGCTGCAAGCCGAGAATCAGCCAATGACATTGGAGACGATTCATCGACAGACGCGTATTTCAAAGACGACGGTGTATCGAGTACTGAAGACGTTTGTGCACCGCGGGTATCTGTCGCAATCTCCGGATGGGCTGTACCGGCAAGTGACGAGGCCGAAGAAGCTTCGGTTTGGTTTCGGGGGCCAGAGCGCGGATATGCCGTTCTCGGTTGAGGTGACGGAGAGTCTGAAGGATGCGGCGGCTTCGGTCGGGGTCGATCTGCTAATTCTTGATAACCGGTACGATTCAGCGACTGCTTTGAAGAATGCTGAGGAGTTTGTGCGGAGTAAGGTAGACCTGGTGATCGAATTTCAGGTGGAGCAAGAGGTTGCCCCGATGATCGGTGACAAGATTGCTGGGGCCGGAATTCCGTTAATTGCAATCGATATTCCGCATCCGCACGCGACATATTTTGGAGTGGATAACTATCGGGTGGGGATTGAGGCGGGTGAGGCGCTGGCGGCTCATGCGACGACGCATTGGGAAGGCCAGGTGGATTGGGTGATCGGACTCGATCTGCCGGAGGCTGGACAATTGGTGCAGAGCAGAATTACAGGGGCGTTTGAAGGCGTAAGGGCGGGGCATCCGGAACTGCCGGTAGAAACGTTTGTGCGGATTGATGGGCGTGGGATGCGGGATCGGAGCAAGAAGTTGATCTCAGATTTTCTGCAGCGGCATCCGAAAGACAAACATATTTTGATTGCGGCGGCTACGGACTCGAGTGGATTGGGTGCGGTGGATGCGGTGCGGGAGCACAAACGTGAGAAGCATGTCGCGATTGTGGGGCAGGATTGCATCGCCGAAGCGATCCAGGAGATGCGCAGAGAGAGGTCGCCGCTGATCGGGTCGGTTTCGCACGAGACGAGTTCGTATGGGCCGAGTTTGATTCATCTTGGATTGTCGCTGCTGAAGGGGCAGACGGTGCCCCCGTATAACTACGTGGCTCACCGCATGGTGACTCGAGAATCTTTGTCGCAAGCCTAGGGGTGGTTGGGAATAACGGGGTGTCATTTTCCCATTGGAAATAGTTGCCGTATTGGTGTTACGTGTGGAATGATGGTCGGGGCCGTGTTTCGGCCGACACGACAGAGGTTGACACATGACAGCACAGAGGGGTCTTCGGTTTCTTGAGGATCGTTGGGATGATGCGTTGGCGACGAACCTGGATGCGCAGGAGTTGTTGCGGTATCGGTCGAACCTGCTGGGTTCGGATCTGCGGATAACGAACTTCGGCGGGGGAAATACGAGCTCGAAGCTCGAACAGGTGGATCCGCTTGATGGAAAGGCCAAACAGATTTTGTGGGTGAAGGGGAGTGGTGGCGATCTGGGAAGCATTAAGCGGTCGGGGTTTGCGACGCTTTATCTCGATAAGCTGCTGGCTCTTGAGAAGGCGTATCGCGGAGTGGATCTGGAAGACGAGATGGTGGACATGTATCCGTTGTGTACATTTGGGAACAACCCGGTGGCCGCTTCGATCGACACGCCACTGCATGGCTTTCTGCCGTTTCCGCATGTGGATCATCTTCATCCCGACTGGGGGATCGCGTTGGCGGCTTCGGCGAACGGAAAGATCAAGATGGAAGAGTTCAACAAGGAGTTTGGGCATAAGCTGGCTTGGCTGCCGTGGCAGCGGCCTGGTTTTGAGCTAGGCATGATGCTTAAGAAGATTGTTGCGGAAACTCCAGGCTGCGATGGAGTGGTGCTCGGTGGGCATGGGCTGTTTACGTGGGGAAATACGCAGCGTGAAAGCTATCTAAGTACGATCACGATCATTGACCAGCTGGGGCAGTTTATTGAGCGGCATGCTGCTGGATATCGGGTCTTCGGTGGCGATGCGGTGAAAGCGCGTGAGGATCGTGGGCAGATTGCAGTGTCGATTATGCCTTATCTACGAGGGGCGGTGTCGCGGAAACAACGGTGGATTGGGAGTTTTTCGGATTCGAGACAAGTGTTGGAGTTTGTGAATTCGGTGCAAGCGGAGAAGCTGGCGCACCTGGGAACCAGCTGTCCTGATCATTTTATTCGGACGAAGATTCGGCCTATGTTTTTGAAATGGAATCCTGTGGGGGATTCTGCGGAACTGAAGGAGCTGATTGAAACCGGGCTCGAGACATATCGCGCGGAGTATGCGGAGTACTACAGGAAACATGCACTGAAGGATTCGCCTGGGCTGCGTGATGCGAGCCCGACGGTTGTGTTAATTCCTGGCGTGGGAATGTTCAGTTTTGGAAAGAACAAAACTGAGTCGCGAGTTACAGGTGAGTTTTATACCAATGCGATTGGCGTAATGCAGGGCGCTGGTGCACTTGGCGCTGGTGTGGACTGCAAGGAGATTCCGCAAGCTGGGCCTGCTTCTTCGGCAGACCAGTTCATGACGCACGCAAATTATGTTGCTCTGCCGCCGAGTGAGGCATTTCGCATTGAGTACTGGAAGCTGGAAGAGGCAAAGATTCGCAGGCAGCCTCCGGAGAAGGAGTTGAGCCGACGGGTGGCGCTGGTGGTCGGAGGAGGCAGCGGGATTGGGCGCGAGGTTGCTTTGCTGGCGGCAGAGCGTGGGGCGCACGTGATGGTTGCAGACCGCGATGTGAAGGGTGCGGAGGCGGTCGCCGCTGAGACTGCAGCAATCTCTGGTAAGGAGGCTGTTGGCTGGACGAGCATCGATATCCGCGACCGGAAGACGATCGTTGCTGCGCTGGACGCAACGATCAAGCAGTTTGGCGGCATCGATATTTTGATCAATACCGCGGCGTTGTTTCCTTCTTCGCCGGATGGAACGATCAGCGATGCTCAGTGGGCGCTGACGCTCGAGGTGAATGTGACGGCGAACTACCTGCTCGCGGATGAGGCCGCGAAGATCTTTGCCGAGCAGGGGATTGATTCGAGTGTGGTCCTGACGAGTTCGGCGAATGCGGTTGTGGCGAAACGCGGGAGCGAGGCTTACGACGTGAGCAAGGCTGCGTTGAGTCACCTGGTTCGCGAGTTGGCGGTTGCGATGTCACCGAAGGTGCGGGTAAATGGGATTTCGCCCGCGACAGTGGTGAAAGGATCGACGATGTTTCCGCGGGATCGCGTGATGGCCTCGCTGAAGAAATACAAGCTGCCGTTTGAAGAGTCGATGACTGACGATGAGCTGCGTAATGAACTGGCGCGATTCTATGCAACGCGGACGCTGACGCATCAGCCAATTGATCCAAAAGACTGCGCGCAGGCGATTATGTTTTTGGCCGGACCGCTGGCGCGTTGTACGACGGGGCATTTGATTCCGGTTGATGGTGGGTTGACCGAGGCGTATCTACGATGAGACCGGCGCTGAGGAAAGGTGTGTGATGAGAAGACGAGTTCCCGAGATGGCGTTGCTGCCGGGGGATACGCGGGCTTCGATCGCGGTGGACCTGGGTGCAGAGAGCTGCCGGGTCTCGCTCTTGCGTTGGCGGGATGGGCAGCCTGAGATCAGACTGGTGCATCGTTTTGCGAACGCTCCACGTGAGAGTGAAGGCGGCCTGCGCTGGGATCTAAAGATGATTGAGGCGGGCCTTGAGGAGGGGCTTCGTCGCTGCGCAGAGATTGCGGGCGAAGGAGTGCGCTCGATCGCAGTGGATGGGTGGGCGGTGGATTATGTCCGGGTCGATGCGGACGGGAGAGCGCTCGCCGATCCGTTTTGTTATCGCGATGAGAGGACGATCAAGGCGGAGCGTGCGCTGCATCGCAAGATCAGCCCTGAGCGGTTGCGCGAACTTACGGGCGTGCAGCTTATTCGGATCAATACGCTCTATCAGCTCTACGCTGACGGCATGCAGGGACTGCCTGAGGGAAGCCAGTGGATGAATCTGCCGGAGTATATTCTGTCACGCTGGGGCGGATCGCGGGTCGCCGAACTTACGAACGCGACGCATACAGAACTGGTGGAGTTGTATCAGCGGCAGTGGAGTAGAGAGATCTTCAGTGCGGCTCATCTGGACTTGGCTGCTGCACCGAAGCTTGTTCCTCCGGGAACGGAGATTGGCAGGCTGGTGGGGCCTTTGGCACAGTTGCCAGCAATGCGTGACGCCGTGCTGATTGCTCCGGCTTGCCATGACACAGCTTCGGCGATTGCGGGAATTCCGGCGACAGGGAACGACTGGGCTTATATCAGTTCGGGGACTTGGTCGTTGGTGGGTACGCTGTTGGAACAGCCGAGAAATGGTGAGTCAGCGGCGGAAGAAAACTTTACCAATCTTGGCGCTGTTGGCGGAAGGATTTGTTTTCACAAAAATGTGAACGGGATGTGGCTGGTTCGGCAGTGTATTGAGAAATGGGCAGCAGATGGAAGAACCTGGACAGTGCCGGAGTTGATTGCTGCGGCAGAGAAAGTCGGGAAGCCGCATGGTCTGCTGGATGTCGATGATCCCGACTTGTTGCTTTCTGGGCGGATGCCTCAACGGATTAATGCACAGCGGGTGCGAAAGGGCTTTGAGCCGTTGGATGAGAGCCCGGAGAATGCGTCGATGTTTGCGAGCCTGATCTTTCATAGTCTGGCTTCCCGCTATGCGAAGGTTTTGGATCGTGTGGCTTTTCATAGCGGCAAGAAACTGAAGAGGCTGTTTGTAGTGGGCGGTGCGAGTCAGAATGATTATCTGAATCGATTGACGAAGGAAGCGACCGGGCTGGAACTATTTCGCGGTGCGTCGGAAAGCTCGACTGTTGGGAATTTTGCGGTGCAGTTGGCTGTGCTCGAACGAAGCCGCGACGCGATGAGTGGGGCTTATGCCGAACAGGTTTCGGGGTGGGCGGGATTGTTTGTTGCCGCTCTGGAGCAGACGGTGACGGCCTAAGGCCGCTGCGTGATAGGCTTCCCTTGCATGTCTACCACTACATTTGATCTTGTTGCTGCGGCCTCTGCAGAGATGGTTCGCGAGGGTTTTAGTCCCGATTTTTCTGATGGAACCGAGACTCAGATTGCGCAGATTCGCGCTTCGTTGAGCACAACCGGGGACGCAGATGCTGAGGACCTCCGTGGGTTGGATTGGTCTTCGATCGACAACGATACTTCGCGGGACCTGGATCAGATTGAGGTGGCGGAGCGGGTGGATGGGGGCATACGCGTACGCGTTGGGATTGCGGATGTGTCGGCTTCAGTGCTGAAGGACACCGTGATTGACCGACACGCTGCTCAACAGACACAGACGGTTTATACGGCGGTGCGGAATTTTTCCATGCTGCCGACTGAGTTGTCGACTGATATGACATCGCTCAACGAGAACGAAGATCGCGCATCGCATGTGATCGAGTTTGTTGTTGATACTGAGGGGCGGGTGGGGCGGACGAGGATATACAAGGCAGTTGTTCGGAACAAAGCGCAGCTGGCTTATAGCAAGGTGGGGCCCTGGCTCGAAGGGAAGGCTGGGGCGGATCCAAAGGTCGCCGCGTCGGAGGAGCTGCAGGAGCAGTTGAAGCTGCAGGATGAGGCGGCGGTGGCTTTGCGGGCGGAAAGAGTGCGACAGGGGGCGCTTGAGTTCAGCCGGGCTGAGGCTGACCCTGTTGTGGTCGATGGGAAGGTACAGTCGATCGGGACGGTGTTTCACAACCGGGCGAGCGACCTGATCGAGGAATTGATGATTGCCTCGAATGAGACGATGGCGAAGTCGCTGCGCGTTGCGAAGCGGTCGTGCATTCGCAGAGTGGTGAAGTCGCCGGAGCGATGGGCGCGTATTGTGGAGTTGGTTCGGAGATATGGGACGACTTTGCCTGCGGAGCCGGATTCGGGTGCGTTGAATGCCTTTTTGCAAAAGCAGCAGGCGGCGGATGCAGTGCACTATCCGGATTTGTCGTTGGCGATTATTAAGTTGATGGGGCCGGGGGAGTATGTGCTGGCGAAGGGGGATGATTCGGATGTGCCGGGGCACTTCGGATTGGCGGCACAGGACTATGCACACTCGACCGCGCCGAACCGGAGGTTTGCTGATCTGGTGACGCAGCGAGTGGTGTCGGCGTGGCTGAAGGGCGAGGCTGCACCGTACTCGGATGAGGAACTGGCGGCGATTGCGGCGCACTGCAATGAGCGGGAGGCAGCTGCTCGTAAAGTGGAGCGTGCGATGGTGAAGCGGATTGCGGCAGTGGCTTTGGCCGGAAGCGTGGGCATGACGTTCCATGGAGTGATTACCGGAGCGAGCGATAAGGGGACGTATGTGCGGGTGTTCGATCCTCCGGTGGAGGGGAAGATTGTGCGAGGGGCGAATGGGCTGGATGTAGGCGATACGGTTGACGTGACGCTGGTGCATACGGATCCGCAGCATGCGTTTATTGATTTTGCGCATGGGGTGGGGCAGAAGGATGTCAAAGTCGACCACGGAGCGAACGGGTCTCACAAATAAAAGCTATTTCTATTTGGGTTCGCCGAAGGGTTCTTCTACTTCGCTGGAGTCGGCGAAAGTCACCTTGCTACCGTCTTCGGTGGTAATGATGTTGTCGCTGAGAATCCAGTTTTTTGCGTTAGCGACGGTGCCGGCTGTCTTGGCTTCAATGTTGAGATGGTCGAACTTGAAGTTGACGAGCGGGGCGTTGGGGTAGGCAGCAACGGAGAAGGCTTTCTTTGCGCCTGTGGCCTTGATGTTCCAGATGTGAACGTCAGAGAAGTGGGGAAGGCCCTGGTCTTCAGGGACGGGTGTGGTGAGGGGAACCCAGTAGGGCGGGACGGTTTTGGGATCGGTGCCCTCGGGAAGCTTGGTGTAGCTATAGGCGGGATTCCAGTTCATGTTGATGGAGATGGGGGCGGCGACACCGATGAAGGTGAGGTCGTGGATGCGGATGTCGGAGGCGTGGCCACCGCGGACGTGTGCAGACTTGAAGAGGACTCCGTTAGGGACACCGGATTCGGCGGTGATGTTCCAGGCTTCGATGTTGTGGAAGCCTCCGGAGGTCTCCGAGCCCAGCGTAATGGCGGCTGCTCCGCGATGAATGATGGAGTCGTGGACTTTGACGTTCTCGGTGGGGCGGTTGACGCGGAGGCCGTCGGAGTCGCGACCGGCTTTGAGGCAGAGAGCGTCGTCGTTGACGTCAATGTCGGCGTGGGAGACGTCGATGTCGCGGGAGGAGTCGATGTCGATGCCGTCGGTGGAGGGGCCGTGGCCATCCTCGTTGTTGCGGATGATGAGGCCATCGATGGTTACGTCGTGGGAGTAGAGAACCTGAACGGTCCAGAAGCCGGAACGCTTGAGGGTGAGGCCGCCACCGTAGTGAATGTTGTAGGAGTTCTGGATAAGGGAGAGCCGGACGCGTTTGGCGTCGTAATCGGCGGCCCACCGGAGGCCTTTGGGCTGGTAGACGTTGAAGATGTCATGGAAGACCTTCCACCACACGGCTCCGTTGCCGTCGATGGTGCCTTTGCCGGTGATGGTGACGTCGTGCTGGTCACGGACGTTGATCATGGCAGCGGGCCAGGTCATCTCGATTCCGGCGATGCGAGTTGGGAGTTCAGGGAAGTCTTTGACGTCCTGTGAGCCGGTGAGGGTGACGCCTTCGGGAATATCGAGGGTGACCCCGGATTTGAGAAAAAGAGAACCTGTGAGGTAGCTTCCGGGCTTGAAGCTGACGGTGGCTTTCCTGGGTGCGGCGGTGTCGATCGCCTTCTGAATGGCTACAGTGTCGAGGGTCGTGCCGTCACCCTTCGCTCCGTAATTATTGGCAAACAATATTTTGGGGGCTGCGTGCACAGAGACGGGAATAAGGGCCAGGAAGAGGGTTAGAGCGAGTGCTTTGCGATGCTTGGTGGTCGTGTTCATGGTACCTCCCCCTCCCGGGGTAAAAGTGTGCAAGTCGTCGAAAGAGAGACCTTAAGTCTGGACTTTGAGTGGTTTTTAGTCACGTTAAATGGTGCAGTCCGGCTTGCGCCGGACCAGTCAATTTTATCGTGCGAGTTGGGTGAGGATTGGAAGTTAAGGTGCGCTTTCGGCAATGGGTGGAGAGGACCGCTAGAATGGGTTGCACTATGAATCGTCTGATTTCGATATTGATGCTTGTCTCGGTCGTTCCGGCTTTTGCGCAGAGTGCGATGCCGCAGGCGAATGCCACTACGTTCAAAGACACTTCGACATTCAAGCCTCCGACCGGAGAAAAAGTTGCGATTATCGAGTTTGAGGATCTCGAATGCCCGCTTTGCGCGCATGTGTCTCCGATGGTGAAGGAGGCTATGAGCCGCTACCACGTAGTCCGGGTTCATCATGACTTCATCATTCAGGGGCATGCCTGGTCTCGGAACGGTGCGATCTACGCGCGGTATCTTGAGGACAAAGTTTCGCCTCAGGTAGCGGAGGATTATCGGCGCGATGTGTTCGCCAGTCAGCGACTGATTGGGAGTCCTGACGATCTGCAGCAGTTTACGCGGAGATGGTTTCAGGTGCATGGGCAAGCGATGCCTTTCGTGATCGATCCCACGGGCAAATGTGCGGCTGAGGTAGAAGCGGACTGCGCGTTGGGGAGACGGACTGGCGTGATCCATACGCCGACGTTGGTGGTGGCGACTGCCCACCATTGGATTGAGGTGACGGAGCCGGACCAGTTGTATGCGGCGATCGATCGCGCTGAAGCTGAGGTGAATGCTGCGGTCGGTCGGCCTGTTACCCGCTGATCGTGACCCAATGCTCGATGAGGACAAAAGCGAAATGCGGCCTCGGTGACGAAGTGGATGGCGCTGAGGATGGGGTGAACTTTGTTGAGGTCCTGCATCTGGCAGCGTTCGTTTAATGCGGTAGCTCTTTGCCGGACTGTTCGCGGACCATGTAGTCGGCGTACCAGTCTGGCCAGTTTTCGTCGTACTTTCCGCCGTTTTGAGCTTCGTGCTTGCCATGTGCAGTCGAGGCGCGGCGAAGTGCGGCTGCAAGATCGGTGGTAGAGGCGAAGTTCGTCGTGGTGGAGTCGATGCGGCCGGGAAGGCGAGTAGTGATCTCCTGCAAGAGCCAGCCATTGCCGTCGGGGTCGTGGAAGGAGGCAAAGGACCGGTAGCTTGCATGATTGGGGTCGGGACCGGTGACACGGACGCGGCCGAAGAGGTAAGGCTCGTCGGGACCGGAGTAGACATTGGCACCGTGGAAAGTTTCGCCGATGGGGATCCCGCGAGCGAGAAGCTCTTTGCGGGTACCCTCAATGTCGGAGACGATGAGATAGAGACCCTGCGCCGAACCGGGCGTTTGTGCCGTGACGTTTCTGCCGAAGATGACGGAGCAGGAAGAGCCTGGCGGAGTGAACTGGATGACGCGGAAGTCGCTGCCGTTATCGTAGTCAGCGTCGAGTCGCCAACCGAGTTTGCTGTAAAAGTCTTTTGCGCGGTCGATGTCCGAGACCGGTATGACGACTATCTCGAACTTCATGTCGGTGGGCAGGGTATTTACAGGCACTGCACTGGAGCTCATGGGTTTTCTCCTCGGTTGTAGGTGAGGTTGCGGCTTCACTGTTTCATTGCATCTGGGGAGGGATTCAAGTGCACCCTGGCATTGGCATGTTCCGGGCCCGAGCGTTCGTTTGCATTTGAAGCGTATGAGCTTGGTTTGGTCAGTCTAGCTTGCGTTCCTTTCAATTGTCTAACTTACGGCTATGCGATTTGGTTTATCGAGATTCGCCGGTAACGAGGTGGATGGTACCGAGAATGCCTGAGGAGGTGGGCTGGACTTTATCGAGGTCCTGCATCTGAAAGCGGTCTCCGTATTTTTCGATGAGGGGTCTGTAGTCGTGGGGTGGTAGTTTGGACCAGGCGTTGAGGGCGGTGTTGTAGACGCGGATCTCAATGTGATTCTGACCGGGCTTGAGGAGTTTTGAGACGTTGAGGCGATAGGGTGGGTGCCAAAGGGAACCGGCTTGCTGGCCGTTGATGAAGACGATGGCGGCTTCGTGGATAGGTGGGTCATAGAAGGCGTGCATACCGGGTCCGGTGCGGGTGATGCGAGGATCGGGCAGACCGTTAGGACCTAGAGCCGGGTGTTCGGGTGGGGAACTGGGTGCGCCGGGGAGGGGGCCGCCGCCTTCGACTGCCAGGTAGATTGGGGAGTTTGGAGTCGTGCTGAGTGAGAAGTCACGGGTGTAGATGGCTTCGCCTGAGTAGTAAAGGGTTGCCGGGTTGACAATCCAGTCGGTCAGCGTGGGTTCTGTTTCAGTCTCCTTCGTTCCGGTAAAGGAGACTTGCCAGTCAGAGGAGAGGTTCAGAAGTTCCTGTGGCGATGGAACCGTATCGTGATCGCCGACGACGTATTGACTGGGACTGGATGAGGCAGCTGCACCGCTGAAGATGAAAATGCGGGATTCGTAGGGAGCAAGATATAAGCGAGCGAACTCTGCTTTCGACGGAGCGCTTGTTGCTGTTGTGGGATCCCACTCCTCTCCCTGGGAATGGCTGGTTGTAAAAGTGGCCGTGGCACGGATCGGTTCGTTTGAGGTGTTGGCTACGAAGTAGATGTCGGCGGTGGGGAGTTTGCGGTGGATGAAACCGACAACTTCCCTCGTGTGCTCGTCTGAGTTGGGAAGTTTGAGATCGGGTTCAGCCGCGCCTCGAAGAGCTTGTGAGAGTTGATCTGCGCTGGGGATGAGAACGATCGGTGCAAGCTGTGTGGCGTCGGGGAGGGGTTTCCCTTCGGGATCGATCAAGGGAAGGCGGCCGACGGCGATCACTCTGCCGCCGTGTGCTGACCAATCGTCGATCCTTTTGAGGGTCTCGACGGGGATGCGATCTGTCGGTGGGAGGACGAGAATCTGATGGTTTCGGAGGCCGACTGAGTTGATGGCGTCGGCGTCGATGAAGTCGAAGTTATAACCCGCGGAAAGAATGGCAGAGATGATCTCGCGAGGCATGAGCTGCTGCATGGCCCCGGTGATGGTGACATGGGAGGGGGTGAAGCTCGCCCAAGCGTCGTCGGTGGGAAGGAGAATTGCGACTTGATTTGCCGGTTCACCTTGTCGCAGTAAGTAACTAATGCGCTGGATGTAACGGGTGACATCCGGCATGACGGGATGCCAGGGGTTGTGGTCGTTGAAGGCGCCAGCGGCGTAGAGGGACCAGCCGGGTTCGGGGACTTTGCCGGCCGGCGGGGAGTAGGGCCAGCCGTGGCCGATGATCTGGTTTTCACCCATGATGAAATCGATGTCAGCTTCGGCTTTCATATCGAGCGGAGTTGCTCGAAAGACGGGGGAATGGAGCCAGGTGAAGGTCTCGCCTGAGGTGACGTTGTGATCGAAGACGTGGTTGGCGGAGGTGGCCCAGCGGAGTGTGGAAAACGCGCGCCACTGTGGACCTTCTCCTTCGGCGAGAGCAACGAGGTTCTGACTTGAAAATGTAACTGCTGGTTCTCCATATGTTTGCGAGCGAAACTTCGTGCGATGCGCGATGGCCCAGTTGTTGATTTGAGTCAGGTAATTTTCGTTGACCAATTCGGTGAGGGTCTGGCCCCAGTCGTGCCTTACTTTGTCGGCGGCGGGTGTTCCCCCTGCTACGAGTTCAGGGAGATGAGGGAGGAGGTCGTAGCCTCGACGCTTGAGGAATTCTGCCGGAAGGTTTGGGGTCCAGTCGGCTCCGTAGGCCTCGAGGGAGTCGGAGAAGATGGCGTAAGGCGGGGAGTCGCCGAAGGCTTTGAGGAGTGGATCGCCTACTTTCTGGAGATGGGTGGCAACGGCGTCGTGGCTGAAGGGATCGAGGACCCAGCCTTCGGCTCCAACGGCAGCTCGCTTGACGACTTGTTTGGTGTGGCTTGCGATGAAGAAGAGTGCGACCCGTGGTTTGTCGGATGGGGCGATGCCGCCGCCGGGCGGGATTGTCTGAGCCGTAGAGGGATTCCAGGTCGGTTCGAGTGGAGCGTTATGTGGTCTAGGAGTCGTTATCGCAGGACCACCGCAGACATTTCCACGCGCGAAGCCGCAGGGCTGTGCTGTGCTGACTGGAAGGAGATCGACGATCGAAGCGGCGATGATCGCCTCACCCTCGTCGAGCGCGGGAGGAATGGCGACGAGGGCATGGGGGGCGACGGGAACTTCGATGGTGCGGAGGTGGGTGGCGGCTTGTGCGAGGGTGATGGCGGGGCCCCCGTAAGGCCAGCCGCTGGCCAGGGTGACGTCGATGCGGAGGCCGAGTTTGCGACCCTCGGTTTGGGCGTAGCGAACATTGTCGAGCATAGCCGCACTGACGAAGGCTTCGTTGACGAGATTTTTGGCGGGATCGTTGAGAACCTGTGGGTAGACGAAGGCGAGTTCGGCTCCTCCGATGCCGTCGGCTTTCATCCGCTGGAGCTCGCGGAGGATCTCGGGCTTTTCGACGGCTGTGCCGAACCACCACCAGCGCATCATGGGTCTCGCGTCGGCCGGCGGGTTCTTGAAGTTTGACTTTAATATTTCAACTGAAGTCTGAGCTGAAAGGAAACTTGATGCGAGACATAACGAGATGAATGCGTGGGTCACTGCCTGTGGAAATCTTGAGGATAAAGAAGGCATTTTGTGGATTACTCCTGTTGGGGGCGCGTTACCTGATCGGGGACTGGACCGTTGAGGATTGGTTCTGCGAGTCCGGATAACTTGGGGGTCTGTTGCCATGGGGCAAGATCAAAGACGATGATTTCGTTCGAGCCTTTGCGGAGCCATGGGCCGGGAACGTAGAGGGTTTGCTGCGGGCCAATGTTCCAGAAGCGGCCTATGGGATGGCCATTGATCCAGAGGGCTCCTTTACCGAGGGAGCGGATGTCGAGGAAGGTGTCGCCGGTGCGGTTGAGAGTGAAGTGTGCGCGGTAAAAGGCGGGAGTGGCGGTGACGAATGGATGAGAGGGAAGTGCCTTTCCATCTTGAGGACCGTACGATCCTGCCGGCACGTCCATGACGGGATAAATAACACGCGGCGTGACGTAGATGTGGGGAAGAGTTGTCATTGGAAGGGGGTAGACCTGCCAATTTAAAAGGGGATGATTGGCCAGGGTGACGGATTTGGTGATACCCATGGATTCGCCACGCATTTGTTTGGTGGAGTTGATGCGGCCGTCGTTGGCGACGAGGATGTCGAGGCGGGCGGGCGCGGTAGTGGTTAATCGTATCGAGTATTGAAGGTGGCGGCGGTCGAGAGTGCCGACCAATTTGCCGTCGACGTAGACCTGGGCGTAGTCGTGGAGCTCGTCGAGGACAAGATCGCCTGAATAGGGAACGGCTAGTTGAGTTCGGTAGAGGATGTAGCCGTAGGACTGACCGAAGTGCTCCATGGACTGAGGCTGCTCGCTGGCGATTGGGGTGGGAAGATTTTGCCAGAGAGGAGTGGATTCGGTGAGGGCGAAGGGTTCGATGGTGATCGCGGGTGGGATGTTGGGAACGGTTGGAAGACAGGATTCGTTACCGCAGGGACTATAGGTAGCGAGGAGCTTGCGGTAGGCGAAGTATTTGGGCGTGGGGTAGCCGGACTCGTCGAGTGGGGCGTCGTAGTCGTAGCTCGTGACATCGGGGAGAAGGCCATTGCGGGTTCCAGTTGCTCCGGACATGAAGCCGAAGCTGGTGCCTCCGTGGAACATGTAGATGTTGATCCCCGTGCCACGTTTGAGAATGTAGTCGACGTCTTCGAGTTGCGGGGGAGAGGGGCGAGTTTCGTGAGGGCGGCCCCAGGCGTCGAACCATCCGGGCCAGTATTCGGAGACGAAGAGAACCTGGTCGGGGCGGACTTTGGCAAGGGCGTCCATCCCGCCCTGATGGTTACCGATGCCGAAGTTAGTAGCGGCAAAGAGGCCGGGGATGGAGCCGTTGGGGATGTTGCGCCAGTTGTCGGCGGAGTAGAGGAGAGATTTCGTAAAGCCGGAGTCTTCGAAGATCCGTTTGAGGTGCTCCATGTAGGTGTGGTCGGAGTCGAAGTTGCCGTACTCGTTTTCGACCTGAGTCATGAGGATAGGGCCGCCGTTGCCAATCTGGAGGGGGGTGACTTCCTGAGCCAGGCGGTGAATCCAGCGCTCTGCAGGGACCATGAAGGCGGGGTCGTTGGAGCGGAGGACCTGCGGCATCTTAGGGTCGGCCATGAGCCAGCCAGGGAATCCGCCGAAATCCCACTCAGCGCACGAGTAGGGGCCGGCGCGGAGGATGACGTAGAGACCCTCCTGCTGGGCTTCGCGGACGAACTCGGCGAGGTCGGCGTTGCCGGAGAAGTCGAAGTGGTTAGGAGTAGGCTCGTGGACGTTCCAGAAGACATAGGTGGCGATGGTGTTGAGGCCCATGGCGTGAGCCATTTTGAGGCGGTCGCGCCAGTACTCGCGAGGGATGCGGGCGTAGTGGAGCTCGCCGGAGAGGATCTTGAAGGGTTTGCCATCGAGGGCGAAGTGATCGCCTTCGGTGGTGAAGGTGTGGATTGGTTTGGACGGTGGCGGTTGGGCGTGAGTGGGGAATGTTGCTAGGCTCAGGGCGCCGACGAGCAGAGTGCGGATGGTTGGGTTCATCGAAGGAGGAAATTATAGCGACGGAGAAACGGTAGTTCATTTGGGAGAATGTTTCAAGGGAAGAACTTGAGTTCATCTCTGACAAGGATCGGAGGCTGGTATTCTGCGGTGACCCAAGGGAGGTTCGATGCGATTGCCGAGGCGACTTTCGGGACTGGTGGTTTGTCTGTTGCTACCTGTAGGAGAGGCGCAGGAGGTGGGCAACGGACCGAAGGTGTCGATTCGTGCGCCTCTTCCGGCTTTGGTTGAAGGCATTCAGGTCGAAACTTTTATGAAGGGGCCGTTTGGTGGGTATGGGGGCTTTCTTCTTCCCACGCCTAAGACGGAGCGTTATGTCTTCGATGCGTCGGTGAACGGGGTTGCTGCCACATTGGTGCAGGCTGTGGTGTATATGCCCGGTTGCGAGTTGAGCAAGTTCGAGATTCTGATGCACGGGGAGAACGTCGAGCACCAGATGGAGTGCAGGGTGCTGTCGCAATGGTCGTTGGGTGGACAATTGGTGATGGATGCCGCGACGATTGCTGCGCTGCGGAAGCGGAGTTCGCCGCTGGAGATTGAAGTCGTTTATATGGCGAATTGGGTGAATGCTTACTTCGGCGTTATGGATGGACCGATGGCCACGTTTCACGTGGCAACCGTGCCGTTGGGTGAAGATGGAAATTTTTCGGTACAGCTTCCGAATCTTGCCCTCGATCCAGCCGAGAAGAGTGCAGAAAAGCAGCATCGGGGCGAGTTTGTAATGAGGCTGCGGGAGAGGAAGACGTGGAATTTCGTGGGGACGCTACGGCCGATCGAGTTCGCTACCTCATCCGGTGGGTTGGAGTTGCGAACACAATATCCTGACCTGCGTTTTGCGTTAGCGTCCTGGTGATGGGCATAGGTTCTTGCGAGCGCACGATATGTCGATCACCGTTTTGAAATTGAGGCACCACACACAAGGAATATGAATTGCGCTGGTTTGCGTCCCCTTGCGAGATGAATGCGGGATCGGAGTTACCTATTCCTTCTCCCAATTATGGCTACGAAGATTCCTCCGATGGCGGTGATAATGGCTGCGACGACAGCCGGACTGGTGCCATGCCCATGCTGGAGGATCGATGCGGAAGTGGCTAACTGAGGACGCGTTGTGATCGAAACGAGAGCCCTGCCAGCGGTCATGAACATTTGCCGAGTGGCGATGTTTTCGTACTGATTCATGTTCGCGATGACACTGGTTGTCCTGGATGACTGGCAGACGGCTACAGCGGTCAAACACGCGGAGATATGCAGGAGAATACGGAGTTTCGCAAGGATAAGGGTGGGGAATGGAATGGTCATAGTCGCCTCAAATCCCAAGGATGAATTCTCGAATATGCCGTGGCAGGGCCTGGTCCCGTGATTGAAGGAGATTATAGGTCGCCTTAGAACAATTCAAGTTTATTTATTGATGAGCGACGCGATTGGAGTTCGGACGTTTGCAATGACTTCAAAGAGTGAATGCCGCGGCAGGGGGCGGCTATGCTTTTTTTTAGATTGGGTGATGTTGTGGAGTTGTTGGTCGGGTAGTGAGTGATATAGTCGCTTTCGCCTCTGCAAGTAGGATAGGTGGTTGGGTTTATGAGGATTCTCAGGCCGCTCGCGGCTGCGCTTGCTTGTTGCGTCGCGGCCGTTGGGCTCGTTGCGCAGACTTCAACGGCATCTGCAAGTGCAATTCCGACGAGTGACATCACGTGGTGGAAGCATGCGGTGATCTATGAGATTTATCCGCGCAGTTTTCAGGATTCGAATGGCGATGGGGTTGGGGACTTGAATGGAATTACCTCGCAGCTCGACTATTTGCAGGCGCTGGGTGTGGATGCGATCTGGATCTCCCCGATGTATCCGTCGCCGCAGGTGGACTTTGGGTAGGACATCTCAGATTACGAGAATGTCTCCACAGTATGGGGCGCTGAAGGATTTTGACCGATTGGTGGCGGAGGCGAACAAGAGGAATATTCGCGTGATTCTGGACATGGTGCTGAACCATACTTCCGACAAGCATAAGTGGTTTCTTGAGTCGGCGAGTTCGAGGACGAATCCGAAGAGAGATTGGTATGTCTGGAATGATAGTAAGCACGGGCCGGATGGCAAGCCGGTGCCTCCGAATAACTGGGTGAGTTTATTTGGCGGGTCGGCGTGGGAGTGGATGCCGCAGACGAAGTCGTTTTACTATCACCGGTTTTATAAACAGCAGCCGGATTTGAACGCTGCCTCCGTTTGCGAGTTGGGTGGGCGAGGTCGAGTAGAGCTAGAAGCCGGGTGGGTTTTCGCTGGCGACGTTGAAGTGTTGTTCGAGGGCCAGTCCGGCGCGGGCGATGGTGCCTTCGTCGAAGAGGCGGCCGATGAGAGTGACGCCGTGGGGGACTCGGCGCGGTGGATTGAATTTTGGAAGAGGGTTGGCGGGGTCCGGGGCCCAGTCGCTGCGGGCCTCGGAGACTTCGACGAATCCGGTACGAAGGGTGAGGGAAGGGTGGCCGGTGAAGTTGGTGATGGTTAGCATCTCATCGCGCAAGGAGGGGACCAGCAGGAGATCGACTTGGTTCATGATGCGGGCCATTTCCTGTGCGACCATGCGGCGAAGGCGGTCGGCCTGGACGTAATCGACGGCGGAGAGGAAGTGTGATTGGCGGAAGGTGTTGGGCCAGGCGTCGGGGACCTGGGCTTTGAGGGTATCGAGGGCGTGATTGAGGGTGATCTCTTCGAAGGCGGCGGCGGATTCTGCAAAGAGAATAAGATCGAGGTTGTCGTAGGGCCAATCGGGTAGCCTTACTTCGACGGGCGTCATCCCTAGTTTGCCGATTGCGGCCAGTGCGGCGCGATCGACATCGGTGGCAGGAGCTTCCTTCATCCACTGTGAGAAATAACCGACCTTTAATCCGGTGACGGGGGTTGATGCGTCGAAGTCTAGTTTGCTGGGGATTGCGGAGACATCTTTGTCATCGGGGCCGGTGATGGCGTTGAGGACGAGCATAGTGTCTTCGACGCTGCGGGCCATGGGACCCAGTTTGTCGAGGGACCAACAGAGGGTCATTGCTCCGGTGCGAGGGACGCGCCCATAGGTAGGCCGAAGGCCGGTGACTCCGCAACGCATGGAAGGAGCGACGATGCTGCCTCCGGTTTCGCTGCCGATGGCGAATGCGACGAGGCCTGCAGCTGTGGCTGCTCCGGGTCCTGCACTACTGCCTGAGGAGCCTTCTTCGAGAAGCCAGGGGTTCATGGTCTGGCCGCCGAACCAGATGTCGTTGAGAGCTAGCGCGCCGAGCGAGAGTTTTGCGATGAGGACTGCGCCTGCGGCGTTGAGGCGTTCGGTGACGGTGGCGTCGGTGGTGGGAATGCGGTGTTGGAAGGGCTCTGCTCCCCAGGTTGTCGGAATGTTCGCTGTGTCGAGGAGATCCTTTGCGCCCCAGGGGATGCCGTGGAGCGGGCCGCGATAATGTCCGGCGGCGATTTCGACGTCGGCTCGTTTCGCTTGCGCCAGGGCGTGTTCGCGGGTGAGGGTGATGACGCAATTGATTTTGGGATTCATCAGCTCGATGCGTTTGAGATAGATGTTGGTGAGGCGCTCGCTGGTGAGTTTGCGGGTTTCGATCCAGCGGGAGAGCTGATGTACGGGGGCGAAGGCGATGGCGTCGTCGGTGGTGGGAAGCGGGCCGT
>DATMKY010000002.1:0-33379 GCA_035570955.1 Edaphobacter sp. | reverse complement strand
CGCTGCGAAGAAGCCTTTGCGTGCCTGGACGGTTAGCTTGTTGTTCTTCGCCTTCAACTCCAGCTTGTGATAACTGTTTGGTTGCGTGTCTGCGGGTGGTGTGTAGGCGAGGGCATACTGCAGGCGGAGGTCCTGGCTGATCTGTGCGTAGATCTCGCGCAGACTTAGTGTGGGTGAGACGGTGAAGACGCGGCCGCCGGTCGCCTCGGAGAGGCTCTGCAGGAGCTTCATTCCGGGATCCGAAGTTCCGGTAATGACACCGAATTTGGCGGCTTCGTTCTGGGCGCTGTAGAGAATCGAGTAGACCTGAACATCTGCGCGTTGTACTTGTTCGATTGCGTCGGCGAGCGAGCTGCGGCTTCCGTTTTCGCCGCCGTCGGTGAGGAGCACGATTGCCTTGCGGCCGGCCTCTTTGGCCAGAATATTTTTCGCGACGGAGTAGACGGCGTCGTTCAAGAGCGTTCCGTTCGCTGCGGAGGCGTGGGAGCTGAGGCGCGTGAGTGCGAGATGCAGGATGTTGGGCGAGTTGGTCATGCCCTGAAGTTGCTGAACGCTGACGTCGAACTGTACGAGCATGGCGCGGTCCTGCTTGCGGCCCATCATGGTCTCGAAGAAGACGTCGCTGGCGAGCGCTTCGTCGTTGATGAAAGTGCGCTGGCTTCCGCTGGTGTCGACCATGAGAGCTAAGGTGAGAGGAAGGTCGGAGCCTCGCGAAAAGTAGCGGATTGGCTGGGGTTTGCCGTCCTGTTTGAGGATGAAGTCATCTTTGGTGAGGCCGCCTTCGTGTTCACCGCCCTTGCTTTTGACTACTGCGGAGATCTCGACTACGCGTGCTGCTACTTTGAGCGTTGTTATGGGTTGCGTGTCTTGGGTTGGCTGTTGCGTTGAGGCAGGCGTTGTGGATTGACACCAGCCGGTCGTCGACAGGAGAAGCAGACACGCAGCCGGGATGGGTTTCAACACAAGTTCGCCCTCCACTGAAGAATAATGGAGATGGCCGCAGAGTTACCGGCTTTTATGGACGGCCTTCGCGCTGGATTTGATTCAGCCCAGGGTGTCGAGGGCGGCTTTGGTTTTGTCGTAGAGGGTTTTGGTTTCGGCGTGTTGTTTGCGGAGGCCTTCTACGATGTGGGCAGGGGCTTTGGCCATGAAGGATTCGTTCGAGAGTTGGCGGTTTGCGGCTTCGAGGCCTTTTTCGTATTTGGCCAGGTCTTTCGTGAGACGCTCGCGCTCGGCGGGGATGTCGATCTGGCGCTCGTAGAGGACGGCTACGTCGAAGTCCGCGGTGCTGCGCGCGTTGGTGCCGGAGAGGGGTTCGGCGGTGAAGTCCATGGAGTTTACGCGGGCCATACGAACGAGCATGTCCTGATTGGCGTCGGCGAGTGCGACGATTCGATTCGATGCGTGGAGATTGATCGGGGTGGATTCTTTTTCGGGGACGCCGAGATCTTTGCGGAGGGCGCGAATGGTGGTGATGAGGTCCTGCATGGTTTGCATCGCGCTTGCTGCTATTGGGTCGGCGGGAAAGTCTGCGGGTTGCGGGTAGCGAGTGAGTGCGATGGATTTTGCCGGGGGCTGCTGGTTGTAGAGGGCGTGCCAGATCTCTTCGGTAAGGAAGGGCATGAAGGGGCTCAGGAGACGGAGGGCGGACTCGAAGACTCCGGTGAGTGAGGCGAGGGTTAGGGCAGTGGTGTCGTTATGGGTGGACTTGGTGAAGTCGTACTCGGGGAAGACGAGGCGGAGTTTGACCAGTTCGAGGTACCAGTCGCAGAGTTCGCCCCAGAAGAACTGGTAGATGGCGTTGGCGGCTTCGTCGAAGCGGTAGTTGGTGAGGGCGCGGTCGACTTCGATGGAGACGGCGTGGAGACGGTCGAAGATCCAGCGGGTTTCGAGTGGCGTGTATTCGGGGAGAGCCCATGGTTCTGGGGTTTGGTTGGGATCGTTTGTCGGGGTTTTGACAGTGATCTTGTAGCCGGCGTCGCGGGCTCGGTCGAGGTTCATGAAGAGGAAGCGGGCGGCGTTCCAGATCTTGTTGGCGAAGGCACGGTAGCCCTCCGTGCGGGCTTCGCTAAAGGCGATGTCGGTGCCGGGGGAGGCCATGGAGGCGAGAGTGAAGCGGACCGCGTCTGTGCCGAAGCGCTCGATGATGTCGATGGGGTTGATGACGTTGCCTTTGGTCTTGGACATCTTCTCGCGGTTGGCGTCGCGGACTAGGCCGTGGATGTAGACCTCTTTGAACGGGACTGCATTCGCGAGGGTGCGCTTGCTGCCGTCAGGCATGGGGATGTCGAGGGTGAAGTGGCAGCCGAGCATGATCATGCGGGCTACCCAGAAGAAGAGGATGTCGAAGCCGGTGACGAGGAGCGTGGTGGGATAGAAGTTGGCGAGATCGTCGGTGAGGGCGTGTGGATCAGGGATCCACGACATGGGGCTCGTGGAGGTGAGCGCGGGCCAGCCGAGTGTGGTGAAGGGCAGAAGGCCGGAGGAGAACCAGGTGTCGAGGACGTCGGTTTCCTGAACGATGTCGGTGGAGTTGCAGTGTTCGCAGTGAGTGGGGGTATCGCGGGCGACTGTGATCTGGTTGCAGGATTTGCAGTGCCATGCGGGAATGCGATGTCCCCACCATAGCTGGCGGGAGATGCACCAGTCGTGGATGTTGGTCATCCACTCGAGATAGATCTTTTTGTACATCTCCGGGGTGAAGTTGATGGCGGGTTTTTCGCCGTTCATGGATTCGACGGCGTCGATGGCGTTTTGTGCGATGGATTTGCCGCCGGTGTTTGGGGTTTTGTTGACGGCGAGGAACCATTGGAGGGAGAGACGCGGCTCGATGACTACGCCGGTGCGCTGGCTGAGGCCGAGGGTGAGGGTGTGGTCTTTGATGGACTCGAGAAGGCCGAGAGCTTCGAGGTCGGCTACGATTTTTTCTCGCGCTTCGTAGCGATCGAGGCCGTTGTAGGGCGAGCCGGGGAGTGCGATGTGGGCAGTCTCGTCGAGGATGCTGGGCGCGGCGAGGTGGTGGCGCTGGCCAATGGCGAAGTCGTTGGGATCGTGGGCTGGGGTGACCTTGACGGCTCCGGTGCCGAACTCGGGCTTGGCCCAGTCGTCGGCGAGGATGGGGATCTCGCGGTCGGGTTTGCCGTTGACGCCGGTGAGGGGGACGCGGACTGTTTTGCCGATGAGAGCGATATAGCGTTCGTCGGTTGGATTAACTGCGACTGCGGTGTCGCCCAGCATGGTTTCGGGGCGCGTGGTGGCTACGGTGATGGAGCCTGAGCCGTCGGCAAGTGGATAGCGGACGTGGTAGAGCTTGCCGAGGCGTTCTTCATGCTCGACTTCGAGGTCGGAGACCGCGGTCTGGATGCTCGGATCCCAGTTGACGATGTAGGCTCCGCGATAGATGAGGCCTTGTTCGTAGAGGCGGATGAAGGCTTCTTTGACCGCGATGGAGAGGCGGTCGTCCATGGTGAAGTATTCGCGTGACCAGTCGACGGAGGCGCCGAGACGCTTCATCTGGTCGAGGATGGCTCCGCCGTAGAGCTTGCGCCAGCACCAGACGCGCTGGGTGAAGGCTTCGCGGCCAAGCTCCTGACGGGTCTTGCCTTCTTCCTTGAGCTGGCGTTCGACCATCATCTGGGTGGCGATGCCGGCGTGGTCGGTACCAGGGACCCAGAGTGCGAGGTCGCCGAGCATGCGGTGCCAGCGAGTGAGGATATCCATCTCCGTCTGGTTCAACATGTGCCCCATGTGCAGACGCCCGGTGACGTTGGGCGGAGGGAGGAGGATGGTGAACTTTTCCCCATTATCCTGCGTACTTTGGGGGGTTGGAACATCAAACAAATGTTCCTCGACCCAGTACCGGGCCCAATGTTCTTCAATGACGGATGGGTCGTATGCTTTCGGAAGGTCGGGGCTGCTGGATGGCTTGCTCATGGATGATTTAAGGGTAGCATCGAGCACTGGGCTTCGAGTTTTTGAGCCCTAAGTTTCAGGTTTTCGCTGGGTTGGAAGGCTTAGACTTGGTTTGTAGGATTTGAGGGCTCTTTATGCGCAGATGGCTGTTGGTTGTAGCTATGCTGGTCGCGACCGCTCCTTTGTATGCTCGCTCGCACTCGGGCAGCGATCGTACGAGCTTTGGCGATGACATTACCGTTGCCGAAGGGGATACGGTTGGGGATATCGCTTGTGCGTTCTGTTCGGTTCATATCCATGGCGATGTAAAGGGCGATGTCGCAGTGGCGTACGGGTCGATTGAGGTTGATGCGGGCCGCAGTATCAGTGGCGATGTGGCCGCGCTGGGAGGGGATCTGAGGCTGGGGCCGGGTTCATGGGTTGGCGGCGATGTCGCTTTGGCCGCGGGTGAAGTGATTGCTGCGCCCGGTGCGATGGTTCATGGGTCGAGTGCGGTGTCGCCGAGCCGGATTTGGATGTTATTGCCTTTGACACCTTTTCTGGTGCTCGGGGGGTTGATCTGGCTGATTGTTTGGCTAGTGCGGCGGAATCGATATCAGTTTCCGGCTTATCCGCAGGGACGCGGGTTTTAGCTGGTCAGTTTGTTCGCTCGCCGATTGGTGTTGGGTTTGTTTTCGATTTGGAGACGTGATGGTTATGCGCGTGGGTTGGAGCTTTGTTGTTGCGTTATTGCTCACGGTTGGCGCATGGGGCCAGGGGCCGGGCAATCGGACTTATTTTAATGAGGACATTTTTGTTGCTTCGGGTCAACAGATTCACAATGCAACGTGCTTTTTCTGCTCGGTGCAGGTGGAAGGAGATGTCACGGGTCGAGTGGTGGTTCTGTTTGGAAGTTTGAATGTAAGCGGACAGGTGAAGGGCAGCGCTACAGTCGTGTGGGGCAATGCGGTCGTAGATTCGCAGGCGCGAATTGGCGGCGATACTGCGGTGTTGGTGGGGAATACGGTTTATGAGTCGGATGACTCGCTTTCAGGGAATGCCTATGTGCTGGGTGGACACTTGTCGCACGTTGCGAGGTCAACCGAGGATCAGCGGGCCCGGAGCAGAGTTTCGCTGAGCCCGGTTTATTCGTGGCTGATCGCGGGGGTCGCTTTGCTGCTGTTGTCGGGGTTCATTGCGCGCGGGTTGAGGCGGCGGGTGATGGTGAATCAGGCTTCTTAGCTCGTTATTGTCAGCGCAAAAAAGGATGCGGGCTGCATCCTTTTTTATGGATCGGTTCCTGGTTAGAAGGGGTTGAGTTTGTCGAGGCCCTTCTTCTTCTTGTGCTTGCTGGAGGACTCGTCGCTCTTGTCAAACTCAGGCTTCTTATTCTTTCCGTTGGCGTTACCCTGCTGGGCGACGGGCTGAGAGCCAGGTGCTACGTCGTTGACCTGCGAAGGAGCATCGGCAGGCTTTTCGACAGCAGGAAGCGGAGCGGTAGAATTGTCTGGGCCGACAGCTTTGAGGCCGCCGTTGTTGTCGGTGGGTTTGACGTTGGGATTGGAGCCGAGGATCTCGACGCCAACGTTGTTACCACCACTGGTTGTCGCGGGTGTGGCAGTCGAGCTTCCCTGAATGTTGCTGACTGCGGATGAGCCGGAGGCGACACCTGCATTCGCCGCAGGGACATCCTGGAAGGCGAGTGGAGTTGCAGGGGGCGCGGCGGTTGCCGGGTTTGGGGGTGCACCGCTGGCGGCAGAGTCCGGAGTTGATGTTGCGGCATCAGGAGTAGAACTTGCAGATGCGGGCGGTTTTACCGAATTCGGATACATTGCGGCGTTGAAAGAATCGGTCATCTTCTTAGTGACGGCGGGTGCGAGGGTCGGCTTGGGGTCGACCAAGGTGGGTTCGCCATCGCGGGCTGCCTGGACTACGTCGGGATGACGCATGAAGAGAATGGTCGCGCGATCCTGCAGACGATACTGGCGACGGCTGTTTTCGAGGGCGACACTCGCGGCTACCTGCTCGGGTGTCGGTGTCGGGATCGGAGCACTCAGCGCATCGAGACGGTCGCGCGCGTCTTCGACATGGGCTGCCGCGGAGTGCTCGAGAACGACTTTGGAGTAGGCGGCGACAGCTGCATCGTCGTAGGTCTTTTCGAGAGCTGCCTTCGCCGCTTCGGGAAGTCTGAGGGTGCGGATGTAGCGGGCCTGGGTCTCATAGGCGTCGCCGAGGCCGATCAGGACCTCATCCATGCGGCTGTACTGAGGATAGGTGTCGACAACGGTCTGGTAGCGGGCGATGGCCGCCGACCAATTGCTGCGAGTGCCGTAAAAGGCGGCGATTTCAGATTCGCGTGTGGCCATGACTTCCTGAACTTCGCGGAGCCGCTGCTTGGCTTGAGGAACGAGGGTCGACTCAGGGAACTGCTGGAGCATGAGACGGTACTCTTCTTCGGCATGGGTGACCTTGGAGTAGTCGCGATCAGGCTTGTCCATCTGACGGAAGTAGATGTCGCCGACGCGCATCTGGGCCTCGGCGGCTTCGGGCGCGTTAGGGAAGAAGGTGATGAAGTCCTTGTACTCCTGCTCTGCCTGAGTAAGAGCGGCGGTCCCTCCTTCGCGGTACCAGGAGTCAGCGATGGCCAGCTTGGCCTTCATCTGATACTGCGAATCGGGATAAGTGTTGAGGAGAGTCTGGAGATCGAGACGGGCTACGTCGAAGTGGCCGCGCTTGGTGGCATCGAGAGCTTTGTCGTAGAGGACCTTGTCGGGCAGGCCTGCGTCAACCGGGGTGATCTTCTTCTCTTTTCGCAGCTCTTTCCGGGTGTCCTTAGACTGGACGACTTTGTCGTCTTTCTTATTGCCGGTCGTGGAGGAGACCGTTGCGCTGGTCTGTTGCTGGCCGTTCGCGTCGGTAGATGTCGTTGTGGAACCAGTGACCTGGGCGGTTGCGCTGGTGGCGACGATAAGACTTGTGACAGCTATGCCAGCGAGTGCGGTTGCCCGGAAGCTTGGGAAAAAAGAACGTTTGTTCATCAGCAAAATTACCCCATCGCCTCGCGCAACGACCGCGCACAGGCTGGCTTTCATTCTAAATGCCCCGCGGGAATTATGCTGGCGAGGCGGCACGTGCCAGTTTGAGGAATTCCCTGGCGTTGTGCTCGGTTTTGCCGGGGGCGAAGATAGCCGATCCGGCGACTAACATATCCGCTCCTGCTTCGACTACGAGAGCGACGGTGTCGTGAGCAATTCCGCCATCGACTTCGATACGAAAGTTGAGGCCCATCTCGTCGCGGAGTTCGACGAGAGTAGAGATTTTGTCGAGACAGAGGGGGAGGAATTCCTGGCCGCCGAAACCGGGATTGACGCTCATAACAAGGACATGGTGAACCATGGGAAGGACTTCGACGAGGGTCTCGACCGGGGTGGCGGGGTTGATGACGACAGCGGGCTGCATGCCGTGATGGGCGATCTGCTGGAGGGTGCGATGCAAGTGGCGGCAGACCTCCTGATGGACGGACATCATATCGGCGCCGGCGTCGGCGAATGCTTCAATGAAGCAGTCGGGGTCTTCGACCATCATGTGGCAATCCAGGGGGAGCCTGGTAACGGGGCGAATGGCCTTGACCATCGGAGGGCCGAAGGTGATGTTGGGAACGAAGTGGCCGTCCATGATGTCGACGTGAAGGATGGTCGCGCCTCCACGCTCGGCTGCGGCGATGTCGTCGGCGAGGTGCGCGAAATCTGAGGCGAGGATGGAGGCTGCCAATTCGATCAAGTCGAGATGCTCCTGTTAGGGAAGTTTAGCAGTGGGATGGATGAGTGGTGGCTGAGTTCGAGGTGATCGTCTGGATTAGGTCGGTTTGGGTGTCTATCGGTTATCTATCGGAGTGGATGAGTTTGGCCCCCGATGTCATCCCCTTTGCGGAATTATGACGCCGAGTTCGGATCGTCGGTTGGCAGGATCGTTTTCAGGTCGAAGACAAGACCAACACTGTGCGACAGAGCTGCAATAGAATTGCACCGAACTCTAAGTCGGGAGTCATCCGCTTACGACCTTCTTCGTACTTAACGATTCTTCGGAACGACTGGCACGGTGCGTTCAACGTCGGGGCGGCCTTCGTGGAGGATTTTGGTTTTGAGTTCTTGGGCAGTGGATTTGGCGGCTGCGCGGTTGGTTTCGGCCATGGGTTTGGGGTCGCCCAGAGCCATGCGAGCTGCTCCACGGAGGATGCGGCGGATGGGCCATTCGCGAACGTCGTTGGGGATGAAGATTTCGCCGGTGCGTTGTTTTTCGGGGCGATAGTACCAGCGGCGAAAGAGAGAGAGATGATCGCTTAATAGAGCCAAGTCGCTGGGTTTGGCGGCCTTTTCTTCGAGTGCGGCGATGGCTTGGGTGGCGCGCTCTTCGGGGGAGTTGGCGGGTGAGTCGGGGTTTGCCGTTGCGGCGGGTTCGGGGTCGAGCGGGATGGCTTGTAGCATTAATGGTTGGGCGAACAGGGAGCTGCCGACGCTGGTTTGTTCGCGTACGGCTCGGACGCCGAGAGTGGAGAGGCGCTGAGGGCCGAGGATGCAGCCGCCTTCGAGGAGGAAGACGGCAGCTTCTTCGAGGCGGATTTCACTGGCTTCGGTATCTTGCGAGTTATTTGGGTCTGGTGTTGCGGGCTGGACGATGATGGCTCGCAGGTGTGGGATGGGGCGAACGATCTCGTCGGCGAGGGACTGGACGGATTTTACTTTTTGCCATTGCGCGTGGAGGGCTGCGGCTCTTTCGAAGTGCATGGCGGAGGAGGCCTCTTCGCGGGCGAGGCCGATGTCGATGATCATGGATTCGCCGCAGGTGTCGAAGAATTTTTTGACTGCGGCGGTTTCGGCGCCGTATTGCTCGGCGGTGCAGGCTTGTTTGCAGGGCTCGATGCATTTGCCCATCTCGCCGTAGATGCAGCCGGGGTGTTCGGGGTACGGATGGAGGTCTTCGTGGCAGCGGCGGAGTTTGAAGAGATCGAGTGCGGCGTCGCAGAAGCGCTCGGCGGCGAGGCGCGAGGGGAAGGGGCCGTACATCTGAGCGAGGCCGCGTTTGGAGAGCTTGTTGGTGGCGTAGACGCGGGGGAATTCGTTATCGAGGTTGAGGCGGAGGAAGTAAGGGGTGTGGAGTTTGAGGCGGCGTCGCGCTTCGGTGTGGCCGAAGTGGAAGGCAGTGGCGTCGTAGAGGACGAGGGAGGATTCGAAGTGCGAGCCAGTGAGGGTGTACTTGATGCGTACGACTTTTTCACGGAGGTTGAGACGTTTGGATTGCGACTCTGGCGGGTCGAGGAGACGACGCATGCGGCGGCGGAGGTCGGTGGTGTGGGTGAGGTAGGGTGCATCTTCTGTGCGGGCTCCACAGAGAGCAAAGACTCCGGGTTTGGCGGGGATTTGTTTGAGGATTTCGTCGGCCTGCGAGGGGCAGAAGTCGACGATGTGATCGAAGTGGAAGGTTGCGGTCACAGGGAAATTGTAGTCGGCTCGTTGTGGTTTGGACTTGAGCCGATTCCTTTAGGGAGCTAAAGACTTAACACGGATTTATACCGATGAGGTGGATTGGGTACAGGTAACGGCAAATGCAAAAGCAGATTCCTCCGCTTCGCTGCGGAAACAAGGAAATGAAATGCTGCAGAATGAAGCAAAGAGCTATGCGCCGGCGATGGTCATGCCTTCGATGCGGATGGTGGGGGCGGCGCTGGCTCCGCGGAAGAGGAGATCGTTGCCGATGGCGACGATGTTTTTGTACATGTCTTTGAGGTTGCCGGCGATGGTGATCTCTTCGACGGGATAGGCGAATTCGCCGCTTTCGATCCAGAGGCCGCTGGCACCGACTGAGTAGTCGCCAGTGACGAGGTTGACGCCGTGACCCATGGTTTCGGTGACGAAGAGGCCGGACTTGATCTCGGCTAGGAGCTCGCTGGGTGTGATGGTGCCGGGTTCCAGGAAGAAGTTTCCTGCTCCGATGCCGGGGTTGCCGGCGAGGCCGCGTGAGGCGTTGCCAGTGGATTGCATGTGCAGTTTGCGCGCAGTGTAGGTATTGAGGACGTAGCTTTTGAGGATGCCGCGTTCGACAAGGACAGTGCGACGGGTGGGCAGGCCTTCGGAGTCAAAGGGACGAGTGCCGAAGCCGCCGACTTTTTTGCCGTCATGGTCGAAGATGAGTGTTCCGTCGTCGATGACGGTGATGTTTTCTCCGGCGATCCGTTCGCCGAGCATGCCGCTGAGGAAAGAGGCGTTGCGGTAGATGGAGTCGCCGTTGGCCGCATCGAAGATGCAGCCGATGACGGATTGTGCAAGTTCGGTGCCGAAGACGACGGTGGCGCGTTGTGTGGGGACGCGGCGGGCGCCGAGACGCTCGATGGCGCGGCGCGAGGCTTCACGGCCGATGGCTTCGGGGTTTTCGAGGAGAGTGGCGGTACGGGCATTCGAGTACCAGTAGTCCCGCTGCATGTTGCCCCGGTCGTCCTGGGCGATGGGAGAGGCGGAGAATCCGCAGTAGCTGCGGCGGTATTCGCCGATGAAGCCGCGGGAGTTCATCATGATTTTGTGGGAGGTGGAGGTGTCGAAGTCGGCGCCGCGAGAGTTCTGGATGCGAGTGTCGTAGGCGAGCGCGGCGGCTTCGGTGCGGCGCGCGATCTCGATGCGTTCGGCAGGTGGCATCTGGTTGACGTCGTCGAAGTAGAGGTGCTGGTCGCCTTCGAGCTGGCCGAACTCTTCGGGTTCAGGGAGTCCGGCGAAAGGGTCTTCGCTGGTGATGCGGGCGAGAGAGATGGCTCCTTCGACGAGGTGGGTGAGGCCTTCGAGGGAGAGATCGCTTGAGGAGGTGTTGGCGACTCGCTGGGCTTTCCCAGCGTTAAGAAAGACGCGGAGGCCGATGGCCCGGGAACCGGATTCTTTGAGTTGTTCGACCTGGCCAAGACGAACCTGAACGGAGAATTCGTCTCCTTCGTAGAGGATGACTTCGGCGTCGGTTGCTCCAGCTCTGAGGGCTCGAGAGAGTGTGTCGGCGGCGATCTGTTTCAGGTCGATAGTGGTTTCGGTGGGCATTGAGTTAAGGATAATGCTTCGGCCAGGAAGAGCTTTAGCGGAGGTGTCTGGGGGGAGTATGAGATTCGGCCTGTGGTTTGATCTCATGTCCTCAACTGACAGTATTCCGGCGCCCGTGTTCGGCGTGAGAATGAGCCATGCGAGGACTGAGCTGGCGGGAGCTCGGAGCTGTGATTGGCTTGATTCTCGCCTGCTTGCCCGCGCGTGCTCAAGAGAGCCAGCTTTTACCGGAGGTCGATTTCTACGCCAAGTTAAATTCGGAGATTCGCTTCCAGATTCAGATGAAGCAGACGCGCGAAGGCGGGGAACAGACCCAGGCTGAGATTGGACCGACCATTGATTTTTATGTTCATCCATGGATTCGACTGGCCAAGGTCAGAGAGTTTGATCTTGATGATGCGAAATCACGGCCGCTGGTGCTGGCGATGGGATACCGCTATCTGCCGGAGGCCAACGGAGGAGCGGCGACGAATCGACTGGAGCCGGTTTGGACTTCGCGCTTCCCGGTGGGGGCGAAGGTTCTGGTCACCGACCGGAATCGATTGGATCTGGATTGGAAGACCCGTGGTTTCACCTGGCGGTATCGCAATCGGCTGCAGCTGGAGGGTCCGATCCGGGTGGGAAGCTATCACGTGAATCTTTATGCCGCGGTTGAGCCGTTTTATCAGAGCCAGTATGGGAAGTGGAGCGAGACTGCCATCTATACGGGGGGGATTTTTCCGATTGGGAAGCATGTCCAACTGGATACGTACTATGAACATCAGAACCAGACGGGAAAGAGGCCGAATGAGCAGCTGAACCAGTTTGGACTGATGCTTGAACTTTATTTTTAAGAAAAGTCACTGACGCGAGGAATAGCTTGAGATGCTGCCCCCGAGGAGCAATCGAATCCGACTGATTTCGTGACTGGTTAAAGAACTGGAGACTGGGAGGGGCGAGGCTGGCGTCCGTCGGTGGCTGCGAGGAAGTGGACGCCTGCGGAGCAGTATTCGGAGTCGCTCTTGAGCTTGTGCTCGACGTGGGCGGTGAGACCCTGTTCGGAGTTGCGTTTGAAGAGTTTGACGGGGCCACCGCAGTGCATGCAGCGGAACTCGGTGTCATTGTCTTCGAGCGCGACGGTGATGGGCTTGACCTTCCAGAAGGACTCGTAACCGCCTGCAGCGCGAATACGACGGCGTTTCACTTCACATTCGTAGAATTTTTCCCGTTCGGCTGCCATAGACACCTCGATGTACGTGATCCTGTTAGTCGTACTTGTTAGGTGGGACTTTTCGTTGTGAGGCGCGACCGGGCGATGTCTTTATTGTAACGGAATGTGGGCTTATTTACTGGATTAGGGGCTTGAGAATTACCTATGGCAAGCATTTTCAGGAGAGTTCATTGGAACGAATGCATGAAGAAGATCGTTGTTTTAGCACGATGGCCCAATATGCGACGAAACTGCACTAAATCGGGATCAGGATATAACCCGCTTCCGGAAATTCATAAAGAGCGAGATGTCACCACGCTTCATATTTCGCAGGCTGATCCTGGTCATGCTGGGGCCTGCGACTAAGGACGCTCGGATACAAGTTACCGAAGGAGCAAAGATAGCAGTTGAGCCTCACCTATCGAGATTGACAGCGATACGATAGGCCCCACTCTCCTGGGCTTAAAATCCAAAAATATTTTATGGGATCCTTCTGATGGAAAGTCTACGATGTGGATGACTCGGGGTGGTTGACGGAATTTTTCATCATGGAGCTCGACGGTCGACCGTGAAACTGTCTCCGTGAGCTACGACGGTAATGGGAGCTCTAAGTTACCGGAACAATTCAATCTGGTCCTGGAAACTCGAAAGAAACTCGGTTGTTTTTTGCATGTCCCTCCCGGATCGTATCAGTTTCTCGTGGGATTTGGAGGCGGCGTTCACGAAGGAAGATCAATTGTGAGCAATGCGGTCTCATTGCACATAGAAAATGATGGAAGGGCTTTTCTTGATGGATAGTTGCAACCACGCGTGCACTCACCGGGTTTGTATTTTGGCGCGAAACGCGCCGCCCGACCGGCTAGGACGTACCGCCGACGGTCATTTTGTCTAGTTTGGTGGTGGGAAGGCCTACGCCTACAGGGACGGATTGGCCGGATTTGCCGCAGGTGCCTACGCCTTCGTCGAGAGCGAGGTCGTTGCCGACCATGGAAACGTATTTGAGGGCCTCGGGGCCGTTGCCGATGAGGGTTGCGCCCTTGACCGGGTGGGTGACTTTGCCGTCTTCGATGAGATAGGCCTCGCTGGCGGTGAAGACAAACTTGCCGCTGGTGATGTCGACAGAGCCTCCGCCGAAGTTGACGGCGTAGAGTCCGCGCTGGACGGATTTGATGATGTCTTCGGGAGCATCCTGGCCGTTGAGCATGTAGGTGTTCGTCATGCGGGGCATTGGGATGTGATGATAGCTTTCGCGGCGGCCGCTGCCAGTGTTGGGCATATTCATGAGGCGCGCGGAGAGCTTGTCGGAGAGGTAGCCGCGGAGGATCCCATTTTCGATGAGGAGGGTTTCCTGCGTGGGGTTGCCCTCGTCGTCCATGTTGATGGAGCCGCGGCGACCGGGCATGAGGCCGTTGTCGACGACGGTGACTTTTTCGCTTGCGACCTTCTGGCCAATGAGACCGGCGAAGGCGGAGGTTTTTTTCCGGTTGAAGTCGGCTTCGAGACCGTGGCCTACGGCTTCGTGAAGCAGGACGCCGGGCCAGCCGGGGCCGAGGACGACGGGCATCTCGCCTGCAGGGGCGGCGATGGCTCCGAGCTGGAGGATCGCGGTGCGTGCGGCTTCGCTGGCGTGATGCTCTGGGGACATTTTTCCTTCGAAGAAGTCGAGGGTGACACGGCCGCCTCCGCCGCTAGAGCCACGGGCAGTGTTGGTGGCGTCTTTGGCGATGACGAAGACGTTGAGGCGGGCGAGGGGCTGGGTGTCTGAGGCGAAGGTGCCGTCGGATGCGGCGATGAGGATGCGGCGGAGCTCGTCGTTGAAGCCGGCGCGGACTTGTGTGATGCGCGGATCGTACCTGCGAGCTGCGGCGTCAGCTCGCTGGATGAGCGCGAGTTTGGCGGAGATCTCCGCGTCGGCGGTGGCTCCGGTGACTGGATAAAGCGTGGGCGTTTCGGTGTGGCGGAAGCCCTGCATGAGCTCTTTGGCCGGGCCGCTGGCGATGAGCGCGGCCGTACGGGCGGCGCGGAGGAGGCAGTCGGCGGAGAGATCGTCAGTATAAGCGTAACCGGTGCGCTCGCCGGAGAGGACACGGATGCCACAGCCGAGGCTGATGCCCTGCGAGGCAGATTTGACCAGGGACTCGTCGATGCCAAGAGAGGTGGAGGTAACGGACTCGAAATATAGGTCGGCGTAGTCGCCGCCGGCGGAGAGAGCCTCGCCGAGGCAGCGTTCCATAAGGCGTTCGGAGATCCCCAGCTTGTCGATGAAGTAACGCTTGTGGTCAGTGGGTGGGTGAGTCATCTTCTTTTGATGATAGGGAAGCAGTGGGGATGCGGCAATGGGAGGGCTGGGAACGCTTGCGTGCTTTTGCGTGATTGTGCGGAGATCGCCTCTTCTTCAGGCAATCTGGTACCTTTTTCGAGGAATTCGAAATGATTAGGAAGGTTGCACGTGGTCGACACGGACCTTATTGAACGCCTGACCCGACACAAGACTCTTGGTTCAGCGCCACGTGAGGAACTGGCGTGGCTGGTGGCGCATGGGACTCTTCGGAGGCTTGAGGCTGGGCAGTTGCTGGCCCACAGGGGGCAGGCGGTGGAGGCCATGCATGTGATTCTGTCGGGACGCGTGGCGTTTTTCGTTGACCGTGGTGCGGGGCCGCAAAAAATGGTGGAGTGGCGGGATGGTGAAGTGACAGGAATGCTCCCGTACTCGCGGCTGGTGAATCCACCGGGAGATGCAGTCTCGTTGGAGCCGCTTGAGCTCTTGTCTGTACATCAGGATCAGTTTCGCGAGATGACCCGCTCATGTTTTGAGGTTACGACCACCCTGGTGCACATCATGCTGGATCGGGCGCGGCTCTTCAATGCGAGTGAGTTGCAGGACGAGAAGATGATCTCGCTTGGCAAGCTTTCCGCCGGGTTGGCCCACGAACTGAACAATCCTGCCTCGGCGATTGAGCGTTGCGTTTGCCAGCTTCTGGATGCCCTGGATGAGTCAGAAGCAGCGAGGCGCGCGTTGGAAGCCGCGAAACTGTCTGACGAGCAGCTGGCAGCGGTGGATGCGATTCGAGAGTCCTGCCGTCTTGAAACGTCCGGTGCGCGATCTCCGTTAGAGCAGATCGATCGTGAAGATGCGATTTACGACTGGCTTGCAAAACGTAGTTTGGATGGTTCAAATGCGCCGATGCTTGCCGATAGCGAAGTTACGTTCGAGGCGCTGAATGCGCTGGCTGCAGCGGTTTCGGGGCCGAAGCTAAACGAAGCGCTTCGCTGGGCGGCTGCGGATTGCTCGTTGCGTAAATCGTCGTCGGAGATACAAGGGGCGTCGGCGCGTATCTCTTGTCTTGTGACTGCGGTCAAGGGATTCACTTGCATGGACCAAGCGATGGTTGCTCAGCGAGTCAACCCGGGATCAGGGCTGAGCGACAGCGTGATGGTGCTAAATTCAAAGGCGACAGAGAAATCGGTTGCCGTGGTTCTGCATTTGGCGGACGGGTTGCCGGAGATTTCCGGTTTCGCTGCCGAACTGAATCAGATTTGGGGGATTTTAATTGACAATGCTCTGGATGCTGCACCGGAGGGGGGCCGCGTGGATGTGAGTGCGAGCCACGAGGGCCGACATGTTGTGGTGCGGGTGATCGATAATGGTGTGGGGATTCCAGCAGAGGATCGCTCTCGCATCTTCGATCCGTTTTTTACAACGAAACCGCTGGGGCACGGTACCGGTCTTGGGTTAGACATTGCGCGACGGCTGGTGCGTCACAACGAAGGAGTCATCGATTTTGAGTCTGAGCCCGGCAGAACGGAGTTTCGCGTCTCGTTGCTGGTTCCCCGGAAAGAATCTCTGGGTGGCACTAATTAGCCGGATCAAGATCGTTCCTAGATGTGACGCGATAAAATCCTTGGCACTGGAGAAACTTGAGTTATGTTCAAACTGCGGAGTTGGCGCAGGCGCGAGGTATTGGGTGTGGCATGCGCGTTTTTTCTTTTTGGGTGGCGAGCTTATGCCGAGTCGTGCGAGAAACTTGCAGGACTGAAGCTGCCAGATACGACGATTACTGTCGCGAAGATTGAGACGCGGGAGACTGCACGGACGCTTGAAAACGGAACCCCCGGCGCACCATTGATGAAATTGCCAGAGTTTTGTCGTGTTGCAGGGACGATCTCTCCGGTTAAGGATTCGCTGATTGGGTTCGAGGTGTGGATGCCGGTGACCGGGTGGAATCATAGGTTGATGGCGGTGGGGAATGGCGGATTTTCGGGAGCGCCTTGGGTGCGGTTCATGGGTGGGGCGTTGCGCAATGGCTATGCAACTGCCGGAACCGATACCGGCCATAAAGGTGAGGTCGGCGATGCGAGCTTTGCTCTGGGACATCCGGAAAAGGTAGTGGACTTTGGCTATCGCTCAGTGCATCAGACGACCCTGAAGGCGAAGGCGATCATTGAGGCGTTTTATGGGGCTTTGGCGACGAAGGCTTATTGGGACGGGTGCTCGTCGGGCGGCAAAGAGGGTCTGATGGAGGCGCAGCGCTATCCTGCGGACTATGACGGGATTATCGCGGGTGCTCCTGCGAATAACTGGGAGCGGCTATCAGCGAGCGGCGTGTGGATTGGGCAGGCGACGCACGCGACAGCGGCGAGTTATCTGCCGCATGACAAGCTGGTGATCTTGCACGAGGCGGCTTTGAATGCGTGCGGTGCAAGGGATGGGGTGATTGGCGATCCGTTCGGGTGCCACTTTGATCCGGCGGCGGTGCTGTGCAAAGGAAAGGAGACGGCCTCCTGTCTCTCGCGGGAGCAGGTAGATGCCGCGCGAAAGATTTATGCGGGACCCGTGAATCCGCGTACGCATGAAAAGATCTTTCCTGGGTTGGAGCCGGGAAGTGAGCTGGGTTGGGGATCGTTTGGTGAGCCGCCGGAGCCGCCGATTACGGCGTCGCATTTCAAATACATCGTGTTTCAGGACCCGAAGTGGGACTATCGCAGCTTCAACTTCGACAGCGATTTGGCTCGTGGGGAAAAGGTTGATGGCGGAACGTTGACCGCGAACGATCCTGATTTGAGGCCGTTTTTTGAGCGAGGCGGGAAGTTAATTTTGTACCACGGTCTGTCGGACTCTTTGATTGCGCCGCGAAACACAATTGCATACTACAACGATGTGGTTAAGACGACAGGTGCTCTTGCGGCGGATTCTATGCGTCTCTATCTCATCGCGGGAATGAATCACTGTTTTGGAGGGGCAGGGTTGACGGATTTCGACATGGAGATTCCGCTGGTTGGCTGGGTGGAGGACGGCAAGATGCCAACCGCGGTTCCGGCTGCGCATTTTCCGGATGGACCTCCTTTGCGGCCTGATAGGACGGGAGCGCTTTGTCCGTATCCGGAGGTTGCGAAGTACAAGGGAACAGGAGGCACGAATGATGCCACGAGCGATTTGTGTGCGAAGCCGTGAGGAATTATCGATCCTGGGCGAAGCGTGTAAATTGGGTGCGGGTTTGGTTGTCGGTTAGGATTGAAGAGGAGGATTTCGATGAGTTCGAATACGAAGGAGTCTTGGCTGGACCGATGGTGGCCGCTGCTGGTGATTCTTTACGGAGTGCTGTTCGTCACGATTCTTGATAATTTTGCGCCGAAGATGTGAGTTCACGGTTTTGATTTGGACTTCGTCGCTGGGCCGGCTTCCGTGTCGGCCCAGTAGCTCGTTCGGGCAGTGATTTTGAGATCCGGGTAGTTTTTCAATTGCAGGGTGAGGGCGTGCAGGCCAGGTTGCGGTGACTGCGGCTGGAAGCTGAGGACATAGCGGTTGGGGATGTGGTTGGAGATGCTGGCGAGATTACGTTCGAGGTTTTTGGGATCGGTGAGTTTGAAGTATTCGCCACCGGTCAGGTGAGCTACGGTTTCGGGGATGTTGCGCTTGAGGCCGTCAGTGGCGGCGATGGCGGCCATCTTGGCGAGTGCGAGAGGTGGCGCGAGCTGTGTGAGGCAGTCGTAGGCCTGGATGGCTTTGTTGTGAGTGGCGTCGGGATCCGGGTAGGGGTCTTTGCCCAAGCAGCCGTTGGGAGGATTGGGGTGGTGGTTCTTGAAAAGAAGACCACTCTCAACCGGTGTTATGGAGGGTTGGGTTGGAAGTTCACGGGCGGCGTAGTGTGCGGCTTCGGATTTTCCGGTTGAAAAACCGATGCTGTAGATGACGGTGTTGGTGTCGCTGATGGCGCGGAAGGCTTCGGGCAGGGTGAGGTGGCTGCCGCGATCGAGAGTCTCGCTGATGAGAAGGATGGCGCGACGGTATTCGGCGGGTTGGGTACGGAGAAGGTCCACGGAGAATCCGATACTGTCGAGGATGGCGGCTCCGTTGTCGCCGAGAGGGACGTCGTGGATAGCCTGCGGTGACTCGCAGTTGTCGAGGTGGCGCTGACGCGTGCAGTCTGGCGCAAGGGAGCGAAGAGCCTTTGCAGCGAAGTTGAGGTTGGGTGTGAAGTCCTGAAGGAGTGAAGGCTGGCTGTCAAAGGCTACTACGGCAACTTTGTGGGGGACATTGCCGATGATCGATTCGAGCATGGGGGCGAGCGGAGGAGCAATGGTGTCGAATTTAGTAAACTCGCGTGCGCCTGCTCCGCCGATTTCGACGACGACGACGAGGGCGAGAGGTTCGGCGCTAGTGTCTTCCAGCTTGAGCTTTTGAGTGATGCCGTTGTCAGTGAGAGTGAAGTTGTCGGCGTTGAGGGTAAAAACGAGATTGCCAGATTTGTTGCGTACGAGTGCGGGGACGAGAACCAGAGTGGAGTGGGTGGTTAGCGTTGGTCCGGGTTGATTTGAAGTTTGGGCGTGACTGATGGAGATTAGAGTTGCGCAGACGAGTGCGATGGCGGCGCGAATCTTCATCGACGTTCACTCCGGTTGCAGTGTATCTGGTAGACGCGTGTGAACGCTGAGCGGTTATCAGCGGCCGTGAGAAGGGTCGGCGGTGGTGGCTACGCTGAAGTCGAGAGTGAAGCCGGGGAGAGTGGGGTCGTAGCAGTTGTTGTCTATGGCATAGGTTTTGGCGCAGGCCTGGGTGATTTCAGGGCGGCGCGGGGATTGGGCGTACTGCCAGGCTGCAACATCCGGCGTGCCGCTGACGGTGATCGGGGGCGGGTTGAGAGTGCAGCCGTTGGCGGGTGGACAGGCGTCCTGATACACCCAAAAGGCGATCTCGTGGAGATGCCGCACGGCGACGAGTTCGCGGATGTTCTGGATGGTGGTGATGGTTTTGCCAGGTGCGTCGTCGACAGGCTGGCCACTGCCGTAGACGCCGGGAAGGAAGTTCGAATGTGCGACGGCTTCAGTCCATGCGAGAAGGTAGGTGGATTGATTGTCGTTGAGGCGACCACCTTCTTCCTGGTCAAGAAAGATGATGGTGCGGGCGGGAAAGTGTTCGCGCTGGGCCGCGGCGATCGCGGCGGCTGCGTCTTTAGCTCCGAGGCCAGCGGGAGAGGTGCCGTTGCGTTTGGCGCGGGAGATTTCGGCTTCGGTTTTGCCGTTGGCGAGGACGAGGAAGCCGAAGTTGTTGCGGAGGAGGATGTCGCGTTTGCCGATCCACGGGTTGTGATGTGCACCGGGAGGATTGGTCAGCCAGTATCCGGCGAAGGTGAAGTGGCGGCGGAGGATCGGGAGTGCGTTATCACCCGGGTATTCGTTGCTATCGAAGCCAATAGGGCTGTGTGTGGCTCCTGGTTGGGTCGTTGTTGTTCTGGTGGCGGTCGGTTGCGCGCATGCTGTGACGGCGAGGAGGACGAAAACGGGGAGAGAGTTTATGGCGCGTCGCATCGTGGTCGGAGAGATTTCTTTGGCTATTCTTTGTCAAGGTTACACAATGCATCTGTGCTACGGTGCTAAATACGGGGTGACAGCTCATGTCAGTACACGAATCTGATCCCAGATATCCAGTGGGGCGACTCACGACGCCTGCGAGTATCAGCTTGAACGACCGGAATAATGCAGTTGCGACTCTGGCTGAATTGCCGGAGCAGTTGCGGAATGCGGTAGATGGACTGAGCTCTGCGCAGTTGGCTACACCGTACCGCGAGGGGGGATGGACTGTGCGGCAGGTTGTGCACCATGTGGCAGACAGCCATATGAATGCGATGATCCGCGTAAAGCTTGCGTTGACGGAAGATTGGCCGACGATTAAACCGTATGACGAGGCGGCTTGGGCAAAGTTGCATGATGTTGTGGCGGCGCCGGTCGAATGGTCGCTGGAGTTGATTGAGAGTCTACATGCGCGTTGGGTGATGCTGCTGCAGTCGTTGAATGAAGAGCAGTGGAAGCGCGGGTTCAACCACCCTGAGAGCGGGCCGGCGACAATTGAGAAGACAGCGCTGGTTTATGCGTGGCACTCACTGCATCACGTGGCGCATATTACGCACCTGCGGTTGCGAGAGAAATGGTAGAGGCTCGATTGATTCCGACGATAAAGATTGCAGGAACGCCAGCGGAGATTGATCGGTGCTTTGCGGTGATGAGTCAACTTCGACCTCTGCTGGTTGCGGAGCAGTTTGTGAGTCGTGTGCAGGCGCAACAGGCTGAAGGATATCAACTGGCGTTTCTCGAAACCGACGGGAGTGTTGTATCGGTGGCGGGGTTTCGGATTCAGAACATGCTGTGGAGTGGAAAGACACTTTACGTGGATGATCTGGTGACGGATTCGGCGAAGCGCTCGCAGGGGCATGGCGAGGCGATGATTCAGTGGTTGATTGCGCTGGCGCATGAGGCTGGATGCAGTACGTTCAGTCTGGACTCAGGAACACAGCGGCTCGATGCGCATGCTTTTTATCTGAAGAACCGGCTACGGATTACCTCGTTTCATTTTTCGCTTCCTCTGAAGTGATTTCCTGAGTGTGTTAAGGGTTCGGCTATTCTCGCGTTGCAGGGATTGGATTATTGGGTACGGGTGCGGTGGCAACATCTGCGGAAAGGTCATGCGACTGGACTTGGGGAGTTTCAGCGGCACAGATATTTGGGGATGCGTTTGGCGCCGGAGGCTCCGCGAGCGTATCTCGTTGCGCCTGCGTTGCGAGTGCATCCGCCGACAGAGGTCGTGTTGCGTCACCTGTCGCCACGAGTAGAGTGGACTATGGCTGCTCTTAATGAGAGGTGGAGGGAGAAGATTAGCGTGGTGTGGCGGAAGCGAAGTGGGACACGGGGTCGGGATTGAATATTCCTTTGCGGAGGTAGCGATGGTTCTCCGATCAGTTGTGAGGGTGTTGGGACTGGAATTACTTCTTATTTCGGCTTCGTTGCTTGAGGCCAAGACCGTGACGGTGGGTGCGGCGGACAATCGCACGGATGTTTTTCTGAACCTTGGAGACACGCTAGTGGTGGAACTTTCTTCAGGCGATGTCAGCGGGTTTCGCTGGGTGTCACATCTGCCAAAAGGATCCGGGTTGACAGCGTTGAATGAGGAAACGCCGCCGATTGATAAAAAGAGCGGCGTGCCTGTGCAGGTTCGGCGGTTCCGGTTCAATGCTGCTTCGATTGGGGATACGGCGGCGGTCTTTGGGTTTGAGACGCCGGACAAGGATCCAGGTGCGGCTCCGCAGGATACGTCGGCTTATTCGGTTCGGGTACATATTGCGTTGGGCTCTCCTCGTGTAGGGACAGCGGTTCTGCTGGGTGTTTACAAAGGGACGCTGCCCTGTGCCGACTGCGATGGGTTGGATACGGTGTTGCGGATTTACGCGAAAGGAAAATTCGACTTTACGTATGCGTTTTATGTTCGGACGCAGACCTATCGCGGAGCTCCCCATGGAGATGTTGCGTATTCGGATCGTGGGGAGTGGACCATGCTTCGCGGCGATGCGACAGATGAGAATGCGACAGTGTATCAGTTGAATCCGGAGAATGAACCGAGGTCGGAATCGTTGTTATTGCAGGATGGCGGAAGTTCGCTGGTGCAACTGGGTAAGGATTTGGAGCCAATTGATACAACGATGAATGTGACGCTGAAACGGGTGCCCTGAGGTGCGATTGCTTGTGAGAATGTTTCGAGTGCGAGTTGCTTTCGGGATCGGCTTGTTTGTGGCGACGTCAATGCTTGCGGCTCAGTCTGTGCCGGGTGTGCGGAATAGTGAGGGGGTCAGTCTGGTGGTTACAGATGAGGATACGCAACCAGTTCTTCATCTTCTGTTGCCAGACGAGTCGGGTGGGCAGGTGGCGAAGATACTCTTTCCCGAACACGTCACATTGAAGCGGCGCGGCAACGACGAAGGGGAGCATCTGTATCTCTTTCGGCCAGGCAAGACGGGTGAGAGACCGATGTGGCGGCAGGCGGGCAACGCGATCGAGTACGAGAGAGACTTTAGGGGTGGGATTCACATGCTTGCACGAGCGACTCTCGAAGAGGATGGCGCGCTTTTCCACTATGAATTTCTGAACGGGTCGGATGTGGACTATGCGATGGTCACGGCGGTGACGGATCCCAGGATGGTCTCGATTTTGCATGATGTGCGGCTGGAGCGGACCTATGTGCATCATGCTGGCGGATTTGAGCTGCTCGCTTCGGAGACGCCGCAGCGTTTGACGATGCCGCTGGATAAGTGGCTGCCAGCCCGTTATCTGGCATCGTATACAGGGCCGGTGCCTGAGCAACTTGTGGAGCGTCGCGCCGACGGCATAACTTACTACAACAAGTCGCTCGTGGTGAACGAGCCTCTCATTGCGACGATTTCCAGCGATAAGAAGTGGGTTGTGATGAGTTTTACGAAGGTGACAGGAAATGTATGGAGCAATCCTGAGCTGACCTGTCAGCATGTCGATCCGGAGAAGCCATTGCCGCCCCATGGGAAGACTGTGATTGAGGTGAAGATTCTGGTTTTTAAGGGAACGCTGGATCAAACGTTGACGAAGATGAAAGCGCAACGGCCATTGCTGCAATAGAGGTTTTGTTTAGTCGCAGTAGGCGGATGCGGCAGCGAGGAGTTGTTCATCCGGCTCTAAGTCTGCGGGTGCTGTGGTTTCAACGGGGGCTTCGAAGAAGCGCTCGATGGCGTCGAGGACGGCGCCGCCGTTCTTGGATTCAAAGATCTGTTTGCGAAGGGCGCCGCCGCCGGGGACGCCATGAGTGAACCAACTGGCAAACTGCTTCATCTTGCCGACACAGTCGCGATGGCGCTGCTCACGGGCGATCTGGCCTGAGGCGATGATGGCCTCGGCGCGTGCGGCTTCGGCTGCTTCCTCAACGGCGATCTCGTCGACGAGCATCTGGAAGTAAGTACGGATCATCCGATAGCGGTCGTTGTCGGTGGCGATGTCGTAGGTGCCGATGCCTGTGGCTTCCTTCGTCGCTGTATATTGGGCGATCTGGCGGAAGATCCATGGATTGGCGGGAGCGGTACGACCGATCATGACAGCGTCGCAGTGGGTTCGGTCCACCATTGCGGCGGCATCTTCAGGAGTGCGGATGTCTCCGTTGCCAATGACGGAGATGTTGACGGCATCTTTGACGGCGGCGATGTACTCCCAGCGGGCCTGGCCGGTATAGCCGTCTTCGCGTGTGCGGGCGTGAAGAGCGACCGCGTTGAGACCGCAGTCTTCGGCCATCCGGGCGAGGTCGACGCAGACAATGTGCTTGTCGTTCCAGCCAAGCCGGAACTTGACCGTGAAGGGGATGGTGACGGCAGCGCGAATGGCTTTGAAGATGCGCTCGATATGCGGAAGGTCTTTGAGTAGGCCAGAGCCGCCGTTGCAGGCGACGACACGCTTGGCGGGGCAGCCCAGGTTGAGGTCGACAATGTCGAATCCTGCATCCTGCACAATGCGCGCAGAATCGGCGAGGGTCTCGGGGTTCGAGCCGAAGAGTTGTGCGGAGATTGGATGCTCGTCGTCGTAATAGGTGAGATAGCGCTTGCGCTTGGTTTCTCGCATGCGAGAGAGGCCGTCGGCAGAGGTGAACTCCGTCATGATAAGGCCGCAGCCAGATTGCTGGTTGGAGGTCTCTTCGGCGACGTCAGCGGAACTGACCGATGCGGTGAATTGACTGGCATTTTTGATGAAGCGGCGGAAGACTGTGTCGGTGACACCAGCCATGGGGGCAAGAACAGTTGCGGGCGCTATCTTTACGTTACCTATACTGAAGCTTGCGGGAACGCGCGCGTGCTCGGGCATCGCATGCTCGATCGGACCATCCCAGCGTTTTTGTTCGAGAGTGTAGCGCTTCTTCATATGACAAAGAATGGGTTTGGAGGGTAGAAAACGAAGGCCCCCGCATTTGCGGGGGCCTTTGGATAGGTTTTGGGCTCCCGCTTACTTTGCGGCGGCTTCGGCTTTGCCAGCGTCCGACTTAGCAAACTTGCGGCGGAAGCGTTCGACGCGGCCTGCAGTGTCGACGAGCTTCTGTTTGCCGGTGAAGTAGGGGTGGCAGGCAGAGCAGATTTCGACGATGATGTCGCCCTTGTGCGTGGAGCGAGTCTCAAAGGTGGTTCCACAGGCGCACTTGACGTGGATGGTTTCGTATTTCGGGTGAATTCCTTGCTTTGGCATAGCGATGTCCTTTTCTGAATCTGGTCTGGCCTCCGGGTGCGGATCGCTTGCAACGGACGGAAACACGTCACATCGATGTGCCTGTCGCACCGCGGGTTACGCTCCGAGGAAGAGGAGCGCCTGGACAGTACTTTAAGTTTATCTGATTATCCAGATTTATCCAAGATTCGCACAGGGGGCGATTGGATTCAGGTGCTGCGATACTGGATGGACGGCTATGAGTGAAGTTTGTTCGATTTGCGGCGGTTCGGGCCTCCGGGTGGTCGAGGAAAATGGGCGGCAGTTTGCACAGGACTGCTCGTGCAGGATTGCGCGACGGGCGGAACGGATGCTGGGGCGGGCACATATTCCGCGGCGGTATGAGCATTGTTCGCTGGAGAGCTACGAGACGAATTTTCCTTCATCGCACCGGACGCTGGCCGCCGCGCATCTTCGGGCCAGGAAGTTTGTTGAAGGGTATCCGGTCGAGACCGGTGGAACAGGACTACTGCTAACGGGATCGATCGGAGTAGGCAAGACGCATCTGGCGGTGGGAATTTTGCAGGCCTTGGTGGCAGAGCGTGGGGCGACCGGATTGTTTTATGACTATCGGGATCTGCTGAAACAGGTGCAGAACAGCTATAACGCGCAGGTTCGCGAGACAGAGCTTGAGGTGCTTCGGCCGGTGTTTGAAGCCGAGGTGCTGGTGTTGGATGAGTTGGGAGCGTCGAAGCCTACCGACTGGGTGTGGGACACCGTCGCGCATATTTTGAATACCCGGTATAACGACCGGCGGACCACGATTATCACTACGAACTATTCAAACGCAGGGCCTTTGGGGACGGAGGCGGGATCGCGCGTTTCGATGCGCGAGGAGACTCTTGGAGACCGGATTGGCGAGAGAATGCGGTCACGGTTGCAGGAGATGTGCGTTGTGGTGGAGATGCAAGGAGAGGATTTTCGCCAAAAGGTTAAACGCGCGAGCTTCGCCTGAGGCCGCAGTGGATATTTCCCGTTAGAGCAGGGTTGCGAGTAAAAATGCTCCTGCCGTGAGAGCGGCAATCTGATAGACGCGATCTGGTGTGCCCAGTGTGACCGGTTCGCAGGCTTGCCGAGCCGGAGCAGCCAAGGGCAGAACCGAGTGGGGAGTTACCTGAAGGGGCGATTTTTCGCTCTGCGGATTCATGACTGGCCTTTTCAAGTACTGCGGGGAGGTGACTTACTGGCCTGTTAGATGTTCTAAACGTGATTTTGTAGCAAGAAGTTCTGCGCATTCGTGAAAAAATCGCTAAGTTTTCCGAGCAAGGACACTGCCGTGGTTCTTTTTATGAATTTTGCGCCGATGGTCAGCGTCGTGAATGGTCGCGATTGACGGTATAGAATTTCGGCTTATGAGCGAACTGAACCGGTCTGATGGCGCTTCTTCCAAGTCCCCTTTGACTTCTTCAACTGAAAGCAAAAATGAGATGTTCGGCACGAAGCCTCCCGAGGGGGGCGGTATTCCGCCGGTAGCCTGGGGAGTGGCTGGATTGGCTGTTGTGATCGTGGTTGGTCTGCTGGTCATAATGGGACGACATAGGACGACCGCTCCGACGACTTTGCAACCTTTGGCCGCAAATGCGACGAGCCTGCCGCTGTCGCAGATCTCGATGAGCGAGTCGACCAGTTTGTCGGGAGGGAAGTCTACTTTTGTGGATGGGCATATCAAGAATGCAGGCACCCAGACTGTGACCGGAGTTACAGTGCAGGTGCTGTTTCGGAACGACGAGGCGATGCCTCCGCAGATCGAGACGCTGCCGCTCTCGCTGATTCGAACGAGAGAGCCGTATATCGATACGCAGTCTGTCGGTTCGTCGCCTTTGAAGCCGGGCGACGAGAGAGATTTTCGTCTTATTTTTGAGGCGATTCCGGCGAATTGGAACCAGCAGACTCCTGAGATTCGGATTATCGCAGTGGACTTGAAGTAGACGTAGCTAAATTGCTGCTCAGTAATAGTTACCAGTCCACTTGGAAGATTTTGCGTGAGGCCAGCCTAATCTGCCGCAGTCCGGTATTCGAAACTTACTAATAAGTAACGTATTTTCATCTGGTTAACTTGTGTTTCGAGTTTGGCACGCCAACTGCTCTAGCAATGGCGAGTTGACGTCTGGAACACAGGCGCATCGTTGATTAGAGGAGAGTAAACCATGATGAAATCTGGCAACACTTTCGGCCTCCCAGTACTGCTGTTAGGAGGAGCGTTGGGCGTTACCGCCTTCGCCCAGACCAGCACGACCCCGACGCAGACCACGGACCAGAATCCACCCGCTTCTTCGAGCACGATGAGTCCAAGTGATAGTTCAACCTATGCGACTGGCAAGCCCCTGCAGGATCAGTCGAAGGAAGGTTTCTGGGGTCATATGAATCCGTTCGCCCGTAAGAAGTGGGTGAATCGGCAGACTGCCCCAATCAAGGATCAAGTGAACGAGCTTGATCAGCTGCAGGCCAAGAACGCAAACGACATCAAGGATGTGGATGCGCGAGCTCAGGCTGGTATCAAGAACGCAATGAATACTGCGAACACCGCCGATCAACATGCACAGGATGCGGCAAATCGCGCGAACTCGGCGAATCAGCTTGCTAGTAATGCAAGCACCCGTACCGACGCTTTGAATACGACGGTTGGCAATCTGGACCAGTATCAGACGGTATCCTCGACCTCTGTGAAGTTTGCAGCGGGTCGTACGACGCTTGGTCCGACGGGCAAGTCTGATCTCGACGCACTGGCTACCACGCTGGCTGGCGAGAAGGGTTACATTATCGAAGTTCAGGGCTATAGCAAGTCGGGAGTTCAGACTTCGCAGGCGATGGCCGACTCGGTAGTTCGTTACCTCGTAACAGAGCATCAGGTTCCGGTTTACCGGATCTACAAGACAGGTCTTGGCAAAAACACCGTCCAGACAGCGGATGGAGAGCAGGCGATCACGAATGGCGTTCGGGTGACCCTGTTGCACAATAGCCTGGCGACGATGAGTGGAAATACGGCGTCGAACAGCGTTCCAACGACCTCCCCAACGGGAGTTTCACCCCGAGAGGTGAACCAGTAGCCCTCCCCCAGGGCGGTATAGCTTGCTGTGCCGCCCGCAAGTTTGCCGAGATAGCGGCTTAGATCGCACTCGCAAAAACCTCTCCTAACCAGAGAGAACCAAGGCAGATTGGCCCCTCAATGAGGGGCCGTTTTTTTTAACCCGGGGAGTTGGGGTGAGGGAGTAACAGGTCGGTCTCAGACCGATCTGTGGATTGCCAAGAGTTGTTCCAAGACCTGCTTCAGCCTGTTGAGATGGAGGGCGTTAGCTCCGTCAGATTTGGCTTCTGTGGGGTTGTCGTGAACTTCAAGAAAGACCCCATCGACGCCTGCGGCTACGGCGGCGCGGGCGAGGACCGGGATGAACTCCGGCTGGCCTCCGCTGACTCCGTTCGCTGCGGAAGGGGTTTGGATGGAGTGAGTACCGTCGAAGACTACGGGTGCGAAGGCTCGCATGACAGGGAGTGAACGCATGTCGACTACAAGATTGTTGTAGCCGAAGCTGGCTCCTCGCTCGGTGAGCGAGATGCGAGGGTTTCCGCTCTCTCGGATCTTTTCGACAGCGTGGCGCATGTCCCAAGGGGCCACGAACTGGCCTTTCTTGACGTTGATGGCGCCTCCAGTCTTGACGGTGGCTTCGGCTGCGGCAATTAGCAGATCAGTTTGGCGGCAGAGGAAGGCGGGGATCTGGAGGACATCAACTGATTCCGCGACCGCGGTACAATCTTCCGCGGTGTGGACATCCGTAAGGACAGGCAAGCCAGTGGATTGGCCGATCTCTCGGAGGATGCGTGTGCCTTCAATAAGGCCAGGGCCGCGAAAGCTTTTGATTGAGGTGCGGTTGGCTTTGTCGTAGCTGGCTTTGAAGATATACGGTATGCCGAGGTCGGAGGTGATGCGCTGGATGGCGTCGGCCATTGTGCGGGCATGGGCTTCGGACTCGATGACACAGGGGCCACCAATGAGGAATAGCTTTCCCCGGCCCACGGGAACGTTGCCGATGTCGAAGGGATTGGTCACATTTTTATTTGACCATACTTAGAAAAAAGCTGGACAACCCGGAGAGATGGCTGTTATCTGCAATTCATCGATTTTTCCGCTACTTCCGGAGGTAGAGATGATCCTGCTTCGTCTTTCCGCTCTTGTGCTTGGCGCCGGATTCCAGATGCAACCGCAGACTGCCCCGGCGCCGCCCCCCACTTCCGTGACCGAGGTGATGGCGATGACTTCACTGAAACCCGAGGTCGCCGTTCCGGATGTCATGAAGTTAGTACGGGAAGAGGTGCGCGTGGCGGTCCAGCTCTATCTCGATGGGAAGATAGAACGGCTGTATACAAGGAGTGATGGCAAGGGAGCTGTCCTAATACTGCGATGTAAGACTGCAGACGAGGCTAAGGAGATTCTTGCAGGCCTGCCGATGGTAAAGGCCGGGTATCTCAATGTGGAGTACATTCCGTTGGGGCCGTTTTCAGGGCTGCGGGTTTTAATAAAGCCTTGACTTAGCTCTTCAGTGACTTGCCAAGGCCGGAGAGAATCAATGTCATGAAGGAGAGGCCGCGGCGACTGTCTTCGCTGGTGGCGCGGCGGTAGAGTTGCCAGAGACTGGGAGGCTCGATTTCCTGTTTGTGCACTTCGGTGGCGTTATCCATTACCTTCGACAGATTTTCAAGCAGCTCGGGGTCGAGTTCACCGAGTAGTTTTGCCGCCGTGAGAAGGTTGCGGATGGCGACGATACTTCCGGGTTCGGCAGCATATTTCGCTAAGACCGAGAGGATGGTTTCCTTGGAGGCGATCATGCCGTGAAGGATGGAGAGCAGGCCTTGCTGGTGAGCGGCTTCGATCACGTCGTAGGCTGCCAGCAGGGCAGCGGCGTGTTCTGCGGGCGCCTTTTCGAGACGGCGGCGGAGGTCTGCCTCGAAGTCTACGGTGACGGGTATGAATGCAACGGGCTTTGCCATAAGCTTCCTTCCCTTGCTGAAAAACTAGACGTGCGTCGAGGTGATTTGGACGAGCTTGTCGCTGGGGGAGGTTCCGGGCATGTGGTAGTCGGGGCGCTTCCACTTGCGTTCGATTTCGAGACCGGGCTGCGGAGTGCGTTTCCCGTAGCGGAAGTTTCGGCGCGGCAACGGGGAGTCGCCCTGCTCTGGCAGTACGGTCATGTTGACTGCTGTCTCTTTGAATGCCGGGGTATGGGTGTTGCGGTCGGTGAAGCTGCTGGTGAGTTTGTTGACAGGCTCGGTGACCGAGTTAAGAGGCATGTAGAGTTGTTTGCCGCTGACGCGATCTGAGACGAGAACCTGCAGGCGAACCTTGCCGTGGGCGGATTTCACCTGGACGTAACGGCCTGTCGTGATGCCTCTTTCGGCTGCGAGTTCGGGTGAGACCTCGACCCAGTTTGTCGGCGTGATTGCTTTGATGCCGGGAGTTCGATAGGTCATGCTGCCCTGCTCGAAGTGCTCGAGGAGGCGGCCGTTGTTGAGGTGCAGGTCATAGACTTCGTCGGATTCTTCGCAGGGCGCAATGTACTCGACAGGGTAAAACTTCGCCTTGCCGTCAGGGAAAGGGAACTTCTCAGTGAAGAGCAAGGGGGAGTCCGTGCCGTCGGCGTATACGGGCCATTGCAGACTCTTGAAGCCTTCGAGGCGCTCGTAGTTGACGCCGGCAAAGAGGGGTGTGAGCTTGGCTACCTCGTCCATTACTTCGGAGGGATGTTTGTAGTTCCAATTTCCGCCCATGCGATTGGCGATAAGCTGAATAATCTCCCAGTCGGCCTTGGACTCGCCGATAGGCTCTATTGCTTTGTAGAGGCGCTGGATGCGGCGTTCAGTGCTGGTGAAGGTTCCATCTTTTTCCAAAGAGGCGCAGGCGGGTAGAACGAGATCAGCGTAGGTTGCGGTTTCTGAGAAGTTGATGTCCTGGACGATGAGGAAGTCGACTTTTTCCAAAGCACTGGCAACGTAGTTGGCGTTGGAGTCGGAGGTGATGGTGTCTTCGCCCTTGATATACATTGCCTTGATCGTGCCTTCGAGGATGGCATCGATCATTTGGTGGTTGTCTTTGCCGGTTGAGGTGGGCAGGGTTACTCCCCAGGCAGCTTCGAACTTGGCGCGGATATCCGGGTCGTCGACTTTCTGATAACCAGAGAAGACGTTGGGCATGGAGCCGAAGTCACTGGCACCCTGGACATTGTTATGGCCGCGGAGCGGGTAGGCCCCCGCGCCGGGGCGCATGTAATTGCCACTGACGAGAAGGAGATTGGAGAGGGACGTTGCCGTGTCGGAGCCTCCGCAGTGTTGGGTGACGCCCATGGCAAAGAGGATGCAGACACCGTCGGCTGCAGCTATCTCGTGGGCGACGGTGACGAGGGTGGCCGCAGGGACTCCGGTGATTTTTTGGGCGTACTCCATGGTGTAAGGTTCGAGAGATTTTTTGTAGGCGTCGAAGTTGTTGACCCATTTGTTGACAAAGTCCATCTTGGCGAGACCACTATCGACGATGTATTTGGCGATAGCGCACATCCAGACGGCATCGGTGGACGGCTTGGGGCGGAAGAAGATGTCGGCGCGCTCAGCCATCTCGTGCTTGCGCAGGTCTGCGACGATGAGGCGCTGGCCACGGTGTTTGTGCGAGCGTTTGACGCGGGTGCAGAGGACGGGGTGGTTTTCGGCTGGGTTGCAGCCGACCATCAGAACGAGACCGGCCTTTTCAATGTCTGCGATGGAGCCTGAGTCTCCGCCGTAGCCAACGGTGCGCTGCAGGCCCATGGTTGCGGGGTTCTGGCAGTAGCGGGCACAGTTATCGACGTTGTTGGTGCCGATGACGGCACGCGAGAGCTTCTGCATGAGGAAGCTCTCCTCGTTGGTGCATTTGGAGGAGGCGATGAAGGCAAGGGCGTCGGGACCGTGCTCGGCTCTGATCTTTTTGAAGGTGTGCTCGATGATATCGAGCGCTTCGTTCCATTCGATTTCGCGGAAGCCGTCGCCATCACGTAGAAGGGGCTTGACGAGCCGGTCGTCGGAGTTGATGTGGCCCCAGGCGAACTTGCCTTTGACGCAAGTGGAAATGCCGTTGGCAGGGCCGTGGGTAGGTTCGATCTTGAGGATGTGGCGGTCTTTGGTCCAGACTTCATAGGTGCAGCCGACGGCGCAGTAGGTGCAGACAGTTTTAGTGATTTTGGTACGTTTGGTGCGCATCTCCGCTTCCATTTCGGAGAGCGCGAGGATGGGACCGTAGCCAATTGGTGGTTCGATGCCTTTGACGACCTCGATCATTTTGTTAAGCGCGTCTGGCGGAGTATCAGTGAGGTAGCCCGCTTCGCCGAGCATCGATTTTTCCATCAGGGCGTTGCAGGGGCAGACAGTGACGCAGTGGCCACAGGAGACACAGCTTGAGCCGTCGATCTTTGTACCGCCATCCCAGAGAACGCGGGGGTGGGGGCTTTCCCAGTCGATGGAGAGAGTTTCATTGACCTGAACGTTCTGACACGACTCGACGCAGCGCCCGCAGAGAATGCACTGATCAGGGTCGTAGCGGTAGAAGGGGTTCGACATGTCCTTCTCGTACGGCTTTGGCATGTAGGGCCGTGACTGATGCTTTACATCGAGTTCCTTGGTGGTGTTGTGGATGGTGCAGTTGCCATTGTTGTTGTCGCAGACGGTGCAGTAGAGCAGGTGGTTCTGAAGGATGCGGTCGAAGGCTTCGCGCTGCGCGATGTCGACCGTCTCGCCGGCTGTTTCGACCTTCATGCCTGCCGCGACCCGGGTTGAACATGCCCGTGCGAGCTGACCGTTGACCTTGACGATGCAGGTATCGCAACTCTCGATAGGCCCCATTTGGGGCACGTAACAGACTTGCGGGATTGGCTTTTGTGCGTGGACCGCCGTTCTGCGGTTCAGAAGTTCGATGAGCAGTTCACCGGAATGGCCGGGAACCTCGAGGCCGTCGATCGTCAGCTGTGTGTTCGGTGTGTGATCGGCGGGAGTGTTCAACAGCGATTTCGTAATGGCCATATAAGTCTCAGATGCAGGTTGATGCTGGGAGGCGTCAACGTCTCTGCCCATCCACATTACACCGAACAGGTGTTTACAGGGCGTTGACAACGTTTGGAGTGAGGAGGGTTATTTTCTGGACAGCCACGTGGATTTTGGTAATCCAGTTTCCGGCGCTTGATTGCGGATTGCGAGGATTTGGCTGGCGACCCGAAGGCCGGATCGCACCGCAGCGTGAACGGTCCCCCAATGGCCCGTGACATCGGTGTGTTCGCCCGCAAAGAAGAGCGTGTTCGCGACTGGGATCGTCATCTCTTTCGAGGCGTCGAGCCCGCCTTTGGATACGTAGCTGTAGGCTCCTAGGGTAAAGACGTCTTGCTGCCAATCGTGAGTGTAGATTTTTTGCAGTAATTTGCGGATTTTTTCTGAGTCGATGCCGAAGATTTTTGCAAGAGTTTCACAGGCGCGGCGGGCTAGCTCGTTCTCATCCAGCCCTGTGAGCGCTGAGGAGCGAGGGCCTCCGATCCAGCCGGTGATGGTGTTGCTTGGTTCGGGGTGCGGTGTCCACCAAACGGGCGGTATCTCGGAGAAGGCGAAGAGAAAGCTCAGGCTTTTGAGCGCGGGGTGTGGGTCCAGATTTTGCCAAAATCTCTCGCGGAAGATGAGAGTGAAGCGTCGG
>DATMKY010000001.1:0-6418 GCA_035570955.1 Edaphobacter sp. | reverse complement strand
TCGCCTCGGTCGTCAATCAAGACGAAAAATACGCTCCCGCGTGGTCGGGACTAGGCATCACCCACCTCCAATATGCCCGCCACGGACTCGGCGGCCAGATTCACGTCCTCGAAGCTCGACGCGCCTTCGACAAAGCCCTCTCTCTCGACCCCGGGTCCGTCGAAGCCAATCTTTACCGCGTCTACATGCTTCTCTCTCGTGGAGAAAAAGAGTCTGCTCGCCACGGCATCGAGAACCTCCTGCAGACTGCAGGCAACGACTGGAACGTCCGTATGGTTGCTGGCATCACGCTCCGCATCGACGGCATGTACGACGAAGCTCTCGATCAGTTCAACGCCTCGCTTCGTATGAACCCTTCAAACGCTGCGATGATTTACAACCACCGCGCTCGCGTCTACCAATACCAAAACCAGCTCGAACTAGCCGCCGACGAGATCGAAAAGGGTCTCACCCTCGAACCTCGCCAGCCCCTTCTCCGAACCTCGCTCGGCTACCAGCAGATGCGCACCGGCGATCTCGCCAAAGCCATCGAAACCCTGGAAAAAGTCACGCACGACGACCCCAGCCTCCGCATCGTCTTTCCAACGATTGCTCTCTGCTACGTCCAGCTTGGTCAACGCGAAAAAGCCGCCACCTTCATCGTCGACGAAACCCTCTCTGCCGCTGAAGCCGACAGCGAGATGGCCTACCGGCTGGCCACCTACTTCGCCGTAGAAGGTGATGAGTCCGAGGCGCTCCATTGGCTGCGCCGAGCCATCTACCTGGGCAACGAAAACTTCCCATGGTTCAGCAAGAATCCAGCATGGCGCAACCTGCAAGGCCACGCTGATTTCGAACGCATTCTCGAAGACCTCAACAAGTCCTACCGTCGCAACCGTAAAAACTGGAAGCGCCTCCTGGCCCAGGTTCGCGATTAATCTACCCCCGCTCTTTAGCGACAGCAATAAGGTTCTCCACCGAATACCGTTCCTTCACCCAATCCGCATCCACGGTGCCATCCTCCTTCATCCACGGATGCAAACTCCGCGTCTTGGTAATCGCAAACGCAAAGCAATTTCCCTGCTTCGGAAATAATCTCGCAATCAACCGCGCACCCGGCAGCAAACTACGCAAAACCCCGGCCACCACACGGTTCCTCATCGACTGAATACGCCCCTCAGGAACCCTCAGGGAAGAGAAGTACCGAAACTTCGCCAGTCCCTCAGGGTGGGCCGAATGAATCGTCTTTTCAATCTCCCGCTCCGTCCATCGATAAACAAAATTCGGAGTCGGGCTGTTACCCACACCGCCGCATTCCAACTCATTCGCTGCCACAGCTGCAACTTCATACTCTTGCCCAAACCCCAGCTTCACCCCCAGTCGTACCAGTGGGGTATCCCGAGGCTCAAACGCCAGCACTCCAGTCCGAGCAACCCGATACATCTCCAACAATCCTCGATGCGGCGACCGGCAATGATGCAAACCTTGGTGCACCACGACAAAATCGAACGAGCCATCTCCGAACCCCAGGGTTTCCACATCCTGCCGGCTCCAGGTATACGGAGCGACGTCTTCGTTCTCCATTCGCGAATCCAGATTCGAGAGAGTCACGCGCCGAAGCCCCAAGGCATATAAGACATCCCGGTCATAGCGTTCACCGCAAACCACCAGCACGCTGCTATCCCGACCCAACCACCCGTCTTCCAGCAACCGTTGCAGCGTATCCCGGTAAAAATCACCCATCACTACCAACCTATGGAATCGTCAGAAGCAGGGTCAACGCACGACATCAGATTTCTCAAAAAAAAGGGGCCGGGATCATCCGGCCCTAGACGCACAACTCAAAGGATCTATTGTGGTGTGCCTGGAACATCAGTCATACGTCCAACGCTGCTCAGCGCCGACCCGCTCAGCGGGGTAAGCACCATCGGCACAGTCAAACTGAACACCAGCGGCTCATCCTTATCCAACGTAGCCTGTCTATCCTGCTTCAACCAGATCACCGTGCTAACGCCTGCGCCAATTCCTGCGCCGACAGCAGCGCCAACGCCGCCTCCGACCACTGCTCCGGTCACCGCACCGGCGCCAGTCACGCCACCCATGACGGCCAGCGTTTCCTTCGTATGTTCCTTCTTCTTTAAGGTCCCTTCATCCGTCACTTTGAACCCGTTCTTGCCTGCGCTCACCACCTGCGCATGAACAATATAGTGAGTCCCATCCGGCAGCGTCACATCGCTGGTCGCCAGATGCAGCGCCGCGCCCCCGGTAATTCGCTTGCCACCGCGAACCTGGGTTACCAAACCTTCGAGTACCGACCCCGTAGGAATAATTACGCGCCCATTCCGTTCAATTGGCTCCGTCACCTCGGCAGTAAATCGGCTCCCACGCAGCGTAGAGCTGGTTGAAATCGGAGTGAGCATCTTTGTCTTCAGCAGTGTTCCCGCATGAAGCTCCCCGTCGCGCTCCGGCACGCTCACCACGATCATCGCGTCTCGTGGATCTTCAACAGGATCAGCATGAGTCGCAAGCGCAGATCCTGCCGCCTTCGGTCCCGTATAAGGCACATAAGGCCCGTAGACCTCTCCCGTCGCAGGAGCAGTCGTCGCCGGCGTCGTTGCTGGGACCGTCGCACTAGGCTTAGCCGTCAACGGTCTTGGAGTCTGCGCCGAATCATCGCTCGTAATCACTGCAGAATCAGGTCGCGAAACCCCACTCGTCTGAGCCATCAAAGGTGAAGCAGAAATTACAAGAGCAATGGTCGTCATACGAAAGTTCATGGCAGTACCCTCAGAAATCAGATTCGAGCCCTTAAGGGCACTCTTGTCAACTTCAAGGTTAAAACCCCAAAACCACCCACGCAGCAAAATCCATGGCGGGGAACCGTTCCTGCTAATAAGTCCTTCAGCGCCTTTATTTCTTCCTTTGCTTCAGATCCTTGTTAACAAATTACGGGTTGTCATATCTGTCGAAGCCTCACAACCTCAATGTATGAGGCGCAACGAAGAGGCCCCTCTCAACCACCGTTCACCATCCCACCCAATCCCTTTGCTAAAATCCCAAAAGTGGGCTCTTCCGACCGAAACCTGGTGCAATCCATCTCACTCTTCGGAGGCAGCACCCTCCCCGTCGACCGTCGCCCAAAGTTAAACGACCGCTTGCATCATCGCGTCGTAACGCAACACAGCACTCAAGAAAATAGGAGCAACATGACTGAGATTGTCTCGATCCACGCACGCGAAATCCTTGACTCCCGCGGGAATCCAACCGTCGAAGCCGACGTCATCCTCGACGGAGGGAGCAAAGGCCGCGCCGCAGTTCCCAGTGGAGCCTCCACCGGCGAGCACGAAGCCGTCGAACTCCGCGATGGAGACAAAGAGGTCTACCTCGGCAAGGGCGTCCTAAACGCCGTCGAAAACGTCGAGTCCATTCTCGCCCCCGAACTCAAAGGCATGGACGCTTCTAACCAACGGCTCATCGACGCAACCATGATCTCCATCGACGGCACGGAAAACAAATCCAAGCTGGGAGCCAACGCCATCCTCGCCGTCTCCATGGCCTGCGCCCGCGCCTCCGCGGACGCGCTCAAACTTCCGCTCTATCGCTACCTCGGTGGCGTCAACGCCCGCATCCTTCCCACGCCGATGATGAACATCCTCAATGGTGGCTCCCACGCCGACTCTAACGTTGACTTCCAGGAATTCATGGTCATGCCTACCGGCGCCGAATCCTTCTCCGACGCACTCCGTTGGGGCACTGAAGTCTTCCACACCCTCAAAGGCGTCCTCAAGAAAAAGGGGTATAACACGGCCGTCGGCGACGAAGGCGGATTCGCCCCCTCGCTCAAATCAAACGATGAAGCGCTCGACCTCATCATCGATGCCATACAACTTGCCGGCTACACGCCTGGAGAAGACATCAGCATCGCTCTCGACCCCGCCTCCAGCGAGTTCTACGACAAAGCCTCCGGCAAATACATCTTCAAAAAATCCGACAAACGCGAACTCTCTTCCGCTCAGATGGCAGCCTACTGGCAGGCTTGGGTCGAAAAATATCCTATCGTCTCCATCGAAGATGGCCTCGCCGAAGACGACTGGGAAGGCTGGAAGTACCTCACCGAAGCTATCGGCGAAAAAGTCCAGCTCGTTGGCGACGATCTCTTTGTCACCAACACCCAGCGCCTTCAGCAGGGAATCGAACAAAAAGTCGCAAACTCAATTCTCATCAAGGTCAACCAGATCGGAACCGTCTCCGAAACGCTCGACGCCATCGAACTAGCCCGCCGTTTCGGCTACACCTCGATCATCAGTCACCGCAGCGGCGAAACCGAAGACACCTTCATCGCCGACCTCGCTGTAGGCACAGGAGCAGGTCAAATCAAGACCGGTAGCGCATCGCGCACTGATCGCATCGCCAAATACAACCAGCTCCTCCGGATCGAAGAAGAGCTGGGCCAATCCGCCGAATTCCTCGGAATAGAATCGGTCAACTTCGGCGAATAATACACCTTCCAAATCCAGGTGCCCCACGTCAGTAGTTGCGGACGCGGGGCACTCTTTTTGGTTTGTCACTCCGCGGCGAAGGAATCTAGTTCTGTTTTGGTGCTCGAGATGTCCCTTTCAGTACCATAGGTCCGTTCAGAATCGCTTTTAGCCCCTCTTTCCTGAGAGAACTGATAAAGTCCACTCAACCCCAAAATACCGATTCGACCCGAAGGAAAGAAGTGATGTATCCCAAAAAGTTCACTCTTCAAAGAGTTGCGATCCTCACCGGACTATTTTTTAGCTTATTTCCATTCGCATTAGCACAAGATAAGCCTCTCGCTCCGCCTGCCCGCCCCGCAACCCTGGAGCAAGTTGAAAAGCTGATGAAGTTGACCAAGGCCGCGGATCGAATCAAGTCTCTAATGCACTCCAACATTGAGGTTCAGAAAAATCAGAAACCGCAACTCTTTCCTTCCGCGTTTTGGGACGAACTCGAGCAGGAACTCGACAAAATAGACTGGATCAAAATCGCCACTCCCGTCTATCAACGATATTTTTCTGTGGAGGAAGCAGATTCGGTCATCGCATTTTATTCCACACCCGTCGGCCAGAAAGTTCTCGAATCGAGCACGGTCATGACGCAAGAACTATCGGCCCAAGGTTTCAAACTTGGCAAAGAAATTGGCGAACGCCTCGGCGAAAAATATCAGAAGGAAATTGAGAAACTTCGCTCCGAACAAACGACAGAGCCGTCCCCAAAGTAGCGAAATCACTTACGCTATACTTTTCCGTCATCCATCTCCATCCGGAGTCCTCAATGAAGCGTCTCGCCCTCGCGGTCCTCGCTCTCTTTAGTCTCTCGCTTCACGCTCAGCCCGCTAAACCAAAAGTTCGAGCCATCACCACCTTCGTCCGTCTCGATCCCCAAAACTACGAACGCCAGCTAGCCGAAGCCCTCGGAGTTCTTAACAGAACCAGACTCGAATTCAAGACACAGGGCTACGAAGTCGAGACCATCCGCTTCACCACGCAACCCCTCGCCGAACTAACCGAGGGTCTCACAGAAGAGCAAGGACTCGCCTTCCTCGCCAAACTTGATGCACTAGCCGTGAAAGAAGACGTAGACGCCAACATCGGTCCCGCGATGGTTCACGACAACGACGATCCCAAGACCATGCATCTCCTTGAGCGAGCCCTCTCTCAACTCTCTCATCTCAACGCCAGCGCCATCATTGCCGACGAATCCGGTATCCATTGGAAAGCCATCACCCGCACCACCGAACTCGTTCAGTACGTCGCCGCCCACAGTCCGCGCGCGCAAGGCACCTTCAACTTCACGGCAACCGCAATGCTCAAACCCTACGGCCCGTTCTTTCCTGGCTCATGGCACGATGGCCCAGGCGGACAATTCTCCATCGGCTTTGAGGGAGCCAACGTAGTCCGCGACGTCTTCGCCAAAGACAAAGGCAATGCCGAAGCCGCCACACGCGACCTCACCACGGCCCTCACCATTCACGCCAAAGTAGCCGACGCCGTAGGCAACAAAATCGCCGCTGCCACCCACTGGACCTACATGGGCGTCGACCCCACGCCCGCGCCTCTTGGCGACGTCTCCATCGGCGCCGCCATTGAAGCCTTCACAGGCGCCCGCTTCGGTTCCAGCGGAACACTCACTGCCTCGCGCATCATCACCGCAGCCGTCAAAGCCGTCCCTGTAAAACAAATCGGCTACTCCGGCCTCATGGTCCCTGTGATGGAAGACAAACTCCTCGCCCAACGTTGGGCCGAGTCCACCTATAACGTCGACAGCTTACTCGCCTACTCCTCTGTGTGCGGCACCGGCCTCGACACTATCCCACTCCCCGGCGACGTCTCCACGGACCAGCTCAACCGCATCTTCTCTGACGTTGCTTCACTCGCCGTCAAGTGGAACAAGCCTCTCTCCGCCCGCCTCCAAC